>NZ_JBFAXA010000022.1:0-128419 GCF_040689265.1 Streptomyces sp. NPDC052012
CCCCAGCCGGTGATCACACCGTCCGTGTACGGCTTCTTGGCCTCCAGGCCGAAGCCCGTCGCCCGGTGCCGGCGCAGCTGCTCGACCTCACGGAAGGAACCCGCGTCCAGCAGCAGCTCGATCCGCTCCCGCGCCGTCAGCTTGCCCTTGGCGTGCTGCGCCGCCGTCGCCTTCTCGCTCGGGCCGGCCAGTGCCTGCGCGCGAATCTCGTGCAGTTCGGCCACGCGTCCGCGCGCGTCGGCCGGCTCACCCGCCATGTCGGTCGGTTCGCCCGGCGCCTCATCCAAAACGGTCATGTAGTGACCTTACGAAGCCCACCGGGGAATGCGAGCCGTCGACTCCTCACAGTCTCCGACGCGTTTTCCTGGTACCCCTGAACAGAACCACAGCGCCATGCAGGCGTTCCGACTGCTCAGAGGGCTTCGCGCTTGTAGGGGTCACACAAAGCCGTCAGCTGAGAGTCACCTCACATCCATGGGTGGTACATACCTCCCCCGGAGTGATGCGCAGCCTCAGACGGCGGCCGGTGGCGAGGACTTCCACCGTGTCGTCGGCCCGCACCGGCCCGCGCACCGGGTGATCCCAGATGATCTCCAGCCGTTCGCCCGTTCGGGTCGGTTCGCTCACGCAGAGGGTAGCGGTACGGCCCCGGCGGCGGAGCAGCACGCTCGCCGGAGCGGTGGAGGTGAGCCGGCCCGCGGTGCCCGGCTGCCAGAAGTTGGCGGCGGTGAGGCCGAGGGAGGGCACGGTGACGGCCTGTCGGGTGCGGTCGTTGGCGAGGATCCGCAGCCAGGGGCGGTCGGCGGCACGGCGGGTGACCCGGTGGCGGTCGGCGCCGGGCATCAGGACGTAGGCGTACGTGGCGTCGGTGGGGTCGGTGCCGTGGTCGAGCCACAGGGTCTGCCAGCGGCGGGTACGGCGTTCGGTGGTGCTGGTGGTGTTGATGTCGGACCAGGCTCCGGTGCGGTCCTCGCGCAGGGTCCGCAGGTCGCCGTCGAGGATCAGCCAGCCGCCGTGGCCGTCGAGGTGCGCCCAGTTCGAGCCGCGGGCCAGGGCGTTGGTGCCGCCCTGGCCCAGATTGCGGTTGTCGACGATCGTCTCGACCGGGACGCCGTCGGTGCAGGTGATGCCGGCGCCGAGGCAGATCACCGCGTCCGCCGCGCAGAACCAGGACTTGCGGGCGTCGAGGGTGGAGCCGAGGCCCTCGAGGTGCTGGCCGATCGCCGCGTACTCCCCGTCGGTGGTGCCGCCGACCCACCGCACGTCCGGTCTCGGCGCGCCCCACTCGCCGCCCGCGCGGTCGGGCAGGCGCCGGGTGGAGACGGTGGTGCCGGGCAGGCGGTACCAGTCGACGGTGGGCCAGAACCAGTCCGTGTACTGGTCGCCGAGGCCGGGCGCCCACCAGGTGAGCATTCCGGCGCCGGTGTGCCAGCCGCGGGGGTTCTCGCCGTTGCCGCACTCGTAGTGGGCGATGCGGTCGCTGGCCATGGCGATGTTCGCGGTGAAGCCGGGGCGGCGGTGCACGGCGCGGTCCATGGCCGCGAAGAGGCGGTGGCCGGTGGGTTCGGGCGCGGCGGGGAGCGGGGAGGCGGCGATGGCGTGCAGGCGGGCGAGGTCGGCGACGCCGTACTGGCGGGCGGTCAGGATCGGGGACACGGTGTCGCGTTCGATCCAGCCCTTCACGCGTGCGTGCCAGCGGTCGCGCTCGGCGGGACTCGCGGCCCCGGCGAGGACGGCGACGGCCGCGATGAGCTGCTGGCCGTGGAAGTGGTCGGAGCGCATGACGTGCCGGTCGTCGCTCTTGAGGTAACCGCGGCTGATGGCGCGGCCGTTGACGCTGTCCATGACCAGGCCGTCGTGGATGAGCGGCGCGTAGGCGTGCTCGACGCTGTCCAGGATGATCTGACGGTTCGGGTCGGTGACGGCCCAGTCGGAACCGGCGAGCAGCGTGAAGAGGCGGCCGAGGCCGTCGAGCATGACCTGTCCGTAGGTGCCGGAGTACGCGACCCAGGTGTGCTGCACGAACGATCCGTCGGCGTGGAGGCCGTCGCCCCGGGTGACGTACGGGAAGACCGGCGAGAGCGCGTCCCGGGCGAGAGCGATCCTGTCGGGGGCGCGGCCGAGGATGCCGCGCAGGGCGACCGAGCGGCACAGGTCGACGCGGTTGGCGCCGGTGGAGGTGCCGGAGTAGTCGGTGAGCGCGGAGTCGGGGATGAAGTGGTCGATGGCGGCGCAGGTGGCGTCGATCCGGTCGGGGCCCAGCTCGTCGTACAGGGCGGCGGTGATGTCGGTGAGGAGGCGGGGGCTGCCGATCTGCCATTCCCACCAGTTGCCGTAGCGGGTGGTGGCGGGGTGGTAGACGGTGGCGGAGAGGTGGTCGAGGCCGCGCAGGACGGCGGCGAGGAGGGCGGGGTCGCCGGTCGATCCGGTGCCCTGCTGGACGTACGCCTGGGTCATGGTCCACAGGCGGCTGTAGCTGAGGGTGATCCCTGCGGGCGGGTCGAAGGGGTGACCGGGCCAGAGGGAGTCGGGGGCCGGGGCCATGCCGGCCATGAGGCCACGGGCCTGCGTGCCGGTCTCGGCGAGCCGGGAGGCGTACGGCTCGGCTGCCGGGTCGTACCCGTCGCCGAGCGCGAGGGTGAGCCAGCGCAGGCGGAGGGCCTCGTAGGGATCCGCCGTCCGGGCTCCGGGCGCGGGCGGCGAGGGCGCGGCGCCGCCGGTCATCGCGAGTGCGGCCACCGCGCCCAGCAGCGCCCGCCGAGTCGTCCGCGGCACCGTCCACCGCCCGGCCCGCCCGAGTCCGGCGCCGCGCTCCTCGTAGCTGCCCATGACTGCCCCCGGTCGGACGGACGGAACGGACCGTCCAGGACCCTACCCACGCCCCCGGTGCCACAGGCGCAGGCGCGGGCGTCCCTCAGCCGAAGCGGTTCAGCAGCCTGCGGTACAAGCGGGGGGTGAGGGCCCGGACGCGGTTGGGGAGGGTGAGCCAGGTGGGGATGTAGGCCTCGTCGCGGGACTCGGTGACGGCCTGCCAGATGGTGGCCGCCACGTGGGCCGGGGGCGTGGGGCGGGGGTGGGAGCGGTGGTAGGGACGGCCTCGGCGGGCGAAGAAGCTCGTGTCGACCGGGCCGGGGACGACGAGCGTCACGCCCACGCCCGTGCCGAGCAGTTCCTGGCGCAGTGCCTCGGCGAAGACGGCCAGGCCGGCCTTGGCCGCCGAGTACACCGCTTCCTCCCGTACGCCGACCGCTCCCGCGACCGAGCCGATGAGCACCACCCGGCCGTGACCGGCCGCCACCATGGACGGAAGCACCTCGCGGACCAGGTGCAGGGTCGCGTTGAGGTCGAGGGCCAGCACGCGGTCGATGTCGGTGTGCGGCATGGTCAGGAACGGCCCGGCCCACCCGATTCCGGCGCCGGCGACCAGCAGGTCGATCCGGCCGGTCTCCCGCAGCGCGGCCTGCGCCAGCAGCCGCGGTCCGTCCGGAGCGGCGAGGTCGGCGGGCAGGACGACCGCCGACGTGCCGGTGGCCGTCTCCTCCAGCCGGCGCCGGTCGCGCCCGCTGAGCAGCAGATGCCACCCGTCGGCGGCGAAGCGCCGCGCCGTGGCCGCGCCGATGCCGGACGAGGCGCCGGTGACGAGGGCGACACTGCGGTCCGTGCGCGGTCGGGGGCCGTGGCCGCGCACCGGGGCGGCGGTGACGCGGCGTGCGGGGTCGGCCGGGGGGTCGTAGGTGGAGCCGGAGCCGGTGGTGGTCACGAGGCGGTCTCCCTGCGCTGTTCGGTCCGCTCTTGTCTCGTCGTCGCGGCGGGTCCTCGTCTTCCAGGACACCCCGACTCCGGCACCCTCCGCCAGTGCTGGAGGTCCGTCCGCCGGGCCCCGGCCCACCGGTCCGGCGCCCTGCGCCGCGCCCTCCCCCGGCCCCGCGGCCCGTACGGCAGGACCACCCCTGCGGGCCGTGGGGTGCCGCCAGGCGGGCGTATGCGGAGTACGGGCGCTGGTTTGCCGGGATACGAAGGGGACACCCTTCCGTCTCCGGCTGAGTCCGGCTCCCCGTGGCGAGGTCATCGTGCGTCTGCTGCTCGTCCACCCCAGTGCCCTGATGTACTCCGAGATCTTCCTCCGGCTCGAACCCCTGGGTCTGGAGCGGGTGGCGGGCGCCGCCCGCGAGGCCGGGCACGAGGTGCGGGTCGTCGACCTCCAGGTGCTGGGCGTCGGGCGGCTGCGCGCGGAGGTGCGGTCCTTCCGGCCGGAGGCCCTCGGGATCTCGCTGAACTACCTGGCGAACATCCCGGAGGCGATCGCCCTGGCCAAACGGGTGAAGCAGGAGGTGCCGGGCTGTTTCGTGTTCCTCGGCGGGCACAGCGTGTCCTTCGTCGCGGAGGAGGTGCTCCAGCAGGCGGAGGGCGCGGTGGACGCGGTGGTGCGCGGCGAGGGCGAACCGGCGGTGGGTCCGCTGCTGGAGGCGGTGCGCGACGGTGGCGTGGACGGTGTGCCGGGGATCGTCACCGCCGCCGGGCGCGGGCCCGCGCCGCTGATGCTGCACGGCATCGACGCCCCGCTGCCGGCGCGGGACCTGATGCGGGCCCGGCGGCGCTACTTCATCGGTGAGCTGGACCCCTGTGCCTCGATCGAGTTCACCCGCGGCTGCCCCTGGGACTGCTCGTTCTGCTCCGCGTGGACGTTCTACGGCCGCAGCTACCGCAAGGCGTCACCCGAGGCGGCGGCGGAGGACCTGGCGCGGATCCGTGAGCCGAACGTGTTCATCGTGGACGACGTGGCCTTCATCCGGCCCGAGCACGGGGACGCGATCGCCGCCGAGGTGGAGCGGCGCGGCATCCGCAAGCGGTACTACCTGGAGACGCGGGCCGACGTCCTGCTGCGGCACCCGGAGGTGTTCGAGCGGTGGGCGCGGCTCGGCCTGCGCTACATGTTCCTCGGCATGGAGGCGATCGACGCCGAGGGGCTCGACCTGTACCGCAAGCGGGTCAGCCCGGACGAGAACTTCGAGGCGCTTCAGACGGCGCGGCGCCTCGGCATCAAGGTCGCCATCAATCTGATCGTGGATCCGGCGTGGGACGAGGAGCGGTTCCGGGTGGTGCGGGAGTTCGCGCTGGCCGTGCCGGAGATCGTGCACTTCACGGTGATGACGCCGTATCCGGGCACCGAGATCTGGCACACCGAGGCGCGCCGGCTCACCACGCGCGACTACCGCCTGTTCGACATCCAGCACGCGGTGGTGCCGACCACGCTGCCGCTGGACCGCTTCTACGAGGAGCTGGTGCGCACGCAGGCCGTCATCAACCGCAAGCACCTGGGGGTGCGCACGGCGTTCGGCGCGGCGCGCGTGCTGGGCCGGAACCTGCTGCACGGGCAGACGAACTTCGCGCGCATGCTGTGGAAGTTCAACCAGGTCTACAACCCGCGCCGGCAGTTCGCCGACCACGCCCGTCCGGTGCGCTACGAACTGCCGCTGCCGCAGCGCATCGACGTGGGCGACCGGCGCAAGCTGTACGTCCACACGCGGGGCGCGACGCAGGGCGCGCCGAGCCGCAGGAGCCCGGACTAGCCCGCGTCCGGGTGCTGTCTCCGTCATGGCGATCGCCGTTCTCGCCTCCCTCGCCGCCGGGGTCTGCTTCGCGGTGGCGGGCGTGCTGCAGCAGTGGGCGGCGTCGGCGCGGCCGGACTCGGAGGCGCTGACGGTACGGCTGCTGGGGCATCTGGTGCGCGATCCCCTGTGGTTGTGCGGGATCGGGCTCGCGGTGGTGGCGTACGGGTTCCAGTCGCTGGCGCTGGCGTTCGGGCCGTTGAGTCTGGTGCAGCCCCTGATCGTCGCCGAGCTGGTCTTCGCGGTGCCGCTGTCGGCGCGGCTGCACCGGATGCGGCTGGGGCGGCGCGAGTGGTGGGGAACGGGGGCGGTGGCGGTCGGGCTGGCGCTGGCGCTGGCGTCGGCCCGCCCGCACGGGGGTGATCCGGAGGCGGCCGGGGCGGTGTCGTGGGCGCTGGTCGTCGGGGCGGTCACGGCGGGGGCCTGCGGGGCGTTGGTGATCGCGAGGAGGCTGGACGGCCCCTGGAAGGCGTCGGCCACGGCGCTGGCCGCCGGGGCGGTGATGGGCACGCAGTCGGTGCTGCTGGCGGCGACGGTGGACAAGCTGCGGCACGGGCTGGTCGCGGCACTGGGGGCGTGGCAGACGTACGCGCTGGTGGTGGCGAGTGTGTGCGGGCTGCTGCTGATCCAGACCGCGTTTCAGCAGGGGCCGCTGGCGGCGAGCATGACCGTGCTGGACGCGACGGAGCCGGTGGTGGCGGTGACCGTGGGGACGGTGCTGTTCGGGGAGTCGGTCCATGTGGGGTGGCCGGTGTCGGGGGTGACGCTGGCGGGGCTGGCGCTGGTGGGGTGGGGGATCGTACGGCTGGACACGTCACCGGTGATCGCGGCGCTGCACGGGCGCCGGTGAGGGGCCCGGCCGGGGGGAGGTGCCGCTCGCTCGCGCCGGCGGTCGGCATGCGACGGACGGCAGCTGGAGCTACCCAGGGGCGCGGGGAACTGCGCGACCAGCCCCCACCGGGCCGCGGTCGGCGGCGGCCGCCCAGATCGGCAGGAGGTCTTCCTCCAGCACTCGGTCCCACGTCGGGTGAGCCCTTCTGGCTGTGGCGGCTGCTGCTCCTCGGAGGGCTTCCCGGCGCTCGGGGTCGTCGGCCAGCGCGCACAGAGCGTCCGCCCAGGCCCCGGGCTCGTCGGCCGGCACCACCACCCCGTCCCGGCCCGGTGCCGTCAGCCAGCTCGTCGTCCGGGCGCCCTCCGGGAGGACCACCGCCAGACCGCTCGCCATCGCCTCCGCGACGACGTTGCCGCTGGTCTCCGTGCGGGAGGGGAAGGCGAAGATGTCGCACGCCGCGTACACCCGCGCGAGGCGGTCCTGCGGGACGGGGCCGAGGAGGGTGGCGTCGGGGCCGAGGGTCCGCCGGATCGCCGGCTCCTCCGCGCCGGAGCCCGCGGCGACGAGGTGCACGGCCCTGCCCCTGTCACGCAGCAGCCGCAGGCTCTCCGTCAGCAGCGGCACGCCCTTGGTGGCGTCCAGGCGGCCGGCGAACAGCACCAGCGGGCGGTCGACCGGGACGCCGTACGTGCGGGCGAGCCAGGTGCGGGCACCGTCGTCGGGACGGAACCGGGCGTGGTCGGTGCCACGGCGCAGCAGGGCGACCCGGTGCGGCCCGAGGACGGCGGCGAGTTCCGCGCGGGCTTCCGGGGTGGGGACGAGCACCTTCTCGCAGGCGTGCAGGAGCCGGTCCCGGCGCCGGCGCAGGGCGCGTTCCGCGCGGTCGGCGAGGAGGTCGCCCACGGCCGGGTGCGAGCCCGGCAGCCACCGGTCGGCCAGGTAGCGGGCGTAGACGGAGGCCAGCAGGGGGACGTCGGTGTGCACGGAGGCGAGGAGCCGGGGCGGCCGGGCGGGTTGGCGGCGGGCGAGCCGTACGGCGGTGGCGGCGAAGGCGAAGCTGTGGGTGAGGTGCCAGACGTCGTGCCGGGGCAGCAGCGCGGCGAGCCGGGGATGGTGGGGCGCGAGGTCACAGACGTCCTCGGCGCTGTCCGCCGATCGCGTGGGCGCCGAGCTGAGCACGGGCCGGAGCATGACGAGCCGGACGTGCGGGGCGAGGTGCTCGACGTGTTCGCGCTCGCCGAGGAAGTAGACCGTGAGGTCCAGATCGCCGGCGGCGGGCAGGCGGGCGGCACTGTGCGCGAAGTGCTCCCAGCACTTCACCTGGCCGCCCGACATCTCGCGGCGCAGCAGCTCCACCAGAACCGCGACGGAGGACACGCCCGCCGTGTACCACCCCTTCGGGTGATCCAATCCCGACACGCCGCCAAAGATGTTGAATATTGAAGGGAATAGGTCTACGGTAGGCCTCGTTGAAGTAGTTGAACATTCAACGTGATCTCGCCGATCGCGTCCCGTCCCCAGGAGGAACACCATGGGCATCTTCAGCCGCAGCAACGACACCACCGCCACCGCGACCACCGCCGTGAGCCCGGACCTCGCCGCCCTGACCGGCGACTACACGATCGACCCCGCGCACACCACCATCGGTTTCGTCGCCCGGCACGCCATGGTGACCAACGTCAAGGGCGGCTTCCAGGAGTTCAGCGGCACCCTGCACCTGGACGGCACCGACCCGTCCAACTCCACCGCCTCGCTCGACGTCGTGATGGACAGCATCGACACCGGCAACGCCGACCGTGACGGCCACCTGAAGAGCGCCGACTTCTTCAGGACGGACGAGTTCCCGACGATGACCTTCCGCTCGACCAAGGCGGAAGCCCTCGGCGGCGACGACTACCGCATCACCGGTGACCTGACGATCCTCGGCACCACCCGGCCGATCACCATCGACCTCGAGTTCAACGGCGCCGCGAAGGACCCGTTCGGCAACGAGCGCGTCGGGTTCGAGGGCAAGGCCGAGATCCTGCGCTCGGAGTGGGGCCTGACCTGGAACGCGGCGCTGGAGACGGGCGGCGTCCTGGTCTCCGACAAGATCAAGCTGAACTTCGACATCTCCGCGATCCGCAACGCCTGACCCCGCCACCGGCACCCCGGAGCGCGCCCGCCCCCCACTCCCCCGTACGGGAGGGCGGGCGCTCGGCGTGTCCGGCCTCGTGGCGCCCGCCCGACGCTCAGTCGCTCCCGGCCGCCAGCCGCTCGATGGCCGCGCGGATCCGGTCCTCCCTGCTCTGCGGGGTCCGTGCGCGCAGGACCTCCAGCATGGCGAGATACCGCCCGGTCCTGCCCAGCGCGTCGAACCCCGCCTTCGCCCGCGGGTTCCGCTCCAGCTCCGCCGCGAGATCCTCCGGCACGGCGGCCTCCTTCTGCGAGACGTACGCCGCCTCCCACCGTCCGTCCGCCTTGGCGGCGTCGATCTCCGCGAAACCGCCCGGCCGCATCCGTCCCTGCTCGATCAGCTCCTCCACCCGGCGCACATTGACCATGGACCACAGACTGCCCGGCCGGCGCGGGGTGATCCGCTGGAGGAAGTAGACGTCGTCGAGGCCCTTGCGCTGCCCGGTGATCCACCCGTGGCACAGGGCGACGTCGTTGACGTCACCGGCGCTGAGGGAAGCGACGCCCGTTCCCTTCTTCGCGACCTTGACCCACAGGCCGGGGTGCGGTGCGGGGTGGTCGCTCAGCCAGGCGTCGAGGCCGTCGGCGGTCTCGAAGGCGAGGGGCTGTGTGCCGTCCGAAGGGGTCATGAGCCGACCCTAGGCGGTATCGAGGTCAGTTTCTGTCCTCGATACCGCCCGCTCCAGCCGACGGCGGTGGCGGCGTCGTGGTGGCACCGAGTCTCAGAATCCGCCGCCGAAATCGCCGCCGCCGCCGAAGTCACCGCCACCGAAGCCACCGCCGAAATCGCCGCCGAAGTCGCCGCTGCCGAAGTCCGCACCGGAGACGTCACCGCCCTCGTAGCCGCCGAAGTCCCCGTAGCCGGAGCCGTAATCGGCCGAGTAGGCGGGGGTGGCCATCATGCTGCCGAGCATGGTGCCGATGAGGAGGCCGGGCAGGATGCCGCCGCCGAAGTAGCCGCCCGCCCAGGGGCCGTAGGCGGGACCCGCCTCCCAGTAGGGGCGGCGGCCGTAGTCGGTGTCCACCTCGCGGACCGCCGGGTCCCGGCCCTCGGCCAGGCGCGTGCGGTCCGCCTCGCAGACCGGGACCTCGCGCTCGGCCCCGCCGGGGGGCGTCCAGGTGGCGTCCGCGACCGAGGGGCCGTGGCGCGGGTCGAAGAAGCAGGGCGGGCGGCGCTGCGGCAGCGGGCGCCCCTCGCGGCGGGCGGCGAGCGAGGCCAGCGCGAAGCGGCCGTCCTCCACGGCCTGGGTGACCGCCCGGACGTCCTCGGGCTTGCGGGCGGCCTCCATGAGCCGCTTGGACTGCTCGTAGGCGTCCAGCGCGTGTTCGTAGTCCCTGCGCATCGCGTCGTCGGCGCCGGGCTCGCCCGGGTGGAAGTCGAGGCGGTCGAGTTCCTCGCCGAAGGCGGTGATGTCCTCGTCGACCACCACGCGCAGCTTCTCCAGCGCGGCCCGCTGCTCCTCCTCGTGGCGCCGCCGGTTGCGGCGGACCACGGCGTACGCGCCCGCACCGCCGGCCGCGAGCAGCGCGCCGACGGTGATCAGACCGCCGACCGGCACGTCCGAGCCGCCCTCGCTCCACGAACTCGGCCCGGTACCGCCGATGTTGCGCAGCGCGTCGTCGACGAAGTCGTTCAGCTGGGCCTTCGCGTCCCCGGCGCCCTGGGCGGTGGAGACCAGGTTGCGCACGCCCTGGTTGCTCAGCACGCTGCTGTCGGCGCGGGCGTCGAAGTCGTCGCCGAGCCGCACGCCGTACAGGCCGGTGATGCCGGTCTCGGTGCGCAGGTTCCGCCAGAACTGGTCGCCGGTCGGATAGTCCGCCGGGAGGACGGCGACGAAGACCGGCTTGTCGGCGTCCTCGATCTTGTCGGCGAGGGCCTCCGCGTCCGACTCGGCCAGGATGTCCCGGGCCTCGGGGTCGACGTAGACCGGACTCTCGCGCAGCGCTTCGGCGACGGTGTTCAGGTCGGTGGCCGCGTGCGCACCCGGCGCACCGGCCAGCAGCGCCGCCAGTGCGGCGGCGATCGGCACGATCAGCAGGCGTACGACGGTACGCGTCAGCGCGGCCCTCATATGTTCGAAGCTACCCGAACGGGGACGAAAACGGGCATCCGGTCCCGGCGGAAATTGCGCCGCGCGTCCGCCGGGACCGGCCACCGGGCGACTGCTACGCGGCCGGTTCGACGCCCGCCCGCAGCAGCCCGTAGGTGTAGGCGTCCTCCAGGGCCTGCCAGGACGCGGCGATGACGTTGTCCGCGACGCCGACCGTGGACCACTCCCCCGCCCCGTCGGACGTGGAGATCAGGACCCGGGTGGTGGACTGGGTGCCGTGCTTGCCCTCGAGGATGCGGACCTTGTAGTCGACCAGCTCCAGCTTGGCGAGCTGCGGGTAGATCTTCTCCAGGGCGACCCGCAGGGCGCGGTCGAGGGCGTTGACCGGGCCGTTGCCCTCGGCGGTGGCGACGATGCGCTCGCTCTTCGCCCACAGCTTCACCGTGGCCTCGTTCGCGTGGCTGCCGTCGGGACGGTCCTCGACGATCGCGCGCCAGGACTCGACCTCGAAGTACTTCAGCGGCCTGCCCTCGGCCTCCGCGCGCAGCAGCAGCTCGAAGGAGGCGTCGGCGGCCTCGTAGGTGTAGCCCTTGAGCTCGCGCTCCTTGACCCGCTCGACGACCCGGGCGACCAGCTCGCGGTCGTCGCCGAGGTCGATGCCGAGTTCCTTGCCCTTGAGCTCGATGGAGGCGCGGCCCGCCATGTCGGAGACCAGCATCCGCATGGTGTTGCCGACCTGCTCGGGGTCGATGTGCTGGTACAGGTCCGGGTCGACCTTGATGGCGGAGGCGTGCAGTCCGGCCTTGTGCGCGAAGGCGGAGACGCCGACGTACGGCTGGTGGGTGGAGGGGGTGAGGTTGACGACCTCGGCGATGGCGTGCGAGATACGGGTCATCTCGCGCAGCCGGCCCTCGGGCAGCACCTTCTTGCCGTACTTCAGCTCCAGCGCGGCGACGACCGGGAAGAGGTTGGCGTTGCCGACCCGCTCGCCGTAGCCGTTGGCCGTGCACTGCACGTGCGTGGCGCCCGCGTCGACGGCGGCGAGGGTGTTGGCGACCGCGCAGCCGGTGTCGTCCTGGGCGTGGATGCCGAGGCGGGCGCCGGTGTCGGCGAGCACGGTGGCGACGACGGCCTGGACCTGCGCGGGGAGCATGCCGCCGTTGGTGTCGCACAGGATCACGACGTCGGCGCCGGCCTCGGAGGCGGTGCGGACGACGGCCTTGGCGTACTCGGGGTTGGCGCGGTAGCCGTCGAAGAAGTGCTCGCAGTCGACGAAGACCCGGCGGCCCTGCCCCCGCAGGAAGGCGACCGTGTCGCGGACCATCTCCAGGTTCTCGTCGAGGGTGGTGCGCAGGGCGAGTTCGACATGCCGGTCGTGGGACTTGGCGACGAGCGTGATCACCGGGGCGCCGGAGTCCAGCAGGGCCCTGACCTGGGGGTCCTTCTCAGCGGTGGTGCCCGCGCGGCGGGTGGAGCCGAAGGCGACCAGCTGGGCGTGCTGGAACTCGATCTCCTGCCGCGCACGGGCGAAGAACTCGGTGTCCCGCGGGTTGGCGCCGGGCCAGCCGCCCTCGATGAAGCCCACGCCGAACTCGTCCAGGTGCCGTGCGATGGCCAGCTTGTCGGCGACCGTGAGGTTGATGCCCTCGCGCTGGGCGCCGTCGCGCAGAGTGGTGTCGAAGACGTGGAACGAGTCGTCGAGCTCGCTGGTTGCGGTCATGGTCTGAAGGCTCCTGATGTTGGATCTCGGTCTACCGGAATGACCGGCTCCACCGTCCCCCCATGGTCCCTCGCGCTCGTCTCCCGGCGGCGGGTGGGGCCGGGAAACAGAAAAACCCCTCGCGGGTGCGAGAGGTCTGCGCGCGGGTCGAGGACGACGGTGTCCGCCCGTACGGTGTCGTACGTGGCGGTCACTGCGGACCGGCGCGCCTGCTGCCAATAATCGTGGCGAACGAGAGCACGGGGGCAGTCTGGCACAATCCGCCCCCGCGCTCACCGTCCGTCTCAGGATGCGGGCGGTGGGTGGTCAGCGCATGCGGCGTACGAACCCGTCGGCCCTGCCGTTGGTGTCGCCCGTGACCAGGCTCGCCGAGTCCGAACTGAAGCCGACCGCGCCTCCGCCCCGGGTCACGGAGTACACGGTGACGTACTCGTCGGTGACCGGGCCGCCCGTGAGGGACTCGCTGACCAGCCGGGTGGCGCCGGTGCGCAGGTCCCGCAGATAGACGTTGGACGGGCCGAGGTAGCCGTCGTCGCCGCGGACGGCCGCCTCGTAGGCCACGTACCGGCCGTCGGGGCTGAGGGCCGGGTTGTACACGCCGCTCGCCTCCCCGGAGTCGTGGGTGACGCGGGTCGTGGTGTCGCCGCGCAGGTCCCGGACGAAGACATCGGTCTGCTCATTGGTGTCCCCCGGGACCAGGTCCGCGGCGGAGCTCTCGAAGGCGACCCTGCGGCCGTCGGCGGAGAACGAGGCGTTGAGGGGCGCCGTCGAGGACGGTGTGCCGCCGGCGGTGACGTTGGCCTGCTCCTCGGTGCCGGTGCGCCGGTCGTACACCCACAGGGCGCCGCGCGGGCCCCTGTACTCGATCTGGGAGTACGCCACCTTGCGTCCGTCGGCGCTCACGCCCACCACCTGGGCGGGCCAGCCCGGGTGCTCGCGGTTGGCGACGCGGCGGACGTCGCCGGTCCTGCGGTCGAGGAGGTAGACGGCCCGGAAGATGTTCGGGTCGTCGGCCTCCATGCGGTTGGGCCGGGCGCTGAAGGCGACGTAGCGCGCGTCGGCGGACATGGCCCCGCCGAAGGCGTAGGCGGAACCGCCGTCGAGGCCGGCGCTGACCCGCTCGGTGCGGCCGGTGCGGCGGTCGTGCAGATAGACGTCCTCGGCGAAGTCGTCGGCGGGCGGCGTCTCCCAGGCGGCCAGGTTGCGGGCCCGGGACAGGAACAGCACGTACCGGCCGTCGCTGCTGATGTCCAGCGCGCTGGACATCCCGTCGGCCTGCGTGCCGTCGGAGGCGACGTTGACCCGCTCGACGGTGCCCTTGCGCAGATCGCGCACGAAGACGTCGTGGAGCTTGTTGCTGTCGCCCGGCACCAGGTTCTCGGCGGCGGCCGTGAAGACCGCGAACCTGCCGTCGGCGCTGAGGTGCGGACCGTAGGCGTGGTCGTCGCCCTGCTCGCCCGTCGCCGACACCGTGATCCGCTCGGTGCCCGGTCCGGGTGCCGCGGCTGCCGGTACGGTCGACACCAGCGCCAGCGCACCCGTGATCAGCGCGGCCGAGGCCGCGCGCATGACTGTGGACATGAACTCCCCCTGAAGTCCCCGTAGTTCCCCGTTGTTCCCCGTTTCGCTCCCGCACTGCGCGAGCGCCCCCGAGCCAACCGCATCACCAACCACCCGGTCAATCCGCCGTATTGAGTACAACCCGGGCGGCGCCTCAGGCGTCCGCGAGCAGCGTCTCGTCGAGGAACTCTCGTGCGTGGGCGAGGACTTGCGGCCGGTCCGTGCCGCGCAGCCCGATCGCCACATGGATGGACAGGCCGTCCAGCAGGGCCCGCAGCCGGGCGGCGTAGCGGTCGGCGTCGACGCGGCGGAACTCGCCCCGGGACATGCCCTCGGCGAGCAGCGCGACCAGGTCGCGGTGCCAGGCGCCCTCGATGGCGGCCTGGCGTTCGCGGGCGTCGTCGTCGGCGTTCTGCGAGCGGTTCCACACCTCCAGCCACAGCGTCCAGTGCGGATCGCGGTGGCCGTCGGGGACATAGAGGTCGACGTAGGCGTCGAGGCGTTCCCGCGCGGGGGCGGGGCGGGTGAGCAGCCGGGAGCGGGCGGCACCGAGGCGGCCCTCGCTCCACTCCAGGGTCTGCAGCAGCAGCTCGTCCTTGCTGTGGAAGTAGTAGACGAGATGGCCGCTGCTCATGCCGACCTCGCGCCCGAGCGCGGCCATGGTCAGCTGCTCCAGGCCGCGCTCGGCGATCATCTCCATGGCGGCGGCGAGCACCTCCTCACGCGGCGGAGCCTGTCTGCGCCCACCGGCCATGTCCTGCTCCCGGATCTGCTAGATCTTCGGCTGCTGCTGGGTGATGCAGTGGATGCCACCGCCACCCGCGAAGATCGTACGCGCGTCCACCAGGGTCACCGTCCGGTCGGGGTACAGCCGGCGGAAGATCCCGGCGGCGAGCTCGTCGCGCGGGTCGTCGAAGGCGCAGAGCACCACGCCGCCGTTGCAGACGTAGTGGTTGATGTAGGAGTAGTCGGCCCAGTGGCCGTCGGCCTCCAGGACGGTCGGCGCGGGTACGTCGACGACCTGCAGGCGGCGGCCCCGGGCGTCGGTGGCGGACCGCAGGATGCCGATGGCCTCCTCGGTCACCTCGTGGTCGGGGTGCGCCGGGTCGGGCTGGCGGTGCACCACGACGACTCCCGGTCCGGCGAAGGCGGCCACGATGTCGACATGGCCGAGGGTGCCGTAGCCGTGGGGCGGGTAGTCGGCGGTGAGGCCGCGCGGGAGCCAGATGGCCTTGCGGGTGCCGAGGTGGGCGTGGATCTCCGCCTCGACCTGCTCGCGGGTCCAGCCGGGGTTGCGCTCGGGGCCGAGCTGCACGGTGTCCGTCAGCAGGACGGTGCCCTCGCCGTCGACATGGATACCGCCGCCCTCGTTGACGAGCCGCGAGGCGTACGTCCGTGCTCCCGCGAGGTCGGAGACATACGCGGCGATCTTCGCGTCGTGCTCCCAGCGGGCCCACTCCTGGGCGCCCCAGCCGTTGAACGTCCAGTCGACGGCGGCGAGTCGTGACCCGTTCGTCAGGAAGGTGGGCCCGATGTCACGCATCCACGCGTCGTCCAGTTCGCGTTCGACGGTCTCGACGTCCTCGCCGAGGAGCGCACGCGCCTCGGTCGCCTGACCGGGACCGCACACCACCGTCACCGGCTCGAAGCGGCGGACCGCGCGGGCCACCGACGCCCAGGCGGTACGGGCGGCGGTCAGCTCCTGGGGGTCGGAGAAGGTGTGGTTGGGACCGGGCCAGGCCATCCAGGTGCGCTCGTGCGGGGCCCATTCTGCGGGCATGCGGAAGCCGTCGGACGCGGGCGTGTTCATTCGTGGGTCCTCAGAGGAAGTAGAGGCGGTTGAGGGAGACGGATTCGGCGGGCTCGGAGCGGAGCGGCTCGCCGTCGAGGGTGACGAGCCCGGTGCGCTGGTCGACGTCGACCTGCCCGGTACGGGAGTTCAGACGCAGGTCGGCGGGTCCGATGCCGCGCGTGCCGCGCACCGCGACCCTGCGGCGCCGGGTCGGCATGGTGTCGTGGCCCTGGTCCAGGGCGGCCTGGGCGACGAAGGCGACCGAGATGTCGGCGGGGGTGGCGCCGTGCGCGCCGAACTGCGGTCCCAGCACCAGGGGTTCACAGGTGTCGGTGGCCGCGTTCGGGTCGCCCACCACGCCGTACGCGGGGAAGCCGGCCTTCAGCACGAGCTGCGGTTTGGCGCCGAAGTACTCCGGCCGCCAGAGCACGATGTCGGCGAGCTTGCCCACCTCGATCGAGCCGACCTCGTGCGCCAGACCGTGCGCGATGGCCGGGTTGATGGTCAGCTTGGCCATGTAGCGCAGCACGCGCTCGTTGTCGTGCTCGTCCGGGGCGCCGAACTCGGCCTTCATCTTCCCGGCCATGGCGAAGGTGCGGCGGACGGTCTCGCCGGCCCGGCCCATGCCCTGCGCGTCCGACGAGGTGATGCCGATGGCGCCCAGGTCGTGCAGGACGTCCTCGGCGCCCATGGTCCCGGCGCGGATGCGGTCGCGGGCCATGGCGGCGTCGCCGGGCAGGTCGGTCTTCAGGTCGTGGACGGAGACGATCATGCCGTAGTGCTCGGCGACCGCGTCCCGGCCGAAGGGCAGGGTCGGGTTGGTGGACGACCCGATGACATGGGGGACGCCGGCCATCTTGAGCACGTTGGGGACGTGCCCACCGCCGCAGCCCTCGATGTGGAAGGCGTGGATCGTACGGCCCTCCAGCACCCGCAGGGTGTCCTCGACCGACAGGCACTCGTTCAACCCGTCGCTGTGCAGGGCCACTTGGACGTCGTGCTCCTCGGCGACCCGCAACGCCGTGTCCAGGGCCCGGGTGTGGGCGCCCATGTCCTCGTGCACCTTGAACCCGGACGCCCCGCCCTCGGCGAGCGCCTCGATCAGCGGCGCCTCGTGGGACGAAGAACCCCGGCCGAGGAAGCCGATGTTGACGGGCCAGGCGTCGAAGGCGCTGAACGCGTGCCTCAGCGCCCAGGGCGAGTTGACGCCCACGCCCCACACCGGCCCGAACTCCTGCCCGATGATCGTGGTCACCCCGGAGGCGAGCGAGGCCTCCATGACACGCGGCGACAGCAGGTGCACATGCGTGTCGACGGCGCCTGCGGTGGCGATGAGCCCCTCGCCGGACACGATGGAGGTGCCGGTGCCGACCACGACGTCCACCCCGTCGAGGGTGTCGGGGTTCCCGGCCCGTCCGATCGCGCAGATCCGCCCCTCGCGGATGCCGACGGACACCTTGCGGATGCCCTGCACGGCGTCGATCACCACGACGTTGCTGATCACGACGTCGCAGGTCTCCCGCACGGCGGCGGCCTTGAGGTGGAGTCCGTCGCGGGCGGTCTTGCCGAACCCGGCGAGGAACTCCTCGCCGTACCGCTGGGAGTCGGACTCGACCTGGACGGTCAGCCCGGAGTCGCCGAGCCGGACACGGTCACCGGCGCGCGGTCCGTGGGTGGCGGCGTACTCGTACGGGGTGAGACGGCGGGCTTCGGCGGGGTGCCCTCCGGGGCGGCTCATCGGTCGACCTCCTCACTGGGAACTCCCAGATATCCGCAGGCGGCGGCCCGGCGCAGGGCCTCGTCCTTGGCTCCCGGTGCGTCGAGGGGCCCGTCGACGAGCCCGGCGAACCCGATCGCGATCCGCTCGCCCCCGATGGGCACCAGCCCCACCTCCGCGCTCTCACCGGGCCCGAAGCGCACGGAGGATCCGGCGGGGACGGCGAGGCGCATGCCGTAGGCCCGCTCGCGGTCGAAGTCGAGCCGGGGGTTGGCCTCGAAGAAGTGGAAGTGCGAGGTCACCGAGACCGGCACGCCGGCGGTGTTGGTGACGGTGATCCGCAGGGCGGCCTCCGGCTCGGCGTGCTCGGGACCGGGCAGCAGCGCACCGGGCGCGTCCTGCCCCAGCCCGCCGCCGATGGGGTCGGAGACCACCGCGAGCCGGGAACCGTCGTCGAAGACGGCCTCCACGTGCACCTCGGTCACCACGTCGGCGACCCCGGGCAGCACGTCGTCCGGCCCGAGCACAGAGCGGGCGCGCTCGATCGCCTCGGCGAGACGGGCACCGTCGCGGGCGGCCTCGCACACCGTGTCGGCGATCAGTGCGGTCGCCTCCGGCACATTGAGCCGCAGCCCGCGGGCCCTGCGGGCCCGGGCCAGCTCGGCGGCCGAGAACAGCAGCAGCCGGTCACGCTCGGTGGGCGTCAGTCGCACGGTGGGCCACCTCCTTACCTTTCCACAACTTTGAGCATCACTCTAAGCGCGAAATTGAAGCTTTCCAACCGTTGACGGGAGAGCAAGGCAGGAGTCACATTGAGCGTCGCTCAAACAATTCTGGCGGCCGTCGAAGGAGACCAGCCATGCCGATGGAACAGCGCGGGGTCGACACCATCCCCGAGGAGGAACGGACCAGCGGGCCACGCGACCTCGTGTCGATCCTGCTGGGCTCCAACCTCTGCCTGGGCGTGATCGTCTTCGGCTGGCTCCCGCCGTCCTTCGGCCTCGGCTGGTGGGCGTCGGTCACCTCCGTGCTGGCGGGCACCGTGGCCGGCACCCTGCTCACGGCACCGCTGGCCCTGATCTCCCTGCGCACCGCGACCAACCTGTCCACGTCCTCCGGCGCCCAGTTCGGCGTGCGCGGCCGTCTGGTCGGCTCGGTGGTGGGCCTGCTCCTGGCCCTCGGCTACACCGCGCTGACGGTGTGGATCGGCGGCGACGTGATGGTGGGCGTGCTGGGCCGGCTGTTCGGGATGCCCGCGGGCGACACGTCGTACGCCCTGATCTACGGCCTGCTCGCCGCGGCGACCGTGGCCGGCGCGGTGTACGGCTACCGGGTGCTGCTCGCCATGTCCCGGGTCCTGGCGATCGGCATGACGGCCCTGCTGATCCTGGGCGTGATCGCCTACGCCCCCGACTTCACCACCGCCGCGCTCCCGGAGGCGGGCGGCTACCTCCTGGGCGGCTTCTGGCCCACCTGGCTGCTGGCCGCCGTGGCCGCCGGACTCTCCGGCCCGATCGCCTTCATCACCCTGCTCGGCGACTACACCCGCTACATCTCCCCGGCCCGCCACTCCTCACGCCGGGTCCTGCACGCGACCTGGCTGGGACTGATGCTGGGTCTGCTGGTCCCCCAGCTCTTCGGCACCTTCACGGCGTACGCGGCCCGTGCGGCCCTGGACTACGCGGGACCGCTGGTGGACGCCGCCCCCGGCTGGTACCTGCTGCCGCTCCTCCTCGCCGCCTCGGCGGGCTCGGTGGGCAACGCGGGTCTGATGCTGTACTCGATGGGCCTCGACCTGGACGCGATCGTGCCGCGCGCCTCCCGTGCGACGGCCACCTACGTCGTCGCGGTGGTGGCCACGGCCTGCGTCTTCCTCGGCCACTACGCCTCGACGGCGCAGGACGCGATGACGTCCTTCGTCCTGCTGCTCACCGCCGTCGGCACCCCGTGGGCCGTCATCACCCTGATCGGCTTCGTCCGCTGCGGCGGCGTCTACGACGCGGACGCCCTCCAGGTCTTCAACCGCCGGGCCCGGGGCGGCATCTACTGGTACCGGGGCGGCTGGAACATCCCGGCGACGGCCTCCTGGGCGCTCGGCGCGGCGGTGGGCGTCCTGTCGGTGTCCCTCCCGACGTACGAGGGCCCGCTGCTGCCCCTGACGGGCGGCGTGGACTGCAGCTTCCTGCTGTCGGGCGTGGTCGGTGGCCTGGCCTACGTGCTGTCGGCCCCGGGCGCGAGATCGACGCAGCCCGAGGCTTCTCAGCCGACCGAGTCGGTGGTGGGGGGCCCACCCCTCAACTGACCGGGTCGGCTGGTGGGTGGGCACAGGACCGGGGTCTGGGGGCGGAGCCCCCAGGTGGCCCGCTCAGCCCAGCGGGTGCATCCACCCGTGCTTGTCCGCCACCGTCCCCCGCTGAATGTCCAGCAGCGCCTGCCGCAGCCGCAGGGTCACCTCCCCCGGCTCCCCACCCGACTGCTTCCACTCGGCCCCGTCCCGCTTCACCGTCCCGACCGGCGTGATCACCGCCGCCGTACCGCAGGCGAACACCTCGGTCAGGCTCCCGTTCTCCGAGTCCCGCTGCCACTGCTCGACGGACACCCGCTCCTCGACGGCCTCGTAACCGAGGTCCCGGGCGACACTCAGCAGCGAGTCACGCGTCACGCCCTCGAGGATCGACCCGGTCAGGGTCGGCGTGACGATCTTGTCCCCGTACACGAAGTACAGGTTCATCCCGCCGAGCTCCTCGACCCACGTGTGCTCCACCGCGTCGAGGTAGCACACCTGGTCGCACCCCTTCGCCGCCGCCTCCGCCTGCGCGAGCAGCGACGCCGCGTAGTTGCCGCCGGTCTTCGCGTCGCCCATGCCTCCCGGCACGGCCCGCACGCGGTCCTCGGACACCCAGATCGAGACCGGCTTCACACCACCCGGGAAGTACGCCCCGGCAGGCGAGGCGATCACCAGGAAGAGGTACTCGTTGGCCGGCTTCACTCCCAGCCCCACCTCGGTGGCGATCATGAACGGCCGCAGGTACAGCGACTCCTCGCCCCCGTGCGCCGGCACCCACGCCTTGTCCTGCTTCACCAGCGCGTCGCACGCCTCGATGAACGTCTCGACCGGCAGCTCCGGCATGGCGAGCCGCCGCGCGGACCGCTGGAAGCGCAGCGCGTTCTGGTCGGGGCGGAAGGTGGCGACGGAGCCGTCGGCCTGGCGGTAGGCCTTCAGGCCCTCGAAGATCTCCTGCGCGTAGTGCAGGACGGTGGTCGCCGGGTCGAGGGAGATCGGCGCGTACGGGACGAGCTGGCCGTCGTGCCAGCCGCGGCCCTCGGTCCACTTGATCGTCACCATGTGGTCGGTGAAGTGGCGGCCGAATCCGGGGTTGGCCAGGATCGCCTCCCGCTCCGCGTCCGAGAGCGGATGGGCGGAGGGCTTGAGCTCGATCGTGGGCGTCGTCATGAGTGGTTGTCCTTCACCGAGTTGTAGTGACGGGCCGCGCACACGTCCGTACGGCTGGTGGCCAGTCCTAGGACGTCCGAGCATTCCCTCATTCCGCGGCTCCGCGTTCGATTATCGCCCGGGGGCGGCGGCGGACGGAACGGGGTGAATGCGGCCCGGTGGTCGATGGTGGCACCCGGCGGGGGCATACGAAAGCCGCCGGGCGTCCGACCCGGCGGCTTCGCGTGTGTGGTCGAGTGCGCGCCGGTCAGCCCGCTACGCGTACGACGAGCGCGTCGCCGATCTCGGAGGTGCTGCGGGCGGGCAGGTCGCCGCGCTCCGCGAGGTCGGCGGAGACGGCGTCCTCGATGCGGTTCGCCTCGGCCTCGTAGCCGAGGTGGCGCAGCAGGAGGGCGACGGACAGGACCGTGGCGGTGGGGTCGGCCTTGCCCTGGCCGGCGATGTCCGGGGCCGAGCCGTGCACGGGCTCGAACATGGACGGGAATGCGCGGCTCGGGTTGATGTTGCCGGAGGCCGCGACGCCGATGCCGCCGGAGACGGCCGCGGCGAGGTCGGTGATGATGTCGCCGAAGAGGTTGTCGGTGACGATCACGTCGAAGCGGCCGGGGTCGGTGACGAGGTAGATCGTCGCGGCGTCGACGTGGATGTAGTCGGTGGTGACCTCCGGGTACTCCTCGGCCACCTTGTTGAAGATGTTCGTCCACAGGTGGCCGGCGAAGGTCAGCACGTTGTTCTTGTGGACCAGCGTGAGCTTCTTGCGCGGGCGGGCCTGAGCGCGGGCGAAGGCGTCGCGGACCACGCGCTCGACACCGAAGGCGGTGTTGACGGACACCTCGGTGGCGACCTCGTGCTCGGTGCCCTTGCGGATGGTGCCGCCGTTGCCCGTGTAGGGGCCCTCGGTGCCCTCGCGCACGACGACGAAGTCGATCTCCGGCTGTCCGGCGAGCGGAGTGGCCACACCCGGAAGGAGCTTCGACGGGCGCAGGTTGACGTGGTGGTCGAAGGCGAAGCGGAGCTTGAGCAGGAAGCCGCGCTCGAGGACGCCGGAGGGGACGCTCGGGTCGCCGATGGCGCCGAGCAGGATGGCGTCGTGCTGCCTGAGCTGCTCCAGGTCGGCGTCGGTGAGGGTGTCGCCGGTGGCGTGGTAGCGGCGGGCGCCGAAGTCGTACTCCTTGGTCTCCAGCTTCACATCCTGCGGGAGGACGGCGGAGAGGACCTTCAGGCCTTCGGCCACGACCTCCTGGCCGATGCCGTCACCGGGGATCACTGCGAGATCGATGCTGCGAGACATGACGGCACCCTACCGCTCGTCCCACGGGATGACACGGCGTGTCCGCCATGCGGACATGCACGTGTCAGTGTCCCGTCGAACCACCGTTGTCGCGGCGATCGAGGGCGCGCTGGAGCGCGGCGGCGGCGTTCCTGCGGTCGGACTCGCTGGTGGGGGTGCTGTGACGGACGCGGCGGCGGACGGTCGTCTCGGCCATGGGAATCGACTCCTTCGAAACACAGGCGGGAGTACGGAGAAAGGGATGCGAGACGCCGGAAGGGGCGGGGAGCCTCACAGGCCGCAGGGGTTGCCTGCACGGGGCCCGGCTCACGACCGCCATTCGCTTGATCGAGCGAGACGTTCGGCTCCTACAAAACTAGAGGAGCGGCCCGCATCTGTCTCCACAATTACTCGGACTTCCTACTATCTGAGACGGTGGAGTGGGCCACACCTCGCCGACCTGCGCTTTTCCCCTCTCCGCGGCTCAGAGGACGTCGCCGTCCCGCCAGTCGAAGACGAGCTCGCTCCCGAGGTCGGCCGGCACGGGCCACACATAGGTGGACCCCTCCTCGTCGGGCAGCCGGATCACACCGTCCGGACCGAGCGCGCAGATCCTCCCGTCCCAGGCCCGCCAGCCGCGTGCCGTGTAGAGCAGCGCCCCGTCGTCGCTCGCGGACAGCGCGCCGAGGTCGTAGGCCCGGGTGATGACGCCCTCCAGGGCGGCCATGACCGCGCTGCCGAACCCCTGCCGCCGGGCGTCGTGCCGTACGGCGACCCCCTCGACGTAACCGACCCGCAGCCAGCGCATCCGGTACCGCACCCTCCGCATCACCACCGCGCCGTGCGCGGCGAGCCCCCGCTCGTCGTGGACCAGGGCGTGCATGCCGCCCAGCGTGTGCTCCCAGTCCTCGTCGGCGAAGTCGCCGTCGAAGGCGTCGCGCAACAGGGAGCGGGCGGCGGCCAGTTCGGCGGGCGTGAGGTCGGCGGTGTGCGCGGTGCGGAGGGTCATGGCGGCATTGTGACGGAGACGGGCCGGACCCCGTACGGGATCCGGCCCGGCGTTGCCTTGCCCGGTGAGGGCTCAGCCCATGTGCGGGTACGTGTAGTCGGTCGGCGGGACCAGCGTCTCCTTGATGGCGCGGGTCAGCGTCCAGCGCATCAGGTTCTGCGGGGCGCCCGCCTTGTCGTTGGTGCCGGAGGCACGGCCGCCGCCGAAGGGCTGCTGGCCGACGACGGCGCCGGTCGACTTGTCGTTGATGTAGAAGTTGCCGGCCGCGTAGCGCAGCTTGTCCATCGTGTACGCCGCCGCGGCGCGGTCGTTGGCGATGACCGAGCCGGTGAGCGCGTAGTCGGAGACCGACTCCATCTGGGTCAGCATCTCGTCGTACTTGTCGTCCTCGTAGACGTGCACGGCGAGGATCGGGCCGAAGTACTCGGTGCGGAACACCTCGTTCTCCGGGTCGGTGCACTCGATGACGGTCGGGCGGACGAAGTAGCCGACCGAGTCGTCGTAGGAGCCGCCCGCGACGATGGTGCAGGCCGGGTCCTCCTCGGCGCGGTCGATGGCGGCCTTGTTCTTGGCGAAGGACCGCTCGTCGATGACGGCGCCGATGAAGTTGGACAGGTCGGTGACGTCACCCATGGCGATGCCGTCGACCTCGGCCGCGAACTCCTCCTTGAAGCCGGAGTTCCAGATGGAGGCCGGGATGTACGCCCGGGAGGTCGCCGAGCACTTCTGGCCCTGGTACTCGAAGGCGCCGCGGGTCAGGGCGGTCTTGAGGATCGCGGGGTCGGCGCTCGGGTGGGCGACGACGAAGTCCTTGCCGCCGGTCTCGCCGACCAGACGCGGGTAGGAGCGGTACTTCTCGATGTTGTTGCCGACCGTCTTCCACAGGTACTGGAAGGTCTTGGTCGAGCCGGTGAAGTGGATGCCGGCGAGGTCGCGGTGCTCCAGGGCGACCTTGGAGACCTCGATGCCGTCACCGGTGACGAGGTTGATGACGCCCTTGGGCAGCCCGGCCTCCTCCAGCAGTTCCATGAGCAGCACGGCGGCCAGGGTCTGCGTCGGGGACGGCTTCCACACCACGACGTTGCCCATCAGCGCGGGCGCGGTGGGCAGGTTGCCCGCGATGGCGCTGAAGTTGAACGGCGTGATCGCGTAGACGAAGCCCTCGAGCGGGCGGTGGTCGAGGCGGTTCCACACACCCGGGGAGTTCGCCGGGGGCTGCTCGGCGAGGATCTGCCGGGCGTAGTGGACGTTGAAGCGCCAGAAGTCGACCAGTTCGCAGGGGGTGTCGATCTCGGCCTGCTGGGCGGTCTTGGACTGGCCGAGCATCGTCGCGGCGGCGATGGTCTCGCGCCACGGGCCGGCCAGCAGCTCGGCGGCGCGCAGGATGATCGCGGCGCGGTCGTCGAAGGACAGGGCGCGCCAGGCCGGCGCGGCGGCCAGCGCGGCATCGATGGCGTCCTGGGCGTCGGCCTGCGTGGCGTGGCGGAAGGTGCCGAGGACGGCCTTGTGGTTGTGCGGCTGCACGACCTCGAAGGGCTCGCCGCCGCCGAGGCGCTTCTCACCGCCGATGGTGCAGGGCAGGTCCCTGGGGTTCTCGGCGAGCTCCTTGAGCTTGGCCTCCAGCCGGGCACGCTCGGGCGAGCCGGGGGCGTAGCCGTGCACCGGCTCGTTGACGGGGGTGGGGACCTGGGTCACAGCGTCCATGGGTTCCGTAACTCCTTGACTTGAGCGGGTGTTGCGGGCTCAGCCCTTGCTGACCATCGACCGTGCGAAGAAGCGCAGGTTCGCCGGCTTCTCCGCGAGCCTTCTCATGAAGTAGCCGTACCAGTCGGTGCCGTAGGCCGTGTAGACGCGCATGCGATGGCCCTCGGCGGCCAGTCGCAGGTGCTCGTCGCCACGGATGCCGTACAGCATCTGGAACTCGTACTCGTCGAGCTTTCGCCCGGCGCGGTGGGCGAGCTCCTGCGCGATGGTGATCAGGCGCGGGTCGTGGGACCCGATCATCGGGTAGCCCTCGCCCTCCATCAGCGTCCTCAGGATGCGTACGTACGCCTTGTCGATCTCGTGCTTCTGCTGGTAAGCGACTTCGGCGGGCTCCTTGTAGGCGCCCTTCACCAACCGTACGCGAGAGCCGTTCGCGGCGAGCCGGCGCGCGTCCTCCTCGGTGCGGAAGAGGTAGGACTGGATGACGCAGCCGGTCTGCGGGAAGTCCTTCCGCAGCTCCTCGTGGATGGCGAACATCGAGTCGAGGGTGGTGTGGTCCTCGGCGTCGAGGGTGACCGTGGTGCCGATCCCGGCGGCGGCCTCCACGACCGGGCGGACGTTGGCGAGCGCCAGCTCGTGGCCGCCGGGCAGCGCCTGCCCGAACATCGACAGCTTCACCGACATCTCCGCGCGGGTGCCGAGCCCGAGCGGCTTCAGCCGGTCGATCAGCTCCAGGTACGCGTCCCGGGCGGCGGCGGCCTGCTCGGGCGTCGTGATGTCCTCGCCGACGACGTCCATCGTCAGCTCCAGACCCTTGCCGGTGAGCTCCTGGATGATCGGCAGGACGTCGTCGACGGTCTCTCCGGGGATGAAACGGTCGACGACCTGCTTGGTCACCGGGGCCGCCGAGATCAGGCGTCGCATCCGGTCGCTGCGCGACGCGGCGAGAATCACGGGACCCAGCACGGGGCACCTCCACACACTGTCGATGGCCGCCACCAGACGTTTCGGGGACGGCACGGAGAACCACCGTGAAACCTAAGGATGACTCCGATCGTGGGCCATCGACAGCTGTCACGCATCCGTGCCGCAGATCTCAGACAGATGTATGAGACCCCAGCGTTCTTGCGGGAGAATGCCCGAGTGACGTCCGAATACAGGGGTGACTACCAGGAGCTGGTGGACGAGATCTCCGAGCTGCTCGGCGCTCCGGCGACGCTGGAGAACCGCGACTTCGAGCTGATCGCCTTCGGCGCGTACGACAGTGAGGGCGACCTCGATCCGTCGGCGCTCGACCCGGTGCGCGCCCGCTCGATCCTCACCCGCCGCTCGACGGCCGCCGTCCGCGCCTGGTTCGAGTCCTTCGGCATCACCCGCGCGACCGGCCCGGTCCGCATCCCGCGCACCCCGGAGGCGGGCGTGCACCGGGGGCGGATCTGCCTTCCGGTACGCCACCGGGGTGTCGTCCGCGGCTATGTCTGGCTGCTGGACTACGACCCCGGCCCCACCGAGCGGCAGCTGGCGGCGGCGATGGAGGTCACCTCTCGCATTGGCGCGCTCCTCGCGGACGAGGCGCAGCACGGCGCCGATCTGACGCGTGAACTGCGGGCGGTCCTCACTGCGGAGCGCGACTGGCAGCGCGACATGGCCGTCGCCGAGCTCCGCACGGCCCTCGGCAGCCGCGCGGACGGCCTGCACACGGTGGTGTGCGTGGCCCCCTGGCCGTCGGCGGACCCTGATGACGCCCCCTCGGTCCGTACGATTCCGGGTGCGACGGCGCTGTGCACCCTGCCGTGGGGCCCGGCCCCGCTGTCCCTGGCCCTGCTGCTCCGGCTCCGCTCGGCGGACGTCCTCACCCCGGCGACGACGGCGGCCTCCCGGCTGCTGGAGCGGGCGCGGACGAGCGGGAGCCGCGGCTCGGGGGGCGCGGTGGCCGCGGGTGTCGCCGTACCCCGGGTGGGGCTCGCCGATCTGGGCGCCGCCTGGGCGGAGGCCTCGGCTTCGGCGCGGGCGGCGCTGGCCGAACCCCGGCTGGGCCCGGTCGCCGAGTGGACCTCGATCGGCCCCTTCCGCCTCCTGACGGCCCTTCCTCCCACGGCGGCCCACGACCCGGTGGTCACCCCGCTCCTGTCCCCGACGCACCACGAACTGGCCCGCACCGCCGAGGTCTACCTCGACCGAGCGGGCCAGGCCGGCCGCACGGCCGCCGAGCTGGGCATCCACCGCCAGACCCTGTACTACCGCCTGTCCCGCATCGAGCAGCTCACGGGCCTGGACCTCGACGACGGCGAGGACCGGCTGCTGCTGCACATGGCCCTCAAGGCCCACCGCCTGTAGCGACGGCCGCCTCGACCACCCTGCGCAGACCAGCGGCCAGCTGATCCGCCTCCGGCGCCGTGTCCGGATCGAAGCTCCACTGGGCGATCAGACCCGTCATCAGGGTGACGTAGAACAGGCCGACGGTGTCCGCGGTCTCGTCGGAGACGCCCTCCTCCGTGCCGCCCATCAGCAGCGGGACGAGGGAGCGGCCGGCCTCGCGCTGGGCCTGGGACAGGCGTTCGCGCACCTCGGGCATCCGGTCGCCCAGAGCCAGGGCCTCCATGCTGAGCCGCCACACGGAACCGGGCTGCTTCATGGTGCCGATGATGTTCGACCACACCAGCTCGAAGCGTTCGAGGGAGCCGGGCTCGGTGTCCTCCACGTTTCCCTCGAAGGCGTCGCCCGTGTCCCCCACCAGGGAGATGTAGGCCTGCACGAGCAGCGCGTCCTTCGAGCCGTAGTGGTAGCCGATGGACGCCAGATTGGTCCCCGACTCCTTGACGATGTCCCGCGCCGTCGTGCGCATGAACCCCTTCTCGAGCAGGCAGCGCTTGGCGCCCTCGAGCAGATCCTCACGGTGTCCCATGGCGTCACCCTACCCCCCGTCCATACACCCGTCCTATACAGTCGTCATAGACATGCGTTTAATACGCGTGTACATTCGCCGGCATGACGAACACGACGAGCCCCACACCCCCGGCTCCCGCCCGCGCCGGCCGCCGCGAATGGACCGCGCTCTGCGTGCTGATGCTCCCGCTGCTGCTGGTCTCCATGGACGTCTCCGTGCTGTACTTCGCGATCCCGGAGATCAGCGCGGACCTGGAGCCGACCGGCACCCAGCAGCTCTGGATCTTCGACATCTACGGCTTCGTCCTGGCCGGCCTGCTGATGACGATGGGCTCGCTCGGCGACCGCATCGGCCGCCGCAGGCTCCTGCTGATCGGCGCGGGCGCCTTCGGCGCCGCCTCACTGCTCGCGGCCTACGCCGACAGCGCCGAGACCCTGATCGCGGCCCGCGCGGTCCTCGGCATCGGCGGCGCGACCCTGATGCCGTCGACGATGGCGCTGGTGCGCACGATGTTCACCGACCCCGCCCAGCGGGCGAAGGCGATCGGCCTGTGGTCCGGGGTGATGACGGCCGGGATCGCTCTGGGCTCCGTGATGAGCGGCGTCCTCGTCGAGTACTTCTGGTGGGGCTCGGTCTTCCTGGTCAACCTGCCCGCGATGGCCCTGCTGCTGATCCTCGGCCCGCTGCTGCTCCCCGAGTCCCGCAACCCCGCCCCCGGCCGCTTCGACCGGCTGAGCATCCCGCTGTCCATGGCGGCCGTCCTGCCCGTGGTCTACGGCCTGAAGGAACTGCCGTCCGAGGGCTGGAACGTCCGCTACGTCGTCTCGATCACCGTCGGCCTGCTGTTCGCGGCGCTGTTCGTGCACCGCCAGCGCACCGCGGCCTCGCCGATGATCTCCCCGGCCCTGTTCCGCGGGCACGGCTTCACCCCGGCGCTCGTCCTGAACACGGTGTCGGCCTTCGGGATGATGGGCTCGGCGTACTTCACCACGCAGTACCTGCAGTCGGTCCTCGGCAAGAGCGCGCTGGAGGCGGCGCTGTGGAGCCTGCTGCCGTCGGTGCTCATCGGCGCCGCCGCCCCGGTCGCCGCACAGCTCGTCCAGCGGGGCGCCGAACGCGCCTACGTCGTGACCGGCGGGTTCGTGATCGCGGCGGCCGGCTACGGACTGCTGGCGCTCGCCGGCACGGACTCCCTGTGGCTGGTGCTGGCCGCGTGCGGGGTGCTGGCCGCGGGCATCGTCATCGTGATGTCCCAGGTCACCGACCTGGCCCTGAGCTCGGCGCCGGTGGAGAAGGCGGGGTCGGCCTCCTCGCTCCTGGAGACCGGCACGGAGTTCGGCGGCGCCCTGGGCATGGCCGCGCTCGGCTCGATCGGCACGGCCGTCTACCGCCACGAGATGCCGGCCGACGCACCTGACCTGGCCCAGGAGACGCTGGGCGGCGCACTGGCCATCGCCGCCGAACTGCCGGGGCGCGCGGGAGACGCCCTGGCGACGGCGGCGCGGGAGGCGTTCACGAGCGGCATGCAGGGCGCGGCCGTCGCGGGCGCGCTGATCCTGACGGCCGCGGCGGCGCTGGCCGCGCGGGGCCTGCGGGGGATCCAGGTGCGGAAGCAGGAGGAGACGGAAGGGGTGGAGATCGCGGCCTGAGCAAAAGAGAAAGCCGGGTGGGCTGAGCAGAAACCTCAGCCCACCCGGCGCCCTCTCAACCCGGCGAGACGGGTGGGAGGGTCGGAAACCAACGGTCGTTAAACGAGGTTCACCGACCGAGCAGACGCAGCCCCGATCTCGGACGCAACCTCGGCGACCACACCGGCCGGCACCGCGTCGTCCACGGTCAGCACCGCCAGCGCCTCGCCCCCCACCGCCGCGCGAGCGACCTGCATCCCGGCGATGTTCAGCCCCGCCTCACCCAGAATGCGGCCCACCGTGCCGACGACACCCGGCCGGTCCTCGTACCGCAGCACCAGCATGTGGTCGGCGAACGCGAGATCGACGTCGTACTCACCGACCGCGACCAGCTTCTGGACGTGCTTGGGCCCGGCCAGCGTCCCGGACACCGAGATCTCCTCACCGTCGGCCAGCGTGCCACGCACGGTCACGACGTTGCGGTGATCGGCCGACTCGGAGCTGGTGGTCAGCCGCACCTCGACACCGCGCTCCTGAGCGAACAGCGGGGCGTTGACGTAGGAGACCGTCTCGTCGACGACGTCCTCGAAGACACCCTTGAGCGCGGACAGCTCCAGCACCTTCACATCGTGCTGGGTGATCTCGCCGTACACCTCGACGTCCAGCCGTACGGCCACCTCACCGGCGAGCGCGGTGAAGATGCGGCCGAGGCGCTCGGCGAGCGGCAGACCCGGCTTGACGTCCTCGGCGATGACACCGCCCTGGACGTTCACCGCGTCCGGGACCAGCTCACCCGCGAGGGCGAGCCGCACGGAGCGGGCGACGGCGATACCGGCCTTCTCCTGCGCCTCGTCCGTCGAAGCACCCAGGTGCGGGGTGCACACCACCTGGTCGAACTCGAACAGCGGGGAGTCCGTGCACGGCTCCTTCGCGTACACGTCGAGGCCCGCGCCCGCGACACGGCCCTCCTTGAGCGCCGAGTACAGCGCCTGCTCGTCGACGATGCCGCCGCGTGCGGCGTTGATGACGCGCACGCTCGGCTTGACCTTGCGCAGCGCCTCCTCGCCGATGAGGCCGAGGGTCTCGGGGGTCTTCGGCAGGTGGACGGTGATGAAGTCGGAGACCTGGAGCAGCTCGTCCAGGGTCAGCACCTTGACGCCCATCTGGGCGGCCCGCGCGGGCTGCACGTAGGGGTCGTAGGCGACGACCTTCATGCCGAAGGCGGACATCCGCTGTGCGACGAGGGCGCCGATCCGCCCCAGACCCACGACACCGAGGGTCTTCTCGGCGAGCTCGACGCCCGTGTACTTGCTCCGCTTCCACTCGCCGTTCTTCAGAGCGGCGTTGGCCTGCGGGATGTTGCGCGCGGTGGCGATGATCAGACCGCAGGCGAGTTCGGCGGCGGTCACGATGTTGGAGGTGGGGGCGTTGACGACCATCACGCCGGCCTTGGTGGCGGCGGAGACGTCGACGTTGTCCAGGCCGACACCCGCGCGGGCGACGACCTTGAGCTTGTTCGCCGCGGCGATGGCCTCCGCGTCGACCTTGGTCGCCGAGCGGATGAGGATCGCGTCCACGTCGGCGATGGCGGGGAGCAGTTCGGCTCGGTCCGCTCCGTTGCAGTGGCGGATCTCGAAGTCCGGGCCAAGCGCGTCCACGGTCGCGGGCGACAGCTCTTCAGCAATGAGTACGACTGGTTTCGAGCTCACGTGAGTCCTCACAAGTCCAATGCGGACGGCCGTCCCGACGGCCGCAGGCGGTGGAGGGATGCTTGCCGCGTGGAAGACGCACGACGCTGTGGGCCTGACGCGTATGTAATGCAGCAGTGTAGTGGCGCCGAGGGCGTCGTCTTACGCCGCTTCGGAAGGATCACCCGGACGAGGAACTCCATTGTGTACGGGTCCGGGCGCAGCCCCGTGGCGGCGCCCCCGGCTGAGGGCGCCGCCACGGGACACGCAGGATCAGGCGTCCTCGTTCACCCAGCTCATCAGCTTCCGCAGCTCCTTGCCAGTGGTCTCCAGCAGGTGCTCGGAGTCCTGCTGCTTGTACTCGTTGTACTTCTTCAGGCCGCCGTGGTACTCGTCCATCCAGTTGCGGGCGAAGGAGCCGTCCTGGATCTCGGCGAGGACCTTCTTCATCTCGGCCTTGGTGGCGTCGGTGATGATGCGCGGACCGGTGACGTAGTCGCCCCACTCGGCGGTCTCGGAGATCGACCAGCGCATCTTCTCCAGGCCGCCCTCGTACATGAGGTCCACGATCAGCTTCAGCTCGTGCAGGCACTCGAAGTAGGCGATCTCCGGCTGGTAGCCGGCCTCGGTCAGCGTCTCGAAGCCCGCCTTGACCAGCGCGGCCGTGCCACCGCAGAGGACGGCCTGCTCACCGAACAGGTCGGTCTCGGTCTCCTCGGTGAAGGTGGTCTTGATGACGCCGGCGCGGGTGCCGCCGATGCCCTTGGCGTACGACAGGGCCAGCGCGAAGGCATTGCCCGTGGCGTCCTGCTCGACGGCCGCGATGCAGGGAACGCCGCGGCCCTCCTCGTACTGACGGCGCACCAGGTGACCGGGACCCTTCGGGGCGACCATGCAGACGTCGACGCCGGCCGGGGGCTTGATGAAGCCGAAGCGGATGTTGAAGCCGTGCCCGAAGAACAGGGCGTCGCCGTCGTTCAGGTTCGGGGCGATGTGCTCCTCGTAGACCTGGGCCTGGATCGGGTCCGGGACGAGGATCATGATGACGTCGGCCTCGGCGGCGGCCTCCGACGGGGTCACCACGCGCAGGCCCTGCTCCTCGGCCCTGGCCTTGGACTTGGAGCCCTCGTGCAGACCGACGCGCACGTCGACGCCGGAGTCGCGCAGCGACAGGGCGTGGGCGTGGCCCTGGCTGCCGTAACCGATGACCGCGACCTTGCGGCCCTGGATGATGGACAGGTCGGCGTCGGCGTCGTAGAACAGCTCGGCCACTTTGGGTTCTCTCCTTGAGTGCAGGTGTTGCGTCCCACCGTATGACGGCGGGCGGAAGGGAAGTCTCGGGGTCTCGCCATACGGGCGGCCGGATCTGACGCCGGCCGCCCGTCAAAGGTCTTACGCGGACCGGTCCAGTGCGCGCAGCGACCGGTCGGTGATCGAACGGGCACCGCGTCCGATCGCGATCGTGCCGGACTGGACGAGCTCCTTGATGCCGTACGGTTCCAGCATCTTGAGCATCGCGGACAGCTTGTCGCTGCTGCCGGTGGCCTCGATGGTGACCGCCTCCGGGGAGACGTCGACCGTCTTGGCGCGGAACAGCTGGACGATCTCGACGATCTGGGAGCGCGTCTCGTTGTCCGCGCGCACCTTCACCAGAACGAGTTCGCGCTGAACGGCCTGCCCGGGCTCGAGCTCGACGATCTTCAGCACGTTGACGAGCTTGTTGAGCTGCTTGGTGACCTGCTCCAGCGGCAGGTCCTCGACGTTCACCACGATGGTGATGCGGGAGATGTCGGGGTGCTCGGTGACACCGACGGCGAGCGAGTCGATGTTGAAGCCGCGACGGGAGAACAGGGCGGCGATCCGGGCGAGGATGCCGGGGGTGTTCTCCACCAGGACGGAGAGCGTGTGCTTGGACATGATCTCTTCGGTCTCTCTCGCTCAGTCGTCTTCGTTGTCGCCGAAGTCGGGGCGGACGTCCCGGGCGGCCATGATCTCGTCGTTGGAGGTGCCGGCGGCGACCATCGGCCACACCATGGCGTCCTCGTGCACGATGAAGTCGATGACGACCGGGCGGTCGTTGATGGAGTTGGCCTCCTCGATGGCCTTGTCCAGGTCCTCCGGGCGCTCGCAGCGGATGGCGTAGCAGCCCATCGCCTCCGACAGCTTCACGAAGTCGGGCACCCGCGTGCCCCGCGCCTCCGGGTTGACGTCGTCCGGGCCGGAGTGCAGCACCGTGTTGGAGTAGCGCTGGTTGTAGAACAGCGTCTGCCACTGGCGGACCATTCCGAGGGCGCCGTTGTTGATGACGGCGACCTTGATCGGGATGTTGTTCAGGGCGCAGGTGGTGAGCTCCTGATTGGTCATCTGGAAGCAGCCGTCGCCGTCGATCGCCCAGACGGTGCGCTCGGGGGCGCCCGCCTTGGCTCCCATGGCGGCGGGGACCGCGTAGCCCATGGTTCCGGCGCCGCCGGAGTTCAGCCAGCTGGCGGGCTTGTCGTACTGGATGAAGTGCGCGGCCCACATCTGGTGCTGCCCGACGCCCGCGGCGAAGATCGTGCCCTCGGGCGCGAGCTGCCCGATACGCTCGATGACCTGCTGGGGCGACAGCGAGCCGTCGTCCGGCTGGTCGTAGCCGAGCGGGTAGGTCTCGCGCCAGCGGTTGAGGTCGTTCCACCAGGCGGTGTAGTCGCCCTGGTGGCCCTCGTCGTGCTCCTTCTGCACGGCCTGGATCAGGTCCGCGATGACCTCGCGGGCGTCTCCGACGATCGGCACGTCGGCGGCGCGGTTCTTGCCGATCTCCGCCGGGTCGATGTCGGCGTGGACGATCTTGGCGTACGGGGCGAAGCTGTCCAGCTTGCCGGTGACGCGGTCGTCGAAGCGGGCTCCGAGGGCGACGATCAGGTCGGCCTTCTGCAGCGCGGTGACGGCGGTGACCGCACCGTGCATGCCCGGCATTCCCACGTGCAGCGGGTGGCTGTCGGGGAATGCGCCGAGCGCCATCAGGGTGGTGGTGACGGGCGCTCCGGTGAGTTCGGCGAGGACCTTCAGCTCGGCGGTGGCGCCGGCCTTGAGCACGCCGCCGCCGACGTAGAGGACGGGCCGCCTGGCGGAGGTGATCAGCTTGGCCGCCTCGCGGATCTGCTTGGCGTGCGGCTTGGTGACGGGCCGGTAGCCGGGCAGGTCCATGGTGGGCGGCCAGGAGAAGGTGGTGCGCGCCTGCAGGGCGTCCTTGGCGATGTCGACCAGCACCGGGCCGGGGCGGCCGGTGGAGGCGATGTGGAACGCCTGCGCGATGACGCGCGGGATGTCCTCGGCCTTGGTGACGAGGAAGTTGTGCTTGGTGATCGGCATGGTGATGCCGACGATGTCCGCCTCCTGGAAGGCGTCCGTGCCGATCGCGCGGGAGGCGACCTGGCCGGTGATCGCGACCAGCGGCACGGAGTCCATGTGCGCGTCGGCGATCGGGGTGACCAGGTTGGTGGCGCCGGGGCCGGAAGTCGCCATGCAGACGCCCACCTTGCCGGTGGCCTGCGCGTAGCCGGTGGCCGCGTGACCGGCGCCCTGCTCGTGGCGGACCAGGACGTGCCGCACCCGGGTGGAGTCCATCAGCGGGTCGTACGCCGGAAGGATCGCACCGCCGGGAATGCCGAATACCGTGTCGGCGCCGACCTCCTCGAGAGAGCGGATGAGGGACTGCGCGCCCGTGACGTGCTCGACGGGGGCGGACTGCTGTCCTCCGGATCGGGGCCGCGGCTGCGGGTGATGGGCCCCGGTGGCCTGCTCGGTCATCGGCATTCTCTTCTCGATGCTGAGGGTTTTTGCGAGGTTTGCGTGGTGTTCGCGGGCTGTGCGACAGGTGCTGGTGCAACAAAAAACCCCTCGTGCCATAAGGCAAGCGAGGGGAGCGCGCCGGGTGTGGGTCGCTGAGCGATCGGGGCTCAGCTTCAGCCGACGCGCTGTCCAAGTACGAGAATTCGGGTGCGCATGGCACTGACCCTCCCCCCGGCACGCACCCGGTGTCAAGTGGGTGGGACGGGAGTCTCATTATGTGAGCGTAGGGTCGTACCCGTTCTGAGCACGGCGGTCACCCCGGCGGAGTACACCCCGGAGCCCGCGTGAGCACCGCCGCTGAACGCGGGTTCGGCCGGCTGGTGCGGCACCGCGTAGTGGCCGGTGCCGAGCGCCCGGCGCAGCCGGTACTCGTCCAGCGGCCCGGAGAACGCCATGCCCTGCCCGTGGGTGCAGCCCAGCGCGCGCAGGGCGGCGACCTGCTCGGGCAGATCCACCCCGTCCGCCACGGACTGCAGCCCGAGATCCCCGGCGATGCGCAGCAGGCCACCGGTGATCTTGTGCAGTCGGGCCGACTCCACCACGCCGTCGACCAGGCTGCGGTCGAGCTTGAGCACGTCGACGGGGAGCCGTCTGAGCGCCGTGATCGCCGCGTAGCCGCTGCCGAAGCCGTCCAGGGCGATGCGTACGCCGACGCGCTTGAGGGCGTTCAGACGGCGCTCCAGCTCGTCGAGGCAGACTCTCGGGTCGGTGTCGGCCAGCTCGATGATCAGCGAGCCGGAGGGCAGCCCGTGCCGGGTGAGGAGCGCCTCGATCGAGCCGAGGGGCAGCGACCGGTCCAGCAGCCGGCGCGCGCCGATCCGGACCGCCACGGGCACGGACACACCGGTCGCGTGCCGCTCGGCGGCCTGCTCGACGGCCTCCTCCAGCACCCAGCGCCCCAGCTCGGCGGTCTTCTCGCTGTCCTCGGCGACGCGCAGGAACTCCGCCGGGGTGAACAGCACGCCCTGCGAGGAGCGCCAGCGCGCCTGGGCGCACACCGAGGTGATCCGGCCGTCCTCCAGGCACACCACCGGCTGGTGCAGCAGGGCGAACTCGCCGTCGTGCAGCGCGGAGCGCAGCCGGGTGGCCAGCTCCGCCCTGCGGACGACGTCCTGCTGCATCTGCGGCTTGTACAGCTCCACCCGGCCCTTTCCGGCCGCCTTGGCCCGGTACATCGCCAGGTCGGCGTTGCGCAGCAGCTCACCCGCGCCCAGGCCCGGTTCGGCGAAGGCGACGCCGATGGAGGCGTTGACCCGGACATCGTTGCCGTCGATGAGGTAGGGCTGGGAGAGGGTCGCTCTGAGGCGGTCGGCGAGCTCCAGGATGTGGCGCTCGCGTGCCTCCCGGTCGCGGGCGCCGTCGCCGACGATCAGCGCCGCGAACTCGTCGCCGCCCAGCCGGGAGGCGGTGTCGCCCTTGCGGACGGCGTCCTTGAGTCTGCGGGCGGCCTGGACGAGCAGTTCGTCCCCGGCCTGGTGCCCGATCGTGTCGTTGACGGCCTTGAAGCCGTCGAGGTCGATGAACAGCACGGCCGTGCCCCTCAGGGCGGCACCCCGGTCCGAGGCTCGGCGGCCGGAGAGCGCCTGCTGCACGCGCTTGGTGAACAGCGCGCGATTGGGCAGGTCGGTGAGCGGGTCGTGCTCGGCGTTGTGCTGGAGCTGCGCCTGGAGGCGCACTCTCTCGGTGACGTCGCGGCTGTTGAAGATGAGGCCGCCGTGGTGCCGGTTGACGGTCGACTCCACGTTCAGCCAGCCGCCGTCACCGGAGCGGAACCGGCATTCGATGCGCGTAGTGGGTTCGTCGGCCGGGCTGGCGGCGAGAAAACGCCGCACCTCGTGCACGACGCAGCCCAGGTCCTCGGGGTGGATCAGATGGGCCAGTTCACTGCCCACCAGCTCCTCCGCGGGGCGGCCGTAGACCCCCGCGGCGGCCGGCGAGACGTAGCGGAGGATGCCGTTCGGGGCGGCGATCATGATGACGTCGCTGGAGCCCTGCACCAGGGAGCGGAAGTGGTTCTCCTTCTGCGCCAGTTCCTGGGTGAGGGTGATGTTGTCGAGCAGCATGATGCCCTGGCGTACGACGAGCGCCAGCACCACGGTGCCGCCGGTGAGCAGGACCACGCGGTCGACGCTGCGGCCGTTGAGGACGTTGTAGAGGATCCCCAGGGTGCACACGGCCGCCGCCAGGTACGGCGTGAGGGCGGCGAGGGAGCCGGCGATGGGACGGGCGGCGGAGTAGCGGCCGAGTTCTCCGGCGGGCGGGGGCGGCTGGTGAGGGAGCCCGCTGCGCTGCCCGGGCAGATGCTCGCGCACCACGCGCGTGTGCTGCTCCTCCTCCGGCCGCCCGCTCCGGGGGGCGGTCCACGGCGCGTACGCCAGGAGCAGCGACCCGGCGAACCAGCCGGCGTCGAGGAGTTGTCCCGAGCGGTAGTCGTCGTGGAGCAGCGGCGAGGTGAACAGCGCGTCGCACAGGACGGTGAGCGCGAGGGCGCCGATCGCGGTGTTGACCGCGGAGCGGTTCACCGCCGAACGCCGGAAGTGCAGCGCGAGCACCATGCTGATCAGGGCGATGTCGAGCAGCGGGTACGCCAGCGACAGCGCCGTGTGCGCCACGTCCGGCCCTCCCTCCTGCGCGGCCTGGGCGAGCGCGAGGCTCCACGCCAGGGTGAGCAGGGAGCCGCCGATCAGCCAGGCGTCCAGGGCGAGACAGACCCAGCCGGCCTTGGTCACGGGCCGTTTGGCGAGCACCAGCAGGCCCACGATGGCGGGCGGTGCGAAGCACAGGAAGAACAGGTCCGCGTAGCTGGGGCTCGGCACCGGCAGCCCGAGGACGACCTCGTACCATCCCCAGACCAGGTTGCCCAGGGACGCCATGGCCGAGGAGAGGCCGAACAGCAGCCAGGCGGGGCGAAACCGGGTGCGCGGGCCGCGCGCGTAGACGACACACGACACCGCGGCGGCGGCAGCCGCGGCGCTCAGCCCGAAGTCCCCCATGATCAGAGCGAGTTGTTCCGAGCCCCAGCCGCATGCGGCACCGACGGCGTAGGCCGCGCAGACGAGGGCGAGGACGAGCTGCGGGACGAGGGGGCGCCGGGGGTCGTCGCCCGCAGAGCGCGGCAGGAGCGCACCCGGCGCGGACTGCGGCCTGAGCGCCCCGTCGAGCGTGGGGGTGGGGGTCGGCGCGCTCACCGGTCGCTCCCGGTCCGCGCTCCCGGGTCCCTCGGGCCCCGGGGCACCGGGGCGTGCCTCCTGCGGCTGCCCTGCCTGCGCAGATGCGGGCCGTGGCTGCGGCGGCCGGTCGGCCGGGTGGGGGGACCGGTGAGCCGGCCGCGACTGCGCGCGGCCGTGCGCCAGGGCCGCCGTCGGCGGCTCCGCCGCGTCGGATCGCTCGTCCATAGGCCGTGCATCGCCCGTCGCCCCCCTCACAGTCTGCAAAGTCCGTCCCCGGCGCCGATCGGTCAGCGGCGCAACCCCTGTCCGGACGATACACCAGTCTCGTCACTCAGGGACATAGGTTCTCTACTCTGCGTGACGATCAACTGATGTATGAGTACTCACCGCGCCCGGAGGCTCGCGGACGGTACTCGAAGCGGAGCTACGGAGTGTCCGGGCCCGTCACCAGGATCACGTTCCGCGGCTCCTCGTGGTTCACGAAACGGTGCAACTGGTCCACCAGCAACCGCTTGGCGCGCGGCAGGAAGGCGGACGTGGGGCCGCCGACGTGGGGGCTGATGAGGACGCCCGGCGCCCGCCACAAGGGGTGATCGGCGGGCAGCGGCTCGGGATCCGTGACGTCCAGGGCCGCCGTGATGCGGCCGGTCTCCAGCTCCGTGAGCAGGGCCTTGGTGTCGACGACGCCTCCGCGGGCCACGTTCACCAGCAGGGCGCCGTCCTTCATCCGGGCCAGGAAGCCGGCGTCCACGAGGTGCCGGGTGGTCTCGGTCAGCGGCGTGGAGAGGACCACGACGTCCGCGTCCGGCAGCAGGGAGGGCAGTTCGGTGAGCGGGTGCACCGGGCCGCGCGCCGTGGTGCGCTCGGAGCGCGCGACGCGCGCCACCCGCGCGAGCTCGAACGGAACGAGCCGGTCCTCGATGGCCGCGCCGATCGATCCGTAGCCCACGATGAGCACGTTCTTGTCGGCGAGCGCGGGCCGGAATCCGCCGAGCCACTCCCCCCGGTCCTGCGCCCGCACGAAATCGGGAATGCCGCGCAGCGAGGCCAGGATCAGCGCGAGGGTCAGCTCGGCGGTGCTGGCCTCGTGCACCCCGCGTGCGTTGCACAGCCGCACACCCGGCGGCAGGTGCTTCAGACCCGGCTCCACATGGTCGATGCCGGCGGACAGCGTCTGGACGACCCGCACCGAGCTCATCGACGGCAGCGGACGGGTGCCGATCCCGCTGGGCTTCATGTACGGCACGACGTAGAAGACGCAGTCGGCCGGGTCGGCGGGGAACTCCGCACCGCCGTCCCAGAATCGGTAGCGCGGCCCCTCGGGAAGGCCCTCGATCTCGTCCGGCGGGATGGGAAGCCATACGTCAGCAGTCATGGCTGGAGGCTATGTCAGGCGTGTGCGACGGCAGAGGTTAGGTTGGGGACCCGGAGAGGGAGGGTCACGAGCAGGTGGAGCGCAGGACGATCGGCGCGGCGGCGCTCTCGGTGGGGGCCGTCGGACTCGGGTGCATGCCGATGAGCTGGGCCTACAGCACCTCACGGCAGCGCGGCGAGGAGTCGCTCAGGGCGGTGCACCGGGCGCTCGACCTGGGTTCGACGCTGCTGGACACGGCGGACATGTACGGTCCGTTCACCAACGAGCTGTTGCTGGGGCGGGTGTTGAAGGAGCGTCGCTCCGAGGCCTTCGTGTCGACGAAGGTCGGGCTGCTGGTGGGTGACCAGCACATCGTGGCCAACGGCCGCCCCGGATATGTGAAGCGGGCCTGCGACGCGTCGCTGCGCAGGCTGCAGACCGACGTCATCGACCTCTATCAACTGCACCGCGCGGACCCCGAGGTGCCCGTGGAGGAGACCTGGGGCGCGATGGCGGAGCTCGTACAGGCGGGGAAGGTACGGGCGTTGGGGCTGTGCGCGGTGGGCGCGCGGTCGGCGCGGCGCCCGGGGTCGGCGCTGCACGACGCGACGATCCGCCAACTGGAGCGGGTGCAGCAGGTGTTCCCGGTGAGCGCGGTCGAGGCCGAGCTGTCGGTCTGGTCGCCGGAGGCGCTGCGGACCCTGCTGCCGTGGTGCGAGGCCCGCGGGGTGGGTCTCCTGGCCGCGATGCCGCTCGGCAACGGGTTCCTGACCGGCACGCTGACGCCGGGCGAGGGCTTCGAACCGGACGACCTGCGTGCCCGGCACCCCCGTTTCACCGCGGAGATGATGGCCGCCAACCAGCCCATCGTGGCGGGCCTGCGGCGCATCGCCCGACGGCACGGCGAGACGGTCACCGCGGCTCAGGTCGCCCTGGCGTGGGTGCTGGCGCAGGGCAGGCAGGTGATCCCGGTGGCGGGCACCAAGCGGGAGCGGTGGGTCGAGGAGAACGCGGGGGCGGCGGCGCTGCGGCTGACGGAGGAGGACCTCGCGGAGATCGCGGGGCTGCCCGCGGCGCAGGGGTCCTGGGACTGACCTGGGGTTTCGACTCAGGCGTGACCCCGCGATCACGTGACCGTCCGTGCGGGCCGCGGTTCAGGATTCCGTGATCGGGAACCTGGGAGGCGCGAGCGGTGTATGACAGGTGGAACCTGCCGCGTCGAAGGGACAAGATCGTGCAACGTCGAGCCGTGACGGCCGTGCTGGCCGCCGCCGCGCTCCTGCTGACGGCCGGCTGCTCCTCCGATGACGGAGGATCGCCGGGCTCGGACGGCAGCGCCACCCCCAGCCGTACGACGGGGCAGGCGTCGCCCTCGGAGCGCACCTCGGAGGAGACGCCTCCCGCGAAGGGCTCGGTCAAGGTGCTGCGCACCGTCACCACGGGCCTGAGCACGCCGTGGGGCCTCGCCCCGCTGCCGGACGGCGACCTGCTGGTCTCCTCCCGTGACGAGGCGACGATCACGCGGGTGGACGGGAAGACGGGCAGGAAGACCGAGCTGGGCGAGGTGCCGGGGGTGTCCCCGTCCGGCGAGGGCGGCCTGCTGGGCATCGCGCTCTCCCCCGAGTACGCCTCGGACCACATGATCTACGCCTACTTCACCTCCGCCTCGGACAACCGCGTCGTCCGCATGATCTACGACGAGAAGAAGCCGTCCGGCGAGCAACTGGGCGCCCCGGACACGGTCCTGCGCGGCATCCCCAAGGGGGTCGTCCACAACGGCGGCCGGATCGCCTTCGGCCCGGACAAGATGCTGTACGCGGGCACGGGCGAGAGCGGTGACACCGGCCTGTCGCAGGACAGGGGCTCCCTCGGCGGCAAGATCCTGCGGCTGACCCCGGAGGGCGAGCCCGCCCCCGGCAACCCGTTCCCCGACTCGCCGGTGTACACGTACGGCCACCGCAATGTGCAGGGCCTCGCCTGGGACGGGAAACAGCGCCTGTTCGCCGCGGAGTTCGGCCAGAACACCTGGGACGAGCTCAACGCGATCAAGCCGGGCGACAACTACGGCTGGCCGGAGGCGGAGGGCCGGTCCGACGACGGCGGCTTCCACAACCCGGTCGACCAGTGGACCACGGACGAGGCGTCCCCCAGCGGCATCGCCTACGCCGAGGGCTCGATATGGATGGCCGGCCTGCGCGGCGAGCGACTGTGGCGGATCCCCCTGAAGGGCACGGAGGCCTCGGCGGACCCTCAGGCCTTCCTCACGGAGGAGCACGGCCGGCTGCGCACGGTGGTACCGGCCGGTGAGAACAGGCTGTGGCTGGTCACCAGCAACACCGACGGCCGCGGCAACCCGGAGGACGGCGACGACCGGATCCTGGAGCTGGAGGTCAGCTAGCGGTCACTCGGCCGTCCCGGGCTCCGCACCGTCGTCCTGCGACGGCGGGCGCATGACGACCTTTCCCGAGGAGAGGTCTATCGGGCCGCGGCCCGGGTCGGCGTCGCCGATGTCCACCCGGGTCAGTGCCAGCCGCTTCTCCTCGTCACGGGTGTGTTTGCGGCCTGGGGCGAACAGTTCCTCGAAGACGTTGAACATCGCTCCCCTTTCCAGGGCCGCGTGGGTGAGACGTGCGGGGGCGGGTGAGGCGGACGTCCATTATCCCGCCACCGCCCGGTTTCCGGTCTCCGTCGGGAAAAGACCCAGGCGGTGGGCCACCGCCGCCGCCTCGCCGCGGCCGGAGACGCCCAGCTTGGCGAGGATGTTGGAGACGTGGACGCTGGCCGTCTTCGGGGAGATGAACAAGGCCTCGGCGATCCGGCGGTTGGTGTGGCCGGCGGCCACCAGGCGCAGGACGTCGCGTTCCCGGCTGGTGAGGCCGAGGGCGTCGGCCGGGTCGGCGGGGGTGTCCGGGGCCTGCTCGCGGGCGGTGGCGGGGCCGAGGGCGAGGCGTGCGCGCTGGGCCAGCAGGGTCGCGGACCGGGCCAGGGGGCGGGCGCCCAGGTGGTCGGCGACGGCCTGGGACAGCCGGAGCAGTTCCCTGGCGCGGGCCCGCTCGTCCTCGCCCGCTCCGGCGGCGAGCAGGGCCTCGGCGAGCCGGTAGCGGACGCGCGCGAGGTCGTAGGGCCGGCCGAGCGTCTCCAGGGCGGTGACGGCGGTGCTCCACTCGTCCGGCGCGGCGGTGCCCTCGGCCCGTCGCAGTTCGGCGCGCAGCCAGATGTCGTACGCCTGCCACACGGGCACACCGGTCGCCAGGGTCTTGGCCGCGGTGCGCAGGCGGTCGAGGATCTGCGGGCGGCCGGGTTCGGTGGTCGGGTCGCCGAAGGCGTCGGCCTCGGCGGTCGCGGCGGTCAGGAGCAGGGGCCAGCCGTAGCGCTGGGTGCCGGGCGGGAGTTCGGCGTCGAGGGCGGTGAGGAGTTCGGCGCGGGCGTCGGAGAGGCGGCCCTCGGCGGCTGCGATACCGACGGAGACCAGAGTCATCGGCAGGGAGTACTGCGGCATGGCGTCGTGGGTGCCGAAGTGGGCGCGGGCGGCGGCGAGTTGGCGGGCCGCCAGGGCCAGATCCCCGCGGTCGTAGGCGAGATGGGCCAGGCGCATGACGGCGCCGGCGCGTGGCTTGGCGCTCGGTTCCCGGCGCTGGGCGGTGGCGGCGGCCTCGGCCGCCTCGTCCCAGCGGCCCACCGAGTGGAGGGATTCGGCGAGGTTGCCCCACACCCAGGCCTCGGAGTCCAGCAGTCCCAGGCGGCGGGTGACGCCGGTGCCCTCCTCCAGCAGGCGCAGCGCCTCCTCGGAGCGGCCGACGCCTTCGAGCACCGAGGGCAGGTTCACATAGCTGCGGCACAGCACCATGTCGACACCCAGTTCGGCCGCCCGGTCCTTGACGTCGTACATCACGGCGAGGCCGGTCTCGATGTCGCCTGAGTCGACCATGAGGCCGCCGAGGGTGAGACGGGCGTTGAGCTCGATGTCGTGGGCGCCGACCATGCGGGCGTACTCGACGGCGCGTTCGGCGGCGGCCATGGCCTCCGGGCCGGGTTCGTGGAGCATGGACCAGCTGGCGGCGGAGGCGAGGACCTCGGCGTGCACCTCGGACGGGGGCAGGCCGCGCACCAGGTCCTGGGCGGTGCCGAGTTCGGTCCAGCCGTCGCCGCGGGCGAGGGACTGGGTGAGCCGGGAGCGCTGGACCCAGAACCAGGCGGCGCGCAGCGGGTCGGGTTCCTCGTCCAGCAGGCGCAGGGCCCGCTTGGTGATCTTCAGGGAGCGTTCGCGTTCCCCGCAGAGCCGTCCGGCGACGGCGGCCTCGGCCATCAGGTCGAGGTAGCGCAGGGTGGCCGTCTCGGGGTCGCAGCCGCAGTAGACCTCGGTGTAGTCGGAGGGCCGCAGGCCGGCGCGTATCTCCTGGGGGACGGAGTCCCACAGTTCCATGGCCCGCTCCAGCAGCCGCAGTTGCTCGGAGTAGGCGTGGCGCCGGCGGGCCTCGACGGAGGCGTCCAGCACGGCGGGCAGGGCCTTGGCGGCGTCGTGGGCGTGGTACCAGTAGCTTGCCAGGCGGGTCACGCGCTCGTCGGCGGGCACCAGGGTGGGGTCGGCCTCGAGGGCTTCGGCGTAGCCGCGGTTGAGGCGGGAGCGTTCGCCGGGCAGCAGGTCGTCGCTGACGGCCTCGCGGACCAGGGAGTGGCGGAAGCGGTAGCCGTCGCGGTCGGGTGCCGGGGTGAGGATGCTGGCGTTGACGGCGGCGCGCAGCGCTTCGATGAGGTCGTCCTCGGCGAGCCGGGCGACGGCGGCCAGCAGCCGGTACTCGACGGTGGAGCCGCCCTCGGCGACGATCCGGGCGACGCGCTGGGCGCTCTCCGGGAGGCCCTCGACACGGACCAGGAGCAGATCGCGCAGCGAGTCGGTCAGGCCAGCGCGGCAGCCCTCGTGGGCGGCGACGGAGAGTTCCTCGACGAAGAAGGCGTTGCCGTCGGAGCGTTCGAAGATCTCGTCGACGTGGTCGGGGTCGGGCTCGCGGGCCAGGATGCCGGCGATCTGGCGGCCGACCTCTTCGCGGTTGAAGCGGCCGAGTTCGACGCGGCGCACGGTGCGGAGCCGGTCGAGTTCGGCGAGGAGGGGGCGCAGGGGGTGGCGGCGGTGGATGTCGTCGGAGCGGTAGGTGGCGAGGACGACGAGGCGGCCGGTGCGCAGCGTGCGGAAGAGGTAGGCGAGCAGGTGGCGGGTGGAGGCGTCGGCCCAGTGCAGGTCCTCCAGGGCGAGGACGACGGTGTGCTCGGCGGCGACGCGTTCCAGCAGGCGGGCGGTGAGTTCGAAGAGGCGGGCCATGCCCTGCTCGTCGCGGCGGGCCTCGCGGGCGGCGGCGGTGCCGAGTTCGGGCAGCAGGCGGGCGAGTTCCTCCTCCTGTCCGGCCGCGGCGGCGGCGAGCTGGTCGGGCAGCTCGCGGCGCAGCTGGCGCAGGGCGGTGGAGAAGGGGGCGAACGGCAGGCCGTCGGCGCCGATCTCGACACAGCCGCCGAGGGCGACGACCGCGCCGCGGCGGCGCGCGGCCGCCGCGAACTCCTCGACGAGCCGGGTCTTGCCGACCCCGGCCTCACCCCCGAGCACCAGTGCCTGCGGCTCGCCCGCGCCGGTGCTCGCGCGGGCGAGTGCGGTGTTCAACGTGTCGAGTTCACCGGCGCGACCGACGAACACGGGACTGACGGACCTGGTCTCCACGGTCCCGAGCATCGCACGAGGCTGTGACAACACGTCACCTGTTTTCGCGCGGTGGGACGCCGCGGGGCGCCCGCCGGCGCCGCTGCGAGCGGCCACGGTGAGCGCGTGCGGCCCGGCGGTGGCCGGGCCTCGGCGGCCGGGGCGGCGGCCGAACCCCGTGCGGTCGCCGCCCCGGCCGCCGCCCTCGCGGCCCCCGTGGCCTCCGTGGCCCCCTTCCGGGCTCATGCCGCTCGGGCGAAGCGGGGGCGGCGGAAGCGGCGCGTATGGCTCTCGGCCTCGGTGCCTCGTGTGCCGGCATCCCGGCGGGCCGCGCGGCGCCGACGTGCGGCCTCACGTGCCTGGCGCTCGGTCGCGGCCCGGCGGACGAGGTCGGCGTGGCGGTACTGCTGCATCTCGTACTCGAACATGGTGTGGTCCCTCGGAGGAGTCGGTTTCGGACGTCGCTCTCTGCGATGACTCCACTTTCGTCTCCAAGGCGGGCCGGCCACATCGGGAGAGTTCCGCATCTTGGGCGGGCCGCGGGACCTTAGACATGCGAAGGGGGCCCTCGGGAGGTACGTAAGGTGCCTACGTACCGCCTGAGGGCCCCTGGAGGGAATGTGCCGGGACTCAGCCCGTGGAGGGCAGCCCCAGCAGGACGTCGGTGTACTTGAGGACCGCCAGCAGCAGTCCGAGGACGCCGAGCGAGACACCCGCCCACGCCACAGACTTGATCCACGGGGCCTGGGTCCGGCCGGGCGTCCCGAAGGCGGGCCGGGCCAGCACCACGACGCCGACGATCAGCGCGGTCAGCGCGAACAGACCACCCCACAGGGCGCTGGTCTGCCAGGCGTCGCCGTAGACCTCCTTGACCTGGGTGGCGACTCCCGCGTCCGCGGCGGTCTCCAGCTGGCCGACGAGGGTCTCGCGTGCGGCGGCCACCGTGCCGAGCCAGCTGCCGGTGAGCGAGACGAGGCCGAGCGCGGCCGAGACGACCGCCGCGGCGCCCCCTCCGACGCCGGTGGAACGGTCCTCCTTCGCGTCGGTCCCGGCCTCCGGCTCCGTCTCCGTGGCGTCCACCGCCTCCTCGCCCTGCCGGCCCTCGGCGGCCGCGGTGGTCTCGGCGGCCTCGGCTGCGGCCTCGTCCGTCGTCTCGGCTCCGGTCTCGTCCACTTGCTTGGTAACCATGCCCGCACCGTACGGACGCCGTCTGAGAGTCGCCTTAATGATCGTCGCGTCGGTGATCGTCCCGGGCGGCCGTGCGCGCCGCCCGCCACTCGGGCGCCAGCACCGACCACACCTCCAGGTCGTGCCGTACGCCGTGATGCAGGTGGGCCGCGCGCCGCACCCCGTCCCGGATCATGCCGAGCCGCCGGGCGACGGCGAGGCTCGCCGTGTTGCCCGCGGCGGCGACCCATTCGACCCGGTGGATGCCGCGCTGCTCGACCACCCAGTCGATCAGCACCCGCATCGCGCGGGTGACCAGCCCGCGCCCGGTGCCGGCGGGCTCCAGCCAGCAGCCGACCTCGCAGGTGCCGTTCTCGGCGTCGAAGTTGAGGGTGAGCACCCCGCCGACGAGCGTGCCGTCCAGCCACAGCCCGTGCAGCGAGCCGGTGTCGGCGGCGCGGCGGTCGGCGTAGCGCTGCAGCACCTCGCGGGCGCCCGCGACGTCGGTCGCAGTCGAGCCGAAGGGGACGTACTGGTTGATGAACTCCCGGCCCCGCTCCAGGTGTGCGAGGAACTCCTCGGCGTGCCAGGGCTCCAGGGGGCGCAGTTCGGCTCCGTCGTCACCCAGTCGTATCGCGTACATCCCGCTGCCGCTCCTCCTTGGCCAGCACGTCCGCCACCTCGGCGTCCGTGGCGGCGGCCAGCCTCTCATGAGCGGCCCGGCACTCCGGCGGCTCGACGCTGATCCGCGGCAGGATCCGGTCCAGCGAGCGCGGCAGCCACCAGTTGGCGCCGCCGAGCAGATGCATCAGGGCGGGCACGAGCAGGGTGCGCAGGACGAAGGCGTCCAGGGCGACCGCGGCGGCGAGCGCGATGCCGAACATGGCGATCACGCGGTCCCCGCTGAGCACGAAGGCGAGGAAGACGGAGATCATGATGACCGCCGCGGAGTTGATCACCCGGCTGGTCTCGGCGAGGCCGATGCGGACCGCGCGCCGGTTGTCGCCGGTCTCCAGCCACTCCTCGTACATCCGGCTGACCAGGAAGACCTGGTAGTCCATGGAGAGCCCGAAGAGGACCGACACCATGATCACGGGCAGGAAGGGCTCGATGGGCCCCGCCCGGCCGAGGCCGAGCAGTTCGCTGCCCCAGCCCCACTGGAAGATCGCCACGACCACGCCGAAGGCCGCGGCGACGGCGGCGACGTTCATCGCGGCGGCCTTGAGCGGGATGCCGACGGACCGGAAGGCGAGCAGCAGCAGGAGACAGCCCAGGCCGATCACCACACCGACGAACACGGGCAGCTTGCCGATGATGACGTCGGCGAAGTCGTCGTAGCCGGCCGTCACCCCGCCGACGTGGACGTCGAGCGCGGTGCCGGCCTCGGCCCGCGGCAGCACGTCCTCGCGCAGCCGGTCGACCAGCTCGCTGGTCTCCTTCGACTGCGGCGACGACTCCGGTACGACGGTGAGGTACGCGGTGTCACCGCCCTGGCCGTAGGTCACCGGCGACACCGAGGCGACGCCCTCCGTCTGGCGCAGGGTGGCGTCCAGGTTGCCCAGGGCGAGCCGGTCCTCGGCGCCCTCGACCTCGGTGACGAGGGTGAGCGGGCCGTTCACGCCGGGGCCGAAGCCGTCGGCGAGGAGGTCGTAGGCCTGGCGGGTGGTGGAGGTCTTCGGGTCGTTGCCCTGGTCGGAGGTGCCCAGGTGCAGGGACAGGGTGGGCAGCGCGAGGACCGCCATCACCACCAGCGCGATCGCGCCGAGCAGCTTGGGGTGGCGCTCCACGAAGGCCGACCAGCGGGCGGCGAACCCGGTCGGCAGTTCCGGCTCGGGCCCGTGCTCGGCCAGTCTGCGCCGCTCGCGCCCGCTGAGCGCGCGCATGCCGATGAAGGACAGCAGGGCGGGCAGCAGGGTGACGGAGGCGGCGACGGTCAGCACCACGGTGAGCGAGGCCGCTATGGCGACGCCGTTGAGGAAGTTCAGCCGCAGCATCAGCATCCCGAGCAGGGCGATGCAAACGGTGGCACCCGCGAACACGACCGCGCGTCCGGTGGTGGCGACGGCGTTGGTGGCGGCCTCGGTGACGGACAGCCCGCGCTTCAGTCCGCGCCGGTGCCGGGTCACGATGAACAGGGCGTAGTCGATGCCGACGCCGAGTCCGATGAGCATGCCGAGCATGGGCGCGAAGTCGGCGACGGTCATGGCGTGCCCGAGGAGCACGATCCCGGCGTAGGCGGTGCCGACGCCGACCAGCGCGGTGGCGATGGGCAGCAGCGAGGCGGCGAGCGAGCCGAAGGCGAGGAACAGCACGACGGCGGCGACGGCCACGCCGACGATCTCGGCGACATGCCCGCCGGAGGACTCGGTGAGCCCGATCGCGCTGCCGCTCAGCTCGACGCGCAGCCCGTCGGTCTCGGCGCCCTGCGCCGTCCTCACCACGGCGGCGGCCTCGCCGGGGTCGATGTCCTCGGCCTGGTCATCGAAGGTGACGGTGGCGTAGGCGGTGCGGCCGTCCTCGCTGATCCGGCCGGCGCCCCGTTCGTCGTACGGACCGGTCACCGAGGCGACGCCGGGCAGATCCTCGATCCGGTCGAGGGTGCGGGTCATGGTCTGCTCGACGTCGGCGTCCCGGACCGTGCCGGAGGAGGTGTGCCAGACGACGGTGTCGCTGTCGCCGCCGAGCGTCGGGAAGCCCTCCTCCAGCAGCTGGGCGGCCCGCCCGGACTCGGTCCCGGGGACCTTGTAGTCGTTCGAGTAGGCGCTGCCGGCGAGGACGGCGCCCGCTCCGGCCACGCCGAGGGCGAGGAGCCAGAGCAGCACCGCGATCAGACGGCGCTGTACACACCAGCGTGCAAGAGCTGCCACGGACGTGCTCCCAGAGTGACTGTCTGTGGATCTTTGACCGGGAACAGACGTTCATGAGATGAACCGCCCGCAAAGAACGCATGAGCAATGCAGTGCCACTCTGGCAGGCAAGAGTGATCATTTGCCGGGTTCGTGGGCTTGTTCACAACGATGGGAGGCAGGTCACAGGACAATCACAGCGCATCAGTCAACCGATCGGCCGAACCGGTCACCGGTTCAGTCGAACTGGTCACCCAGCGCCATCACCATCAGCCCCGCGATCAGCAGCCACAGTGCCCTGCGGGTACGGCCCCGCGAGCCCAGCAGCCCGGCCAGGGCACACACGGCGGCTCCGCAGGCGTACGCGGCCGGGACGAGGGGCGGGGCGTCGCCGGTGAGGCGCAGCAGGGCGGCGGCGAGGCCGGCGACGGCCAGTACGGCGCCGGTGCCGGTGGAGATCCAGCGGGCGCGGCGGGCGGCCTGCACGGCTTCGTCGTGGTCGTCGTTGTCGTGGCCGTCGTTGTCGTGGCCGTCGTTGTCGTCGTGCTCCGTGTCCCCGGCGGACTCGGTCTGCTCCGGGTGGGTGTCGGAATCAGCTCGTCCACTCATGGCGCGGGAGCGTAGCGCCTCCGGCGCGGAAACCTGGATGCGGGGCCCCTGCCGCGGCTGCTAAGCAGGTGCGATGGACGATCTCACCAGCCGACTGACGCTCCCCCACTACCCGCGCAGCAGCGCCTACGACGCCCGCTGGGCGGTCGAGAACCAGATGGGCCCGCACGCGCTGTGGCTCCTGGAGTGGCTGGCCCCGGCGCTCGGGCCCGACACCCTGCGTCCCGGTGCCCGTGTGCTCGACCTCGGCTGCGGACGCGCCATGACGTCGATCTTCCTCGCGAAGGAGTACGACGTGCAGGTCACCGCCGCGGATCTGTGGATCAAGCCGGACGAGAACGCGCAGCGGATCGCCGAGGCGGGCGTCGCCGACCGGGTGCTGCCGGTGCTCGCCGAGGCGCACGATCTGCCGTTCGGGGAGGGCAGCTTCGACGCGATCGTCTCGATCGACGCGTATCAGTACTTCGGTACCGACGATCTGTATCTGCCGACGCTGACGAAGCTGCTGAAGCCGGGCGGGCGGATCGGGGTCGTCGTGCCGACGGTGCGGGAGGAGATCGAGGGGACCGAGCCGCCGGAGTGGCTGACGCCGTTCTGGGAGCCCGCGTTCTGGTGTTTCCACTCGGCTCAGTGGTGGCGTCGGCACTGGACGCGCAGCGGGGCGGTGGAGGTGGAGGTGGCCGAGTGGCAGGAGGAGGGCTGGCGGGACTGGTTGTTGTGGAGCGAGGTGTGTGCGGAGCGGAGTTCCAGCGAGTTCATGGCCCGGATGGCCCGGCAGTCGGCGGACATGCTGCGGGTGGATCGGGGGCGGGTGCTGGGATTCGCCCGGGTCGTCGGGCGCCGGTTGTGAGGTGCCGCCCAGCCGCCCAGCAGCTCGGGTGGCGCGGTTTCGGGGGCGGCTGCGGCGCTGTTGTGGCTGGTCGCGCAGTTCCCCGCGCCCCTCATGGGCCAGGCGAAGCCGAAGGGGTGCACCGGTGTCGGTGCACCCCTTCAGTGGACCCGGGTCAGCCTTCGCTGACGCCCAGCTTCTCCAGGATCAGTTCCTTCACGCGGGCCGCGTCCGCCTGTCCGCGCGTGGCCTTCATGACCGCGCCCACCAGGGCGCCGGCCGCGGCCACCTTGCCGCCGCGGATCTTGTCCGCGATGGCCGGGTTGCCGGCGATGGCCTCGTCGACGGCGGCGGTCAGCGCGCCCTCGTCGGAGACGACCTTCAGACCGCGCTTGTCGACGACCTCGTCCGGCGTGCCCTCGCCGGCGAGGACGCCCTCGATGACCTGGCGGGCCAGCTTGTCGTTGAGGTCGCCCTTGGCCACCAGCTCGGTCACCCGGGCGACCTGGGCCGGCGTGATCGCCAGCTCGTCCAGCGCCTTGCCGGACTCGTTGGCGCTGCGGGCCAGCTCGCCCATCCACCACTTGCGGGCGGAGGCCGCGTCGGCACCGGCGTCGATCGTCGCGACGATCAGGTCCAGCGCACCGGCGTTGAGGATCGCCTGCATGTCGGTGGCCGAGACGCCCCACTCCTCACGGAGCCGGTTGCGGCGCACCAGCGGCAGCTCGGGCAGCGCGGCCCGCAGCTCCTCGACCCACTCACGGGACGGGGCGACCGGCACCAGGTCGGGCTCCGGGAAGTACCGGTAGTCCTCGGCCTCCTCCTTCACGCGGCCCGAGGTGGTGGACCCCGTGTCCTCGTGGAAGTGCCGGGTCTCCTGGACGATCGTGCCGCCGGAGGAGAGCACCGCCGCGTGGCGCTGGATCTCGTAGCGGGCGGCGCGCTCCACGGAACGCAGCGAGTTCACGTTCTTGGTCTCGGAGCGGGTGCCGAACTTGTCGGCACCCTTCGGCATCAGCGACAGGTTCACGTCGCAGCGCATCTGGCCCATCTCCATGCGGGCCTCGGACACACCGAGCGCGCGGATGAGCTCGCGCAGCTCACGGACGTACGCCTTCGCCACCTCGGGAGCGCGGTCGCCGGCGCCGGTGATCGGCTTGGTGACGATCTCGATGAGGGGGATGCCGGCGCGGTTGTAGTCGAGCAGGGAGTGGGACGCGCCGTGGATACGGCCGGTGGCGCCGCCGACGTGGGTCGACTTGCCGGTGTCCTCCTCCATGTGGGCGCGCTCGATCTCCACGCGGAAGGTCTCACCGTCCTCCAGCTGCACGTCGAGGTAGCCGTTGAAGGCGATCGGCTCGTCGTACTGGGAGGTCTGGAAGTTCTTCGGCATGTCCGGATAGAAGTAGTTCTTCCGGGCGAAGCGGCACCACTCGGCGATCTCGCAGTTCAGCGCGAGGCCGATCTTGATGGCGGACTCGACGCCGGTCGCGTTCATGACCGGGAGCGCGCCGGGCAGGCCGAGGCAGACGGGGCAGGTCTGGGTGTTCGGCTCGGCGCCCAGCGCGGTCGAACAGCCGCAGAACATCTTGGTCTTGGTGCCGAGTTCGACATGGACCTCGAGGCCCATGACGGGGTCGTACGACGCGAGTGCGTCCTCGTACGACACCAGGTCGGTCGTGGTGGTCACGGTGAAACTTCCCTCTCAGCCCAGCAGGACGTCGTCGTCGCCCAGCCGCTTCAGCTCGCGGTAGAGGATGGCGAGGCCGGTGACGATCGCGGCGGCGGACACGGTGGCGTCGATCAGGACCAGGGTGTCCTTCTCGGCGCGGGCCTTCTTCAGCCGCTTGGCGACACCGATCGCGCCGAACGCGGTGGCGGCCATGGACAGGTACGTACCGGACCGGGACTTCTTGAAGCCCTTGGCCTTGGTCAGTGCACTCACAGCGACGGAGCCTCCTCGAGCAGCGGGTGGCCCCACTTTTCCACGAAGGCGGCCTCGACCGCTGCGCCCACCTTGTAGAGGCGGTCGTCCTTCATGACCGGGGCGATGATCTGCAGTCCGACCGGCAGATTGTCCTCGGGCGCGAGCCCACAGGGCAGCGACATGGCCGCGTTGCCGGCCAGGTTGGTCGGGATGGTGCACAGGTCGGCCAGGTACATCGCCATCGGGTCGTCGGCGCGCTCGCCGATCGGGAAGGCGGTGGTGGGCGTCGTCGGGGAGACGATCACATCGACCTGCTCGAACGCCTTGTCGAAGTCCTGCTTGATCAGCGTGCGGACCTTCTGGGCGCTGCCGTAGTACGCGTCGTAGTAGCCGCTCGACAGCGCGTACGTGCCGAGCATGATGCGGCGCTTGACCTCGGGGCCGAAGCCGGCCTCGCGGGTCAGGGAGGTGACCTCCTCGGCGGAGTGCGTGCCGTCGTCGCCGGTCCTGAGGCCGTAGCGCAGGCCGTCGAAGCGGGCGAGGTTGGAGGAGCACTCGGACGGGGCGATCAGGTAGTACGCCGACAGCGCCAGGTCGAAGGACGGGCAGTCCAGCTCGACGATCTCGGCTCCCAGCTCCTTGAGCAGGGCGACGGACTCGTCGAAGCGCTGGATGACGCCGGCCTGGTAGCCCTCGCCGCGGAACTGCTTGACCACGCCGACGCGCATGCCCTCGACCGAGCCGTTGCGGGCGGCCTCGACGACCGGCGGGACCGGCTCGTCGATGGAGGTGGAGTCCATCGGGTCGTGCCCGGCGATCACCTCGTGCAGCAGGGCCGCGTCCAGGACCGTGCGGGCGCAGGGGCCGCCCTGGTCGAGGGAGGAGGAGAAGGCGACCATGCCGTAGCGGGAGACCGCCCCGTACGTCGGCTTCACACCGACCGTGCCGGTGACGGCGGCCGGCTGGCGGATGGAGCCGCCGGTGTCGGTGCCGATGGCGAGGGGGGCCATGTGCGCGGCCAGCGCGGCCGAGGAGCCGCCGCCGGAACCGCCGGGGATCTTGGTCAGGTCCCAGGGGTTGCCGGTCGGCCCGAAGGCGCTGTTCTCGGTGGAGGACCCCATGGCGAACTCGTCCATGTTGGTCTTGCCGAGGATGACGACGTCGGCGGCCTTGAGCCGCTTGGTGAGCGTCGCGTCGTACGGCGGGATCCAGCCCTCGAGGATCTTGGAGCCGACCGTGGTCGGGATGCCCTCGGTGGTGAAGATGTCCTTGAGCGCGAGGGGGACACCGGCGAGGGGACCGAGCTTCTCGCCGCGCTCCCGCTTCTCGTCGACGGCACGGGCCTGGGCGAGGGCGCCCTCGCGGTCGACGTGCAGGAAGGCGTGCACCTTCTCGTCGACGGCCTCGATCCGGGCCAGGTGCGCCTCGGTGACCTCGACGGCCGTGAGCTCGCCGGAGGCGATCTTCGCGGCGGTCTCGGCGGCCGTGAGCTTGATGATGTCGGTCATGACTGCTTAGTCCTCCCCCAGGATCTGCGGCACCTTGAAACGCTGCTGCTCCTGGGCCGGGGCGCCGGAGAGCGCCTGCTCGGGGGTGAGCGAGGGACGGACCTCGTCCGGGCGCATGACGTTCGTCAGCGGGAGCGGGTGCGAGGTCGGCGGTACGTCTTGGTCGGCGACCTCGCTGACGCGGGCCACCGCGCCGATGATGTCGTCCAGCTGGCCTGCGAAGTGGTCGAGCTCTTCGGGCTTCAGCTCCAGACGCGCCAGCCGGGCGAGGTGGGCGACCTCCTCGCGCGTGATGCCAGGCATGCAGCGATCCTCTGGGGTGAGTGTGTGTGGTTTGGCCCAATCCTATGGGGCCAGGGCCTGTGCTCGTGAAACGGTTTCGCTCGGCCTTCGAGGGAGCAGCGCAGCAGCACACCCAGGGGCGCGGGGAACTGCGCGACAAGCCACGACGCACCCGCGCCCGCCCGGCAACCGAACCCGGCACCCCGACAGGCGCCCTTACTCCTCCGTCGCCGCAGGCAACGCCGCCGGCAACGCCGCCGCCGGGCGCTGCCACCCGCGGGAGCCCCGCGCCAGCAACCACGCCGTCGTCTCGTCCGCCGGCATCGCCGCGGCGACCAGCCAGCCCTGCACCGCGTCGCAGCCCAGATCGCGCAGCCGCTCCCACGTCTCGTCGTCCTCGACCCCCTCCGCGACGACGAGCAGCCCCAGCGAGTGGGCGAGGTCGACGGTGCAGCGCACGATCTCCGCGTCCTCCGCGTCGACGGCGAGCCGCGCCACGAACGAGCGGTCGATCTTCAGCTCGCTCACCGGGAGCTTGCGCAGATGCACCAGCGAGGAGTACCCCGTGCCGAAGTCGTCCAGGGACATCTTCACCCCGTGCCCGGTGAGCGCGTTCAGCGTGTCGGCGGCGCGCTGCGGGTCCTCCAGCAGAACGTGCTCGGTGATCTCCAGCTGCAACGCGCCCGCCGGGACCCCGTGCCGGGCGAGCCGCGCGGCGACGGAACCGGCGAAGCCGGGCGTGTGGACGTCACGCGGGGAGACGTTGACCGCGACCGGCACGAACAGGCCCTGCGCGCGCCAGCGGGCCACCTGCCCGAGCGCGGTCTCCAGGACGTACTCCGTCAGATGGGGCATCAGCCCGGAGGACTCGGCGATCGCGATGAACTCGTCCGGCGGCACCCTGCCCCGCTCCGGGTGCACCCACCTGACCAGCGCCTCCAGACCCGCGACGTGCCCGTCGAAGCGGACCTTGGGCTGGTAGTGCAGCTCGACCTCGTGCGCGTCCAGCGCCCGGCGCAGGTCGCCCAGCAGGCCGAGCCGGTCGGGGGTGTTGGAGTCGCGCTTGGACTCGTAGACCTCGACGCCGGTGCGGTCCCGCTTCGCTTGGTACATCGCGACGTCGGCCCGGCGCAGCAGCCCCTCGGCGTCGAGCGCGTGGTCGGGGAAGACGGCGACGCCCGCGCTGGCCTCCAGCACGAGGGTGAGGCCGTCGAGGTCGAGCGGGGAGCTGAGGGCCGCGACCAGACTGCGGGCGACCCGGGTCGCGGAGGTCGTGGAGTCCGCGACGGGCAGTAAGACGGCGAACTCGTCACCGCCGAGCCGCGCGGCCTCCGCCCCGCGCGGGAGGGCCATCCTCAGCCGGTCGGCGATCTGCAGCAGCAGCCGGTCACCGGCGAGATGACCGAGAGTGTCATTGACCGAACGGAAACGGTCGAGGTCGATCAGCATCAGGGCGGCACGGGCGTCGATGCGCTCGGCGTCGTCGAGTGCGGTCCAGATGCGTTCCTGGAGCCACTGGCGGTTGGGCAGTCCGGTGAGCGGGTCACGCAACTGCTCCTCCGCGCGGGCCCTGGCTATCCACAGGGTGGAGTCGAGGGCGATCAGCGGGATCGCGAACAGCGGCAGCAGCACGGGCCGGGCGTCCGCGACCACACAGATCAGCGGAGCTATGCCGAGCAGGGCGATGGCGACCAGGCCCTGTCTGACCAGGGCGGTGCGGGCGACGGTGGGCAGGCCGGCGCGCGGTACGTGCAGATACCAGAGCAGGGTGCGGGTGACCGCGAGGTAGGCGGCGGCGACCAGCACGACCTCGGGGGCGGTGTAGAGGGTCCAGGTGTCCGGGGTCGAGGGGGACTCGACGGACGGTACGGAGCCGAAGCCGGCGAGCACCAGGGCGCCGGCGCCGATGCCGAGCAGATCCACGGCGCCGTGCAGCACGCCCTGCCGCCAGCGGCCCCGGCGGGCTATGCCGACCAGTACGACGACGGTGAGGCTGACCATGCCGGCCGGCACCCAGCCGTACAGCAGCAGTACGGCGAGGGTGAGGGCGGCGCCGGAGCCGGTGCCGCCCCACCAGCGGGAGCGGCCCAGCATCACGAGATGGCCGACGACGATCCCGGTCAGCACGGCCAGGGACCAGCCGACGGCACCGGACGGGAACAGCGCGTGTCCGCCGGTGAACGCCCGCAGGAACCCGGCGCCGAGCACGAACCCGGCCGCCGCGACGACGGCCGCGGGCAACGCGGGCCAGGAGAAGTGCCGTTCGGCATCCGCCTCGGACGCGTCGGACAATCCGGCGCCGAGTGCGGCGACGGCCCGCCGCGCGTCCGCACCGCGCGCATCCGCCGGCTGCGTGTGCCCCCGCAGGCCGCTGCCGAGTCGTGCGTGCACGCTCGGCCCGCCGGTGGGACCTCCGCCCGCGCCGCGGCCGTTGACGGGGCGTGCGGGCGTGCCCCGGTCGTCCGCGGGGGGCGCGTCCGGGCCGTGGCCGGATGCGCGGGGGGTGTTGGGGGCCGGTACGTCCGCGGGGTGCGCATCGCTCGCGAGGCGAGGCGTGCCGTGGCCGTCCGCGGCGCGTGCGTCCGCCTGCGCGCCGTGCGCGACCGCGGGGCCCGCCTCCCGCGTCTGCTGTGCGCCGGACCGGCCCACGAGCCCCCTGCCCAGCCGGCCGTCCTCGCGCCGGCGCCGCCATACGGCCGCCCTACCGCGCAGGCGCAGCCGTGAGCCCGGGGCGGCGCTCTCGGTCGGTTCCATTCCCGTCCCTCTCACAGCCGGCGGTGCCCACGCCACGCGGCTCCCGCCTCGACCACCCTCAGCGGCTCCGCGGTGGAAAGCCCTTCCCCGAAGCCCCTCGCGAACACGGGGATGCCCCGACCGCAGCTGGGCACGGCAGGTGCACATCTCAACAGTAGGCCGCAGAAGGCTTCTACGGGCACCGGTCGCCGACGGTTGCCCGAATGCGCCCCGGCCACCCGTATGCATCTGGTATGCGCCGATCGGGTGGCCTTCAACCGCTACTCCTCGGCCGAAAGAGCGACGTCGGCGGCAGCCTCCGGCCCTTGTTCCAGAAGGACGTTGAACCCGTCCTCGTTCAGAACCGGCACCTTCAACTGCATCGCTTTGTCATACTTCGACCCGGGATTGTCACCCACGACAACGAACGACGTCTTCTTCGACACAGATCCGGTCACCTTCGCTCCACGGCTCTGCAGCGACTCCTTCGCGCCATCCCGGGTGAAGTGCTCCAGCGTCCCGGTCACCACGACAGTGAGCCCTTCCAGCGGGCGCGGTCCCTCGTCCTCGCCGGAGCTCTCCTCCTCCATGCGGACACCGGCCGCCTTCCACTTGCGGATGATCTCCCGGTGCCAGTCCTCGGCGAACCACTGCTTGAGGGAGGCGGCGATGGTCGGACCGACGCCCTCCGTGCCCGCCAGCTCCTCCTCGCTCGCCTGCTCGATGCGGTCGATGGAGCGGAACTCACGGGCCAGCGCCTCCGCCGCGACCGGTCCGACGTGCCGGATGGACAGGCTGGTGAGGATCCGGGCGAGCGGGCGCTCCTTCGCCGCGGCGATGTTCCCCAGCATGGCGAGCGCGTTCTTCTTCGGCTTGCCCTCCTGGTTGGCGAAGACGGTCGCGACCTTCTCCTCGCCCGTCTTCGGATCCCGCTTGGGCAGACCGCTGTCCTGGTCGAGGACGTACGCCTTGATGGGCAGCAACTGCTCGACGGTGAGGTCGAACAGGTCGCCCTCGTCCTTCAGCGGCGGCTCCGCAGGCTCGAGCGGCTTGGTCAGCGCGGCCGCGGCGACATAGCCGAAGTGCTCGATGTCGAGCGCCTTGCGGCCCGCGAGATAGAACAGCCGCTCCCGCAACTGGGCGGGACAGGCGCGGGAGTTGGGGCAGCGCAGATCGACGTCGCCCTCCTTCATCGGCCTGAGCGGCGTCCCGCACTCCGGGCACTCGCCCGGCATCACGAACTCCCGCTCGCTGCCGTCCCGCAGATCGGCGACCGGACCGAGGATCTCCGGGATCACGTCACCGGCCTTGCGGATCACCACGGTGTCGCCGATCAGCACGCCTTTGGCCTTGACCACGTCCTGGTTGTGCAGCGTGGCGAACTCGACCTCGGAACCGGCCACCGTGACCGGCTCGACCTGCGCGTACGGCGTGACCCTGCCCGTACGGCCCACACCCACGCGGATGTCGACCAGCTTGGTGTTGACCTCCTCGGGCGCGTACTTGTACGCGATGGCCCAGCGCGGGGCGCGCGTGGTGGAGCCCAGGCGGCCCTGGAGGCGGATCTCGTCGAGCTTGACGACCACACCGTCGATCTCGTGCTCCACGGAGTGGCGGTTCTCGCCGTAGTACGCGATGAACTCCCGTACGCCGTCGAGGTCGTCGACCACCCTGTTGTGCCGGGAGGTGGGCAGGCCCCACTCCTTGAGCAGGTCGTACGCCTCGGAGAGCCGGGTCAGCCCGTCGAAGCCCTCCAGGGCTCCGATGCCGTGGACGACCATGTGCAGCGGGCGGGTCGCGGTGACGCGCGGGTCCTTCTGGCGCAGGGAACCCGCCGCGGCGTTGCGCGGGTTGGCGAAGGGCTTGTCCCCCGCGGCGTTCAACCGGGCGTTGAGCTCCTGGAACTTCTCCATCGGGAAGTAGACCTCGCCGCGGATCTCCACCAGGTCCGGCACCTTGTCGCCCCGCAGCCGGTCCGGGATCTCGGCGATGGTGCGGACGTTGGGCGTGATGTCCTCGCCCGTGCGGCCGTCGCCGCGGGTCGCCGCGCGGGTCAGCCGGCCGCGCTCGTAGGTGAGGTTGACGGCGAGGCCGTCGACCTTCAGCTCGCACAGGAAGTGGTAGTCCTGGTCGCCCAGTTCACGGTGGATGCGCTCGGCCCAGGCGGCGAGGTCGTCGTCGTTGAAGGTGTTGTCCAGGGACAGCATGCGTGAGCGGTGCTCGACGGAGGTGAACTCCGTCTCGTAGGACCCGGCGACCTTCTGGGTCGGCGAGTCCGGGGTGCGCAGCTCCGGGTACCGCTCCTCCAGCGCCTCCAGGTCGCGCAGCAGCCGGTCGAACTCGGCGTCGCTGATGACGGGGGCGTCGTTCACGTAGTACCGGAAGCGGTGCTCCTCGATCTGCTCAGCGAGCTGTGCGTGCTTCTCCCGTGCCTCCGCGGGCACGCTCGTCGTCTCCGCCTGCTGGTCGCCGGCCACCGTGTGTCCTCCCGTTACTCAGGGTTGTCCGCGAGGGATCTCGCCGCCCGGACGCAGTGGGCGTACGCCGCGCGCGCGTACTCGGGGGAAGCCCCCGCGAGTCCGCACGCCGGGGTGACCGTGACCGCCTCCGGGAGAAGCCCCGGTCGCAGCCCCAGCCTGCGCCACAGCGTCCTGACACCCATGACGCTACCGGCAGGGTCTGACAATCGGCCGTCCGTGCCCGGGACGACACCGGCGAACAGCCGGGTGCCGTCCTCCACCGCCTCGCCGATCGCCTCGTCGTCACGCTCGGTGAGGAGGGAGAAGTCGAAGGAGATCGCCGCCACGCCCGCCCGGCGCAGCAGGGCGAACGGGACGTCCGGTGCGCACGAGTGGACCACGACGGGGCCCCCGCCGTGAACCCCGACGACGTCGCGCAGCGTGGCCTCGGCGATCTGCCGGTCCACGGCGCGATGGGTGCGGTAGCCGCTGGCCGTCCTCACCCGGCCGCGCAGCACGGCGGTGAGCGACGGCTCGTCGAGCTGGAGGACGAGCTGCGCGCCGGGCACCCGGCGGCCCACCTCGGCGAGGTGCAGGCGCAGGCCCTCGGCGAGGGACGCGGCGAGGTCGCGGCAGGCGCCGGGGTCGGACAGCGCGGCCTCGCCGTTCCTCAGCTCCAGGTTGGCGGCGAGTGTCCAGGGGCCGACGGCCTGCACCTTCAGCGGGCCCACGTACTCCTGCGTGAACTCCTCCAGCGCGTCGAGGTCCTCGCCCAGCCAGGAGCGGGCGCGCCTGGTGTCCCGGCCGGGGCGGTCGCCGAGGCGCCAGCCGCTGGGCTCCACGCGTGCGTACAGCTCGACGAGCATCCCGGCGGTCCGCCCGATCATGTCCGCGCCGGGGCCGCGGGCGGGGAGCTCGGGGAGGTGCGGGAAGTCCTCGAAGCTGCCGGTGACGGTCTTGGCGGCTTCCCGGGCGTCGCCGCCCGGGAGGGAGCCGACGCCGGTGGCGGGGCCGAAGCTGAACTGGCTGTTTTCGCTCACGTCAGAAGGTTACGCAGTCGGCTGCCGGGAGATTTCGCCCCCGCCGCCCCTTCCCGGTCCCGACCCCGGGGGCTGCCGCCCCCGGACCCCCGCTTCGGCCCTGGACGGGCCTCGTCCCGAGCCGGGACTACCGCCCCGGCCGCACCGTCAGGTCGTTGACCTCCGCGTCCCTGGGCAGGTCCAGCGCCATGAGGATCGTCGTGGCGACCGACTCGGGGTCGATCCAGCGGGCCGGGTCGTACTCCTTGCCCTCCTGCTGGTGGACCTTGGCCTGCATGGGGCTGGCGGTGCGGCCGGGGTAGACGGAGGTCACGCGGACGCCGCCCGCGTGCTCCTCGTGGCGCAGCGAGTCGGCGAGGGCCTTCAGGCCGTGCTTGGAGGCGGCGTAGGCGGACCAGTCGGCGTGTGCGTTCAGCCCGGCTCCGGAGTTCACGAAGATCACGTGGCCGCGGCTCGCGCGGAGCTGGGGCAGGAAGTGGCGGGTCAGCTCGGCGGGGGCGATCAGGTTGACGTTGAGCTGGTGCCGCCAGGTCTTCGGGGTCAGCTCGGCGACCGGGCCGAGGTCGACCACACCGGCGATGTGCAGCAGGGAGTCCACCCGGTCCGGCAGCGACTGGTGGGAGAAGGCCCAGCTGAGCTTGTCGGGGTCGGCGAGGTCGCCGACGAGCGTCCGCGCGCCGGGGAACTCGGCCGCCAGTTCCTTCGCGCGGCCCGCGTCACGCGCGTGCAGCACGAGCTGGTCCCCGCGGGCGTGCAGACGGCGGGCGACGGCCGCGCCGATGCCGGAGCCCGCTCCGGTGATCACATGTGTAGCCATACCCGCCATGCTCGCATCACGCCGGGCTCACTCCACGCCTCGGCTCTCCTCCAGGTAGGCCAGCGCCCCCACCGGCTCCTCCGCGAAGAACACCAGATCGGTCAGGGGGCGGGGCAGGAAGCCCTCGTCCTCCATGCGGCGGAACTGCTCCTTGAGGCCGTCGTAGAAGCCCGCGGTGTTGAGCAGCACCACCGGCTTGTCGGTGTGGCCGTGCTTCTTCAGCTCCAGGATCTCGGTGGCCTCGTCGAGGGTGCCGGTGCCGCCGACCATGACGACGACCGCGTCGGCCTTCTCGAGGAGCAGCCTCTTGCGCTCGGCGAGGTCACGCGCGACCACCATCTCGTCGACGCCGTCGCGCGCCTTGGCGGACAGGAACTCCACCGAGACGCCCACCAGCCGGCCGCCCGCCTCCTGCACCCCGTCGGCGACGACCTTCATCAGCCCGACGTCCGAGCCGCCCCACACCAGCGTGTGCCCGCCCTTGCCGAGCAGTCGCGCGAACTCCCGCGCGGGGCGTGTGTAGCGGTCGTCGAGGTCGGCGGCGGAGAGGAAGACGCAGATGTTCATGGCCCCACGGTACGGGCGCGCTCCGACGCCACTGACACCACGGTCAGCCGCATCTTCGACTGCCGGTGGGGCAGCTCCTCCCAGTCGTCCATGAACCGCGCCGACAGCCCGTGGCGGGCGGCCAGGTCCACCAGCGTCTGCGTCCGGTAGTAGAAGTCCTCGCGCAGCACGTGGTGCTCCTCGCCCTCCGTGCGGTCGAAGGTGAAGTCGAAGAACCCGCCGGGCGCGAGGATCCGGCCGACGTGCGCGAAGCACTCCTCGATGACGTGCCGCGGCGAGTGCGAGAAGACGCTGTGCGCGTGCACGACGTCGAAGTGCCCGTCGGGCAGGAACGCGAAGGTCAGGTCGTTCGCCAGGCTCAGGTAGGGCATCTTCGCCTGGAGCCCCTCGCGGACGAGGGTGTCCTGGGCGGCGATCAGGATGTGCGGGGAGATGTCGATGCCGTAGTAGTGGCCGGGCTCGAGGTGGCCGATGAACAGGCGCCCGGCGCGGAGGTTGCCGCAGCCGATGTCCAGCATCCGGTGGTGCGGTTCGAGGCCGTGCTTGATCAGGTAGTCGAACTGCATCTGCCCGATGCGCGCCCAGCTCTCGCGCGAGGGGTTGTGCCCGACCGCGGCCTCGGCGCTGCGGGCGGCGTCGGAGGCCATCACGGCCCGGTAGTAGGCGATGTGGTCGCGGTGCCGCAGCCGCAGCCAGGCGTCGCGCGCCGCCCGGCGCGCGTGTGCGGGAACGCGCCCCGGGTGGCGCATCGCGTAGCGGACCTGGTGGGCGAGGCTGCTGCGGTTCCTGCGGGTGTCCTCGGCTGCCATGGACCCTCCTGGGGAAGAACTCCGCTTCAGCGTGCGCTGTAGCCGGGGAGTCTGCTACCCCGAGGAGGGTCCGTCGTGACCGCAGGGCATCGCATTACCGTCGAGCGGAGCAACCGGCACGTGCGCGTGCTGCACGGCGGGCGGGTACTGGCCGAGAGCGACCGCTCGCTGCTCCTGAGGGAGACGGGCTGTCCGGATCGCTACTACATCCCGCCCGAGGACGTACGGCTCGATCTGCTGACGCCGTCCGGGACGCACACGTACTGCCCCTTCAAGGGCACGGCCTCCTACTGGTCGCTGCCGGACGCGCCGGACCTCGTGTGGGCGTATCCGGACCCCAAGCCGGATGTCGCCGAGATCAAGGACCACCTCTGCTTCTACGAGGCCGAGGTGGGCTGACCGCGTGGACGCGCGGCCCGCCTCACCGACGAATCCGGCGCCGTGCGGCAGTCTGCACAGGCATGGACAAGAACATCCTTTCGCGCGACGGCACCTCCCTCGCCTATGAGAGTGCGGGGCGGGGTGCCGTGGTCGTCCTCGTCAGCGGGGCCATGTCGACGGGGGCGACGGTGGCTCCGCTGGCGGCGCCGCTGTCGGAGCGGTTCCGGGTGGTGGTGTACGACCGCCGGGGCCGGGGCGCCAGCGGGGACACCGCGCCGTACGCGGTGGAGCGTGAGGTCGAGGACCTGGCGGCGGTGATCGAGGCGGTGGGCGGGGAGGCGTCGCTGTACGGCACCTCCTCGGGCGGGGCGCTGGCGCTGCGCGCGGCGGCGAGCGGACTCCCGGTGCGCCATGTGGCCGTGTACGAGACACCGTACGCGATGTCGGAGGACGCGCTGAGGGAGCGCGCGGAGTACACCGAGCGGCTCAACGAGGCGCTGGCCGAGGGGCGGCGCGGCGACGCGGTGGAGCTGTTCCTGCGGCTGACCGGCCTCGGCGAGGCGGTGATCCGGAACGCCCGGCAGTCCCCGCTGTGGGCCGGGATGGAGTCGATGGCGACGAGCCTCGCCTACGACGACGCGGTGATGGGCGACGGGAGCGTGCCCCGGGAGCTGCTGGCGTCGGTCCCGGTGCCGGTGCTGTCGATCGCCGGTGACGCGAGCCCCGCGTGGATGCGGGACGCGGCCCGCGCGATCGCTCAGGCGGTCCCCCGGGGCACGTACCGCACCCTGGAGGGCCAGACGCACATGGTGGAGCCGGACGTGCTGGCGCCGGTGCTGACGGAGTTCTTCGCGAAGTAGCGGCCGCAGTGCGCGGGAGAGGCCGGCGGGCGCGTCAGGCCACGCCGGCCGTGGCCCGCACCGTGGAGGCGATGGTCGCGGAGCCCACCACGCGCGTGCCGTCGTACAGGACGATCGCCTGGCCGGGGGCGACGCCGCGGACCGGCTCGGTGAAGCGCACGCGCAGCTCGCCGTCGACGAGCTCCGCCGTCACCTCGGTCTCTCCGCCGTGGGCGCGCAGCTGGGCGGTGTAGGTGCCGGGGCCGGTCGGGGCGGTGCCGCACCAGCGGGGCTTGACGGCGGTGAGGGCGCTGACGTCGAGGGAGGCCGCGGGGCCGACGGTGACGGTGTTGGTCACCGGGGAGATGTCGAGGACGTAGCGCGGCTTGCCGTCGGGGGCGGGGGTGCCGATGCGCAGGCCCTTGCGCTGGCCGATGGTGAAGCCGTACGCGCCCTCGTGGGTGCCGAGCTTGGTGCCGGACTCGTCGACGATGTCGCCCTCGGCGCGGCCGAGGCGGCCGGCGAGGAAGCCCTGGGTGTCGCCGTCGGCGATGAAGCAGATGTCGTGCGAGTCGGGCTTCTTGGCGACGGCGAGGCCGCGGCGCTCGGCCTCGGCGCGGATCTCCTCCTTGGTGGTGACCGTGTCGCCGAGCGGGAACATCGCGTGGGCGAGCTGCCGGTCGTCGAGCACGCCGAGGACGTACGACTGGTCCTTGGCCATGTCGGAGGCGCGGTGCAGCTCGCGGGTGCCGTCCTCGCGGACGATCACCTTGGCGTAGTGGCCGGTGCAGACCGCGTCGAAGCCGAGGGCGAGGGCCTTGTCCAGCAGCGCGGCGAACTTGATCTTCTCGTTGCAGCGCAGGCAGGGGTTGGGGGTGCGGCCGGCCTCGTACTCGGCGACGAAGTCCTCGACGACGTCCTCGCGGAAGCGGTCGGCGAGGTCCCACACGTAGAACGGGATGCCGATGACGTCGGCGGCGCGGCGGGCGTCGCGGGAGTCCTCGATGGTGCAACAGCCCCGTGCGCCGGTACGGAACGACTGCGGATTCGCGGAGAGGGCGAGGTGGACGCCGGTCACGTCGTGCCCCGCCTCGGCCGCGCGGGCGGCGGCGACGGCGGAGTCGACTCCGCCGGACATGGCGGCCAGGACGCGGAGGGGGCGGGAGGGCTGCGGGGTGTCAGTCATAGCCCTTCCAGGGTACGGGGGTGCGGGAACCAGGGCCGCCGAGTATCCGTTGAGGATCGCGTGGGGGCGAGAAGAGCATCCAAGGGATCCGCGGACGGGGACCGGCGCATCGGGCGGCGGGCCCTGATCGTGGGCGGTGTGGCCGCCGCGGCGGGCACGGCGGCGCTGGCGCGCGACGAGCTGGCGCGGCTGTGGTGGCGCGCTCCGGGCGTGGAGAAGCCGCGTGAGCCGGGCGCGGTCGACTACACGGGTGCGCGCTGGCTGGCGGCCTCCGACGCGAACTGGCGCCGGGCGGACCGCCCCGACGACTACGGCATCGACATGGTGGTCGTCCATGTCACGCAGGGCAGTCTCGACAGCGCGGTGAGGGCCTTCCAGGACCCGGGCCACAAGGCGGCGACGCACTACATCGTCGGCCAGGACGGCAAGGTCACCCAGATGATCCGCGAACTGGACGTGGCGTACCACGCGGGCAACCGCGACTACAACGAACGCAGCGTCGGCATCGAGCACGAGGGCTTCGTGGACCGTCCCCAGGACTTCACGGACGCGATGTACGAGGCCTCGGCCCGCCTGACGGCCCGGATATGCGCCCGCTACGACATCCCGGTCGACCGCGAGCACATCATCGGCCACGTGGAGGTCCCGGGCACGGACCACACGGACCCGGGACCGCACTGGGACTGGGACCGCTATATGAAGCTGGTGCGGCGGGCGCTTACCGCCGCGGCGTGAGTCAGCCGACGGCGGCGGCGAGGAGGGCGGCGGCGGGTGCCAGGCCCTGTCCCAGGGCGCCCCGCCACAGACGCGGGAAGGACAGGGCGAAGATCACGGCGGACACCACGAGGAACACGCACAGGAAGACGACGAGCGTGCGTCCGACCGTGGTGTCCCCGGTGTGCAGGGCGACGACTCCGGCGACCAGGCCGAGACCGAGCAGGACGTTGTAGACGGCGACGCCGGAGCGCCAGAGGGTGACCTCGGGGGCGTCGGCCGTGGACGTGGTGAGGAAGCGACGGACCTCGGGGCGGTCGTAGCAGAAGCGCTCCAGGACCCCGACCGCGAGGTGGATCAGGGCGGCGAGCAGCGCGAAGACCTGCGCGACGGCGTTCACGCTCGCAGTGTCCGTCGCTGCCCGCGTCCCGGCAAGGGCGCGCGCCCACGGCCGCGCCCCCCTCCTCGGGGGCCCGTGGTGCCTACGTCACGCGGGGTGCCTACGTCGCGCGGGTGCCTGCGTCATGTCAGGCCGGCCGCACGGGCCCGTTCCACCGCCGGGCCGATGGCCTTGGCGAGGGCTTCCACGTCGGCCTCCGTCGAGGTGTGGCCGAGGGAGAAACGCAGGGTGCCGCGGGCCAGGTCGGGGTCGGTTCCGGTGGCCAGGAGGACGTGGCTGGGCTGGGCGACTCCGGCGGTGCAGGCGGAGCCGGTGGAGCATTCGATGCCCTGGGCGTCGAGCAGGAGGAGCAGGGAGTCGCCCTCGCAGCCGGGGAAGGTGAAGTGGGCGTTGGCGGGGAGTCGGCCCTCGGGTGAGGGGTCGCCGCCGAGGATCGCGTCGGGGACGGCCGCGCGGACCGCGGTGATCAGGTCGTCGCGCAGGGCGCCGATCTCGCGGGCGAACCACTCCTGCTGCTCGGCGGCCAGCCGCCCGGCGACCGCGAAGGAGGCGACCGCGGGGACGTCGAGCGTGCCGGAGCGGACGTGCCGCTCCTGGCCGCCGCCGTGCAGCACGGGCACGGGGGTGTGCTCACGGCCCAGGACCAGCGCGCCGATGCCGTACGGCCCGCCGATCTTGTGGCCGGACACGGTCATCGCGGCGAGTCCGGAGGCGGCGAAGTCGACGGGCACCTGGCCGAAGGCCTGGACGGTGTCGGAGTGCAGCGGGACGCCGAACTCGGCGGCCACCTCGGCGAGTTCACGGACCGGCAGGATGGTGCCGATCTCGTTGTTCGCCCACATCACCGTGGCCAGGGCCACGTCGTCGGGGTTGCGGGCGAGGGCCTCGCGCAGGGCGTCCGGGTGGACCCGGCCGAAGGAGTCGACCGGCAGGTACTCCACGGTGGCGCCCTCGTGCTCGCCGAGCCAGTGCACGGCGTCGAGGACGGCGTGGTGCTCGACGGGGCTGGCGAGGACCCGGGTACGGGCCGGGTCGGCGTCGCGCCGCGCCCAGTACAGGCCCTTCACGGCGAGGTTGTCGGCCTCGGTGCCGCCGGAGGTGAGGACCACCTCGCTGGGCCTGGCGCCGAGCGCCTCGGCGAGGGTCTCGCGGGCCTCCTCGACGGTGCGGCGGGCCCGGCGGCCGGCGGCGTGGAGGGAGGAGGCGTTGCCGGTGACGCCGAGTTGCGCGGTGAGTGCCTCGACTGCCTCGGGAAGCATCGGGGTGGTCGCGGCGTGGTCGAGGTAAGCCATGGTGAGCCCGATTCTACGGGGCCTCGCTCACCGCTCTCAGGGCCCGGTCGGCCGGATGGGACACCGGCTCAGATGCTCCAGGAGATCGTGTTGTCCGCCTGCATGAAGGCCGCGAGGACCAGCAGGTCGGCGACGCCCAGGCCGAGGCCCAGGTAGGCCCGGCCGGGACGCTTCGTGCCGCGCCACAGGGCCAGCGTGGCCAGCACGATCGCGAGGGGGCCGAGGAAGACGTTGAGGACGAGCAGGCCCAGCAGGCCCAGGACGAAGGACGCGACGGCCATGCCGTCGGTGTCACGGAATCCGGTGCGGCGGTTGGCCGGTGCGGTGAGCTGCATGGTGATCGGCTCCCTGAGTCGGGGCGGTCGGAGGCGGGACGGACTGACCCGGGGTCAGTGCGCCTGGGTGTCGCGGCGGCGGCCGTGCCGCTCGCGCAGGGCGAAGATGCCGAGCCACGCGGCGATGACGACGCCCGCGGCGACGGAGAAGGACAGCGGCGCGTGGGCCACGGTGCCCAGGACGACGCCCAGCAACAGCAGCGCGGCGACGATGAACAGCATGAGTCGGATCCCCCAACGATTCGGTGAACGGTTGTAGTTACACTTGTTCACTGACTTCCCAGTCTAGCGCCCGCCATGTCTTTTCAATTCCGGAGAACAGTTGTTAACTGCATGGCATGAGTCACACTCTCGGCATCCGGCAGGCCCAGAAGCAGAAGACCCGGCAGGCGCTCCTCGACGCGGCGCTCGAGCTGCTGGAGGGGCAGAGCCTGAGCAGCCTGGGGCTGCGTGAGGTCACCCGGGCGGTGGGCGTGGCCCCGACCGCGTTCTACCGGCACTTCCGTTCCACGGCGGATCTGGGCGTGGCCCTGGTCGAGGAGGCGCTGGGCAGCCTGCACCCGACGATCCGGACGACGGTGTCGACGACCGGCGACGGCGAGGAACGCATCGCGCGTGCGGTCGAGTTGATCGCCGGTCATGTGGAACGGCACCCCGCGCACGTCCGGTTCGTCGCCCGTGAGCGGCACGGCGGTGTCCGGCCGGTCCGGGAGGCGATCGCCGGGCAACTGGCCCGGTTCGCCGGGGAGGTGGCGCAGGCACTGGCCAAGGACCCGGTGTCCGTGGGCTGGAGCGAGGACGACCTGCTGATGCTGGCCCAGCTCTACGTGGACCAGATGATCATGACGGCCTGCCTGTTCCTCGAGGCGCAGGAGGCGGGACCGGAGGAGCGCGAGCGCATCGCGCAGCTGGCGATCCGTCAGCTCCGGCTGATCAGCGTCGGCCGGCAGCACTGGCTCGAGGACCGGGACGAGGACCGGGACGACAACCTCCCGACGGCATGACGACGGCCGCCCCGCGACGCGGGACGGCCGTCACCTCACCAGAGCGCGCTCAGCCCAGCCGCACCCGCGCCAGCTGCCGGGACTGGGCCACCAGCCGGTCCGCGCTGTCCCAGACCTCGGCGTCCTCCTCCAGGAAGCCGCCGGCGAGATTGCGGGTGGTGATCGACACGCGCAGCGGGCCGGGCGCCGGGCGCGAGCGAACGTGGACCGTCAGTTCCACCGTCGGGACCCAGCCGGACAGGCCGATCTCGAACGCCGTCGGCGGCAGGGCGTCCACCGCGAGCAGCAGCGAGAGCGGGTCGTGGTCCCGGCCGTCGGCGAGCCCGAACCAGGCCCGCATCTCGCCCTTGCCGGAGGGCTGCCCGAGCGCCCAGCCCAGGGTCGAGGGGTCGAGCTTGAGCATCAGCCGGTCGGCGATGGCGGAGCTGCCGTCGACGGGAGCGGGCCCGTCCTCGGGTCCGAAGCACTGCTCCATGGGCGGGATCGCGGGCGGCCGGGCCGTCGTCCGGACGTCGTCGGGCAGGGAGTCCAGGTCGCCGTAGGAGGCGAGGACGCGGATGCGTTCGACCTCGCGGCCCTGTTCGTCGTACTGGAGGAGGGACGCCTGGCCGGTCGACAGGGTGCGCCCGGTGCGCACGGTCTCGGTGCGGACGACCGCGGGGCCCGGCTGGGAGGCGGTCAGGTAGTGCGCCGAGATGGTGAACGGGTCGGGGTGCGGCAGGGAGTCCGCGAGGGCGCGGCCCAGGACCGCCAGCAGATAGCCGCCGTTGACGGCGTTGATGATCGTCCAGCCGGCGGAGAGGTCGATGTCGTAGACGCCGGGCGCGCGGCGGGTGACCGCGGTGTCGCGGTCGAACTCGCTGTCGCCGATCGTGGCCCGGGTGGCCGGGGCGGAGGCTGCTTCTGGCATGGATGAACAGTACAAGAACCAACTACTAAGCGGTAGCTTTTGGGCGTCGGCCGCCACCGCCCGGCTCGGCTCGCGGCGATGAACCGAATGCCCGTTCTTCCCCTCTATCCGGACATGAGCCTCACCGGTACGCCGTTCCTGTGCACACTGGCCGTGCTGTCCGTCCTCGCCCTCGGCCTGCCGCTCGTGCTGTGGACACGGGTGCGCGGCCCCCGGGCCGTGCGGGCCGTCACCCGGGTGCTCATGCTGCTGTTCGCCCAGCTCACCGCGGTCGCCCTGGTCTTCACGCTGGTCAACAACGCCAACCAGCTCTACGACAACTGGTCCGACCTGCTCGGCACCGCCGACCACGTGGAGCACGCCGCAGACCTCGGCGCCGACGGCACCGGCGGGGTGTCCCTGGAGCGACTGCCCCGGGTGCGCCACTCCTTCGAGCCGGCGGGCGGGCCCGGCATGCGTGCGGCCGGCGGGGTCCGGGTCACCAGGCTCGAAGGCCGCGTCTCGGGCGTGCGCGGCGAGGTCTACGTCTGGCTGCCGCCGCAGTACGACGACCCCGCCTGGCGCGAGCACCGGTTCCCCGTGGTGGAGCTGCTGCCGGGCTACCCCGGATCGGCGAAGGCCTGGTTCGGCACGCTGGACGCGCACGAGCAGCTGCTGCCGCTGATGCGCAGCGGGCGCGTCGCCCCGTTCATCCTGGTGGCGCCGCGCACCTCCCTCCTGCCCGGCGCCGACACCGGCTGCGCCAACCTCCCCGGCAAGGTGAACGCGGAGAGCTGGCTCAGCGTCGACGTGCCGCGGATGGTCATGGACAACTTCCGCGCCCAGAGCGCACCGCGGGGCTGGGCCGTCGCCGGATACTCGGCCGGGGGCCACTGCGCCACCAAGCTCGCCGTCGCCCACCCCGACCGCTACCGGGCGGCGGTCAGCCTGTCCGGCTACAACGACCCCGCCGCCGAACAGACCTCCCTCACCGGCCGCGACCCGGCCCTGCGCACCGCGCACAACCCGCTGACGCTGCTGCGCGAGGCGGTCACCCCGCCCAGGATCTCGCTGTACCTCTCCGGCCAGAAGGACGACGGCTACGAGGACGCCATGGACCTCGGCCGGGCGGCGAAGGAGCCGACGAGCGTGCAGGTGGTGAAGCTGCCGAGGAGCGCCGGCGGGCACACCATGGCGCTGTGGCGGCCGCAGGTGGTCCCGGCGTTCCGCTGGCTGACCGAGGAGCTGGCCGGGCACCAGGCGGCGCCCCGCCGGGCGGGGGTCACTCCTCCCGGACCGTCGACCGGCGGTGCCACGCGCGAGGCGCCCGCCAGTGGTAGCGCATCGCCAGCAGACGCAGCACGAACGCCGTGACCACCGCGATGCCACTGGTGAGCGGGGTCAGCGCGTCGTAGCGGATGCACAGCGCGACCAGGGCGGCGCCGACCATCGCGGGGACGGCGTACAGGTCCCGGTCCCAGCGCAGCAGCGAGGGCACCTCGTTGGCGAGCACGTCCCGCAGCACACCGCCGCCCACGGCCGTGGCCAGGCCCAGGCAGGCGGAGGCGGTGAGCCCGAGCCCGTACTCGTACGCCTTGATCGTCCCGGCGACGCAGAACAGGCCGAGGCCGGCCGCGTCGAAGACGTTGACGGCGGTCTGGATCCGCTCCACGTGCGGGTGCAGGAAGAACACCAGCGTGGCGGCGAGCAGCGGGGTGACGAAGTACCCCAGATCCGTGAACGCGGCGGGCGGTACGGCCCCGATGACCAGGTCACGGAAGAGCCCGCCGCCGAGCGCGGTGACCTCGGCGAGGACGGCGATGCCGAAGACGTCGAAGTTCTTGCGGACGGCCAGCAGGGCGCCGGAGATCGCGAAGACGAAGATGCCGATCAGGTCGAGCGTGTGCTGGACGGACGGGCTGAACAGTTGCTGGAGCACCCTTACATTCTCACCCAGCACGAAGCCCCCGCCTTGCAAAAGAAGGCGAGGGCTCGCGGGTGCTTACTTCTCCGTGGACTTCTCGGGTGCCTTGCCCAGCTCGGCGGCGGCCTCCTTCGCGGCCGACAGCAGCTCCGTGTCCTGCGGCGCCTGGTCCGCGAAGTTCTCCGGGTGGTGGCAGGCGACCCGCTGCCCCGGCTTCAGCTCCAGCAACGGCGGCTCGGTCGTCTTGCAGACCTGCGTGGCCTTCCAGCACCGCGTGTGGAACCGGCAGCCGCTCGGCGGCGCGATCGGCGAGGGCACGTCGCCCTTGAGCAGGATGCGCTCGCTCTTCGCCGCCCGCCGCTTCGGGTCCGGGATCGGCACCGCCGACAGCAGGGCCTTGGTGTACGGGTGCATCGGCGCCTTGTAGAGCGAGTTGCGGTCCGCCAGCTCCACGATCTTGCCGAGGTACATCACCGCGATCCGGTCCGAGACGTGCCGGACCACCGACAGGTCGTGCGCGATGATCACGTACGTGAGGCCGAGCTCCTCCTGGAGGTCGTCCAGCAGGTTCACCACCTGCGCCTGGATCGACACGTCCAGCGCCGAGACCGGCTCGTCCGCGACCACCAGCTTGGGGTTGAGCGCGAGGGCGCGGGCGATGCCGATGCGCTGGCGCTGGCCGCCGGAGAACTCGTGCGGGTAGCGGTTGTAGTGCTCGGGGTTGAGGCCGACCACCGACAGCAGCCGCTGGACCTCCTTCTTCACCCCGCCCTCGGGGGCGACGCCCTGGAGGCGGAACGGCGCACTGACGATGGTGCCGATGGTGTGCCGCGGGTTCAGCGAGGAGTACGGGTCCTGGAAGATCATCTGCACGTCGCGGCGCATCGGACGCAGCGCGCCCGCGCTCAGGTGCGTGATGTCCCGGCCCTCGAACTCCACCGTGCCGGCGGTGGGTTCGAGCAGCCGGGTGATCAGCCGGCCCATGGTGGACTTGCCGCAGCCCGACTCGCCCACGACACCCAGGGTCTCGCCCTTGCGGACCTCGAAGTCGATGCCGTCGACGGCGCGCACCGCACCGGTCTGCCGCTGGAGCAGGCCCTTGCGGATCGGGAAGTGCTTCTGCAGACCGGTCACCTTCAGCAGGATGTCGCCGTCGGCGGCGGCGTCCTCCGTCCTGGTGCCACCGCTCTGCTGCGGGATGCTCACCGCTTTTTCGTCGCTCACAGCTTCGGCGCAATCTCTTCGGTCCAGATACGCTCCCGCTGCTCCTGGCTCATGTGGCAGGCGGCCCAGTGCCGGCTGCCGACCTCGGTCAGCTCGGGGCGGACCGTGCGGGTCACGTCGTCCTTCGGGATGTCCGCGTACGGGCAGCGCGGGTTGAAGGCGCAGCCGGACGGGAGGTTGATCAGGGAGGGCGGCGAGCCCTTGACCGGGATGAGGCGGTCGGTCTCGTCACGGTCGAGACGCGGCATCGAACCCAGCAGGCCCCAGGTGTAGGGGTGGCGCGGCTCGGAGAACACGGCCTCGGCCGGGCCGCGTTCCACGCACCGGCCGCCGTACATCACGAGCAGGTCGTCGGCCATCTCGGCGACCACGCCCAGGTCGTGGGTGATCATGATGACCGCGGAGCCGAACTCCTTCTGCAGGTCCCGGATCAGGTCGAGGATCTGCGCCTGCACGGTGACGTCCAGGGCGGTGGTCGGCTCGTCCGCGATCAGCAGCTCGGGGTTGTTCACCAGTGCCATGGCGATCATCGCGCGCTGCCGCATACCGCCGGAGAACTCGTGCGGGTAGCTGTCCACGCGCTTGGCCGGCTCGGGGATGCCCACCCGGTCCAGCATCTCGATCGCCCGCTGCTTGGCGGCCTTCTTGTTCACCTTGTGGTGGACACGGTACGCCTCGATGATCTGGTGCCCGACCGTGTAGTACGGGTGCATCGCCGACAGCGGGTCCTGGAAGATCATCGCCATCTTGCGGCCGCGCAACCGGCGCACCTCGTCCGGGTCGGCGCCGATCAGCTCCTGGCCGTCCAGCCAGACCTCACCGGTGACCTTGGCGCGCGCCGAGCGGTGCAGGCCCATCACGCCGAGCGAGGTGACGGACTTGCCGGAGCCGGACTCGCCGACGATGCCGAGGGTCCGCCCGCGCTGCACGTCGAAGCTGACGCCGTCCACCGACTTGACCAGACCGTCGTCCGTGTCGAAGTGGATGCGCAGATCGCGCACGGACAGGAAGGTGTCGTCCGCGTCGGACTGTGCGAGCGGCGCCGGTTCGCCGAGCGCCGCCTTTTCGAGCTTGCTCACGAGTACCTCACGCGGGGGTCGATGGCGGCGTACACCAGGTCGACGACGAGATTGCAGAAGACGATGAAGAAGGCCGCGACCAGTGTCACGCCCATGACGATGGGCAGGTCGTTGTCCTTGATGGACTGCACGGCGTAGGCGCCGATGCCCTGCAGGGAGAAGACGGTCTCGGTGAGCACCGCGGTGCCGACCAGGAGGCCGAAGTCCATGCCGAAGATGGTGACGATCGGGGTGAGCGCGGAGCGCAGGCCGTGCTTGGTGACGACCGTGCTCTCCTTCAGGCCCTTGGCTCTGGCCGTGCGGATGTAGTCCTCGCTCATCGTCTCGAGCATGCCCGCCCGGGTGAGCCGGGCGTAGAGCGCGGAGAAGAGGAAGGCGAGGCTGATCCAGGGCAGCATCAGATGCCATGCCCAGTCGGCCGGGTTCTCCGTGAACGGGATGTACTCCACGCTGTCCCAGATGGGGACCTCGTAGACGAACAGGGCGTTGAGGATCTGCCCGGTGAAGAAGATCGGGAGCGAGACGCCGGCGAGCGCGATGAACATCGCGATGCGGTCGACCGGCTTGCCCTTGCGCAGGGCGGAGATGACGCCGGTCGTGACACCGCTGATCACCCAGATCACGGCGGCGCCGACGGCCAGCGAGAAGGAGACCGGGATCCGTTCGGTCAGCTGCGGCCAGACCTCGACGTGGCTCTTGAAGGAGTAGCCGAAGCAGGGGGCGTCGCAGTGGGTGGCGTCGGGGCCGAACTTGTAGTCGGCGCCCACCACGATCGCCTTGATGAAGTCCCAGTACTGCACGTAGAGGGGCTGGTCCAGGCCCAGGTTCTTCTTGATCGCGGCGACGGACTCGGGGTTGGCGTCCTTACCGACGTACTGGGTGGCGAGTTGATCGGCCGTCTGGCCGCCGAGACGTGGGACCAGGAAGAAGATCGCGAAGGTGACTGCGCTGACCACCAGCAGCAACAGCACCGCGCCGAAGACGCGTCGGATGATGTACGCAGCCACAGCTGTCCGGCTCCGGACGGCCGGGACGGATCGTGTCCGCCCGGCCGTCCGGGGCCTTCACCTGCCTTTCAGAAGAATCCGGCCCTGCTGTTACTTGGAGGAGCTCATCAGCAAGTAGTCGTACATGCCGAGGTACGCCTGGGTGACCGTGACGTTGGCCGCGGACTCCGGGCGGAAGAGCAGGTTCTTGCGGTAGACCAGCGGCACGACGGTGGCGGTGTCCATCACCATCTTGTCGATGTCGCCCCAGGCCTTGGTGCGGGCGGCGTCGTCGGTGTTGGCGATGCCGTCCTTGAGCGCCTGGTTGATCTTCGGGTCGTCCAGCTCCATCAGGTTGTTGCCGCCGGAGGGCTTGATGGCCGCACCGTTGACGATCTGGTCGAGGAAGCCGTAGCCGGTCGGCCAGTCGGCGCCCCACGCCATCGACATCATGCCGAGGTTGTGCTTGTGCACGTAGCTCGGGACACCGGCGAAGTTGGAGAAGTACTTGCCCGAGGGGAACTGCTTGATCTCGGCGTTGATGCCCACCTTCTTCAGGGAGTTCTGAATGGCGGTGGCGGAGGCCACCTCGGCGGGCCGGTCGGAGCGGGCCGTCAGGTTGGTGCTGAAGCCGTTCGGCTTGCCGCACGCCTTCAGCTCTTCCTTGGCCTTGGCGGCGTCACCCTTGTTGCCCGGCGTGGCGTAGGTGTCGAACTTGGTGTAGCCGTTCACCGTCGGCGGCAGCAGCGTGCTGGCCACGTCGCCCTTGGGCGCACCGCCCATGGCGTCGACCACGGACTGCTTGTCGATGGCGTACTGGACGGCCTTGCGGCAGTGGATGTTGTCGAACGGCTTCACGTTGACGTTCAGCGCCAGGTACTGGGTGGCGCCGGCGTACGAGATGTCCGTCTGCTGGGCCAGCTTGCCCGCGAGCACCTTCGGCTGGGTCTGCGGCTGCACACCCGTGCCGGCGGCGTCGGCGGTGACCTTATCGGACAGCAGGTTGTTGTCGACCGTGACCGGGTTGACCTTGAACGTGATCTCGATCTTGTCCGGCAGTGCCTTGCGGATCGGGTCCGTCTTCTGGTCCCACTCCGGGTTGCGCACCAGGGTGGCGCTGCGGCCTTCCTGGTAGGACTGGAACTTGTAGGGACCGGACGACACGATGTGCTGCACGTACTTGGCGCCGTCGTCCTTCGCCTGCGGCACCGGGGCCGTCTGCGAGAAGGTCGCCAGGTAGTCGAAGTCCGCGAACGGCTGGTTGAGATGGAAGACGATCGTCTGGTCGTCAGGCGTCTCGATGGACTTCAGACCCTCGGGGGACTTGTCCTTGTAGGGGCCCTTGTACTTGTCGCCGCCCTCGAGGAACGCCTTGAAGTACGTCGGGCCGTTGGACAGCGCCTCCGGCGCGAAGTTGGAGCGCTGGATGGCGTACTTGACGTCCTTGGACGTCACCGGGGTGCCGTCCTCGAACTTCACGCCCTTGCGCAGCTTGTACGTCCACGTCTTGGCATCGTTGCTGGGCTTGCCCAGGGACTCGGCCAGGTCGGGGACGACCTCCAGACCCTCCTTGCCCGCGGCCGGCTTGAACGTGGTGAGCGTCCGGCCGTAGAGGCGGGAGAAGTTCTGCACCCAGCCGTAGTACGTGTTGCCCGGGTCCAGGGAGTCCGGCACGTCCGAGTGCTGGTACGTGACGGTTCCCCCCTTCTTGTCCGACGCGTTGACGATGGAGGTAAGCGCCGCGTCCTTCTTGGCGTTGCCTCCGTTGCCGTCGTCGTCCTTGCCACCGCCGCCGCCACATGCGGCAGCACCCAGCGACAACGCCAGGACCGACGCCACGCCGGCGGTCACCCTTCTCGTCTTCACCTGAGGAAGCCCCCTCAATCGATGGATCACTTGCTGCGAGGGTCGAGGGCGTCACGCAGCCCGTCACCCAGCAGGTTGAAGGCCAGGACGGTGATGAAGATCGCCAGTCCGGGCACGAACATGTACTGCGGATCTGCCGTGTAGAGATCCACAGCGTTGCTGAGCATGCCGCCCCAGGAGGCCTGCGGCGGAGCGATACCGACGCCGAGGAAGCTCAGCGATGCCTCGAAGAGGATGTTCGTCGGGATGATCAGCGTCGAGTAGACGATGATCGGCGCGACGAGGTTGGGCAGCAGCTCCCGGAACACGACATAGGGGCCGCGGGCGCCCATGCTGCGGGCCGCCTCGATGAACTCGCGCTCCCTGAGGCTCATGGTCTGCGCGCGCACGATACGGCCGATGTACGGCCAGCTGAAGAACCCGATCACGAAGATCAGGACGCAGATGCGCAGGGGCAGGCCGTCGAGACCGAAGAAGCCGTCCTGCACCGAGGCGGAGATGGAGATGGCGAACAGCAGCAGGGGGAACGCCAGGAAGGTGTCCATCATCCGGCTGATGATGCTGTCGACCCAGCCGCCGTAGTACCCGGCGAGCAGGCCCATCACGGTGCCGATCAGCACCGAGAGGAGGGTGGCGCCGCCGGCGACCAGGAGGGAGACCCAGGAGCCGTCGATGATGCGGGCCAGCATGTCCCGGCCGTACTGCGGGTCGACACCGAGCGGGTGGTCCCAGCTCATGCCTCCCCAGCCGCCCTTGGGGGCCAGCAGGGCCGGATCGATCAGGTCCTGGTTGAACTTGTTGGGGTCGAGGTCGAACACCCACTGGATGGGCTTGGAGAGCACCGCCATCAGGACGAGCAGGATGACCACGACGCCGCCCGCCATGGCCACCTTGTCGCGCTTGAAGCGCATCCAGGCGATCTGGGTGAGCGAACGCCCTTGGATCTGGCTCTGCTTGACCCCGGCGAGCACGGCCTCGGGCTGTGCTCCGGCTTCCGCCCCGGTGGTCTCGATCGGTGCGGTCACGGTGCGATTGACCCCTCTCGGGTCGGCGATCCGCCGACCCCCCCTGGCTGCCGCTGTAGCGGTCGCTTGTCTCGTACACAGGACCGACAGGTCCGTGTCTTCGGGGAGTCTTCAACGCTTCGGCGATCAGTTACCAGACTTGACGATGAATGGATGCGCAACCGTGATGCTGTCCTGGGGGTTCCGTTATCCGGACAGCGGGTAACGGGGGTCGGACGTAGGCGAGTTGGGGCAAATCGCTGGACATGGGGGTCATACGACCTGGTCTACGCGCGGTGAACCGTCCGCCGGGACGGCATGAGACGTCGTCCGCTGCCGTCAGTACGCGCCGTGCGCCGGAGGCTGCGCCGGCGGGTATCCGTAGCCCGCCGCCGGGGCGGGGGCGGCGGAAGGAGCCGGGGCGTGGGCCTCGCGGTCGTAGAACGGGCGGGCGTTGGCACGCAGCCACATGGCGACCGGGTCGTGCTCGTCGGACATCGCGACGGTCGACACCGGCAGGCCGTCGGGGACGGCGGACAGGGACTGCTGCATCATCGCGCGCACCGCGTCCACGGCCGGCGGGGAGGTGTCGTACACGTCGAGGCCGATGGCCAGGTACGGGGCGCCCAGCGCGGGCTGGACCCAGGCGCGGCGCAGGGAGCGCACCGGCGGCGTGCGGTGGGCGTTCTGCGCGAGCAGGGCGTAGAACTGGGGGATCTCGATGGCCGGTTCGGACAGCCGGAGCGGGCCCGCGGGCTGGCGGTCGAGGCCGGTGGCGATGCGGCGCAGGTCCAGCCAGGGGATGCCGACGCCGCCGCCCGGGGCGTGCGGGTTGAGCCAGAGGCCGTAGCGGTCGGGGTAGAGCGCGCGAGCCACGTCGAGGCCCTCGACGACCTCGTACGAACGGTTCCAGCCGCTCGCCGAGAGTTCCTGGGCGGAGGTGACGCAGGGGGCGTAGGCGCAGCCGTCGACCTCCATGTTCCCGTACTGGGCGTCCGGGGAGCCGGCCTGGCCGTGCCACAGCAGCATCCAGACCTGGCCGGTGGAGGGGGCGGCGAGGGCGCGCAGCAGGGCCTCGTAGGCGTCGTAACGCCCCGGCGTCACCTGGCGCAGCATGTGCTCGACCTGGCCGGTCGCGGCGGTGCCGCTCGCGCTCACTGTTACCGCCCCTCTGTTTCAACGCCCTCGGGTGGACCTAGCTTAAGGGTCGCCTAAGAACTCGGGACCTGGTGTCGTCCTGCGGGTGCGGCGCGTTGTGGTTGATCGCGCCCACGCGGCGGAGCCGCATATCGGACACAGCCCCGCGCCCCTGGGCAGCTCATCCACCCTGTGTGTAGAAGGGCCGCACGGTCGCTCGCATCCACGTGGCCACCGGGTCCTGGGTCACGTCCATGAGGATGAGGTTGACCGGCCACTTCGGGGCAGCCTTGGTCAGAGCCCTGCCCAGGGCCTCCAACGGGAGGGCTCTCAGGTCGCCCTCCCACTGGGAGAGTTCCACGCCCACGAACATCACCGGGTCGGCCGTCTCGATCGCCGCCAGGCAGCGGCGGGCCGTCGTGACGACTCCGATGGTGTCGAACTCCGCCGACGCCGCCGTCAGGAAGTCCACCGGGTCGTCCTGCCAGTCGGGCTCGAACAGACGGACGCGGGCGCCGGAGGCCGGGCCGTCCAGGGGGGTGCGGCCGGCGCGGCACAGTTCCGCCACCGCGGGCGGGGGCAGGGGGATGCCGACGACGCCGCCGGGGTTGACCGCGATGCCGGCCTGCGGGGGCAGCCCGCGGGCGAACTCGACGGCGGGGGCGATGGTGTACGCCATGTGGGAGCCGACGATCTGGCGGAACTGTTCCTCGGAGCTGAAGACGGGCACGTAGGCCTGGCCGTCCAGTTCCATGGTGGGCAGGTCGAGGGGGCCGCTGTGCGGGCCGCCGCCGTTCGGCAGGGGTATCCACACGAAGCTGCGGCCCAGCACCTCGATGATCCGGCCGCCGGCCGAGGGCACGCCGAGGGAGGCGGAGAGCACCTCCTCCAGCTCGTTGCCGGGCCATCCGCCGTGCGGATGGGGGTGCGCCTGCGCCGGGAAGTCCGCGGAGAAATCCGCCGGGATGTCCATCTGCCTACCGCCTGCCTGGAACCACTGCTGTGGCTCAGAAGGCTAACGCGACGAGCGGACCCGGCCCGCTCAGCCCGTGAAGCCGATACGGCGCAGGGCGTTCGCCGCGTCGCGGTCGAGGAGGACCGCCGAGCCGCAGCCCGTGGGCAGGTCGCCCTTCTCCACGGCGCGCAGCAGGCGGTGGCTCGCGGTGCGGTGGCGGCGGAAGGCGTAGCGGGAGACTCCGCGGCCGCGCTCGCGCTGGCCCTTGAGGGCGGTGTCCGCGGTGACGTCGAGCAGGAGCAGGTGCAGGGCGCCGCCGCGGCGGCGGGCCTCGCGGGCGAGCCAGCGGCGGACCCAGGTCTGCGTGCCGCAGTCGTGGACGACGAGGGGCTCGCCGGTGCGCAGGGCGCGGTGCAGGCCGGCGTAGTGGGCGAGGCGGACCAGGGGCCGGTAGAGCGCGTAGGGCAGGAAGCGCGGCATGCGGCTCGCCCAGCGGTCGCGGGTGTCCTGGGAGTCGATGCGGGTCCCCCGCACCGTGCGCCGCATCAGGGTGGACTTGCCGCTGCCGGGCAGGCCGGTGACCGCGACCAGGTCGCGCGGGCCGAAGAGAAGCCCCCTAGGGCCGGCCCGGTCCCGCAGGTCGCGGACGACGGGGGCGGGCAGCGGGGCGCACGCCTCCTGGGCCGGTGCGGCGGGCTGTCCGGGCAGCCCGAGGCCCGAGGTCGTGGCGTACGCCGTGATCCTGTTCACCGTGTTCGTCCTCCCCTGGGGCCGGGTCCGGTGGACCCCTCCCCGCCGAGTGTAAAGAGAAGGTAATGCCGGGTGTCTCTCATTTCGGTCCGTTTTCCGGAACAGGCCTGTCACAGCCCGCCGTGATCGTCCGTGCACCCTGCGCGTCCCCTGAGAAGGGTCCCCCTGCCACGCGCCGGGGATGCGTGCAATGATGTGCGCGCCAACTGCATACCGGCCGTTTGAATCCGCGCGGGAGAGTCCCCGGCACCTTGCCGCCGGGGCGCCGAAGGAGCAAGTCCCTCCCTTGAATCTCTCAGGCCCCGTTACCGCGCGGGCGAGGCACATCTGAAAAGCGGGCCGCTGCAGCAGTGCTCCGGTGGCCCCACCCAAGGTGCAAGTCCTGATCGCCGTATCAGCGGTGGTCATGGCGAACCTCTCAGGTTCCGATGACAGATGGGGAGGAAATGTCCTCGCCTGTCATGCTTGGGAGACCGACCGATGAGCAGTACCGAACTCCGCCGTACCGCGCTCGATGCCGTGCATCGCGCGCTCGGCGCGACGATGACCGACTTCGCCGGCTGGGACATGCCCCTGCGCTACGGCTCCGAACGCGACGAGCACAACGCCGTGCGCACCAAGGCCGGCCTGTTCGACCTCTCGCACATGGGCGAGATCACCGTCACCGGCCCGGGGGCCGCCGCCCTCCTCGACTACGCCCTGGTGGGCAACATCGGGAGTGTGAAGCAGGGCCGCGCCCGCTACACCATGATCTGCCGCGAGGACGGCGGCATCCTGGACGACCTGATCGTCTACCGGCTCGATGAGACGGAGGCCGGGTCTTCTCACTACATGGTCGTCGCCAACGCCTCCAACGCCCAGGTGGTGCTGGACGCGCTGACCGAGCGCGCGGCCGGCTTCGACGCCGAGGTGCGCGACGACCGCGACGCCTACGCGCTGCTCGCCGTGCAGGGCCCCGAGTCCCCCGGCATCCTGGCGAGCCTCACCGACGCCGACCTGGACGGCCTGAAGTACTACGCCGGCCTGCCCGGCACGGTCGCCGGGGTGCCCGCGCTGATCGCCCGCACCGGCTACACCGGCGAGGACGGCTTCGAGCTGTTCGTGAAGCCGGAGCACGCCGTCGAGCTGTGGCAGGCGCTGACCAAGGCGGGCGAGAGTGTCGGCCTGGTCCCCTGCGGGCTGTCCTGCCGGGACACCCTGCGCCTGGAGGCGGGCATGCCGCTGTACGGGCACGAGCTGACCACCGAACTCACACCTTTCGACGCCGGTCTGGGCCGGGTGGTGAAGTTCGAGAAGGAGGGCGACTTCGTGGGCCGGGCCGCGCTCACCGAGGCCGCCGAGCGGGCGGCGCAGAACCCGCCCCGCGTCCTGGTCGGCCTGATCGCCCAGGGCCGCCGGGTGCCCCGCGCCGGGTACGCGGTCGTCGCCGGCGGCGAGGTGATCGGCGAGGTCACCTCCGGAGCCCCGTCACCGACGCTGGGCCGGCCGATCGCCATGGCGTACGTCGACCCCGCCCACGCGGCGCCCGGCACCGAGGGCGTCGGCGTGGACATCCGCGGCAGCCACGAGCCGTACGAGGTCGTTGCGCTGCCGTTCTACAAGCGCCAGAAGTGACACCGTCGTAGGGCGGGCCTTCACGCGTGCGGTGCGCTGCCGTACGTCCTGCCTGCTCACGCGCGCTTCACACACGTCCCCTGCGTCACCAGCCATCACCCCCGTACAGGAGAATTCAGGCCATGAGCAACCCCCAGCAGCTGCGTTACAGCAAGGAGCACGAGTGGCTGTCGGCCGCCGAGGACGGCGTCTCGACGGTCGGCATCACCGAGCACGCGGCGAACGCGCTCGGCGACGTCGTGTTCGTCCAGCTCCCCGAGGTCGGGGACACCGTGACCGCGGGCGAGACCTGCGGCGAGCTGGAGTCGACCAAGTCGGTCAGCGATCTGTACTCCCCCGTCTCCGGTGAGATCACCGAGGTCAACGAGGACGTGGTGAACGACCCGTCGCTGGTGAACTCGGCCCCCTTCGAGGGCGGCTGGCTGTTCAAGGTGCGCGTCACCGACGAGCCGGCCGACCTGCTCTCGGCCGCCGAGTACGACGCCCACATCGCCGGCTGAGGAGTCGTATCCGCATGTCGCTTCTGAACACGCCCCTGCACGAGCTCGACCCGGCCGTGGCCGCCGCGGTCGACGCCGAGCTGCACCGGCAGCAGTCCACCCTCGAGATGATCGCCTCGGAGAACTTCGCCCCGGTCGCGGTCATGGAGGCCCAGGGCTCGGTCCTCACCAACAAGTACGCCGAGGGCTACCCGGGCCGCCGCTACTACGGCGGCTGCGAGCACGTCGACGTGGTCGAGCAGATCGCCATCGACCGCGTGAAGGAACTCTTCGGCGCCGAGCACGCCAACGTGCAGCCGCACTCGGGCGCCCAGGCCAACGCCGCCGCGATGTTCGCGCTGCTCAAGCCCGGCGACACGATCATGGGTCTGAACCTCGCCCACGGCGGGCACCTGACCCACGGCATGAAGATCAACTTCTCGGGCAAGCTCTACAACGTGGTCGCCTACCACGTCGGCGAGGACGGCCAGGTCGACATGGCCGAGGTCGAGCGGCTCGCCAAGGAGAGCAAGCCGAAGCTGATCGTGGCGGGCTGGTCGGCGTACCCGCGGCAGCTGGACTTCGCCGCGTTCCGCCGGATCGCCGACGAGGTCGGCGCGTACCTCATGGTCGACATGGCGCACTTCGCCGGTCTGGTCGCGGCGGGCCTGCACCCCAACCCGGTGCCGCACGCGCACGTCGTGACCACCACCACCCACAAGACGCTCGGCGGCCCGCGCGGCGGTGTGATCCTGTCCACGGCCGAGCTCGCCAAGAAGATCAACTCGGCGGTCTTCCCCGGTCAGCAGGGTGGCCCGCTGGAGCACGTGATCGCGGCCAAGGCGGTCGCCTTCAAGGTCGCCGCGAGCGAGGACTTCAAGGAGCGCCAGCGTCGTACGCTGGAGGGCGCCCGCATCCTCGCCGAGCGCCTGGTGAAGGACGACGCGAAGGCGGCGGGCGTGTCCGTCCTGACCGGCGGCACGGACGTCCACCTGGTCCTGGTCGACCTGCGCGACTCCGAGCTGGACGGTCAGCAGGCCGAGGACCGCCTCCACGAGGTCGGCATCACGGTCAACCGCAACGCCGTCCCGAACGACCCGCGCCCGCCGATGGTGACCTCCGGTCTGCGCATCGGTACGCCGGCCCTGGCGACCCGCGGCTTCACCGCCGAGGACTTCGCCGAGGTCGCGGACGTGATCGCCGAGGCGCTCAAGGCGCCGTCCCCCTTCGGGGAGGCCGACGCCCGGGCACTGAAGGCCCGGGTCGCGGCACTGGCGGACAAGCACCCCCTGTACCCGGGGCTGAACAAGTAGACACCGCTCGGGGTGCCGTGCCCGCCACAAGCGGGCACGGCCGCCCCACCCCTGCGCACCACCCCCGCTCTCGAGGAGTCCCCGTGGCCATCTCCGTCTTCGACCTGTTCTCGGTCGGCATCGGCCCGTCCAGTTCGCACACGGTCGGCCCGATGCGCGCGGCCCGCATGTTCGCCCGGCGGCTGCGCAACGAGGAGCTGCTCGGCTCCGTCGCCTCGGTCCGCGCGGAGCTGTACGGCTCCCTCGGCGCGACCGGCCACGGCCACGGCACGCCGAAGGCCGTCCTGCTCGGCCTGGAGGGCGACTCGCCCCGCACGGTGGACGTGGAGACGGCCGACGAGCGGGTGGAGGCGATCAAGGAGGGCGGCCGGCTGAAGCTGCTCGGCGAGCACGAGATCGCCTTCTCCTTCGACGACGACATGGTGCTGCACCGCCGCAAGGCGCTGCCGTACCACGCGAACGGCATGACGCTGTGGGCGTACGACTCCTCGGGCGCCGAGCTGCTGTCGAAGACGTACTACTCGGTGGGCGGCGGGTTCGTCGTCGACGAGGACGCGGTGGGCGCGGACCGCATCAAGCTGGACGACACGGTGCTGAAGTACCCCTTCCGCACGGGCGACGAGCTGCTGCGCCTGACCAAGGAGACCGGTCTGTCGATCTCCGCGCTGATGCTGGAGAACGAGCGGGCCTGGCGCAGCGAGGACGAGATCCGCGCGGGCCTGCTGGAGATCTGGCGGGTGATGCGGGAGTGCGTGCAGCGCGGGATGACCCGCGAGGGCATCCTGCCGGGCGGGCTGCGCGTGAAGCGCCGGGCCGCGAACACCGCGCGCAAGCTGCGCTCCGAGGGCGACGCGCAGGCCCTCGCCATGGAGTGGATCACCCTCTACGCGATGGCCGTGAACGAGGAGAACGCGGCCGGCGGCCGGGTCGTCACCGCCCCCACGAACGGCGCGGCGGGCATCATCCCGGCGGTCCTGCACTACTACATCAACTTCGTGCCGGGCGCCGACGAGGACGGGGTGGTCCGCTTCCTGCTGGCCGCGGGCGCGATCGGCATGCTGTTCAAGGAGAACGCCTCCATCTCCGGCGCCGAGGTCGGCTGCCAGGGCGAGGTCGGCTCGGCCTGCTCGATGGCGGCGGGCGCGCTCGCCGAGGTGCTGGGCGGCAGCCCGGAGCAGGTGGAGAACGCGGCCGAGATCGGCATGGAGCACAACCTCGGACTGACCTGCGACCCGGTGGGCGGACTGGTCCAGATCCCGTGCATCGAGCGCAACGGCATGGCCGCGGTGAAGGCGGTCACCGCAGCCCGGATGGCGATGCGCGGCGACGGCTCGCACAAGGTGTCCCTGGACAAGGTCATCAAGACGATGAAGGACACCGGCGCGGACATGTCGGTCAAGTACAAGGAGACGGCGCGGGGCGGGCTGGCGGTCAACATCATCGAGTGCTGACGGACTCCGGCAGGCCGAGGGCGGTGAGGATCCGGGCGGTGATGTCCTCGACCGTCCCCACGGCCTCCACGGTGCGGACCAGGCCGGCGTAGTGGCCGAGGACGGGCACGGTCCGGCGGTGGTGGATCCGCCGGCGGTGCCGGACGAGGTCCTCCGTGTCGTCGGGGCGGCCGCGCGCGAGCAGGCGGTCCACGAGGACGTCCTCGGGTGCGGTGAGTTCCAGGACGGCGTCCAGGGTGGTTCCCCCGGCGGCCAGGACCGACGACAGTGCCTGCGCCTGCGGGACCGTGCGGGGGTAGCCGTCCAGCAGGAAGCCCCGCTCGGCGTCCGGTTCACCGAGACGGTGGCGGACCATGTCCGTGGTGACGCGATCGGGTACGAGTTCGCCCGCGTCCAGGAAGCGCGCCGCCTCCCGGCCCAGCGGCGTCCGCCGGCCGACTTGGTCCCGGAACAGGTCGCCGGTGGAGATGTGGGGGACGCCGAGGATCCGGCTGAGGATCTCGGCCTGGGTGCCCTTGCCCGCTCCGGGCGGGCCGATGAGGAGAAGTCGCATCGGGGGTGGTGTGCCTTCCGTGGTGATGAGGGTTCGTCAGGCGGCGTGTGAAGGGCGCTCGGGTGGTGCCGTGAGCACCAGGACCGGCCCGTGGACGCGGTGGGCGGCCTCGCCGCCGGGGCGGGCCAGGAGACGGGGCACGGCATCGGTGAGGGCCGTCCGGTACGCGGCGGCGCTCGTCGACGGGCTGGGCACGACGGTGCGGACCGCGACCCGGGGCTCCAGTTCGGCCGAGAGCCACTCGGTCAGCTCGGTGAGCGCCGCTGTCGCGGCGGCCTGGGAGGCGTCCCGTACGGCGTCGGTCACCACGTTGACCACCGATCCTCCGTGCTCGGCCAGCCGGCGTCGGCAGGCCGACCGGGTCCACGCCAGCGGCATGACGAGGTGCCGGTCGAGGGCGCCGCGCAGCGCCAGGGGGTCGAGTTCCGTCAGCCGCCCCGGCCGGGGCGGGGCCGCGATCAGGTTCACCAGGTGGTCCAGACGGCCGAGGCGGTCGACGACCGCGTCGATCACGCCGTCCGGTCCGGCCGGGTCGTGCGTGTCGCAGGGCAGGGCCGGCACCGGGGAGTCCGGACCGGCGAGGGGACGCGGGGCCTCCCGCCCGCCACGGCCACGCGGGCGCCGCGCACAACGAGGCTCCGGGTCAGCTCCGCGGCGGAGCCGTGCGCTCCGGTGAGCAGGACCACCCGGCCGTGCAGCGGGCCGCTGGGCGCCATGACTGCTCCTCACCGTCCGTCCGTGCGCGCGGAGGCCTCCGCCGGGCCCGCGCTGATCAGCTCCATCACGGAGGCATTCGCGAGGGTGCTGACGTCGCCCACCTCACGGTTGTCGGCGACGTCGCGCAGCAGCCGGCGCATGATCTTCCCGGAGCGGGTCTTGGGCAGCTCGGGCACGACCATGATCTGCCGGGGCTTGGCGATGGGGCCGATCTCCCGCGCCACGTGCTCGCGCAGCGCGGCGACCACCCCGGCGGTCTCCTCATCGGCGGCGGTGCCGCGCAGGATGACGAAGGCGACGATGGCCTGACCGGTCGTCGGGTCCGAGGCGCCGACCACGGCGGCCTCGGCGACCGTGGGGTGGGAGACGAGCGCGGACTCGACCTCGGCGGTGGAGATCCGGTGCCCGGACACGTTCATCACGTCGTCGACCCGGCCCAGCAGCCAGATGTCGCCGTCGTCGTCGTAGCGGGCACCGTCACCGGCGAAGTAGTAGCCGTGCGCGGCGAAACGGGACCAGTACGTCTCCCGGTACCGCTCGTCGTCGCCCCAGACACCCCGCAGCATGGACGGCCAGGGCTGGTCGAGCACGAGGTAGCCGCTCTCCCCCTTGCCGACCTCGCGGCCCTGGTCGTCGACGACCTTGGCGGAGATCCCCGGCAGCGGCGTCTGCGCCGAACCGGGCTTCGCGGGTCGCCCGCCGGGCAGCGGCGCGATCATGACCGCGCCGGTCTCGGTCTGCCACCAGGTGTCCACGACGGGCGCCCGGCCGGCGCCGAGGTGCGTGCGGTACCAGCGCCACGCCTCGGGGTTGATCGGCTCGCCGACGCTGCCGAGCACCCGGATCGAGGACAGGTCGTAGCGTGCGGGGACGTCCTCGCCCCACTTCATGAAGGTGCGGATGACGGTGGGGGCGGTGTAGTACACGGACACCCCGTACCGCTCGATGATCTCGAAGTGCCGCCCCTGGTGCGGGGTGTCGGGCGTGCCCTCGTACATCACCGACGTGGTGCGGTTGGCGAGCGGCCCGTAGACGATGTACGTGTGCCCGGTGATCCAGCCGATGTCGGCCGTGCACCAGTAGACGTCCGTGTCGGGTTCGAGGCCGAAGACCGTGCGGTGGGTGTACGCGGCCTGGGTGAGGTAGCCGCCGGAGGTGTGCAGGATGCCCTTGGGCCTGCCCGTCGTGCCCGAGGTGTAGAGGATGAACAGCGGGTGCTCGGCGTCGAAGAACTCGGGGGTGTGCTCGGCGCTCTGCCGGTGCACCAGCTCGTGCCACCACAGGTCGCGGCCCTCGGTCCACGGCACGTCGGTGCCGGTGCGGCGGACCACCAGTACGTGCTCGACACCCGGGGTGCGCGCGGTCGCCTCGTCGGTGTGCGCCTTCATCGGCTCGGCCCTGCCGCGCCGGTACTGTCCGTCCGAGGTGATCAGCAGCCTGGCCCCCGCGTCCTCGATGCGGGACCGGAGCGCGGCCGGCGAGAACCCGCCGAAGACCACGCTGTGCGGCAGACCGAGCCGGGCGCAGGCCAGCATGGCGAACACGGCCTCGGGGATCATCGGCAGCTGGATGGCGACCCGGTCGCCGGCCCTCAGCCCCAGTGAGAGCAGGGCGTTGGCCGTCCGGCACACCTCGCGCCGGAGCTCGGCGTAGGTGACGGTGCGGGTGTCGCCGGGCTCGCCCTCCCAGTGGAAGGCGACCTGGTCGCCGTGACCGGCCTCGACGTGCCGGTCGACGCAGTTGTGGGCGACGTTCAGCCGCCCGCCGGTGAACCAGCGGACGAAGGGCGCGTCGGAGCGGTCCAGGACCTCGGACCACTCGGTCTCCCAGTGCAGTTGCCCGGCCTGTCGCGCCCAGAACTCCAGGTCGGGCGCGGGACGACGATCGGGGCGCGGGGACATGCGGCTTCCTCCAGGGGGTGCGGGTGGGCGGTGACGGGCGCGGCTCTCCAGGGGCAGCGCGCCCGTCACCAGGTCTCCACGGTGGCCGGTTCCGGTTGGTGCGAGGTTGGCGCCACCGGGCGGGGCTCCCAGGGGCGCCGGGCGCGGCGGCCGCGCAGCGGCAGGGCGAGGCGGGGCCGCAGGGGCTCGGTGGTGCGGCGGCGCAGGGCGCCCTGCCACACACCCCAGCCGTAGGCGAGGTCGTCCAGTCGGCGGATCGCGGTATGGGTGAGAGGCCCCAGCGACGTGCCCGAGCGGTGGTGGTCGGCCAGTCCCTCGGCGAGTGCGGCGACGGCCAGGAACCAGCGGGCCCGGCGGCTGACGGCCGCGGCTCCCAGCGCGAGGGGCCAGTGGTGGCGGGTGGCGCAGCGCAGCAGCTGTTCGCCGGTGCCGCGCAGGGCGGCGAGCGCCAGCAGGGTGCCCGCGCGAGCGGGACGGTCGGCGTCGGGCATGCGGCGGGTCACGCGGACGGCCGTGACCGCGGTCAGCGCCAGGGCACCGGCGGCCGGCAGCGGCCTGCCGCGCAGGAGCAGGGCGCAGGCCGCCAGGGACCAGGGTGCCGCGTACAGCGGGGGTACCCGGCCGGGGTGACGCAGCGCCAGGTCGGCGGCGCCGGTGCCGTATCCGGCGCGCTGGGCGAGCCAGGCGCGCAGGTCGGTGCGGTGGCGGTGGCCGACGCGCACATGGGGGACGTACCGCAGCCGCCAGCCGGCCGCGTGCAGCCGCATGCACAGGTCGACGTCCTCGCCGACGCGCATGCCCTCGTCGAACCCGGCGCCCACGGCGGAGCGGCGCACGACGAGGGTGGCGCTCGGGACGTAGGAGAGCATCGACACGGGCACGATCGGCCCCTCCCGCTCCCCCATGTCGAGCGGCGAGCGGACCTGCTCGTAGCGGTCGAGGAGCCCGGGGCCCAGTACGGGCAGGGCGACGATCCGGGGGGCGGCGAGGGCCACGGCCGGGTCGGCGAAGTGGGCGAGGAGCGGGGCCAGCCATCCCGGTCCGGGCAGCACGTCGGAGTCGCAGAACGCCACGAAGGCCGTACGGGCGTGACGCAGCGCGGTGTTTCGGGCGGCGGCCGGACCGAGGTTGCGCGGATGGGTGAGCAGCCGGGCCCCGTGACGGCGGGCCACTCGGGCCAGGACGTCGGGCGCCCGGGATCCGTCGTCCACCACCAGCAGGGGCAGGTCCGAGGTGGCGGGGTCGGCGCGCAGGGCGGTCAGCAGACCGTCGAGCTGGTCCGCCCGGTCACGGACGGGGACGGCGAGGGTGGTGTCGCGGACCGGGGCGGGCGCGGGACGGGGGTGGGCCACCCCCGCGTCCAGGAGACGGCGGGCGAGCGTGGCGCTTCCCGCGTCCCGCACCACGAATCGGCCGTCGGCCAGCAGCCGTACCGCGGCAGGACCGAGGCGCAGCAGCCGTGGCGGTGAGCCGCCCAGCATGAGGTGACCGTCGTGCGAGCGGTGGGTGTCGGCGGCTAGTTCGACCGCGAAGCCGTCGGGGAGCCGGCAGTCCTCCGGCGGCGGGGCCGGCGCCCCGGCCCTCGCGGGGCCGGACCGGGAGACGCGTGCGGCGTTCCGTGTGAGCCGTGTCATGCCGTGAACCCTCCGTCCGCGTGGACCACGGAACCGGTGACCGCGCCGGACTCCGCGGAGCATGCCCAGGCGACCACGGCGGCCGTCTCCTCGGGCTCCAGTGGACGGCCCGTCAGCTGCCGTTCGGCGAGCCGCTCGACGTCGGGCAGTCCGTACAGGCCGGCCGTGGCGCGCAGCATGTCGGTGCGCGTGGCACCCGGGGAGACGGCGACCGCGGTGACGCCGGTGTCGCGCAGGTCGCAGGCGAGGGCACGGACGAGGCCGACCACCGCGTGCTTGGCCGCGCAGTAGGCGCCGAGCCCCCACAGGCCGTGGTGTGCGGCGGCTGAGGCGAGGGCGACGAAGCGGCCGTGCCGGGGCCGCGGACGGCGCAGCAGGGCGGGCACGGCCGCCCGCGCGAGGTGGGCGACGCCCAGGACGTCCACGTCCAGCAGCGTCCGCCACTGCGTGTCGCTCTGCTCCCACACCGGGCCGCCGCCGAGGATCACCGCCGCCGCGCCCACCGCGGCGTCCAGGCCGCCGAACTCGGACTCGGCGAGCTCCACCGCACCGCGCAGCGCCCCGGCGTCGCGCACGTCGGCGCGGACCGTGCGGACTCGCGGGAACTCCTCGGCCAGCAGGTCGAGTTGGCGCGGCTCGGCGAGCGAGTACGGCACGTCCGGGTCGTCGGCGCACCGGTCGACGGCGATCACGGCCCAGCCGTCGCGGGCCAGGCGGCGCACGGTCTCCGCGCCGATGCCGCGGGCGGCGCCGGTGACCACGGCGACCCGGTGCCGCGTCATGAGCCTTCCCCGGAGCGTGCGGTGACCGGTCGGCGCACGGAGCGGCCGGTCGGCCAGGCGCCCAGCCGCCCCTGTTCGGACACCGTCCAGGCGCCGATGTCGGCCGCCAGTCGGTCCGCCATGTGCTCCAGGAGCCGTTCGCCCTCGCTGCCGCCGGCTCCCGCCGGGTCGCCGAGGACACCGGACGGGCTGACACCCCGGACGGACTCGGCGACCAGCCGGTCCATCAGCAGGTGGAGGGGCTCGGTGGGTCCGGCGACCGCCCGGTCGGGGCGTACCGCCGGGGCACGCAGGCGGAGCATCATCGACGTCTCCGTGCGGCCGGCGTGGGCGTCGGTGCCCGGGGGCACGCACGGCCACCAGGCCGCGTCCCGGCTCTCGCCGCGCAGGCCGGTCACCGCGTCGGCGAGGCCGAGCAGGTTGCCTCCGTGGCCGTTCACCACGAGCAGGCGTCCGGCCCAGCGCAGCAGCGAGCGGCCGATCTCGGTGATCAGCAGCCGCAGCGCGTCGTGGCCGATCGACACGGTGCCGGGGAAGCCCTCGTGCTCGCCGCTGGCACCGTACGTCAGGGGCGGTGCGACCACCAGGTCCGGGCCGTCGTCGTCGAGCCGGGTCGCGGCCCGTTCGGTCACCGCGCAAGCCACCGCGGTGTCGGTGTCCAGCGGCAGGTGGGGGCCGTGCTGTTCGCAGGAGCCGAGGGGCAACAGCACGAGGGGGCGGCGGCGTTCGAGGTCCGGCCAGGTCAGGTCGGCGAGGCGGGTCGTGGCCATGGCCGGTCAGACCGTGCCCGGCGTGCGGGTGGTGCCCAGCGCGCGGGTGAAGCCCGGCGGGACGAGCACGTCGTCGCGGGTGAGTTCGTGCACGGAGGAGCGGCCGAGGCCGAGCAGGGCGGAGTCGATGCCGCGGCTGAGGATGTCAAGGACGTTCTCGACTCCGGGCTGTCCGGCTGCCGCGAGGCCCCACAGGTAGGCGCGGCCGATCATCACGGCGCGGGCGCCGAGCGCCAGCGCCTTGACGACGTCGCTGCCGCGCCGGATGCCGCCGTCCAGCAGCAGTTCGACCTGGCCGCCCACCGCGTCGGCGATGGCGGGCAGGACACGGATGGGGGCCGGGGTGGCGTCCAGGTTGTTACCGCCGTGGTTGGACACGGAGATCGCGGTGACCCCGGCGTCCACGGCGCGCAGGGCGTCGTCGACCCGGCAGACGCCCTTGAGCAGGAACGGCCCGTCCCACTGCTCGCGCAGCCAGCGCACGTCGTCCCAGGAGGGAGGCGGCGTCTGCATCCACTCGCCGTAGGCGCCGAAGAAGGTGGGCGCGTCCTGGCCGGGCTCGGCGAGGTTGGGGGTGGTCAGGTCCGGCAGGCTGCGGGACCTGGCGAAGTCCCACAGCCAGCGGGGGCGGGTCACCGCCTCGGGGGCGAATCGCACCATCTCCTTCGGCGTCAGCCGCTCGGGTATCCGGGGGCTGCCCCAGTCACGGCCGTAGGAGAAGGACCAGTCGAGGGTGACGATCAGGGCCTTGGCGCCGGCCTCGCGGGCATACGCGATACGCCGGGTCATCGCGTCCTTGGAGCCCATCCAGTACATCTGGAAGAACGTGCTCGGGTTGGCGGCGACGACCTCGGTGAGCGGCTTGCTGGCGAAGGAGCTGAGCCCGATGGCGGTGCCGCGGGCGGCGGCGGCGCGGGCGACGGCGACCTCGCCGTCGGGGTGCACGGCCTGCACGCCCGTCGGGGAGATGATCACCGGCAGGGCGATGTCCTGCCCGAGGACGGTCGTGGCCTGGTCCCGCTTGGGCGACAGGCCCGCCACCCGTGGGGCGAAGCCCAGTTCGGCGAAGGCGGCGGTGTTGTCGTCGTAGGACACGCCCCTCTCGGAGCCGGCGAGCAGGGCGCTGTAGACGGACTTCGGCAGCCGCCTGCGCGCTCGCCGCTGGGCCTCGGCGACCGTCTCGATCCACGCACTCATGTCGTTACCCCGTCCTCTTCGTTCTGTTCGTCCCGTTCGTGGTGTGCGGTGGTGTCCAGACCGGCCAGCGGGCTCTCGTCGCAGAAGCGGTCGGGCCGGCTGGTGCGGACCGTCGGCATGCCCAGCGGCACGGTGCGGTGCGAGTGGTCGTTGCCCTGGCGCGGCAGCGCGCCCGGCTCGACCGCCGAGAGCGCGGCCGCTCCGTGACCCTTGACGCACTCGGGGTCCGGGCCGTCCAGCGGCAGGCCCGTGAAGAACTTGGCGGCCATGCAGCCGCCCTGGCAGGTGTCGTACGCCGGGCAGCCCGAGCACGCCCCACCGGTGGTGGGCCTGCGCAGGTCGGCGAAGAGGGCCGAGTCCCGCCACACCCGTTCGAAGCCGCCGGGGGTGCGGACGTTGCCCGCCTTGAAGGCGTCGTGGATGGCGAACGGGCAGGCATAGACGTCCCCGACGGGGTCGATGAGGCACACGACGCGTCCCGCGCCGCACAGGTTGAGGCCCGGGATGGGCTCGGAGCCCAGGGCGTTGAGGTGGAAGAACGAGTCCCCGGTGAGCACCTGCTCGCCGTGGCCGACGAGCCAGTGGTAGATCCGCAGCTGCTGCTCGGCGGTCGGATGCAGGTCGTCCCACACGTCGGCGCCGCGTCCGGAGGGCCGCAGTCGGGTGATCCGCAGCTGGGCGCCGTAGCGGTCGGCAAGTGCGGCGAAATCGTCCAGCTGGGACACGTTCTGACGGGTCATCACCACGGAGATCTTGAAGTCGCGGAAGCCGGCGTCCGCGAGGTTCTCCATGGCACGCACGGCCATGTCGTACGAACCTCGGCCGCGCACCGCGTCGTTGACCTCGCGGGTGGCGCCGTCCAGGGAGATCTGGATGTCGACGTAGTCGGTGGCGGCCAGCCGCCGGGCCCGCTCCGGGGTGATCCGCAGGCCGTTGGTGGAGAACTTCACCCCGACCTGGTGGGCGACGGCGTAGTCCAGCAGCTCCCAGAAGTCGGGGCGGACGGTGGGCTCACCGCCGCCGACGTTGACGTAGAAGACCTGCATGCGCTGCAGCTCGTCGATCACGGACTTGATCTCGTCCGTGGACAGCTCCAGCGGGTCGCGCCGCCCGGAGGAGGACAGGCAGTGCGCGCAGGAGAGGTTGCAGGCGTACGTCCATTCCCAGGTCAGGCAGATCGGGGCGTGCAGGCCGCCCTTGAACTGCTCGACCAGGGCGGGCACGGGCGGTGCTTCGGGGGTGACGGTCACGGCTGCGGCTCCGCTTCGATGGGGATGATCATGTCGGCGGCGGCCAGGGAGGCCAGCGCCCGGCGGAAGGCGTCCCGGCGCCGCTCCGGCACCTCGGCCAGCGCGTCCCGCACGCTCGCACGGCCGTCCAGGTTCCGCACCAGCTCGACCAGTTCGGGCGCCTTGAGGAAAGACAGCCGGCGGTTGCCGAAGTGGTAGGCGAGCGCCCCGAAGGGTTCGGGGCGCAACGCGACACTCGGGCTGAGCCGGTACGGGCGGGCCGGGTCGAAGGCCGAGGAGGTCATGGCGGCCGGCCTAGTAGACGCCGCACATGCCGTCGATGGAGACCTCCTCGACGAGGACCTCCTCGGTCACGTCACCGTCCACGGCGACCCGGTCGGCGGCGTCCTGCTCGGCGACGCGGTTCTCGTCCTGCACTGCGGGCATGGCGGTCCTCCTGATGGGAGTCGGAAGGGGTGGTCCGGCCCGCGGTGCGCGGCACCGGACGTGATTCGACGCTAGGGCGCGGGAAAGTCGCCGCTCACCCTGCTTTCGGCCGCCCCCGCCCTGTCCGGTCGGACGGGGCGGCCCGTGCGAGGCCGGTCCTCACGGGCTGTCCCCTCCGTTCGGAGGGGAACGGGACTGTCCGTCCGTGCCGACCTGCCGCCCGAGCGGCCGGTATCGCCCGGAACGCCGTTCCCGGAGTGTGAAGCACGCCGCACCCTTCCGGCACGTCCGTGCTCCACCGGACCCTGCGCCGCCGGCGACGGAGCAGTCGACGCAGCACGCGCGGATCACCGCGCGGAAAGGACAGTCGCGATCATGCAGGTCGAAGAACTTCTCAAGCCCTTCCCCATCAAGGAGTTCCACCCCTTCCCCCGGGCGTTGATGGGCCCGGGTGCCCATGAACTGATCGGTCCGGAGGCGAAGAAGCTCGGGTTCCGGCGGACGCTGGTGATGACCACGGGGCTGCGCGGCAGCGACACCGTGCACAGGATCGTCGAGTCGCTGAAGTACCACGGCTTGGAGGTCGTGCTGTACGACAAGGTCGAGTCGAACCCCAAGGACTACAACGTCATGGACGCCGTGGCGCTGTACCAGGAGAACACCTGCGACTCGTTCGTCTCCATCGGCGGCGGCTCCGCGCACGACGCCTGCAAGGGCGCCCGGATCTCCGTGGCCCACGACGGCCGCAACGTCAACGACTTCGAGGGCTTCAACAAGTCCGAGAACCCCAAGAACCCGCCCCACATCGCGGTCTCCACCACAGCCGGCACCGGTTCGGAGACCTCATGGGCGTACGTCATCACCGACACCACCACCGACCCCGACAACCCGCACAAGTACGTCGCCTTCGACGACGCCTCCGTGGCCTCGCTCGCCATCGACGACCCGACGCTGTACTACGACTGCCCGCTGGACTACACCTCCCAGTGCGGCTTCGACGTCCTCGCCCACGCCTCCGAGCCGTATGTCTCCCGGCTGGACTTCCAGCCGTCGCTGGGCAACGCGCTGCACGCCATCAAGCTGACCGCCCGGCATCTGCGGCAGGCGGTGTGGAACGGGCAGGACCTGGCCGGCCGCGAGGGCATGATGTACGCCCAGTACATCGCGGCGCAGGCGTTCAACTCGGGCGGCCTGGGCATCATCCACTCCATCTCGCACGCCGTGAGCGCCTTCTACGACACCCACCACGGCCTCAACAACGCCATCGCGCTGCCCAGGGTGTGGGCGTTCAACATGCCCGCGCACTACGAGCGGTTCGCGGACATCGCCGAGGCGATGGGCGTGGACACGCACGGCATGACCAAGGTGCAGGCGGCGGAGGCGGCGCTCGCCGCGGGCATCCGGCTGCTGCGGGACGTCGGCATCCCGGAGAAGTTCGTCGACGTGCGCCAGGACACCTACTCCAAGAACCGGCTCGGGCAGGGCCCCACCAAGTTCTACGAGCAGGCCAAGGTGATCGCGGGCGACGCCGCCGACGTCGACCGCATCACGCACCACGTCCTCGGCGACGCCTGCACCCCGGGCAACGCCAAGGAGTGCACCTTCGACACCGTCCGCCCGGTCGTCGAGCACTGCATGACCGGCGACCTGGACGACCTGCTCGGCTGAGCGATCCCCGGCGACGCCCGGCAGGTACCGGGGCGGGGAGGCGGCCCGAGGTCTCCGTCTCCCCGCCCCTCGCCTCCCCGGCGTTCCCCCAACGGACGGAGGACACGTGCACACCACCACCACCGAGGACACCGAGACCACCGCCGATGCCCCCGTGTTCGCCTCGGTCGACGACGTGGCCGAACGCCTCGCCGCCCACGGCTACATCGCCGGCCGGCGGCTCGCCACCACCGTGTTCCTGCTGACCCGGCTGGACAAGCCGGTGCTGCTGGAGGGCCCGGCCGGCGTCGGCAAGACCGAGCTCGCCAAGACCCTGGCCGCGGTCACCGGACGCCGGCTGCTGCGGCTGCAGTGCTACGAGGGCCAGGACGAGAGCCGGGCGCTGTACGAGTGGGACTACGGCAAGCAGCTGCTCTACACCCAGATGCTGCGCGACAAGATCGGCGACCTCACCGCCGACGCCCCCGACCTGGCCTCGGCCGTCCACCGGATCGAGGAGCAGGACAGCGTGTTCTTCTCCGACCGGTTCCTCGCGCCGCGTCCCCTGCTGGACGCGGTGCGCGGCGAGCAGCCCGCCGTCCTGCTGATCGACGAGGTCGACCGGGCCGACGAGGCCCTGGAGGCCGTGCTCCTGGAGTGCCTCGCCGAGTACCAGGTGTCGGTGCCGGAGGTCGGCACGTACACGGCGAAGGTCCCGCCGTTCGTCGTCCTGACCTCGAACAACACCCGTGATCTGTCCGCCGCGCTCAAGCGCCGCTGTCTGCACCTCTTCCTCGACTACCCGGACGCGGAACGCGAGCTGGAGATCGTACGGTCCAAGCGGACCGGGCTGCCGGAAGCCGCGGCCCGGCACCTGGTCGATGTGGTGCGGGGGCTGCGCGAGCTGCCGTTGCGCAAGAGCCCGAGCATCTCGGAGACCATCGACTGGGCCCGCACCCTCGCCGTGCTCGGCGTCGAGGAGCTCGACCCGGCGATCCTCGCCGAGACCGCGGGCGTCGTCCTGAAGTACGAGCGCGACCTGGGCCGCGCCCACGAGGTGCTGCCCCGCCTCGTCGACCCCAACCGCGAACTGCCCGAGCCGGGGCACCATCACGAGGGGCACCACCACGAGGGACACCACCACCAGCACAACGGGCACCACCACGACCCCGGTGCCGGGCCCGACGGGCGTGAGGTCCGCATCGCCAAGGATCTGCCGGGCCGCCACGACGACGGCTATTACGGCTCACCCGGACCGGGCCCCACCCGCCGCACCGAGCCCGGTTCCGGACAGGGTGCCCGCGCGTTCGCCGCCGTGTCGCGCCGCCGCGGCGGCAACGGCTGACGCGGGGGCGGGCATGGAAGCCGGGGTGCACCGATTCGTCCGCGTGCTGCGGTTGTCCGGGATGCGGGTCTCCGTGTCGGAGGCCATGGACGCCATGCGCGGGGCCGCCCAGCCCGGCGTGCTCGGCGACCGGGGGACCCTGCGGGAGGCGCTGCGGATGACGCTGGTCAAGGACCAGCGTGACGACGAGCTGTTCGACGAGCTGTTCACCGCGTTCTTCTCGCTGCGCCCGGTGTCCGGCGACGGTGACGGGCACGGTCACGGCCACGAGCACGACGACCTGACGGACACCGGGGAGCTGGAGTCGTACACCGTGTCGGAGGAGCCGGCCGAGACCCCGCGGCAGGGCCACAGTCACGGCAAGCCGTCCGACATCCGCGACTACTTCGACCAGCGGGACCTGGCCGAGCAGTACAACCTGCACCAGGAGGCCAACAAGATCGACCTGGCCTCGATGACCGACGAGATCGTGCTGTCGAAGGACGGCGGCACCGATGCCGCCGGCGCCCCGTCGGTCCAGCTGGAGACGGAGCGGCTGCACGGTGCCGGGGTGCCCGGGCGGCTCGCGCCCGGCACCGGTCACCGGCTCGGCACCGATCTGACCGTCGCCCGGCAGGACGCGCTCCTCGGCCTGCGGGCCGCGTCCGGCGACGACCCCGAACTCACCGACGCGGGCCGCCGGTTGACGGGTGTCATCGACGGCCTGCCCGAGCTGCTTGAACGCCACCTCGCCCGGCTCGCCGAACTCGAAGCGGTGGCCGTGGAGTCCGCCCGGATCGCCGGACGCGCCCGTGCCGAGAGCATCGACGAAACCGAGCGCGAGCAGCTGGAGGAGGCGCTGCGGCGAGTGGGCCGCACGCTGAGCGGGGCCCTCACCAGCCGCAGACGCGCCACTCCGCGGGGCCGAGTCGACCCGGGCCGCACGATGCGCCGCAACATGCGCTACGACGGTGTGCCGTTCCGGCCAGTCACGGTGACCCGGGCGGAGGACCGGCCGCGGCTCGTGGTCCTCGCGGACGTGTCGCTGTCGGTGCGGGCCACCGCCCGCTTCACCCTGCATCTGGTGCACGGGCTGCAGTCCCTGTTCGGGCAGGTCCGCTCGTTCGCCTTCGTCGACGAACCCATCGAGATCACCGAGCTGTTCGCCGAGCACCCGCTGGAGAAGGCGCTCGGCCTGGTCTTCGACGGCCTGCCGGCGGGCGGCCTGCTCGATGTGGACGCCACCTCCGACTACGGCCGGACCCTGGAACTGCTGCTGTCCGAGCACGCCCCCGCTCTCGGCCGGCGCACCACCCTGCTGGTGCTGGGCGACGGCCGGGGCAACGGCAACCCACCGGGACTCGCCGCCTTCGAGGAGATCACCCGCAGGGTGCGGCAGACGGTCTGGCTCACTCCGGAGCCGCGCTACTCCTGGACGCTGGGCGCCTGTGACCTGCCCCGGTACGCGGAGCGCTGCGACCGCGTCCAGGTCGTCTCCGACCTCACCGGGCTGGAACGCGTGGCGCACCGGATGGCGGCGGAGGCGACCGGCCGATGACCACCCTCACGCGCCGCCGCCCGGAGTCGCCGTCATGAACGCTCTCGGCCTCCGCATTGCCGTCGCCGCGCGCCGTATCGACCCGCTGGCGCCCGGCCGTCCCGGCCGGTACGCCGACGCCGTGGTCCACGTGGTCCGCGAGACCCCGGGCCGTGCCGCGGTCCCCGGCACCGTCGTCCGCACCGAGCACTTCAGCCTGCGCCGGCGCGGCCGGCGGATCGAACTGGGGCACTGGCTGCGACCCGACCAGTTGGACAACGACCTCGCGGGGCTGCTCGCCGAGGAACTGTTCGCGCCGGGCTGGCTTTCCGGCAACGACGTCTTCGAGCGGGTCTTCACCGGCGTGGTGCGCTCCTGCGTCGACGGCCCGCTGGCCGCCTGGACCACGTTCTACGACAACACCCTCACGCGGATCCGGCAGTGCCCCGACGAGCCGGCCGACGCCGCGCACTCGTCGATCGCCGGGTTCGCCCCCGTGTACGGGCGGGCCCTCGAACTGGTGGGCGCTGGCTCGGTGCTGGACCTGGGCTCCTGCTTCGGGTTCCTGCCGCTGCTGCTCGCCGAGCGGCGGCGGGGCACGGTCACCGCGTCGGACCTCTCCCGGGGCACCATGCGGCTGCTCGCCGCGGTCGCCGGAGCGCGGGGCACCGCGGTGGACACGCTGGTCTGCGACGCGGCCAGGGTGCCGCTGCCCGACCGCTCGGTGGACACGGTCACGGTCGTCCACGTGCTGGAGCACCTGGAACCCGGGCACGGCGACACCGTCGTCGAGGAGGCTCTGCGGCTCGCGCGCCGCCGGGTCGTGGTGGCCGTGCCCTACGAGGACGAGCCGACCGCCGCGTACGGGCATGTCCGCTGCTTCACCCCGGACCGCCTCACCGCACTGGGCCGCCGCACCGGGGTGCCGTTCACGGTCACCTCGCACCACGGCGGCTGGCTCGTGCTGGACCCGGGGTGAAAGGGAGCCGCTCAGATCACGCCCAGCTTGCTGGCCTCGTAGACGACTTCGGCGCGGCTGCTCGCGTCCATCTTGCGCATGATGTTGCGCACGTGGAACTTCACCGTGGTCTCGGAGATGTACAGCTCCGCGCCGATGTCGCGGTTGCTCAGGCCCCGGGCGAGCAGCGGCAGGACCTTCAGCTCGCGCTCGGTGAACCGGGGCTGCTCGGGCTGGACGCGCATCGAGCGGACCATCGCGGCGGCGGCGTGGGAGTCGAAGGCGCTCTCGTCACGGGCCACGGCGCGGATGGAGCGCAGCAGTTCGGTGGTGTCGACGTCCTTGACGACGTAGCCGCGCGCCCCGTGGTGGATCGCCTCGACCACCAGGGTGTCGTCGAGGAACGTGGTGAGCACCAGGACGGCGAGGCCGGGATGACGGCGGGTGAGGCTCGCGCACAGCTCCAGGCCCTCGGTGTCGGCGCCCGTGGACAGCTTCAGGTCCAGCAGCACGAGCGCGGGCCGTACCCGGTCGACGACGGCCTCGGCCTCGGCGGCCGTGCTCGCCTCGCCCACCACCTCCAGGTCGCTCTCGCGCTCCAGGATCGACCTGAGGCCGTGCCGGACGATCGCGTGGTCGTCCACCAGCACGATCCGCAGGGTGTCGGTGGTGCCCCGGTCGGTGTCAGCGGTCATCGGCCGTCTCCTCGTCGACGCGTACCGGCAGCGGGATGTCGACCCGCAGCAGGACGCCGCCCAGCCCCGAGCGGCGGATGGACAGGGTGCCGCCGAGTTCCTCGGCCCTGGCGACCATGTTGGCCAGCCCCCGGTGCCGGCCCGACAGATCGGTGGCCCGGGATACCTCCAGCACCCGCCGCAGATGGGCGGGGTCGCCGGTGCCGTCGTCGGACACGCTGAGGACCAGGGCGTCCGGCAGATACCGCAGTCGTACGAGGGCGCGGCCGGCCTTGCCGTGGGTGGCGGAGTTGAACAGGGCCTCCCCGGTCAGCCGGAGCACGGACTGCTCGGCGCGCGGCGGCAGCGCCACCGGGCTTCCGTGGACGTCCACACGGACGTCCAGCGCGGTCGGCAGGTGCACCGTGGACAGCCGCTCCAGCATCACCGGCAGCGGCCCGGGCGGCTCCTGGGTGTGGTGCAGGGCGTAGATGGAGGCGCGCAGCCGCTCCACCGCCTGCCGATTGAGGTCCTTGGCCTGGGCGAGGCGCCCGGCGATCTCGGCGGCCGGTCCGCCCAGCGCCTCCAGTTCGGCCCGGCACACCTCGACGGTCATGCCCGCGCTGAGCACGTACTGCGTGACGCTGTCGTGCAGTTCGCGGGCGATGCGGTGCCGTTCGTCGTCCAGCGCCTGCCGGCGCATCGCGTCGAACAGGCGGGCCTGCGTCTCGGCGAGTTCCGCGCTGCGCGCGGCGAGGTCCCGGGCCTGCCGTTCGGCGGCCTCGGACAGCTCCTCGGTGCGGCCGCGCAGGGCGGTCGCCGCGTGGAAGAGGTACGTGTTGTGCAGGGCGACGGCGGCCTGGTTGGCGAGGACCCGCAGCACCGCGAGGTCGGTGTCCGCGACCTCCACGCCGGGGCCCGGCTGTGCGGCGATGCCGCCGACCGGTTCGTCGTCCAGGGTCATCGGCGCCCGCACCCAACTGGCGTCCTCCGCGGACGCCTCGGCCTCCCAGGGCCGGGTGCGCAGCACGGCCAGATGCTCGCGCGCCTCGGCGGGCACCCGGGTCTCGTCGTCGATCAGCACGTCGTCGGCGTAGAGCAGGAACCGCGGCCGGGCGGCGCGCAGCGCTCCGTCCGCCACCGCGAGCAGCAGCCAGCGGGCCTGCAGATGGTCCGCCGCCGCCCGGATCACGGCCTCGACGAGGGCGCGCGGCCCCTCGGCGGTGCGCACCAGCGCGCGCGAGATGCCGTCGAGGGCCTCCACGGTCCGCTCCAGCCGCTCCATGGACCGCACATAGGCGGGGTAGTACGACCGCTTGCCCGACCGCAGTCCGGTGAGGACGCCCAGGTCGTCGGTCCACGGAGAGGGCTCGGGAACGCTCATCCGGCTCGCCTCGCCCGGCGGCCGCGCTTCACAGCGCCTCGCGGAACAGCGTCTCGGCGGCGTGCCGGTCGATGTCACGCGGGTTGGTGGCCATGCACGCGTCCTTCAGGGTCGTGCGGGCCAGTACGGACACATCGGACTCCGCGACCCCGAGGCTCGCCAGCCCCTTGGGCACGCCCAGGTCGTCGGCGAGCGCCCGCACCAGCTCGGCGAGCCGGACCGCCACCTCGTAAGGGGGCACGCCCTCGGTGGGGATCCCGGCGGCCGCGCCCAGCGCGACGAAGCGCTCCGGCCACGCCTGGGCGTTGAACCGGATGACGTGCGGCAGCAGCACACCGTTGACCACGCCGTGCGGCGCGTCCAGCAGACCGCCGACCTGGTGGCTCATGGCGTGGGTGGCGCCGAGGATCGCGTTGGTGAAGGCCATCCCGGCCTCCAGCGCCGCCTGCGCCATGGCGAGCCGGGCGCCGAAGTCCTCGGGCCTGACCTGGGTGCGCACCAGGTTCCGGGTGATCAGTTCGACCGCGTGCAGGGCGTGGATGTCGGTCAGGGGATTGTGCGCGCGGGACACGAACGCCTCGATGGCGTGGGTCAGCGCGTCCAGGCCGGTCGCCGCGTTCAGCCAGTCCGGCATGGTGGTCAGCAGACGTGGGTCGATGACGGAGATCTCCGGGACCAGCGTCCGGCTGACAATGGTGATCTTGATGTGCTGCGTGGTGTCCGTGATGACCGCGAACTGTGACACATCGGCGCCGGTGCCCGACGTCGACGGCACCATCACGGTGGGCGGGATGGGCTGCACCACCCGGTCCACACCCTCGTAGCCGAGGATCTGCCCGCCGTTGGACGCCAGGATCGCCACGCCCTTGGCCGCGTCGATCACGGAGCCGCCGCCGACTCCCACGATCACGTCGCAGCCGCTCTCCACATACCGTCCGAACCCGGCCTCGATCTCGTGATCCTTGGGATTGGGCGTCACGTCGTGCCACACCACGGGACGCAGTCCCACCCGCCGCAGATGAGCGACCGCCTCGTCCACCCAGCCGGCCTCCATCAGCCCCGGGTCGGTGACCAGGAACGGCCGGCGGCCGCCGAGCCGCACCGCGCAATGCCCGAGCTCGGCCAGCGAACCGGGGCCGAACACGACCTCGGGTACGTGGAACTTGGCCAGCCGCGCGGACCGCTGGACGGCCTCGGTGCCGGTCCTCTGCGGTCCCACCAGCTCGCACCGGCGCTCGTCCCCGCTCCAGTCGGCGCTCGGATCACCACCGTCGGTGACCATGGGCCCTGGAATCAGCGGCACGCGACCTCCCCGGATCGTCCCTGAAGTCGAGGTCGGCAACATGAAGGCAACCTTGATTTTACCGCTTCCCTGTCGGATAACTCTTGTGTCGGACCGACTGACCCCCCACCTCGGACCGAGGTCCACGGTAGGCACGCGCATCCACGGGCGGCACCTGTCCGATCGGGGCGCGCATACCCGTCCGAAAGGACAGGTGCGGCTCGGTCCGCCGTGACGGACAATGGCCGACTGTCCCCGTTCGACGACAGGGAAGCACATGTCACAGCGCAGTGACCTCCGGCGGCGCAGGATGACGCTGGAGAACGAGTGGTCCCACTGGGTGGCCGGCCGGAAGGCCGCCGAGGCGGTGGCGCCGGTCCGCGGGGCGCTGCGGCCCGAGGTGACCGAGTCGTGGGGGCGCTCCCTGGTGAGCGTGGACCCGCGGGTGGACAGCGCGCCCGTGTCCGACGGGGGTTCGGTGGCGCGCCGCTGGGCCGGTTCGCCGCTGCGCCGGCCGGTCGACGACCTCGCCGACGAGCTGCGCAGCATCGCCGAGGACGCGGGTTTCGTCAGCGCCGTGACCGACGAGTCCGGCACCATCCTGTGGACCTGCGGCGGACGGACCATGCGGCGCCGCGCCGAGCAGGTCAACTTCGCGCCCGGCGGGCGCTGGGACGAGCCCGCCATGGGCACCAACGCGCTGTCCCTCGCCCTGCGCACCGGCCGCCCCAGCACCGTCTTCTCCGCCGAGCACCTGGTGAGCGCCCTGCACGGCTGGGTCTGCTACTGCGCGCCGATCCACGCCCCCGACGGCCGCATCCTCGGCGTACTGGACCTGTCCACGACCTGGGACCGCTCGCACCCCCTGGCCATGTCCACCGTGCGCTCCCTGGTGACCGCCGTCGAGACCCGGCTCCGCACCGAGCTGCCCACTGTGCCGGCCACGCCCGTACGCCTGACCTGTCTCGGCGCCGAACGGGCCGAACGCGCGGGCACCGCGCTGCCGCTGCGCCCGCGCCAGCTGGAGATCCTCACCCTGCTCGCGCTGGAACCCGACGGCTTCACCGCCGAGCGGCTGCGCGAGGCGCTGTACGGCGACCGCCCGGTCACCGCGTCCACGTTCAAGGCGGAGATCTCCCATCTGCGCCGCGCCCTCGGCGGCGGCATCGCCCCCCGCCGCTACGCCCTGACCGGCCCCGTCTCCTGCGACGCCGTCGACGTGCTGCGCGCCCTGAAGAACGGCGACCTCACGACCGCGCTGCGCCACTACGGCGGACCCCTGCTCCCCCGCTCCGAAGCCCCCGGCATCATCGAGTGGCGGGCCCAACTGGAGGTCGCCGTGCGCGAGGCGGTCCTCGCCAGCGCCGACCCGGAACACACCCTGCGCTACGGCGAACGCGCGCCCTACGACGCGGAGGTGCACGAGCGGGCGCTGCGCCTGCTGAGCCCCGCCGACACCCGCCGCCCGATCGTGCTGGGCCGGCTCAGCACCGCCCTGCGCGACTGAGACGGACCAGGGCGGGCGCCAACCTCCCGCCAACCTCGGGGCGTCACAGTGAGCCGCACCACGACGGCGTGGCCGCCGTCGTACCACGCACCTCACCATCGATCCCCCGAGGAGAGCCGCCATGGTGTACGCGCAGCCCGGCACGGACGGCAGCATCGTCACCTTCGCCCGCCGCTACGACAACTTCATCGGCGGAGACTGGGTCGCCCCCGTCGAGGGCCGCTACTTCGAGAACCCGACCCCCGTCACCGGCAAGGTCATCTGCGAGGTGGCCCGCTCCTCCGCCGCCGACATCGACCTCGCGCTGGACGCCGCGCACGCCGCCGCGCCGACGTGGAGCCGCACCTCCACCACCGAGCGGGCGAACATCCTCAACAAGATCGCCGACCGGATCGAGCAGAACCTCGAGAAGATCGCGGTCGCGGAGACCTGGGAGAACGGCAAGCCGGTGCGCGAGTCGCTGGCCGCCGACATCCCGCTCGCCATCGACCACTTCCGCTACTTCGCCGGGGTGGTGCGTGCCCAGGAGGGCAGCATCGCGGAGATCGACGCGGACACGGTGGCGTACCACTTCCACGAACCGCTGGGCGTGGTCGGCCAGATCATCCCGTGGAACTTCCCCATCCTGATGGCCGCCTGGAAGCTGGCGCCCGCGCTGGCCGCCGGCAACTGCGTGGTCCTCAAGCCCGCCGAGCAGACCCCGGTCAGCCTGCTCTACGTCGTCGAGCTGATCGCCGACCTGCTCCCGCCGGGCGTGCTCAACATCGTCAACGGCTTCGGCGTCGAGGCGGGCAAGCCGCTGGCTTCCAACCCGCGCATCGCCAAGGTGGCCTTCACCGGCGAGACCACGACCGGCCGCCTGATCATGCAGTACGCGAGCGAGAACATCATCCCGGTCACGCTGGAGCTGGGCGGCAAGTCGCCCAACATCTTCCTGCCGGACGTGACGGCCGCCGATGACGACTTCCTGGACAAGGCCGTCGAGGGCTTCGTGATGTTCGCGCTCAACCAGGGCGAGGTGTGCACCTGCCCGTCCCGCGCGCTGATCCACTCCTCGATCTACGACGACTTCATGGCCCGCTGCGTCGAGCGCACCAAGGCCATCGTCAGCGGCAACCCCCTGGACCCGGCGACCATGATCGGCGCGCAGGCCAGCAACGACCAGTACGAGAAGATCCTCTCCTACATCGACATCGGCAAGAAGGAGGGCGCCGAGCTGCTCACCGGCGGCGGTCCGCGCGCCGTGGACGGCCTGGACGGCGGCTACTACATCGAGCCGACGATCTTCCGGGGCACCAACGACATGCGGATCTTCCAGGAGGAGATCTTCGGCCCGGTGGTCTCGGTGACGACGTTCGACTCGGTCGACGAGGCCCTGAAGATCGCCAACGACACGCTGTACGGCCTGGGCGCGGGCGTGTGGACCCGGGACGGCAACACCGCCTACCGGATGGGCCGCGAGATCAAGGCCGGCCGGGTGTGGACCAACTGCTACCACGCCTACCCGGCGCACGCGGCCTTCGGCGGCTACAAGAAGTCCGGGATCGGCCGCGAGAACCACAAGATGATGCTCGACCACTACCAGCAGACGAAGAACCTGCTGGTCAGCTACTCGGCGCAGAAGCTCGGCTTCTTCTGATGGGAGAGCGGGTGACCCGAGTCGAACTGACGGACGCGGCCGAGGACTTGGTGCGACGGCTCACGGAGGCCCACGGCCCCCTGATGTTCCACCAGTCCGGCGGCTGCTGCGACGGCAGCGCGCCCATGTGTTACCCGCGCGGCGAGTTCCGCGTCGGCGCCTCGGACGTCCTGCTCGGGCAGGTCGCCGGTGGCACACCGTTCTGGATGAGCGCCGATCAGTACGCGTACTGGCGCCACACCCACCTCACTGTCGACGTGGTCCCCGGCCGGGGCAGCGGCTTCTCCCTGGAGGCACCCGAGGGCGTCCGCTTCCTGCTCCGCTCCCGGGTCCTGACCGACGGGGAGTTCGCACGCGCCGAGGCGGAGCCGCCGCTTCCCACAGGGGCCGACGTCACGGAATGACACGGTTGCCGCGGAGTGCCGGGGGGAATTGTTCATTCCAGTACTTCCCCGGCACTTCGGGAGCATCATGCTGCGCGGCATCGACGTGAGCTCGTACCAGCCCTCGTCCTACGACACGGACGGCCTCTCCTTCGTCTTCATCAAGGCGACGGAGGGCCGTTCGTACGTCAACCCCCGGCTCTCCGCCCAGACGAAGACGGCCCGCGACGCCGGTCTGGTCGTCGGCTTCTACCACTTCCTCTGGCCGGGCAACCTCACCGCCCAGGCCGAGTACTTCGTCTCCAAGGCCCCGGAACGCCGCGGTGACATCCTCGCCGTCGACTGGGAGACCACGGGCGAGGGCACCCACGCGAGCAACGCGGAGAAGGACCGCTTCATCCGCAAGGTGAAGGAGCTCCGCCCGGACAACCGGGTCATCCTCTACTGCAATCGCGACTTCTGGCTCAACGTCGACACGACCTCCTACGCGGGCGACGCCCTCTGGATCGCCGACTACGTCACCGCGGGCAAGCCCCGCATCAAGGCCAAGTGGCGCTTCCACCAGTACACCGACGACCCGATCGACAAGAACGTCGCGGACTTCTCCAGCAGGACGGCACTGAAGGAGTGGGCCGGCGGCGCGTGAGGGCGGCCCGGCCGGTCAGCCCCGGAAGGCGTCCGTACGCCCGGGTGACGCCTCCGCCAGCGCCTTGGTGACGGCGTCGACGCCGCCCCGCAGCCCGTAGACCGGGGTGCCGGGCTGCTGCCGCCAGGAGTCGTCGATGCCGCCCGAGTCGACCGTGTCGAAGCCGAGCTCGTCGATCAGTTCCCGGACCTTTCGCTTGGCCGCCTCGTCGTCACCGGCCACGGGAAGGGCCATGCGGTCGGGGTCGCCGGCCGGGCGCGCACGATCGAGGATGTCCTGGGCGTAGGTGCCGTTGAACGCCTTGACGACCGCGTGCCCGATCTGCCGTTCCGTCCAGCGGCTCTCGGTGAGGCCCTCGTCCTCGATGCCGGCGATCCGACCGTCCCGCTCCCGCGGGTAGTAGTTCCCGGTGTCGATGACGGCGACGCCGTCCGCGGCCTCGTCGAACAGCCCGGACGGCAGGTCCGCCACGGCCTTGAGCGGCACGGTGACCACCACGACCTCGGCGCCCCGGGCCGCCTCCTCCACCCGTACCGGTGTCGCCCCGGTCTCCTCGGCGAGTTGCGTGAGCGTGTGCGGTCCACGGGAGTTGGCCACGGAGACGTCGTGTCCGAGTGCGGTGAGCCGCCGGGTGAGATTCCCGCCGATGTTGCCCGCGCCGATGATGCCGATCTTCATTCTGACTCGCCTCGCCCTTCTGGGGATCGATGTCTGTTCCGGCGTCTCCGGGAGCCGCCGGTGATCACCACCAACCTTCATGGCGGACGGTCTATTCCGGGCCAGGGCACGCGAAAGGCCCGGTGCTGGGACCGGGCCCTTGCTGTGCGGCTCACTTGTTCAGGTGGGCCCAGAACTCGTCGAAGGACAGGAGCTTGTCGCCGTTCAGATCGCGGCTGGCGATGATGGCCTCGGCGACCGCCTCGGTGACGTTCCAGTCGCCGGCCTGGGCCAGGGCGGTCTTGAACTCGGCGGCGGTGATGAAGCCGTCCCCGTCCGTGTCGATCCGCTCGAACTGCTTGCGCGCTTCTTCGATGTCCGCCACCGATTCGCCCCTCGTCGTGTGCTGTGGTGCTGTCGCAGGTCAGATTAACTGGCCGCCCGTGCCTCCAGTGCGGCGACCACCCACGCGAACTCCGCCTCGTAGGAGGAGGGGGGCTCCACACCGTTCACGATCGCGGAGAGTTCGCGGTAACGGGCGAGGCGGACGTTCGTCCCCGCGACGAGGCGTTCCCGTACGGCGGCGGGGTCGGCGTCCCCGATCAGGCCGCGCAGGGTCTCGGCGGCCCGGGGCGATTCCGGGGCGACGCCCTCCTTCAGGGCGTCGCCCGCGAGCCGGACGAGGCGGCTCATGAACCACAGGGACGTGCCCGCGGGGACGTCCGGGCCCCGGTCGGCCGCGTTGAACTCGATCATCCTGCGCATCGTGGCCCGGAACTCCGGGTCCTGGATCAGCTCGGCCAGCTCCACCCAGGCGTCCACCTGCTCGGGGGTGGGGTCGTCCGGCAGGTCTGCCGCGGCGAAGCGCAGACGCCTGCGGATGTCGGGGTCGGCCGTGTCGATCCCGTCGAAGATCTCCGTCATGAAGTCGTCGATGATGCGGCGGCGTTCGGCTGTGGACAGGCGGGCCAGTCGGTTCATGAGTGTCGTCTCCTCGGCGGTCGAGCCACGTCGTGCCACGGTCGACAGCACCGCGCGGGTCACCTTCAGCGCGCGGATCTGGGCGTCCAGTGCCGCCACGTGGGCCGCTGCGACCTGCGCGACCGTGGTCTCACCGGCCAGGATCCTGCGTACGTCGGTCAGTCCGAGGCCCAGTTCGCGCAGGGTGCGGATCAGCTCCAGACGGGCGACGGATGCGGTGTCGTAGAGCCGGTAGCCGCCGCTGGAGCGGGTCACCGGGGGCAGGGCGCCCTCGTCGGACCAGTAGCGGATGGTGCGCACGGACAGGCCGGTGGCGCGGGCGAGCTCGCCGATGGTGAACAGTCCGGTGCCGTCGTCGTTCATGGCGAGGAGTCTGGGGTCTCCGGCGGGTGGAGACTCAAGGACGCGCTCAGCGTTCCGTCACGCGCATCTCGAACCATGTCGTCTTGCCGCGGGGCAGCAGGTCGACGCCCCAGCGGTCGGCGAGCTTGTCGACGAGGAACAGGCCGCGTCCGCTGATGTCCATGTCCTGGACGGGCATCAGGCAGGGCAGGCCGCGGGAGGGGTCGCGGACCTCGACGCGGATCCAGCCGCGGCGGTGGCGCAGGCGGAGGCCGAAGACGCGGGCGCCGGTGTGGCGTACGGCGTTGCCGACGAGTTCGGAGACCAGCAGGACGGCGTCCTCGGTGGTCCTGGCCGGGAGGCCCCACTGGCGCAGGATCACCACCTGGGCCAGTCGGCGGGCGGTGGCGGCGGACTCCGGACGGGACGGCAGCACGACCTCCGACTCCGTCGGGTTGCCGAACAACTCCAGTGCCTTCAGGGCGCGTTCGTCCTCGACCGTCGGCGACCAGCGCGACGCCGTCGCACGTCCGTCTCCCCGCGGCTGTTCCATACCCTCCAGCCCCGCCATGCCCCCATCATGGCCGTCGGGGGCGTCCTCAGGGGCCGTTCCGGGGGAATACGCCCCCCGTGCGCCCCCGTTCCGCATCGGTCCGCCGTCATATGCCGACGGCATTTCGCGACCGTCGGCAGCCCGCTCGACCTGCGGAAACGGCTCGCTCGGCGGCAATCGACGGGCTCCCTCGACAAGACGGGCTTAAGGCCGCCTTAAGGCTGCCATAAACCGCCCCATCGAGGGACCCGGATCAGACATCGCGTCAATTGCAAGCCCTGCGGCCGGTTTTCACCCGGACCGTCAGAGGAACTTGGCCTTGCCGGGCCCCTCCTCCACGAAGCTGCGCATCCCGCGCTCGCGGTCCTCGGTCGCGAACAGACCCGCGAACCAGTTCCGTTCGACGGCGAGGCCGGTGTCGATGTCCGTCTCCAGACCGGTGTCGACGGACTCCTTGGCCGCGCGCAGCGCGATCGCGGGCCCCTGCGCGAGCTTCGCCGCCCAGGCGTGCGCGGCGGCGTACACCTCGTCGGCGGGCACCACTCGGTCCACCAGGCCGAGTGTCAGCGCCTCGTCGGCCTTGACCTGGCGGCCGGTGAAGATGAGGTCCTTCGCCTTGGACGGGCCGATGAGCCGCGCCAGGCGCTGGGTGCCGCCCGCGCCCGGGATGAGGCCGAGCAGGATCTCCGGCTGGCCGAGCTTGGCGTTCTCGCCGGCGATGCGGTAGTCGGCGCAGAGCGCGAGCTCGCAGCCGCCGCCGAGCGCGTAGCCGGTGACCGCGGCCACCACCGGCTTGGGGATACGGGCCACGGCGGTGAAGGAGTCCTGCAGGGCGCGGGCGCGCTTGACCATCGCGGTGTGGTCCATGGCCTGCATCTCCTTGATGTCCGCGCCGGCCGCGAACACCTTCTCCCCGCCGTAGATCACCACGGCGCGCACGTCGTCGCGGCGCGCGGCCTCCTCGGCGAGCTCCTTCAGCCGGTCCTGCGTGGCGACGTCCAGCGCGTTCATGGGCGGGCGGTCGAGACGCAGCGTGCCGACACCTTCGGCGACTTCGAGATTCACGGTCATGGCAGCAGGTTAACCACGATTAACGTCTGCGGCCCCGGTGCCGTACCTCACACCGGGGCCGTCGTCACGCGGGAAGGGCTACGCCTTCCACTTCTCCCACGACATGTTCCAGCCGTTGAGGCCGTTGTCCGGGGCGATCGTCGCGTCGTTGGAGTTCTTCACGACCACCACGTCGCCGATCATCGAGTTGTTGAAGAACCAGGCCGCCGGTGCCTTCTTGTCCCAGCCGCCGCGCACGTCGCGCAGGCCGACGCAGCCGTGGCTGGCGTTGCGGTTGCCGAAGGCGTCGCCGCCCCAGTAGTTGCCGTGGATGAAGGTGCCGGAGGTGCTCAGCCGCATGGCGTGCGGGACGTCCTTGATGTCGTACTCGCCGCCGTAGCCGACCGTCTCGCCGTTCATCCGGGTGACCGTCAGCTTCTCGCTGATGACCATCTGGCCGTTCCACGTCTCGTAGCCGGGCGCGCCGGTGGTGACCGGGATGGTCTTCACGACCTTGCCCTCGCGCATGACCTTCATCGTGAGCTTCTTGGCGTCGACGACGGAGACCTGGTTGCGGCCGATGGTGAAGGAGATCTTCTTGTCCTGCTCGCCGTAGACGCCGGGGCGGCCCTCGACGCCGTCGAGGTTGAGGTCGACGGTGACCTTGGTGCCGGCCTTCCAGTACTTCTCGGGCCGGAAGTCGAGGCGGTCGTTGCCGAACCAGTGGCCCTCGACCTCGACGGCCGGCTCGGTGGTGACGCGGATGGCCTTCTCGACGTCCTCGGGGTTGGTGATGCCCCGGGTGAAGCGGACGGAGAACGGCATTCCCACGCCGACCTTCGAGCCGTCCTCGGGGGTGAAGCTGCCGATGAAGGTGTTCTGCGGCGTCAGCGTGGTGAAGTCGGCGTCCTCGGCGGCGGTGCGGCCCTCGGAGTCCTTGGCGACCGCGTGCACGGTGTACTTGGTGGAGGCGGCCAGGTGGGTGGACGGCGTCCAGGTGGCGCCGTCGCCGGATATCTCGCCGTCGATCCTCTCGCCGTCCGGGTCCTTGACGACGACCTCGGTCAGCTTGCCCTTGGCGGCGCTCACCTTCAGGGCGCCGCTGGTCTCGACGGACTTCGCGCCGTCCTCGGGCGCGATGGTGATGACCGCCTCGGACTGCTTGCTCTGGGCCGCGGTGGAGTCCTTGCCCTTGCCGTCACCCGAGCCGGAGCCGGAGTCCGTCCCCCCGCCGCCGCAGGCGGTGACCGCCAGCATCACGCCCAGTGCCAGCGCCGCCAGCCTCCTGCCGCCTCGCCGTCCCGCGCCTGCCCTGCCCCGCGCACCGATCGACGCCCCCGATATCGGCCCCACGTTCACGTTGTTCTCCCCTCGGCGGGCCTGGCCGGACCCGCGCCCCCGCGCGCCTCTTCGCGCGCACCGGCGCATCTTAACCGCAGGCCAGGAGCGTTGGGCGGGACGCCAATGTCACCGTTCCGTCCCAACTTCACCTGCGCGCCCGGCCACGGACACCGGCCCTTCGAGGGCTATTTCACCGCGCTGCCCGCCTTCCACTCCTTCCAGCTCATGTTCCAGCCACCGAGCCCGTTGTCCGGGGCGACCGTCCTGTCCTTGCTGTTGACCACCTCGACGACGTCGCCGACGAGACTGCGGTCGAAGAACCAGCCGGCCGGTGCCTCCGCGTTGCCGCCCTTGTCGTCGCGCAACCCGATGCAGCCGTGGCTGACGTTGCGCTCGCCGAACACATCGGTGTCGGCCCAGTAGTTGCCGTGCAGGAAGGTGCCGGAGCTGGTCAGCCGGATGGCGTGCGGCACGTCGGGGATGTCGTACTCGCCGCCGAAGCCGACCGTGCGGCTGTTCATGCGGGTGACCTCGAGCATCTCGGTGATCACCATCTTGCCGTTGTAGGTGGGGGTCTTCTTCGCGCCGGCCGTGATCGGCACGGTGGCGAGCAGTTCGCCGTCCCTGCGGACCTTCATGGTGTGCCGGGAGGCGTCGACGACGGAGACCTGGCTGCGGCCGACGGTGAAGGTGAAGGTGCGGTGCTGCAGGCCGTAGACGCCGGGGGCGCCCTCGACGTCCCTGAGGCGCAGGTCGACGGTGACCTTGGTGCCGGGCTTCCAGTAGTGCTCGGGCCGGAAGTCGAGCCGGGACCTGCCGAACCAGTGCGGGCGGATGTCGACGGCCGGGGTGGAGCGGACCCGGACGGCGCGTTCGACCGCCGCACGGCGCTCGATGTCGCGGTTGAACTCCAGGGAGACGATCATCCCGGTGCCCACGGTGGAACGGTCCTCGGGAGCGACATAGCCGATGAAGCGTTCCTCGGGGACATGGGTGGTGAACGTGGTGTGGCGGGCCGAGCGGCGTCCGGCGCCGTCCACGGCCACCACGTCGACGGTGTACTTCGCGGCCAGTGCCAGCCGCTTCTCGTCGGGCGTCCAGGTCAGCCCGTCGGCGGAGACCCGGCCGGGCACCGGCGACTCCCGCGCGTCCTGCGACTTGACCACCTTCACCGACTCCAGCCGCCCGTCGGGCACCCACACCCGCAGCCGGGTGCCGGGGCGTACGTCCGTGCCGCCGTCCTCGGGAGCCACCCGGATGACGTCCTCGGGCGCCGGTGGCCCGAACGCCCCGCCGATTCCGCCGTCCGAGCTACAGCCGACGGCCCCGGCCAGCAGTCCTGCCCATGTCACTACGGCGGCCAGCGCGGCCCTCGCGCGCCGTGCGCGCCCTTGTACGTGCCTCACACGGTGCTCAACGACGCGGCTCGCCCCCGGGAAACGTCATCGGCCGCCTGGAAACGACCATGCCGCCCCCGGGGGAAACGTGAGTGCGAGGCACGCGCTGGGCAGAACAGTGGGGAGAACGACGCGCAGGGGAGCCGCGGCGGAGCCGAGCACCAGGGCCGCGCCCTCCTGTCCCCCGTCGTTCCACGAGCCGCGGGAGGCTGACAGGTGTCCAGCGCAGCCGAGCAGGAGGCGGTGGCCGGAGAGCGGGCCACCGGGGAGGGGCGCCCGGCCGCCGTCGTGAACGGCGCGCGGCCGGCCCCGCTGCCCACGGTGCCCGTGCGGCCGGGCCGGCCGACGCCGCTGGGTGCCCGGTTCCGGGTGGGACCGGACGGGGTGGCGGGGACGAACTTCGCGCTGTGGGCGGGTGGGGCGGAGGGCGTCGAGCTGTGTCTGTTCGACGAGCGGGGCAAGGAGAGCCGGGCCCGGCTGACCGAGCTGACGCACGAGATCTGGCACGGCTTCGTGCCGGGCGTCATGCCCGGGCAGCGCTACGGCTACCGGGTGCACGGCCGCTGGGACCCGTGGACCGGCGCCCGCTGGAACCCGGCGAAGCTGCTGCTGGATCCGTACGCGCGGGCGGTGGACGGCGACTTCGCGCTGCCCGCGGAGGTGTACGGGCACGTGCGTGACTGGCCGGAGCAGCATGTCGCCGACACCGTGCGCGACGACCGGGACTCCGCGCCGTACGTGCCGAAGGGCGTCGTCGTCCACGACGACGACGACTGGGCGGACGACCACCGGCCGAAGACGCCGTGGGCGGACTCGGTGATCTACGAGCTGCACGTCAAGGGCTTCACGCGACGGCACCCGGGCATACCGGAGGAACTGCGCGGCACCTACGCGGGACTCGCGCACCCGGCGGCCGTCGAGCACCTGGTGCGGCTCGGGGTGACGGCGGTGGAGCTGCTGCCGGTGCACCAGTTCGCGCACGAGGACCATCTGCTGCGCCGGGGGCTGCGCAACTACTGGGGTTACAACTCCATCGGCTACTTCGCCCCGCACGCCGCCTACGCGGCCTCGGGCACGACCGGGCAGCAGGTCGGCGAGTTCAAGCGGATGGTGCGCGCGCTGCACGCGGCCGGCATCGAGGTCATCCTCGACGTGGTCTACAACCACACCGCCGAGGCGAACGAACTCGGGCCCACCCTCTCCCTGAAGGGCATCGACAACCGCGGCTACTACCGCCTCCAGCCGGACGCGCGCAGGTACGCCGACTACACCGGCTGCGGCAACACCCTGCACGTCGTCCAGCCGCACGTGCTGCGCCTGATCACGGACTCGCTGCGCTACTGGGTCACCGAGATGGGCGTCGACGGCTTCCGCTTCGACCTGGCGGCGGCGCTGGCCCGCTCGATGCACGACGTCGACATGCTCTCCCCGTTCCTCGCGGTCATCGCCCAGGACCCGGTGCTGCGCCGGGTGAAGCTCATCGCCGAGCCGTGGGACATCGGCTCGGGCGGCTATCAGGTGGGCGCTTTCCCGCCCCTGTGGACGGAGTGGAACGACCGCTACCGCGACGCCGTACGGGACTTCTGGCGGCATGCCCTGCCGGACGTACGGGAGATGGGCTACCGGCTGTCCGGCTCCAGCGACCTGTACGCCTGGGGCGGGCGGCGCCCGTACGCCTCGGTCAACTTCATCACCGCGCACGACGGGTTCACCCTGCGGGATCTGGTGTCGTACGAGCGCAAGCACAACGAGGCCAACGGCGAGGGCAACCGGGACGGCACGGACGACAACCGCTCCTGGAACTGCGGCGCGGAGGGCGACACCGACGACGCACGGGTCCTGGCGCTGCGGCGCCGCCAGCTGCGCAACCTCCTCACCACGCTGCTGCTGTCGACGGGCGTGCCGATGCTGGTCGCGGGCGACGAGATGGGCCGCACCCAGGGCGGCAACAACAACGCCTACTGCCAGGACAACGAGATCGGCTGGGTGGACTGGAGCCTGCTGGACGACCCCGCCTGGAAGGCGCTGTTCGACCTCACCTCCCGGCTGATCGCCCTGCGCCACCGCCACCCCGTGCTGCGCCGCCGGGCCTTCTTCTCCGGCCGGGCGCACTCCGCGGACGGGCTGCGCGACCTGGCCTGGTTCACCCCGCGGGGCACGGAGATGACCGAGGGCGACTGGTACGCGCCCGCCGCCACACTGGGCATGTACCTCTCCGGGCGGGACATTCCCGGCCGCGACGAGCACGGGGCACAGATCCTCGACGACAGCTTCCTCGCGGTGCTGCACGCCGGGGAGGGCCCGGTGACGTTCCGGCTGCCGGGGCCGCCGTGGGCCGAGCGGTACGAGGTGGTCGTCGACACGGGCCGGGAGGAACAGGCTCAGACGCCGGGCGTGGAGCACCGGGCGGGCACGGACATCACGGTGCCGGGGCGGACGGTGCTGCTGCTGAAGGTGCGTTGAGCCGACTCGGCCCCGCCGGGCGGCGGCCCGAAACTCAGTGGGCAGTGTCAGTGGTGAACCGTAGGCTCGCTGCTGATGCCCACGACACTGTCTCCCTCCGAACCGGCGCAGGACCGCTCGACCGTGCGCACCCTGCTGCGCCTGTGGCCGTACGTACGGCCCGTGCGGGTACGGCTGTTCACCGCGGCGTTCGTCGCGATCCTCGCGTCCTGCATCGGGCTGGCGATCCCGCTCGTCCTGAAGTGGATGGTGGACGGGCCGATCGCCGACCGGGATCCGGCCGGTGTGTGGCTCGGGGCGCTCTATCTGCTGCTGCTCGGGCTCGCGGAGGCGCTGCTGTTCGGCTTCCGGCGCTGGCTGGTGGCGCGTCCGCTGTCGCACGTGGAGGCGGAGATGCGGGCGGATCTGTACGGGCATCTGCAACGGCTGCCGGTGGCCTTCCACGACCGGTGGCCGTCGGGGCAGTTGCTGTCCCGGGGGACGACCGATCTGATGCTGCTGCGGATGTTCCTCGCCTTCCCGCTGACGTTCTTGCTGGTCAACGGGGTGACGATCGTCGTCGGCGTGATCATCATGCTGGTGCAGGACTGGACGCTGGGGCTGGTGATCCTGGTGCCCGCCGTTCCGGTGATGGTCACCTGCGTGGTCTTCGAGAAGAAGTACTCGCGGGCCGCGCGGGCGGCGCAGGACCAGGTGGGTGATCTGACCACGGTGGTCGAGGAGAGCGTGCTCGGCATCCGCGTCATCAAGGGGTTCGGGCGGCACCGGAGTCAGGCGCGGGCGTTCCGGGCGCTGTCGGGGAGGCTGCGGGGGACGGAGCTGCGCAAGGCGCGGCTGCTGGCGACGATCCTGGGCGTCATCGTGACGCTGCCGGAGGTGGCGATCGGGGCGGCGCTGGTCCTCGGGTGCGTGCGGGTGGCGGACGGGGAGTTGTCGGCGGGGACGCTGGTGGCGTTTCTGTCGACGGCGCTCGCTCTGCGATGGCCTGTGGACTCGATCGGGTTCCTGCTGGCGATGAGTCAGGAGGCGGCGACGGCGACGGAGCGGTACTTCGAGGTGATGGATGCGGTGCCGGAGTCGGGGGCGGCCGGGGGTGGGTCGCGCCGCCCCGTGCCCCGGGTCGAAGGGCTGCGGTTCGAGAACGTCACCTTCCGCTATCCCGACGCCCCGCCCGGCTCCCCTCCCGTTCTCGATCGCATCGATCTCCACGTCCGGCCCGGTGAGTCCATGGCCCTCGTCGGGGCGACCGGCAGCGGGAAGACGACCCTCACCGCGCTCGTCCCGCGGCTGCACGAGGTGACCTCGGGGCGGATCACCCTCGACGGTGTCGACATCACCGCGATGTCCCGAAAGGAGCTGCGCTCCCGCGTCGCCGTCGCCTTCGAGGAGCCGACGCTCTTCTCCGCCACCGTCAGGGAGAACGTGCTGATGGGCGCCGACGAGGACGAGTTGGAGCGGGCGCTCGGGGTCGCGCAGGCCGACTTCGTCCACGCCCTGCCCGACGGCGTCGACACCCAGGTCGGCGAGCAGGGGCTCAGCCTCTCCGGTGGGCAGCGGCAGCGGCTCGCGCTGGCGCGGGCCGTGGTCGGGCGGCCCGACTTCCTCGTGCTGGACGACCCGCTGTCCGCCCTCGACGTGCACACGGAGGCCGCGGTGGAGGCGGCCCTGCGCCGGGTGCTCGCGGACACGACGGCGCTCATCGTGGCCCACCGGCCGTCGACCGTGCTGCTGGCGGACCGTGTCGCCCTGCTGTCCGGCGGCCGGATCACGGCCGTCGGCACCCATCACGAACTGCTGCGCGGCAACCCGGAGTACGCCCACCTCATGGCCGCCGACCCGGCGGGGGAAAGGGAGGTCAAGCGATGACGGCGGCCACCACCGCGCCCGCCCGGGACGACCACGAGGAGGACGACGGCCGGCCGGCGCGGACCGGCGACCCCTTCGACCGGGACGTGCTGCCCACTCCCCCCGGTGCCACCGGCGCCCTGCTGCGGTCGCTGCTCTCGCCGATGCGCGGCCGGGTCGCCGTCACCGCGCTGTTGCTGCTGTTCCAGCAGGCGGCCGTGCAGGCGGGCCCGCTGCTGGTGGCGTACGCCATCGACCGTGCCGTACCGGCGTTCCGGGCCGACGACAACGGGCCGCTGATCGCGGTCGCCGTGGGCTATCTGCTGTGCGCGGCGGCGGCCGGCGCGTTGCAGTACGCGTTCGTCACCGCCTCCGCGCGGGTCAGCCAGGACGTGCTGCTGGATCTGCGCGGGCGGATCTTCCGCCATGCGCAGACGCTGAGCATCGACTTCCACGAGCGGTACACCTCGGGCCGGCTCATCTCCCGCTCCACCACCGATGTCGAGTCGCTGCGCGAGCTGCTGGAGGAGGGCCTGCAGGAGCTGGTGACGGTCGTGCTGTCCTGCGTGTACATCTCGGTGCTGCTGCTGTGGCTGGATCTCGGGCTCGGCGCGGTGGCGGTGGCGTCGTTCGTGCCGCTGTACGCGCTGGTGCGCTCGTACCAGCGGCGGGCGCGGCGGGTGTACCGGAAGCGGTCGACGGCGATCGCCGCGGTGATCGTGAAGTTCGTGGAGACGATGAACGGCATCCGGCCGGTGCGCGCCTTCCGCCGGGAGGCCGCCAACGACGCCGCCTTCCGGGTGCTGAACCGGCGGCACGAGCGGACCAACGGCGACGCGCTGCTGGAGATGGCCCGCTATGTCGTCGGCTCCCGGGTCATCGCGAACACCACCGTGGCGCTGGTGGTGCTGTGGGGCGCCTACCGGGTGGCGGACGCGTCGCTGGCGCTCGGTGTGCTGGCGGCGGCGGTGCTGTATCTGCGGCGGCTGTACGACCCGATCGACCGGCTGGGGATGTTCCTCAACTCGTACCAGTCGGCGGCGGCCTCCCTGGAGAAGATCGCCGGGCTGCTGGCGCAGACCCCGTCCGTGCCCGAGCCGTCGGCGCCCCGGGAGCTTCCGGAGCGGCGGTCCGGGCAGCCGGGCCGTGAGGTCGTCTTCGACTCCGTGCGGTTCGCGTACCGCACGGGCGGTGAGGTGCTGCCCCGCTTCGATCTGACCCTACCGGCCGGGCAGACCGTCGCGGTGGTCGGCTCGACCGGCGCGGGCAAGTCGACGCTGGCCAAGCTGCTCGCCCGGTTCTACGACCCGACCGACGGGCGGGTGCTGCTGGACGGCGTCGACCTGCGCGAGCTGGCCGCGCCCGAACTGCGGCGCGGGGTGGTGATGGTGACGCAGGAGGCGTTCCTGTTCTCCGGCACGGTCGCCGAGAACATCGCCCTCGGCCGCCCGGACGCCACCCGTGAGCAGATCGAGCAGGCCGCGAAGGAGATCGGCGCGCACGACTTCATCTCCTCCCTCCCCGACGGCTACGACACCGACGTACGCAAACGCGGCGGCCGCATCTCGGCCGGGCAGCGCCAACTGGTGTCGTTCGCCCGCGCGTTGCTCGCCGACCCGGCGGTGCTGATCCTGGACGAGGCGACGAGCTCGCTGGACATCCCCGGGGAGCGTGCGGTGCAGCGGGCGATGGCCACGGTGCTGAAGGGGCGCACGGCGGTGGTGATCGCGCACCGTCTGTCGACGGTGGAGATCGCGGACCGGGTGCTGGTGATGGAGCACGGCCGGATCGTGGAGGACGGCACCCCGGACGAACTCATCGCGGGCACCGGCCGGTTCGCGGACCTGCACCGGGCGTGGCGGGACAGTCTGGCCTGACGGCGACGGGGGCGACCGGTGATCGACGCGTACGAGGGCCCCGGCACGCCCGACTGCCGGGGCGGGGCGCGGTATCCGTGGTGGCTGGTCCACGGGTACCGGCCGACCAACCACTGACGATCTCCGGAAACAGTCCGTATATCGAACTCGAACTCCCGGACAACGAACCGTTTCCGGCCAATCTTCTGACGCGCTCCTGACAGAAACCGCGATCACCTGCCACTCTTCCCACGGCCGCTGCACAGCAACCCCACTGCGTCAGTCCACCGCTGTGCCGCCGCCAGAGCGCTCCCGCACAGCAGCACGCGGTTTTGAGGAACCGCCTTGTTCTGCCCGGACGGCCACTCGCCGACCGGTCTCCCCTGGCCGCGTGATCCGCGGTCGTGCAGAAGGAGTCAGTGTTGAGAAGCAGGTCCTCCCACAGACGCACCCCCCACACCCCCCACCGTCGCGCCGCCGCGGTCGCCCTCGCCGGGGTCGCCGCGCTGGTCGCCACGGCCGTGCAGTCCGGCAGTGCCACCGCCGCCCCGGACCAGGCACCCTCGGCCGCGAGCGCCGCGAAGCCGGGCTCTGAGTCGGTCAGGCTCACCCCCGCCCAGCGCGCCGAGCTGATCCGCGAGGCCGACGCCACCAAGGCGGACACCGCGAAGGACCTCGGCCTCGGCGCCAAGGAGAAGCTCGTCGTCCGTGACGTCCTCAAGGACCGCGACGGCACCGTGCACGTCCGCTACGAGCGCACCTACGACGGACTGCCCGTCCTCGGCGGCGACCTGGTCGTCCAGGGCGACAGGGCCGGCGAGACGGACAAGGTCGTTAGGGCCACCAAGGCGAAGGTGACGCCCGCGACCACCGCCGCGAAGGTGCCGGCCGCCACGGCCGAACGGCAGGCGCTGTCCGCCGCGAAGGCCGACGACGCCAAGAGCCCCGGCATCGACCGCGCCCCGCGCAAGGTGGTCTGGGCGGCCGACGGCAAGCCGGTCGTGGCGTACGAGACGGTCGTCGGCGGACTCCAGCACGACGGCACCCCGCAGGAGCTGCACGTCGTCACCGACGCCACCACCGGCGAGAAGCTGTACGAGTGGCAGGCCGTGCACAACGGCACCGGCCACACCGTCTACAGCGGCACCGTCGAGCTGACCACCACCCAGTCGGGCTCGACGTACAACCTGACCGACGGGGCGCGCGGCAACCACAAGACCTACAACCTCAACCGCGGCACCTCCGGCACCGGAACCCTGTTCTCCGGCCCCGACGACGTGTGGGGCAACGGCAGCCCGTCCAACCTGGAGTCGGCCGCCGCCGACGCCCACTACGGGGCCGCGCTGACCTGGGACTACTACAAGAACGTGCACGGCCGCAGCGGTATCCGCGGCGACGGCGTGGGCGCCTACTCCCGGGTCCACTACGGCAACAACTACGTCAACGCCTTCTGGTCCGACAGCTGCTTCTGCATGACCTACGGCGACGGCTCCGGCAACGCCAACCCGCTCACCTCGATCGACGTGGCCGCCCACGAGATGACCCACGGCCTCACCTCGAACACCGCGGGCCTGGTCTACAGCGGCGAGTCCGGCGGCCTCAACGAGGCGACCAGCGACATCTTCGGCTCGACGGTCGAGTTCTACGCGAACAACTCCTCCGACGTCGGTGACTACCTCATCGGCGAGGAGATCGACATCAACGGCGACGGCACCCCGTTGCGGTACATGGACAAGCCGAGCAAGGACGGGGCGTCCAAGGACGCCTGGTACTCCGGCATCGGCAACATCGACGTGCACTACTCGTCGGGCCCCGCGAACCACTTCTTCTACCTGCTGAGCGAGGGCAGTGGCACCAAGACCATCAACGGTGTCACCTACGACTCCCCCACCTCGGACGGGCTTCCGGTCACCGGCATCGGCCGCGCGAAGGCGGAGAAGATCTGGTTCCGCGCGCTGACCACCAAGTTCACCTCGACCACCAACTACGCGGGCGCCCGCACCGGCACCCTCGCGGCGGCCGGTGAGCTGTACGGCACGGACAGCGCCGAGTACAAGGCGGTCCAGGACGCCTGGGCGGGCGTCAACGTGGGCTCGCGCTCCGGCGGCGGTGGCGGCGGCGGTACGTCCTTCGAGAACACCGCCGACGTGGCGATCCCGGACCGGGGCGCGGCGGTCACCTCGTCGGTCACCGTCTCCGGCCGTACCGGCAACGCGCCGTCCAACCTCCAGGTCGCCGTGGACATCGTCCACACCTACATCGGTGACCTGCGGGTGCAGCTGGTCGCCCCCGACGGCACGGCGTACACGCTGAAGAACTACGGCACCGGCGGCAGCGCGGACAACCTGAACACGACGTACACGGTGAACGCCTCCTCCGAGGCCGCCAACGGCGTCTGGCACCTGCGGGTGCAGGACAACGCGGCCCGCGACACCGGCTACATCAACAGCTGGAAGCTCACCTTCCCGTAAACACCCGTGAGCGACACGAGCGGCGCCCCGCCTTCCCCGAAGGCGCGGGCGCCGCTCTAGTCTTGGGTCCCATGTCTTCGGCGGACTTCACCTACGACCACGTCGGCGCGACCCGGGATGCGGGGTTCTGCCCGCCGGGCTTCCGGCCGATGCACGTCCGCACCCGGCTGGGCGAGGGCGAGGAGGTGTTCCGCCGGGCCGCCGAGGCGGTGCTCACCTGGGAGATGCACCGGGAGCTGGGCGTGGGGGTCGACGCCGCGGCCGACCGCGCAGCCCCCGGCGTCGACGTCACCATCACCCTCGCCGGTGTGGTGAGAGCACCGTGCCGGGTGGTGTGGACGGTGGAGGAGTCCCGCCGGGCCGGCTGGGCGTACGGCACCCTGGCCGGCCACCCCGAGTGCGGCGAGGAGTCCTTCGTCGTGGACCGCACGGGCGACGGCACGGTCTGGCTGACCATAGAGGCGTTCAGCAGGCCGGCCCGCTGGTACACCCGCGCGGGCGGCCCGGCGACGAGGGCCTTCCAGACCGCCTACGCCCACCGCTGCGGCAAGACCCTCCGCCGCCTGGCCACCACCGGCATCAAGGACTGAGTACCGGCCCTCAACGCCTCAGCACCTCAGCACCTCACCGCATCAGCAGCCCCGCCCCCTCCGTCACCTCCTCCGACGGAACGGCCAGCAGGCCCAGTTCCGCGCCGGACGCCAGCAGGCGGTGGGTGGGCAGGATGCGGACCGTGTAGCCGAAGGGGCCCGTGCGGTCCAGGGCGAGGGGGCCCTCGTAGACCCAGCGGCCCTCCTGGTCCGGCGCGCCGGCCGGCTTCAGCGGGACGGGCGTGCCGTCGGTGATGCGGTCCTCCTCGTCCACGCGCCCGGCGACCGCCTGGACCTCCACGTCGTCCGGGCCCAGGTCGCCCAGGCCGACCCGGACCCGCAGAGCGAGGGTGGAGCCGAGTTCCGCGGTGGGCGGTGCCGCCGAGGTCTCCACGTGGTCGACGGTCACACCGTGCCAGGCGGAGCGCACCCGCGCCTTCCACTCGGCGAGTTCCCGCGCGGAGTCGGGGTCCATGGCGCGATGGGCGTGCGCGGCGGGCGCGTACAGCCGCTCCACGTACTCGCGGACCATGCGCCCGGCCAGCACCTTCGGTCCGAGCAGGCTCAGCGTGCGGCGCACCATCTCGATCCACCGGTCGGGCAGCCCGCTGTCCCCGCGCTCGTAGAAGCGGGGCGTGATCCGCTGCTCCAGCAGGTCGTACAGCGCGGCGGACTCTATGGCGTCGCGCCGGTCGGGGTCGGTGCCCGCGCCGTCGGCCGTGGGAATGGCCCAGCCGAAGTCGGGCTGGAACCACTCGTCCCACCAGCCGTCCAGCACCGACAGGTTGAGGCAGCCGTTGAGCGCCGCCTTCATCCCGCTGGTGCCGCACGCCTCCAGCGGCCTGAGCGGGTTGTTGAGCCAGATGTCGCAGCCGGGGTACAGCTTCTGCGCCATCGCCATGCCGTAGTCGGGCAGGAAGACGATACGGTGGCGCACCCGCGGGTCGTCGGCGAAGCGGACCAGTTCCTGGATGAGCCGCTTGCCGCCGTCGTCCGCCGGGTGCGCCTTGCCGGCGACGACGATCTGCACCGGCCGCTCGGGGTGCAGCAGCAGGTCCATCAGCCGGTCCTTGTCGCGCAGCATCAGCGTCAGCCGCTTGTACGACGGGACGCGCCGCGCGAAGCCGATGGTCAGCACGTCCGGGTCGAGGACGCCGTCGATCCAGCCCAGCTCGGCCGTCCCGGCGCCGCGCTGCCGCCAGGAGGCCCGCAGCCGTTCGCGCACCTCCATCACCAGCAGCTCGCGCAGATTGCGGCGCAGGTCCCAGATGTCCTGGTCGGGGATGTCCGCGACGGAGTCCCAGCGGTCGGAGTCGCCGACGCTCAGCGCCTCCTCGGCGCGCTGGGTGCCGATCTGCCGGGCGCCGAGCCGGAACACCTCGGGGGCGACCCAGGTGGGGGCGTGCACCCCGTTGGTGACGGAGGTGATGGGCACCTCCTCCGGGTCGAATCCCGGCCAGAGCCCGGCGAACATCTCCCGGCTGACCTGGCCGTGCAGCAGGGAGACGCCGTTGGCGCGCTGGGCGAGGCGCAGGCCCATCACGGCCATGTTGAACAGGTTGGGCTCGCCGCCCGGGTAGCTCTCCATGCCGAGCCGCAGGATGCGGTCGACCTCCATGTGGGGCAGCTCGGCGCCGGGCCCGAAGTGGCGGGCGACCAGCTCGCGGTCGAAGCGGTCGATGCCGGCCGGCACGGGGGTGTGGGTGGTGAACACCGTGCCCGCCCGGACCGCCTCCAGCGCGGAGTCGAAGTCCAGCCCCTGCGTGCGCAGTTCGGCGATGCGCTCCAGGCCGAGGAAGCCGGCGTGGCCCTCGTTGGTGTGGAACACCTCCGGTTCGGGGTGCCCGGTGAGGCGGCAGTAGGCGCGCACGGCCCGGACGCCTCCTATGCCGAGCAGCATCTCCTGGAGCAGCCGGTGTTCACTGCCGCCGCCGTAGAGCCGGTCGGTCACCTGGCGTTCGCCGAGGTCGTTCTCCTCGACGTCGGAGTCCAGCAGCAGCAGCGGGACGCGGCCGACCTGGGCGAGCCAGATCCGGGCGTGCAGCAGCCGGCCGCCGGGCAGGGCCAGCGGGACGTGGGCGGGGGTGCCGTCGGGTTCCTCGAGCTGGACGAGGGGCAGCTCGTGCGGGTCGAGGACCGGGTAGTGCTCCTGCTGCCAGCCGTCCCGGGACAGGGACTGGCGGAAGTAGCCGTGCCGGTAGAGCAGGCCGACGCCGATGAGCGGGACGCCGAGGTCGCTGGCGGCCTTCAGGTGGTCGCCGGCGAGGATGCCGAGGCCGCCGGAGTACTGCGGCAGCGCGGCCGTGATGCCGAACTCGGGCGAGAAGTAGGCGACGGCGGAGGGCAGCCGGTCGGTCTGGGCCTGGTACCAGCGGTCGCCGGTCATGTAGTCGTCGAGGTCGCGCACGACCGCGCCGAGCCGGTCGAGGAAGGGGCGGTCGGCGGCCAGTTCGGCGAGCCGGGCGGGTGGCACGCTGCCCAGCAGCCGCACCGGGTCGCGGCCGGCGGCGGCCCAGCGCTCGGGGTCGACGGACTCGAACAGGTCCCGGGTCTCGGCGTGCCAGGACCAGCGCAGGTTGCGGGCCAGATCGCTCAGGGGCCGGAGGGGTTCGGGGAGAACGGGTCGGACGGTGAATCGACGGATCGCCTTCACATTCCACCTCGGCGCGTTCGCTGGAATGGACGCGGTGTGTGCCGCGCCGTCCCTGACGACGGTACCGGTGGAGGTGCCGCCCTCGCCGGGTGCTTGACCCGCATGCCTCCATTCGCCCTGAACGGCGTACGGCAGGCACATCCTGATATGGCTGATTCCGCCCTCATAGGCGTCCTTGTGGCCCTTGCCTCCCCGCGAGAGGCTGCCCTGGCGGTGTACCGGCCCGCGAGGTTTCCGACAGGGCCGTACGCCCGAGTCGAGGAGGGGAACGCGGACCATGGCACGGACGCGAACAGGGCGTCTGCGCCGGGTGGGGGGCATCACGGCGGTTCTGTCCGCCGCGGCGGTCGCAGCCGCCACCCTGCCCGCGCACGCCGCACCGGAGGGGCGAATACTCGGCGCCGGGGCACCGGGCTCGGTGACCGGCAGCTATCTCGTGACACTGAAGGAGGGGACGGGGGCCCGCTCGGCGGCCGCACAGGATCTGGCCGAGCGCTACGGGGCGAGAATCAGCCATACCTACGGCACGGTCCTGAACGGCTACGCGATACGGGCCGGCGCCGCACAGGCCAGACGGCTCGCGGCCGACCCGCGGGTCGCCTCGGTCGTCCAGGACACCCGGGTCACGCTGGACCACACCCAGACCAATCCGCCGAACTGGGGCCTGGACCGCATCGACCAGCGCAGCCTGCCGCTGAACAAGCGCTACACCTGGCCGGAGTCCGCGGGCGCGGGCGTCACGGTCTATGTGATCGACACCGGCATCCGCACCTCGCACAAGGACTTCGCGGGCCGGGCGGTGCACGGCTGGGACTTCGTGCAGAACGACCGGACCGCCCAGGACGGCAACGGACACGGCACCCATGTCGCCGGGATCGTCGCCGGAAAGAGCTACGGCGTCGCCAAGAAGGCGAAGGTCGTCTCCGTCCGCGTCCTGGACGACGCCGGCTCGGGCACCACCGCCCAGGTGATCGCGGGCATCGACTGGGTGACCCGGCACGCGAGGAAGCCGGCCGTGGCCAATCTCAGCCTGGGCGGCTTCTACAACGCCCAGCTGAACGCGGCCGTCCGCACGTCCATCGCCTCCGGTGTCACCTACACGGTCGCCGCGGGCAACGAAGGCATGCCGGCCGCGCTGTACTCGCCCGCGGGCGTGAAACAGGCGATCACGGTCGGCGCGACTGACCGGCAGGACAAGAAACCGGCCTTTTCCAACTTCGGCTCGGCCCTCGACCTGTTCGCCCCGGGAGTGGCGATCACCTCGGCGTCCGCGGCGAGCAACACCGGCCGGGTCACCTACTCGGGTACGTCCATGGCGGCCCCGCACGCGGCGGGCGCGGCAGCGCTGTATCTCGCCGACCACCGGCGGGCGACCCCGGCACAGGTGGCGAACGCGCTGGTCAAGGGCGCGGTGAGTGGGAAGGTGGCGGGCCGCGGGCTCGGTTCGCCGAACCGGCTGCTCCAGGTACCGCGGTCGTAGCTGCGCCGCTGACGGTCCCCGCGTCGGCGGTGCGCGTGAGCCGGCGACCGGGCGTGGGAGCGAGCCCACCGAGGACCGGCCCCGTCCCTCACGGACGGGGCCGGTCTTGTGTGTCGACATACGCGTGAGTAGTTAACAAAGTGCCGGATTGCCCACCCGAACAGTGTGGGAAGGCTCCTGCGGGTACACCCCACAGCAAGACACCGCAGGACCCACCTCCCCACAGTCATCCGCCCACCCTCGTTGACGCGGACAGGAGCGGTCATGCCCGCCAAGCACCACTCGTCATCCCCCCCGCCGTCCGGCCGCAGGGCCTCTTCCCGGCACGGCACCGCGGCCCCCGCCGCCGTGCGCCCGGTCGACGCCGGCCCCCCGCCCGCCCCGGAACCACCGTCCGCGACCCCCGCCACCTCGGTGGGGCGCATACCCGTCCTCGACGTCCGCCCGATGGTCCGGCAGGGCCGCAGGCCCGCCAAGGCCGTCCCCGGCGAGACGTTCGAGATCTCGGCCACCGTGTTCCGTGAGGGGCACGACGCGGTCGCCGCCAATGTCGTCCTGAAGGACCCCCGGGGCCGGCCCGGCCCGTTCACGCCGATGCGGGAGCTGGCGCCCGGCACGGACCGGTGGGGAGCCACCGTCACCGCCGGTGAGCCAGGGCTGTGGACCTACAGCGTGGAGGCGTGGGGCGATCCCGTCTCCACCTGGCGGCACCACGCGCAGATCAAGATTCCGGCCGGTATGGACACGGAGGTGGTCCTGGAGGAGGGTGCCCGGCTGTACGAGCGGGCGGCCACCGGGGTGCCCGACTCGGACGGCAGGGAGGTGCTGCTGGCGGCGGTGGACGCCCTGCGCGACGAGCACCGCCCGGCGGCCACCCGTCTGGCGGCGGCGTTGACGCCGGAGGTGGACGCGGTGCTGGCCCGGCATCCGCTGCGGGAGCTGGTCACCAGCAGTGACCCGCTGCCCCTGCTGGTCGA
>NZ_JBFAXA010000023.1:0-124586 GCF_040689265.1 Streptomyces sp. NPDC052012
CTGCCCACGGACAAGTCCGCGCGGCTGGCGCTGCGCACGCAGCAGGTGCTGGCGCACGAGACGGACGTGACCGCCACCGTCGACCCGTTCGCCGGCTCGTACGTGATCGAGAAGATGACCGACGACCTCGAGGCCGCCATCGTCGAACTGATGCAGAAGGTCGAGGACCTGGGCGGGGCGGTCGCCGCGATCGAGCACGGTTTCCAGAAGGGCGAGATCGAACGCAACGCCTACCGCATCGCCCAGCAGACCGACGCCGGCGAGCGGGTCGTGGTCGGCGTCAACCGCTTCCAGCTCGGCGAGGAAGAACCCTACGAACCACTCCGCGTCGACCCCGCCATCGAGGCCCAGCAGGCCGAACGCCTCGCCAAACTCCGGGCGTGGCGGGACGCTTCGCGCATCGACGAGGCGCTCACCCGGATGAGGAAGGCCGCCGAGGGCGACGACAACGTTCTCTACCCGATGAAGGACGCCCTCGCCGCCGGCGCCACCGTGGGCGAGGTGTGCCAGGTCCTCCGTGAACTGTGGGGCGCGCACAGCCCCGCCGACGTCTTCTGAGTCCGCCACGGCCAAGACGGGAAAGGCTGACACCAGCATGCACGACCAGATCAGGATCGTCGTGGCCAAGCCCGGCCTGGACGGCCACGACCGGGGCGCGAAGGTCGTCGCGCGGGCCCTGCGCGACGCCGGGATGGAGGTCGTCTACACCGGCCTGCATCAGACACCCGAGCAGATAGTGAACACCGCGATCCAGGAGGACGCCGGCTTCGTGGGCCTGTCCGTCCTCTCGGGCGCCCACATGACGGTCTTCCCGGCCGTGATCGCCCTGTTGCGGAAGCGGGACGCCACGGACATCGAGGTGTTCGGCGGCGGCATCATCCCGGACGCGGACATCGCGCCGCTGAAGGAACTGGGCGTGGCAGAGGTGTTCACCCCCGGGACGCCGACGGGCGAGATCGTGGGGTGGCTCCGCGACCGGGCGGCCGGAAAGGCCCGGACCTGACCCCGGCCCGTTCCGGCTCGCGGGCGCACACCGTGCGTACGGTGCGTACGGTGTGCGCCCGTCAGGGAACCTCCGCCTCGAAGAGGGCGGCGCAGCCGTGGACGGTGAGCTTGTGGACGGGGAAGCGGGCAGCCAGCTCGCTGCGCAGGTCCTCCAGCCGGTCCTCGGAGTTGTGCATCACACCGCGCCAGTTCCACGCCGAGAAGGCGACCCGGGCGGCGGGTCCCACGGGCACACCGCCGGTGAGCACGGTCGCCCCGAACAGGCGTCCGCCCGGACGCACGCAGGCCGCGACGTGGTCCAGCACCTTCGCCTTCTCACGGATGGTGCCGGGCACGCAGTGCAGCAGGAAGTTCAGGGACGCCGAGTCGAAGGACTTCCCCGGCAGCGGCAGGGGTTCCAGCGCGTTGGCCCGGACGGTGTCCACCTCGAAGCGGGCCAGCCGGGTGGCCGCGTGGTGCAGCGAGTGCTCGTTCAGGTCGGCCAGGGTGATGGCCTGCCGTGGCGCGTGGCAGTTGTCCAGGAAGTAGCCGGTGCCGACGCCCAGGTCCAGGTGCTTGGTCGAGACGTTGCGGTCGAACATGGCGACCACCTCGCGCACCGGGACGCGGAAGAGGAACCGGCAGTTGATCTTGAAGGCCACCATGTCGTACAGGGAGAGCGTCCACGGCCGGTACATGGCCGCGCCGGCGCGCACCTGGTCAGCGTGGGGCGAGGTCGTCACGGGGAACCTCCGGCCGCAGGGGGCGAATGCGTCGGGTTCTGACTATACGGGGCTCAAGTCACCGGATTTACGCGGCTCTTGGCACACCTGGTCCCAGTGCACCGTCCGGTCGCACCAGCGGTCCAGCAGCACCTGGTCATGGCCCACGGCCAGCAGTCCCGCGCCCGTCGCCTCGCGGTAGTCCTCGACCACTTTCACCAGGGCCGCCGTGGTGGACGCGTCCAGCATGGCGGTCATCTCGTCGCAGACGAGCCAGCGCGGGCGGAGCACCAACGCCCGGGCCAGGCAGGCGCGTTGGAGCTGGCCGTCGCTGACCTCGTGCGGGCGGCGGGTGAGCAGGTCGGGCGTCAGGCCCACCGTTCCTGCGAGCTCCGCGACGCGGTCCGGGGCCCGGTCGCGCCGGCCGGTGGCCCGCAGCGGCTCGGCGATCAGGTCGGCCAGGCGCAGCCGGGGGTCCGCGGAGAGGCGGGGCTGCTGGAAGACGACGCCGAAGGCGGTGCGCTGTTCGCGCGGGGCGCGGTGGCGCCAGCGGCGGACCGGGGTGCCGTCGAGGAGGAGTGTGCCGGAGTCGGGGCGGTGCAGGAGCGCCGCGACCCGGGCGAGCGTGGACTTGCCGCAGCCGCTGGGGCCGAGCAGGCCCATGGCCTCGCCGGGGGCGAGGGTCAGGGAGGCGTCCCGGACGACGGGGGCCCGCCGGTCGTATCCGGCGGTGATGGCGCGCAGTTCAAGCACGGGCGATCTCCGGGGTGGCGGCCGGGGCGGTCGTGACGGGGTGGTGGCAGGCGACGGATCCGGCCAGGGGCGGCAGGTCGGCGCAGGTGTCGTCGGCTCGTTGGCAGCGGGGGGCGAAGGCGCAGCCGGCGGGGAGGTCGCCGAGTTCCGGGGGCATCCCGGGGATCGGGGTGAAGGCCCGGTCGGGCAGGGCGTCCAGCAGGCCCCGGCTGTAGGGGTGGCGGGGGCCGGACGGGCCGAAGAAGGTGTCGGCGCCCGCGAGTTCGATGATGCGGCCCGCGTACATCACGGCCACGCGGTCGGCGATGCGTTCCGCCGCCACCAGGTCGTGGGTGATCAGCAGCAGGGCGCGGTCGCCGTCGGCGTCGACATGGCGGCGCAGTTCGTCGACGGTGCGGTCCACCAGGTCGCGGTCGAGGCCGGTGGTGGGTTCGTCGGCGAGCAGCAGGGGGGCGTCGCCGATCAGCGCGAGGGCGGTGGCCGCACGCTGGGCGAGGCCGCCGGAGAGTTCGTGCGGGTAGCGGTCGAGGTGGTCCGGCGGGAACGCGGCCCGCTCCGCGGCCTGCTCGGCGGCGTCGCGCAGGGCCGGCCGGCCGCGTACGCCGGTCAGTTCGGCGACCGTCTCCTCCATCTGGGAGCGGATGGTCCGCACGGGTGTGAGGTGCGCGGCGGGGCTCTGCGGGATCAGGCCGATACGGCGGCCCCGCACCCTGCGGGCGAGGGTGCGCTCGTCGGCGGTGAGCAGATCGAGGTCGCCGAGCCGTGCGCTGCCTGCGGTCTCGGCGTTGGCGGGGAGCAGCCCGAGCAGGGCGGAGGCGAGCACGGACTTGCCGCAGCCGCTCTCCCCGATCAGGGCGAGGCACTCCCCCGGTGCCACGTCGAAGTGCGCGTCGGTGACGGCGGCGATCCGCCGCCCGCCCGGCATCAGGAACCGCACCGACAGGTCACGCACCGCCAGCACGGGAGTACGCCCGCTCACAGCATCAGCTCCGATCGTCGCCTGGGGTTGATCCGCTCGCGCCAGACACCCGCGAGGCCGGCGATCGCGAGGGTCGGGACGATGAGGAACAGCCCGGGGAAGAGGGTCGGCCACCACTGGCCGGCCAGCAGGGAGCCGCGGGCGCTCTGGATGAGCGTGCCGAGGCTGGCCGTGTGGGTGGGCAGGCCGAGGCCGAGGAAGGACAGCGCCGATTCGTGCCACATGGCGTGCGGCACCATCAGGACGGCCGCCAGGCCCGCCTGCGGCAGCACCCCGGGCAGCAGGTGCCGTACGGCGACCCGCCACCGTGACGCGCCGCCCGAGACGGCGGCGTCGATGTACGGGCGGGAGCGCAGCGACAGGACCTCGGCGCGGACGATGCGGGCCGTGGACAGCCAGTGGGTGAGGGCGACCGAGATCACGACGGGCCAGACGCCGGGCCGGAACATGGCGACGATGAAGATGCCGAGCAGCAGGTGCGGCACGGAGGACACGGTGTCGACCAGGCGCATCACGGCGCGGTCGACCCAGCCGCCGAGCGCCCCCGCGGTGGCTCCGACCGCGGTGCCGAGCACGGTGGCGGTGAGCGCCGCCACCACGCCGACGAGGAGGGAGACCCTGAGGCCGTAGACGCAGCGCAGGAGCAGGTCCCGGCCCACGTCGTCCGTGCCGAAGGGGTGGTCCCAGCTGGGCGGCAGGAGTTTGGCGGCCAGGTCGACGGCCTGCTGGTCGAGCCGGACCAGCGGCGGGACGAGCAGCACCGCGAGGACGGTCACGCCGACCAGGGCGGCACAGGTGCGCAGGCGCAGCGCATGGGTGGAGCGGCGGGCGGTGCCGTGGCCCCGCCACGCCGGCTTCCCGGCGGTCGTGTCAGCCATGGCGATCACATCTCACTGAGCTTCACCCTCGGGTCGATCAGTCCGTACAGCAGGTCGGCGAGGAGGTTCCCGGCGAGGACGGCGGCGGTGGCGAGGGTCGTCAGCGCGGCGAGCAGCGGGAAGTCGACGGCGGTGGCCGCCTCGACGGTGGCCGCGGCGATGCCGGGCCAGCTGAAGACGCTCTCCACCAGCAGGGCGCCCGTGATGAGTTCGGGGACGCGGGAGCCGATGAGGGTGAGCACCGGCAGCAGTCCGGAGCGCAGGGCGTGGCCGAGCAGGACGGTGCGTTCGCTGACGCCGCGCGCTCGTGCGCCGCGTACCGGGTCCTCGGCGAGTGCGTCGCCGACGCCCTGGCGGACGTACAGCGTGAACCAGGGCAGCTGGGAGACGGCGAGGACACCGGCGGGGAGCAGCAGGTGGCTCAGCACCTGCCCGGCGGTGACCTGTTCGCTGGCGGTGTCGGTGAGGCCGCCGGCCGGCAGGACGTCCAGTTTCAGGGCGAACAGCCAGACGGCGAGCAGCGCGATCCAGAAGACCGGCGCGGCCTCCAGCGCGTAGGCGAGCGAGGTGACCGTGCGGTCGACCACCGAGCCCGGCCGGCGGGCCGCGAGGACGCCGAGCAGCGTGCCGAGCAGCACGGCGGCGGCGAACGCGACGGCGCACAGCAGCGTCGACCACACCAGCCGTTCGCCGATCACCTCGGCCACCGGCTGCCGCATCACGCTGGACTGGCCGAGGTCGCCGGTGACCGCGCTGGTCAGCCAGTCCCACCAGCGGACCGCGAACGGCCGGTCCACGCCGAGGTTCTCCCGCAGCCGGTCCAGGGTCTCCTGGTCGGCGCCGAGCGCGGCGGTGCCCGCGTAGGCCTTGACCGGGTCGAAGGGGGAGGCGGCGGCGATCGCGAACACGCCGAAGGTGACGACGAGGAGAACGGGCACGGCGAGCAGGGCCCGCCGTGCCACGAGCCGGCCCATCGGTCCCCAGGGCAGCCGCGTGGGCGGGCGGACCGGCCGGGACGGGGGCGCCGCCTTGGTCACGGAGGTCACTTCTTCGGCTGCCAGTCCTCGACGTTCCACCAGGGGCCGCTGGCGAAGCCGTGCTCGTGCGGTTCGACCTGGGTGGTCAGCCCGTCCCAGCGGTCGGCGAGGACGTACATGTGGTCGATGTGGGTGAGGAAGGTGTAGCCGGGGTTCTTCACCAGCTCGCGCTGGAGGGTGTCGTAGGCGGCCTTGCGGTCCTTCTGGTCCTGGCTGCGGCGGCCGGTGTCGAGGGCCCGGTCGACGGAGGGGTTGTCGTAGCGGGCCATGTTGTTGAAGCCGTCGCCGGCGAGGGAGGAGTGCAGCAGGGTGTAGAGGCCGAAGTCGGGGTCGCCGGTGCTGCCGTAGCCCGCGAGGACGGCGTCGTGCTTCATGCGGGGCTCGATGACCTCCCAGCCGGCGCTCTCCACCTTCACGTCGATGCCGGCCTTCTTGGCGTCGGAGGCGTAGGCGAGGGCGTGGTCCTGGCGGACCTTGTCACCAGCCGGGTAGTAGAGCGTGAAGGCGGCGCGGCGGCCGTCCTTGGCGCGGATGCCGTCCTTGCCGGCCTTCCAGCCGGCCTCGTCCAGGATCTTCTTCGCCTGGCTGAGGTTCTGGAGGCGGTCGGTGCCCTTGGCGTACCAGGGGTCGTCCAGGGGCAGCGGGCCGTAGGCGGGGCGGCCGGCGCCGTCGAGGATCTGCTCGACCATGGCCTCGCGGTCGACGGCGAGGTCGAGGGCGCGGCGGATCGCGGTGTCGCCGGTGACCTTGCCGGCGGTGGGGAGGGTGACGGCGCGGAAGTCGTAGGTGGTGGCCTGGTAGGTCTTCCTGCTGTCGTCGTTCTCGAAGGTGGCGGCGAGGTTGGGCGGGAGGACCGCGCCGTCGAGGTCGCCGGAGCGCAGGCGGGTGGCGCGGACGTCGTCGTCGGCGATGATCGCCATGGTGAGCTTTTTCACCTTCGGCTCGCCGCCCCAATAGTCCGGGTTGGCCTTGAAGGTGAGCTTCTCGCCCTTGCTCCAGCCGGTGAGGACGTACGGTCCGGTGCCTATCGGCTCGGTGTTGAAGGAGCCGGTGTTGGGGTTCTGCTCGCCGGCGATGTGCTCGGGGACGATGGGCAGGACGGTGCGGGCGGCGAACGCGGCGTAGGGGTACTTGAGCGTGAAGACGACCTGCTTCTCGCCCTTGGCCGTGACGTCCTCGATGGCGTCGAGTTCGCTCTTGGCGGTGTTGTTGGTCTTGTCGTCGAGGACCGTCTCGTACGTGTAGACCACGTCGTCGGCGGTGAGGGGTTCGCCGTCGCTGAACTTCACGCCCTCGCGCAGGGTGAAGGTGTAGGTGCGGCCGCCGTCGCCGACCTCGGGCAGCGCCTTGGCTAGGGCGGGCTTCAGTTTCAGGCCGGCGTCGCGGGCGAGCAGCCCGTCGAAGATCTTGGAGTTGCCGTCCTTGCCGTAGCCGAGCAGCGGGCTGAGGGTGTCCGGCTCGGAGGCGACACCGATCACCACGGAGTCGGCGGAGGCACCGGCGTCCGCCGCGCCGCCGCCCGGCGCCGAGCAGGCGGCGACCGCGCCGGCCAGCGCGGCGGCGAGGGCGGCACTCGTTGTTCGTCGGGCCCGTCGGGTCGTCATCGAACCTCACATCACTGGCGTGCGCTGTCACCGCGCACTGCTGCCTGAAAATCGTTGTTGCATATTAATTGCAGCAAGGGCCTACCCATGACCACCGGCCCGCAGTCCTCGCTGCGACGGCCCGTGCGCCGGGTGTCAAGTCCGCAGGTGTGCGCCGGGTCACGAGCCGCCGGGCGCCGTTCGCGCGCCCCCTGTGGCCGCTTGTCACCGGGCCGCGGCGGGCACTACTGTCACCACGCCTTGGTGACGGGAAACCGGTGAAGTACCGGTGCGGCCCTCGCCACTGTGATCGGGAAGTCCGGCTCCAGTCCTCGCGGACAGCCACTGGGTCTCTTGCGGACCCGGGAAGGCGGAGTACGGGCGGTGGTACCCGTCAGCCAGGAGACCGGCCAAGGCGCGTCAACCATCCACGAGGTGCTGGAGAGGGTCTGCTGAGCCATGCACATAGCCGAGGGTTTTCTGCCTCCGGCGCACGCGGTCGCCTGGGGCGCCGCATCGGCGCCGTTCGTGATCCACGGAGCCCGGTCGCTCATCCGTGAAGTGAGGGAACATCCCGAGAGCACACTGCTGCTGGGCGCGTCGGGAGCGTTCACCTTCGTCCTGTCCGCGCTGAAACTGCCGTCGGTGACCGGGAGTTGCTCCCACCCCACCGGCACCGGCCTGGGCGCGATCCTGTTCCGGCCGCCGGTGATGGCGGTGCTCGGCACCATCACCCTGTTGTTCCAGGCGCTGCTGCTCGCCCACGGCGGGCTCACCACCCTCGGCGCCAACGTCTTCTCGATGGCGATCGCCGGCCCGTGGGCCGGATACGCCGTCTACAGGCTGCTGCGCCGCTTCGACGTGCCGCTGATGGTGGCGGTGTTCTTCGGCGCGTTCGTCGCCGACCTGTCGACGTACTGCGTGACCAGCGTGCAGCTGGCGCTCGCCTTCCCCGACCCGGGCAGCGGATTCGTGGGCGCACTCGGCAAGTTCGGCTCCGTCTTCGCCGTGACGCAGATCCCGCTGGCGGTCAGCGAGGGGCTGCTGACCGTGCTGGTGATGCGGATGCTGGTGCAGTCCAGCAAGGGTGAACTGACCCGGCTGGGCGTGCTGCTGACCGAGGCGGGGTCCTCCCGGACCGCGGGGCAGGAGGCGGTGACCCGATGAAGCGCAGCACGAGGATCAACGCGCTGCTGCTGCTCGCGGTGGCCGCGCTCGCGGTGATCCCGCTGGTGTTCGGGCTCGGCGACCACAAGGAGGAGCCGTTCACCGGGGCCGACGCGGAGGCGGAGACCGCGATCACCGAGCTCGACCCGGACTACGAACCGTGGTTCTCGCCGCTGTACGAACCCCCGTCCGGCGAGATCGAGTCGGCCCTCTTCGCCCTCCAGGCGGCCATCGGCGCGGGCGTCCTCGCGTACTACTTCGGCCTGCGACGGGGCCGCCGCCAGGGCGAGGCGAGGGCACTGACCCGTGCGAAGCGTGAGGAGGGCGCCGGGACCGGCGCGGATCACAGCGCCGGGACCCGCGCGGGCGACAGCGCCGGCACCGGCGTGAGTGACGGCACGGAGACCCGCTCGGATGACGACACCGAGGCCCAGCCGGATACCGGCACCAAGGCCCACACGGGCGACAGCACCGAGGCCCGCGCGGGTGACAGCACCGGGGCAGGCGCGGACGGCGGCTCCGAAGCCCGCTCGGGCGACAGCACCGGGGCACCCGCGGACGGCGGCTCCGAAGCCCGCTCGGGCGACAGCGCCGGGTCGAGGGCGAAGGACCACACCGAAGCCCGCGCGGCTGACCACACCAAGGTCCCCACGGACGACAACGCCGAGGCCCGCGCGGACGGAGGCTCCGAGACCCACGCGGATGACGACACCGAGGCCCACGCGGGCGACAGCACCGGGGCACCCGCGGACGGCGGCTCCGAAGCCCGCTCGGGCGACAGCACCGGGTCAAGGGCGAAGGACCGCACCGAAGCCCGCGCGGCTGACCACACCAAGGTCCCCACGGACGACAACGCCGAGGCCCGCGCGGACGGAGGCGCCGAGGCCCGCGCGGACGGAGGCGCCGAGGCCCACGCGGATGACGGCACCAAGGCCCGCGCAGGTGAGAGCACCGGGGCACCCGCGGATGGCGGCTCCGAGGCCCACGCAGGCGACAGCGCAGGGGCCCGCGCGGCTGGCAGCGCCGGGGCACGCGCTGATGGTGGCTCCGAGGCCACCGCAGGTGACGGTGCCGAGGCTGCTCCGTCCCGGTTGCGGAGTTGACCGGGCGTGCTTCCGATCGACGTGGCGGCGCACAGCAGTCGCTGGCGCCGTCGGCATCCTGTGGACAAAGCGGTGCTCGGGCTCGGGCTCACCGTGCTCGCCATCTCGCTGCCACCCTGGCCGGGCGCGGCCCTGGTGATCGTGGCCGCGCTCGCGGTGCTGCTCGGTCCGGCAGGGGTGCCGGGGCGGCGGCTGTGGCGGGCGTACCGGGTGCCGTTGGGCTTCTGCGTCACCGGGGCGCTCACGCTGCTCGTGCAGGTGGGCGGACCCGGCGGTTTCGTGTCCCTCGCCGACGACGGGCCGCTGCGCGCCGGTGAGTTGCTGCTGCGCACGTCGGCCGCCTCGCTCGGCGTGCTGCTGTTCGCCTTCACCACCCCGATGTCCGACCTGCTGCCCCGCCTGGTGCGGGCCGGCGTGCCCGCGCCCCTCGTCGACGTGGCGCTGGTGACGTACCGCATGAGCTTCCTGCTGCTGGACTCCGTGCGCCGGATCCGCGAGGCGCAGGCGGCCCGGCTCGGGCACACCACCCGCGCGGCGACCTGGCGTTCCCTCGGCGGGCTCGGCGCCACCGCGTTCGTCCGGTCCTTCGACCGGGCGGCCCGGCTCCACACCGGACTCGCCGGACGCGGCTACGACGGCACCCTGCGCGTCCTGGTCCCCGAGGCGAGGGTGTCCGTCCGTTTCACCGCCGCGAGCCTCGCCCTGCTGGCGGCGCTGGCCGTCCTCACCGTCGTACTGGAAAGGCCGTTGTCGTGACCGAGCAGCCCCTGGTCGCCCTGCGGGGCGCGTCGTTCGCGTACGAGGACGGTCCGGCCGTCCTCACCGGCCTCGACTTCGAGGTGCGCGAGGGGCGCGCGCTGGCGCTGCTGGGGCGCAACGGCAGCGGCAAGACGACGCTGATGCGGCTGCTCAGCGGTGGACTGCGCCCGAGCGAAGGGGAGTTGACGGTCGAGGGACGTCCCGTGCGGTACGACCGGAAGGGGCTGACCCGGCTGCGGACGACCGTGCAGCTGGTGGTGCAGGACCCCGACGACCAGCTGTTCGCCGCGTCCGTCGGCCAGGACGTGTCGTTCGGGCCGCTCAACCTCAATCTGCCGGACGACGAGGTGCGCGCCCGGGTGGACGAGGCGCTCGCCGCGCTCGACATCTCCGCGCTCGCCGACCGGCCCACGCACCTGCTGTCCTACGGGCAGCGCAAACGGACCGCGATCGCGGGCGCCGTCGCCATGCGGCCCCGGGTGCTGATCCTGGACGAGCCGACGGCGGGCCTCGATCCCGACGGCCAGGAGAGGCTGCTCGCCACGCTCGACCGTCTGCGCGCCGGCGGTACGACCGTGGTGATGGCGACCCACGACGTGGACCTGGCCCTGCGCTGGGCCGACGACACCGCGCTGCTCACCCCGTCGGGTGCGCGGACCGGCCCGGCGGCGGACATGCTGGCCCGCACCGACCTGCTCGCGGCGGCGGGGCTTCGGCTGCCGTGGGGCGTGGCGGTGGGGCAGCTGCTGCGTGCGCACGGGTGGCCGGCGGCGAACGCCGCTCCCCGGACGCCGGAGGAGCTGGCCGCGCTGTCCGCGGCTCACCTGGCGGACACGGAAGGCTGACGAGGGCGAGCCCTCACGGCGGTTCCGGTGCCGGACACCTGCCGGTGCCCGGCACCGGAACCGTCCCCCGTGCTCCCCGCGCCCCATGGTGCCCGCTTCCGGCGCCGCCGCGCATTGCCGGTTTCCGGCAGTGTTCATTAGGGTCTGCATGCCGGTGTGACGCCAGGAACGCGTCAGGAACGCGTCAGGGAGGCGTCAGGATTCCGGGGAACGCGGGGTGACAGGGGCGGCATGACGGAGCGGGAGATTCCGGAGCAGTACCTCGACGGGTACGCCCGTCTCCTCGCCGACGTGGCGGCCACCGGCCGGCGCCTCACGCGGGACGAGATCGCCGCCCGGCGCGCCCTGGGCGAGCGTGCCGCGGAGGCGGGCCACGGGCTGCGCGCCCTGGTCAGCGCCCATCTGTCCGCCGCCCGCGCGGCCTGGCCGCGCGACTGCGACTCCGTCGAGGGCGCGCTCGCGGCCGTCCAGCAGGCGGTGGACGCCTTCGCGGAGGGCTACGAACGGGCCCAGCGGCTGGCGGTGCGGCAGGAGGTGGCGGCCCGCCGCGAGTTCATCGACGACCTGCTCTACGGCCGCAGCGACCTGGGCCGGCTCGCCGAACGCGCCGAGCGCTTCGGCCTGCGCCTGTCCCACGCGCACGCCGTGGCGGTCGCCCGCGGTCCCGCCGCCTACGACGAGGGCGACCCGGTCCCCCGCCAGGTGGAGCGCGCGCTGATCAGCCGCTTCGGTGACCGCAACGTGCTGCTCACGACCAAGGACGGCCGGCTGCTGTGCATCGCGCCCGGGCACCAGAGCGAGGTGCTCACCCACTTCGCCAAGCAGGCGCACGCCGCCACCGACGGCGGCCAGGTCGCCATCGGCCGCGCGCAGACCGGGCCGGGCGGTGTGGTGCAGTCCTACGAAGAGGCCCTGAGCTCGCTGGAGATCGCGGGCCGGCTGGGCCTGGACGCGCCGGTGCTGCACGCCGCCGACCTCCTGGTCTACCCCGTGCTGGCCCGTGACCGGCAGGCCATGACCGACCTCGTGCACCACACCCTGGGCCCGCTCACCGCCGCCCGCGGCGGCGCCCGGCCGCTCCTCGACACCCTGACCGCGTACTTCGACGCCGGTTGCGTCGCGGCCGAGACGGCCAGGCGGTTGTCGCTGAGCGTGCGGGCCCTGACCTACCGCCTGGAGCGCATCCACAAACTCACCGGCGCCAACCCCGCCGACCCCGCCCAGCGCTACACGCTCCAGACGGCGGTCATCGGCGCACGTCTGCTGGACTGGCCGCCCGGCGGGGAGTGAACGCGGCGGACCCGGCCCCGTCGTCCGTCAGCCGTTCGTCAGCTTGACGTCCTGGCGCGCGACGACGTGGATCACGGGCAGCGGGAGGCCGCCGAAGGAGCGCAGTTCGGTGACCGTGGCCTCGACGTCCGCCGCACCGGCCTCGACGGCACCGGCTGGCACGGACCCCGTGTTCTTCCAGGCGTGCACCCGCCCGTCGCACACGGCCCGGGTGCCGCCGACGCCGTAGCGGACCGTGGACGACGCGCCCTGGCGCACGGAGGAGCTGACGAAGACGGGGCCGGTGGCGCCGGTGCAGCGGTAGGTGCCGGACAGGGTGACCGTGCCGTCGGCGGCGATCCGGCCCACGGTGTTCACCGTGACGGTCTCGCCGGGCGCGGCCGACGCCGCTGCCGAGGGGGCCGCGACGGCTCCCGTGCCGAGCAGCAGGAGCGCCGCGGCGGCCGCGGCGGTGAGGGCGGGGCGTACAGGCATGGGGAAGCCTCCCGTAAGAGAGCGGAATGGGGGTCCTCCAGCTGTACCCGGCGGCCGGGTTCCCGACCGTGCGGCTCACCCCTTCGGCGGCACGTCCGTACCGGCCGTCGGGGAACGGTCCCGGGACTGTCAGGAAGCTGTCACGCTTCCCGGCAAGCTGTTCCGATGAGTTCACGGCGGGCGCATGGTCTATCCGTACGACCCATTCGGATCGTCACCGATGTGGAGGTGCGCCATGTGTGCCCACCAGCCTTCCTGCCCCCGCACCGACTCCCCGGCCCCGCACGTGGTGGCCGCCCATCCCGAACAGGGCTGGAACCTGCTGTGCGACGGCGCGATCGTCTTCGACGACACCGGCGAACTGCTGCCCGACGGCCGCGTGATCGCCCCCCACCGCGCCCCGGCCGCCCGCCTCGTCGTCGCCGCCTGACCGCTGCCGCTGAGCCCGGGCCACCCCGGCCCCCGGCTCCGAGTCCACGACCGGCGCGAGCCCCGTGCGCCTCGCCGCGGGCACGAAGCCGCGGGGGCGCCACGGAAGCCGGTCCCTCCCGCCGCGCCCGCGCTCACCGCCGCCACACGACATGGCGCGGGCCGAGGCCCGCTCGGCGCGCGCTCCGCTCAGGGCAGCACGGCGAAGCCGTCGAGTTCGACCAGCGCCTGTTCGTCCCAGAGGCGGACCACCTCGACGACGGCCATCGCGGGATAGTCGCGGCCCGCCACGTCCCGCCAGATGCGGCCCAGTTCGCGGGCATGCGTGCGGTACGCCGCCACGTCCGTGGCGTAGACGGTGACGCGGGCCAGGTCGGACGGGGTGCCGCCGGCCGCGTGCAGGGCCGTGAGGAGATTGGTCAGGGCGCGCTCGAACTGCTCGGGCAGCGTGTCGCCGACCACCTTGCCGTCGCCGTCGAGCGCGGTCTGGCCGGCCAGGAAGACCACGCGGGTGCCGGAGCAGACCACCGCGTGCGAGAAGCCGGCCGGCGGGGAGAGTTCGGGCGGGTTGACGCGCTCGGCGGTCACCGGTCGGCCTCCAGGTCCTTGTACAGCTCCTTGGCGATGATGCCCCGTTGGACCTCGCTCGCCCCCTCGTAGATCCTCGGCGCGCGGACCTCGCGGTAGAGGTGCTCGAGCAGGTGGCCCCGCTGCAGGGCGCGGGCGCCGTGGAGCTGGACGGCCCGGTCGACGACGTACTGCGCGGTCTCGGTGGCGAGGAGCTTCGCCATGGCGGCGCGCTTCGGGACGTCCGGGGCGCCGTCGTCGTACGCCGTCGCCGCCGCATGGACCATCAGGCGGGCGGCCTCGGTGCGCAGCGCCATCTCGGCGACCTCGTGGGAGACGGCCTGCAGGTCGCTCAGCCGCCCGCCGAACGCCTCCCGCCGGGCGGTGTGTTCGAGCGTGGCGTCCAGGGCCGCCTGGGCCATGCCGACCGCGAAGGCGCCGACGCTGGGCCGGAACAGGTTGAGGGTGCCCATGGCGACCCGGAAGCCGCCGTCCACCTCGCCGAGGACGTCGGCGGCGGTCACCGGTACGGCGTCGAGGTCGAGGGCGCCGATGGGGTGCGGGGAGAGCATGTCGAGGCCGGTGCCGGTCAGTCCCGGGCGGTCGGCGGGGACGAGGAACGCGGTGACGCCGCGCGCCCCGGCGCCCGGGGTGGTACGGGCGAAGACCGTGTAGAGGTCGGCCTCGGGGGCGTTGGAGATCCAGCACTTCTCACCGGTGAGCCGCCAGCGGCCGGGGCCGTCCGGGTGAGCCGTGAGGGACAGGGCCGCGGCGTCGGAGCCGGCCCCCGGCTCGCTGAGCGCGAACGCCGCCACCGCGCTGCCGTCACTCACCAGGGGGAGCCAGCGCTCGCGCTGTTGTGCGGTGCCGTGGGCGTGCACGGGATGGGCGCCGAGGCCCTGGAGGGCGAGGGCGGTCTCCGCCTCGGTGCAGGCGTAGGCGAGGGACTCCCGCATCAGGCACAGGTCCAGGGCGCCGGAGGTGAACAGGCGGGCCAGCAGACCGAGGTGGCCGAGCTCGGTGACGAGGGGCCGGTTGACGTGCCCGGGTTCGCCCTTGTCGGCGAGCGGTCGCAGGCGCTCGGCGGCCAGCGTGCGCAGTTCCGCACACCAGGCGCGTTGTCCCGGTTCGAGTGAGAATGCGGTCATCGCCGGTCCCTTCTCTCCCCGTGGGGCTGTCGCCCCTGGGCCACACCGAGGTTATCGCGGACCGTTGACTGCCGTCACCAACACGATACGCTCCTTCTGCGAGCCCACCACGCCAAGGGGGCGAATCGTCATGAATCCACGAGCCACCGCGCACGTCGACACCTTCGCCCGCGACCATCTCCCGCCACCGGACCAGTGGCCCGAGCTCCGCTTCGACCTGGCGGAGCTGCGCTACCCCGAGCGGCTGAACTGCGCCGCCGAACTGCTGCACGGCCCGCCCGGCGACCGCCCGGTGTTCCGCACCCCCGACGGCGCGCACTGGACGTACGACGAGCTGCGCGCCCACGTCGACCGGCTCGCGCACCTGCTCACCGGCGACCTCGGAGTCGTCCCCGGCAACCGGGTGCTGCTGCGCGGGCCCACCACACCGTGGCTGGCCGCGTGCTGGCTGGCCGTGCTGAAGGCGGGCGCGGTCGCCGTGACCGTGCTGGCCCAGCAGCGGCCCCACGAGCTGAGCACCATCTGCGAGATCGCCCGGGTCCGCCACGCGCTGTGCGACATCCGCTCGGTGGACGACCTCGCCAAGGCCGAGATCCCGGACCTGCGGATCGCCACCTACGGCGGCGACTCCCCCGACGACCTGCTGCACCGCCCGGCACCCGCCACGCCGTTCGCAGCGGTGGACACGGCCGCCGACGACGTGGCGCTGATCGCCTTCACCTCGGGCACCACCGGGCGCCCCAAGGGCTGTATGCACTTCCACCGGGACGTCCTCGCCGTCGCGGACACCTTCTCCCGGCACGTGCTGCGGCCCACCGCGGACGACGTGTTCACCGGCTCTCCCCCGCTCGGCTTCACCTTCGGCCTCGGCGGCCTCGTCGTCTTCCCGATGCGGGCCGGCGCGAGCGCGCTGCTGCTCGAACAGGCCCACCCCTCCCAGCTGTTGCCGGCGCTCGCCGAGCACCGGGTGTCGGTGCTGTTCACCGCGCCGACCGCGTACCGGGCGATGCTCGACCAGTTGGACGGGTACGACCTCTCCGCGCTGCGCCGCTGCGTCTCGGCGGGCGAGAACCTGCCGGCCGCCACCTGGCAGGCCTGGTACGAACGCACCGGGCTGCGCATCATCAACGGCATCGGCGCGACCGAGCTGCTGCACATCTTCATCTCCGCCGCCGACGAGCACATCCGGCCCGGCACGACCGGCGTCCCGGTCCCCGGCTGGCAGGCGCGCGTCCAGGACGCCGACGGCACGCCCCTGCCCGACGGCGAGCCGGGCCTGCTCGCGGTGCGCGGACCGGTCGGCTGCCGCTATCTCGCCGACCCGCGGCAGCGGGAGTACGTGCGCGGCGGCTGGAACATCACCGGCGACACCTACGTCCGCGAGCCCGACGGCTACTTCCGTTACGTCGCCCGCGCCGACGACATGATCATCTCGGCCGGGTACAACATCGCCGGTCCCGAGGTCGAGGACGCGCTGCTGCGCCACCCGGACGTGGTGGAGGCGGCGGTGGTCGGGCGGCCGGACGAGGACCGCGGTCAGGTGGTGGTGGCGTACGCGGTGCTGAAGGAGGGCGCCGAACGGGACCCCGAGGCGCTGCGCGCCTTCGTGAAGTCCGAGCTCGCGCCGTACAAGTGCCCCCGCGAGATCGTCTTCATGGACGCGCTGCCGCGCACGGCCACCGGCAAGCTCCAGCGGTTCCGGCTGCGCGGCTGACCAGGCGTGACGCGGACAGGCCACGGGCGGGCTCGCACCGGACGGCGCGATTAGGATGATCAATGTGTCCGACCAGTCCGCGCAGCACGCTCCGAGGTCCCTCATCGTCACGCTCTACGGCGCGTACGGCCGTTTCGTGCCGGGCCCGGTGCCCGTCGCCGAGCTGATCCGGCTGCTGGCCGCGGTCGGCGTGGACGCCCCCTCGGTGCGCTCGTCGGTGTCACGGCTCAAGCGGCGCGGGCTGCTCGTCCCGGCCCGCACCGCACAGGGCGCGGCCGGCTACGAACTGTCGCCGGACGCCCGCCAGTTGCTCGACGACGGCGACCGCCGCATCTACGCCACCGCCGCGCCCGGGGACGAGGGCTGGGTGCTGGCGGTGTTCTCCGTGCCGGAGTCCGAGCGCCACAAGCGGCACGTGCTGCGCTCCCGGCTGTCCGGCCTGGGCTTCGGCACGGCGGCGCCCGGCGTGTGGATCGCCCCGGCGCGGCTGTACGAGGAGACGCGGCACACCCTCGAGCGGCTCGGTCTCGACGCCTACGTGGACCTCTTCCGCGGGGAGCATCTCGGCTTCGCCGCCACCTCCGAGGCGGTGGCCCGCTGGTGGGACCTGGCCGGGATCGCCAAGCAGCACGAGGCGTTCCTGGACCGCCACGCGCGTGTCCTCCAGGCGTGGGAGGAGCGCGCGGAGACCCCGCCGGAGGAGGCGTACCGCGACTACCTCCTCGCCCTCGACTCCTGGCGCCATCTCCCCTACGCCGACCCGGGTTTGCCCGCCGCGCTGCTCCCGCCCGACTGGCCGGGCGTCCGCTCGGCGGCCGTCTTCCAGGGCCTGCACGCGCGGCTGCGGGACGCCGGGGCGGCGTTCGTGGGGCTGTGACCCCTGGGCGCCTCAGGCGCCGAGGCTGAGCCGGGGTTTGGGCGCGTCCGTCCGGCCGGTCTGCGGGCGCCTGCTGCCCGCCCGGTACGGCGCCGGCCACACGGCTCCCGGACCCTCGTAGCCCTGCTCGGCCGCCGCGTGCAGCGTCCAGTGCGGGTCGTACAGGTGCGGGCGGGCGAGGGCGCACAGGTCCGCGCGGCCCGCGAGGATGAGCGAGTTGACGTCGTCCCAGGAGGAGATCGCCCCGACGGCGATCACCGGGATGCCGACGCGGTGCCGGATGCGGTCGGCGAACGGCGTCTGGTACGAGCGGCCGAACTCCGGCTGCTCCTCGGCGACGACCTGCCCGGTCGACACGTCGATCGCGTCGGCGCCGTGCGCGGCGAAGGCACGGGCGATCTCCACGGCGTCCTCGGCGGTGTTGCCGCCCTCGGCCCAGTCGGTGGCGGAGATCCGGACCGTCATGGGCCGGTCCTCGGGCCACACCGCGCGCACCGCGTCGAAGACCTCCAGCGGGAAGCGCAGCCGCTTCTCCGGTGAGCCGCCGTAGGCGTCGGTGCGGTGGTTGGTCAGCGGGGAGAGGAAGCCGGAGAGCAGATAGCCGTGGGCGCAGTGCAGTTCGAGCAGGTCGAAGCCGGCGCGGGCGGCCCGCCAGGCGGCGGAGGTGAACTGCTCCCTTATGTCGGTCAGTTGGGCGCGGGAGAGTTCGCGCGGTGTCTGGCTGCCGGGTTTGTAGGGGAGCGCGGAGGCGGCGACGAGGGGCCAGTTGCCGTCGTCCAGCGGCTCGTCCATCCCCTCCCACATCAGCTTGGTCGACCCCTTGCGGCCGCTGTGGCCGAGCTGCACGCCGATCGCGGTGCCCGGGGACTGCGCGTGCACGAAGTCGACGATCCGCCGCCAGGACTCGGCCTGCCGGCCGGTGTACAGGCCCGTGCAGCCGGGGGTGATCCGGCCCTGCTCGCTGACGCACACCATCTCCGTCATCACCAGCCCGGCTCCGCCCAGCGCACGGGCGCCCAGGTGGACCAGGTGGAAGTCGCCGGGGACGCCGTCCGTCGCCGAGTACATGTCCATGGGCGAGACGACGACCCGGTTGCGCAGGGTCAGGCCGCGCAGCCGGAACGGGGTGAACATCGGTGGGGTGCCGGGCGGGCAGCCGGCCTCCCGCTCCACCGACTCGGTGAAGTGCGCGTCGCGCAGCCGGAGGTTGTCGTGGGTGACGCGGCGACTGCGGGTGAGCAGGTTGAACGCGAACCTCAGGGGTGGCTGGTCCAGGTAGAGGTCCAGGTCCTCGAACCAGGCGAGGCTGGCCAGGGCGGCGCGCTGGGTGGAGGCGACGACGGGGCGCCGTTCCTCCTCGTACGCCGTCAACGCCTCCGGGAGCGAGGGCTGTTCGCGCAGACAGGCGGCGAGGGCGAGGGCGTCCTCGACGGCGAGTTTGGTGCCGGAGCCGATGGAGAAGTGGGCGGTGTGGGCGGCGTCGCCGAGGAGCACGATGTTGCCGTGCGACCAGCGCTCGTTGACGACCGTGCGGAAGGTCGTCCAGGCCGAGTTGTTGGAGCGCAGGGGGCGTCCGCCGAGCGCGTCCGCGAAGGTCTTGGCGCAGCGTTCGATCGACTCGGTCTCGTCGAGTTCGTCGAAACCGGCGGCGCGCCAGACCTCCTCGCGCATCTCGACGATCACGGTGGAGGCGTCGGTGGCGTACGGGTAGCCGTGGAGCTGCATCACGCCGTGCTCGGTCTCGGCGATCTCGAAGCGGAAGGCGTCGAAGGCGAAGTCGGCGGCGAGCCAGATGTAGCGGCAGCGGTGGGAGGTGATGCGCGGGCGGAAGACGTCCGCGAAGGCCGTGCGGGTGGTGCTGTGGACGCCGTCGGCGGCGATCACGAGGTCGTGGGTGCGGGCGAGGTGATCGGGGTCGGGGGCCTCGGTGCGGAAGCGGAGATCGACGCCGAGGTCGCGGCAGCGGTCGTGCAGGATCTCCAGGAGGCGGCGGCGGCCGAGGGCGGCGAAGCCGTGTCCTCCGGAGGTGTGGCGGATGCTGCGGTGGACGATGTCGATGTCGTCCCAGCGGATGAAGTCCTTGCGCAGGGCCTCGTAGACCACAGAGTCGGCGTGTTCGATGCCGCCGAGGGTTTCGTCGGAGAGGACGACGCCGAAGCCGAAGGTGTCGTCGGGGGCGTTGCGTTCGTAGAGGGTCACCTCGCGGGTGGGGTCGAGGCGTTTGAGCAACGCGGCGGCGTACAGTCCTCCGGGGCCGCCGCCGATGATCGCGAAGCGGTGCGCAGTTCCCCGCGCCCCTGAGGTCGGAATGCTTCCCCTCGTCGAGAACATCCCTACCTCCCCTGCCACTTCGGGGGGCGCTTCTCGGTGAAGGACGCGTGGAATTCCTTGTAGTCCTCGCCGTTCATCAACAGGGCCTGGGTCGACGCGTCCAGTTCGATGGCCGCCGACAACGGCATGTCCAGTTCCGACGTCAGCAGGGCCTTGGTCTGGGCGTGGGCCAGGGCCGGGCCGTCGGCCAGGCGGCGGGCGAGGGACTGGGCGGTCTTGTCGGCGTCGCCGTCCTCCGCCAGTTCGCTGATCAGGCCGATGCGCTCGGCCTCGGGTGCGCGGACGGGTTCGCCGAGCATGAGGAGGCGGGTGGCGTGACCGAGGCCCACCACGCGGGGGAGCAGGTAGGCGGCGCCCATGTCGCCGCCCGAGAGGCCCACGCGGGTGAACAGGAACGCGAAGCGGGCGGTGGGGTCGGCCACGCGGAAGTCGGCGGCCAGGGCCAGGACCGCGCCGGCGCCCGCGGCGACTCCGTGGACGGCGGCGATCACCGGGAACGGGCACTCCCGGATCGCCCGGACGACCTGGCCGGTCATCCGGTTGAAGTCGAGGAGCTGGGCGGTGTCCATGGAGAGCGTCGCGCCGATGATCTCGTCGACGTCGCCCCCGGAGCAGAAGCCGCGTCCCTCGCCGGCCAGCACCAGGGCCCGCACCGCGCGCTCCCGGGACAGCTCGGCGAGCAGGTCGCGCAGGTCGGCGTAGGCGCCGAAGGTGAGCGCGTTGAGCTTGTCGGGGCGGGCGAGGGTGACGGTGGCGACGCCGTCGTCGAGGTCGACGCGCAGATGCTCCCAGCGGGCGGTGCGGGCGGCGGAGCCGGTGAAAGGACTCATGAGGGCGGCCTCCTCGGGCGGGCACGGCACTGCTCGCTGAGCTCTACCCCTCGAAGCTATCACTCATCCGTGACTGTCGTCATGCAGGCGCGATACAGCCCCCGTCTCCGTCACGGCTCGTCCACAGGGTCGTAACGGTGGCCGCCGACGCGGGAGGCGGGGGAACGGGCGGGGTAGGCCCTCCGTTGCCGGGGTGGGAATCACCCGGCCGTACCATTGAGTAATTGAAAGCAGGACGGCCTGCTGCCATGAACGGACCCGCCTTGTACGAACGCCCTTCAGCCCCCGCCTCCTGGCGCGTGGCACTGCCGCACAGCACCGCCGCGGTGCCCGTGGCCCGTGCGCTGGTCCGTACGGCCCTGGCCGAGCAGGAGCACTCCGCCGACTGCGACACGGCGGAGCTGCTGACCGCCGAGCTGGTGGCCAACGCCGTGGAGCACACCTCGGGCAGCGCGCCGATAGAGCTGGTGGTGCGGCTGCTGCCGACCGGCTGCCGGGTCGAGGTGCACGATGGCGATCCGGCCCCGCCCGGCGACCTCACCCGGCCCGCCCGCGGCGAGCCGGACCCCTGGCAGGAGCACGGACGCGGCCTGCTGCTGATCCGCACCCTGAGCTCGTCCTGCGGCCATCGCCCGACCGAGTCCGGCAAGGCGGTGTGGTTCCACCTGTCACCCGTCCCCCGCCAGCGACGGCCGCACGCCTGAGGGCCCTGTCTCAGCGTCCCAGGGTCGCGACCAGGACCGCCTTGATGGTGTGCATGCGGTTCTCCGCCTCGTCGAAGACGACCGAGTGGGGCGACTCGAAGACCTCGTCGGTCACCTCCAGGGAGTCGAGACCGTGGGTCTCGTACACCTCGCGGGCGACCTTGGTGCCGAGGTCGTGGAAGGCGGGCAGGCAGTGCAGGAACTTCACGTCCGGGTTGCCGGTGGCGCGCAGCACGTCCATGGTCACCGCGTACGGCGCGAGGGCGGTGATCCGCTCGGCCCAGACCTCCTTGGGCTCCCCCATGGAGACCCAGACGTCGGTGGCCACGAAGTCCGCGCCGGCGACCCCCTCGGCGATCTCCTCGGTGAGCGTGACGCGGGCCCCGCTGGAGGCGGCGAGCTCGCGGGCACGGTCGACGATCTCCTGAGCGGGCCAGTACGTCTTCGGCGCGACGATGCGGACGTCCATGCCGAGCAGGGCCGCGGTGACCAGGTAGGAGTTGCCCATGTTGAAGCGGGCGTCGCCGAGGTAGGCGAAGGCGATCTCCGTGAGCGGCCTGGCGCAGTGCTCGGTCATGGTGAGCACGTCGGCGAGCATCTGGGTGGGGTGCCAGTCGTCGGTGAGGCCGTTGTAGACGGGCACTCCGGCGTACTGCGCGAGCTCCTCCACCTTCGCCTGGCTGTCCCCGCGGTACTCGATCGCGTCGTACATCCGGCCCAGCACCCGGGCGGTGTCCTTCACGGACTCCTTGTGCCCGATCTGCGAGCCGGCCGGGTCGAGGTACGTGGTGTGGGCGCCCTGGTCGGCGGCGGCGACCTCGAACGCGCAGCGGGTGCGTGTGGAGGTCTTCTCGAAGATCAGCGCGATGTTCCGCCCCCGGAGCCGCTGCGTCTCCGCGCCCGCCTTCTTGGCGGCCTTCAGCTCCGCGGCGAGGGCGAGAAGGTGACGGAGCTCGTCACCGGTGAAGTCGAGCTCCTTCAGGAAGTGGCGGCCGCCGAGGTCTGTCGCCATGGACGAGCTCCCGAATCTCTGATGACTATGCGAAGTAATGCATCACTATACAGACTGCCGCTCCGGCACGAAGGCGGGGTGCTCTCCGGTCATCGTCGGGGCGTCCGGTCCGTCAGTCCACCGCGCGGGTCAGCAGTTCCTGGAGCCGCAAGCCGCGGGCCGCGTCCAGTTCACCGGACGTGCCCGCACGCACGGCCTGCGCGAACTCGCGGCGCAGCACCGGCCAGCACTCCTCGTGGTCCAGCTCCGCGGTGTCGTACACCAGCTCGTCCTCGGTGCCGAACAGCTCGATGCGGGTGCGGACCCCCGGCAGCCTCACCGCGCCGGACAGGGACGCCTGGCTGACCGCGCCGTTCTCGTGCTCGCAGGTCAGCTCGATCCAGCGGCGCGGGTCGCCCGTTCCCCGGATCGAGACGATGCGGCCGACCGCGTGGTCCAGCAGATCGATCAGGTGCGGGCCCAGGTCGAGCAGCGCGCCGTGCTCCAGCCGCCAGGCGGTGGCCAGCTCGCCGCCGAGGAACGCGCCGTGCAGATAGCAGGAGCGGGCGCCGCGCACGTCGTCGAGGGCGGCGGCCCGGCTCAGGAAGTCGCGGGTCGCGGGGTGGTAGCGCTTGGTCAGCACCAGCTGGGAGACCACGCCGTGCTCGGCGACCGCGTCGGCCACCGCGCGGGCGCCCGCCAGGTCCGGGCCGAGCGGCTTCTCCAGGAGCAGCGCCTTGCCGGCCTTGGCCGCGCGCACGGCGAGCTCGGCCTGCACGGCGGGCGGTACGGCGAAGTCCAGCGCGTCGCAGGTGTCGAGCAGCTCGTCGAAGGAGGACGCGACCGGGGCGCCGTACGGGGCGGCCACCTCGGCGGCGGCCTCGGGGCGGCGCGCCCAGACGCCGGCGAGGGTGGTCTCGGGTCCGGCGGCGAGCATCCGCGCGTGCATGGTGCGGGCCCAGGGTCCCGCGCCGACGAGGCCGACGCGGACGGGGGTGTCTGTCATGGAGGGTGCTCCGGTCTTTCGTCTGTTCCGTCTGCGGGCCGCTGTCCGGCTGTCCACGGTCGCTGTCCGGCCGTCTGTGGTCCGCTGTCCGGCCGTCTACGGTCCGCTGTCCGCGAGCCGGGCCGTGGCCACGTCGGGCGCGTACAGGTGCTCCACCACCATCGCCGCCGCGCCCGCGAGGCCCGCGCGTTCGCCCAGGCGCGAGGTGACGACCTCCAGATGGGCGGTGGTCCGCGGCATGGCCCGCTGGTACAGCACCTCGCGCACACCGGTGACGAACGGAGTCCCGGCCAGATCACCGGCGATCATCAGCACCCCGGGGTTGAGCAGGGTGACGACGGTGGCCAGCACCTCGCCGACCCGCACCCCCGCCTGCCGGGCGAGGCGCACCGCGTCGGGCTGGCCGACGGCCAGCAGCTCCCGCACGTCGGAGCCCGACGCCGCCGGCACACCCAGCTCCGTCAGCCGGCGGGCCAGCGCGCCACCGCTGGCCACCGCGGCCAGACAGCCGTACGAGCCGCAGGCGCACAGCGCGTCGGCCCCGTCGTGCAGCCTGACGTGGCCGATGTCGCCCGCGCCGCCGTCGATGCCGCGGTACACCTGGCCGTCGACCACGACGCCCGCGCCGATGCCCGTGGACGCCTTGATCAGCACGAAGGCGCCGCAGTCGGGGTGCCCGGCGCGCTGTTCGGCGTACGCCATCAGGTTGGCGTCGTTGTCGAGGAGGACGGGCAGGTCCTTCGCGGCACCCGGCGCGTGCGCGCCGAACGCCTCGCGCAGCCGCTCGCGCACCGGGAAGCGGTCCCAGCCGGGCATGATCGGCGGCTGCACGATCTGCCCGGACTCCCACTCGACGGGACCGGGGACGGACAGCCCGATGCCGCAGACCTCGGCCGTGCCCCGGCCCGACCCGGCGACCAGCTCGGCGAACCAGCCGGCCAGCTCCTCGAGCACCGGCTCGGGCCCGTCGGTGATCCGCAGCGCCCCGGACCGCTCGGCCAGCACCTGCCCGGCGAGGTCGAGGACCGCCGCCCGGGCGTGCCGGGTGCCGAGGTCGGCGGCCAGCACCACGGCGTGCGAGGCGTCGAACTCCAGCCGTACCGAGGGGCGTCCGCCGGTGGACGGCCCGGCGGCCGTCTCGCGGATCCATCCAGCCGCGAACAGCTGGTCCAGGCGGTGGCCGACCGTGGACCGGGACAGGCCGGTGGCCTGCTGCAGCTCGCCGCGGGTGACCGCGGCCCCGGTCCTGATGAGCGCGAGCAGATGCCCCGCGCTCGACTGTGCTCCCGACACCACCGTGGATCCCCTCCCCTGGGCTCAGCCCTTGTCCGCGCCGCTGGTCAGCCCCTCGGTGAGGAGCTTCTCGGCGGCGAAGAACAGGAGTACCACGGGGATGGTGAGGATGACCGAGCCCGCCATCAGGACGGTCTTGGAGACCTCGATGCCGTTCGCCAGCTGTGCCAGGCCCAGCGACACCGTCCACTTGTCGGGGTCGGCGGCGAGGAACAGCAGCGCGAACAGGAACTCGTTCCACGCGATCATGAAGACGTACAGGCCGGTCGCCATCAGCGAGGGCAGCGCGAGCGGCAGGATCACCTTGCGCACGGTCTGCAGCCGCGAGCAGCCGTCCAGGGCCGCCGCCTCCTCGATGGAGGCCGGGATGGTGACGAGGTAGTTCTTCAGCATGTAGATCGACACGGGCACGGTCTGCGCCACGTACACGATCGCCAGGCCCACCAGATTGCTCGACAGTCCCATCTTCGCGAACATCACGAACAGCGGCACCGCGAGCAGCGTCGCCGGGAACAGGTACACCGCGAGGAACAGCGCGCTGACCTGCCGGCCGCCGAAGAACCTCAGCCGGCTGATCGCGTACGCGCCGGGGACGGCCGCCGCCAGGGTCAGCACGACGGTGCCGATCGAGACGAGCGCCGAGTTCAGCATCAGCCGCAGGAAGCCCTGGCCTCCGTCGTCGGTGGACTTCAGCACGTCCCGGTAGGTGGAGAGGGTGAATTCCTTGGCGGACACCCACAGCGAGCCGGGGTCGACGAGCAGGGCGTCGATCGGCTTCAGGGACAGCATGGCCATGTAGTAGAAGGGCACCAGCGTGATCGCCGCGAGGAACGCGATGACCACCCAGCGCGCGATCCCGAAGAACCGCTCCTCGAACTGTGCGCGTGTCATCAGGACTCCTCCTGCACCTTCTTGGCGAAGAACTTGAAGTAGATGCCGAGCAGCGCCATGAGGATGACGGCGAGCACCAGCGCCTGGGCCGCGGCGGCACCCACGTCGTAGCGGGAGGTGAGGAAGTCGTACACGCGCACCGCCGCGACGTCCGTGCCGGAGCCGCCGCCGGTGAGCAGGTAGACGTCGTCGAACTTGTTGAACGTCATGATGAAGCGCAGCACGCACAGCAGCGCGATCACCGGCATCAGCTGGGGCAGCAGGATGTGCCGGAAGCGCTGCGAGATGGTCGCGCCGTCCACCATCGCGGCCTCCTCCAGCCCGTCCGGCACGGCCTGGAGGCGGGCGAGGAGGAAGAGGAAGGCGAAGGGGAAGTAGCGCCAGATCTCGAAGGCGATCACGGTGAGCAGGGCGAGCGGGATGTCGAAGTGCATCCCCAGCAGGCCGACCTCGTACTCACGGGTGGACAGGAAGGCGATGGGGTCGTCCCAGCCGAGGACCGTCTTGCCCCACTCGTTGACGATGCCGTACTGCGGGCTGAGCGCCACCTCCCAGACGAACGCGACGGCGACGACCGGCGCGACGTACGGCAGCAGCATCGAGCCGCGCAGCAGCCCGCGCCCGCGGAACGGCCTGCGCAGCGCGAGCGCGGCGACCAGGCCGAGCACGACGGAGCCGGCGGTGGCGCCGACGGTGTAGATCAGGGTGGTGACCAGGCTGGACCAGAAGCCGGCGGAGCCGAGGACGTCGCGGAAGTTGTCCAGGGTCCAGTTGCCGAAGATCCCCATGCCCTGGATGTCGACGAGCCCCGCGTCCTGGAAGGCCAGCAGCACCGTCCACAGGATCGGGATGAGCACGACGACCAGCACCACCAGGAAGGTGGGGGTGACGAAGGCCAGGCCGGCGCGGTTCTCCCGGCGGCTCGCCGTCAGCGGCGGGCGGCCGGCGGGCCCGCGCCCGCCGTCTGCGGGGGCGGGGCCGGGCGACGATGCCCGGCTGTGGGTTGTGGTCATGGGTTGCGTACCTCGGTGAAGGGGGCGGGCCGGGGGGCTGCTGCGGGGGCGGTCACTCCAGTGACTGCCGCAGCGCCTCGACCTCTTCCTGGGCTTCGCGGGCGGCCTCGGCGGGCCGGGTCTGTCCGCTGGTCATGGCTCCGATGGACTTGGCCACCGGGAGCTCCCCGTTGGTGGCGCCCACCAGGGCGCCCGCGCCCTGGGTGATGCCCCAGCGCTTCATGTGGCTGACGCCGTCCGCGAGCTGGTCGAGCAGCTCGGTCGGGAAGACCTCGTTCATGGGCTTGCGGGTGTCGACGCCCATCTCGCTGGCGCGCCAGGCGTCCAGGTAGCGCTGCGGTTCCTCGGCGGTGCCCGCGCGGACGGGGATCTTGCCCTCGGGGGCCATGCCGAACCAGTCCTCGTAGCCGGCGCCCATCATGTAGTCGATGAACTTCCGGGAGGCGTCGGTCTCGGCGGTCTTGGTGGTGAGCCAGGACGTGATCTCGCCGAACTGGGCGGGCTCGGCGCCGTCGGGGCCCTTGAGCGAGGTGACGATGCCGCTGTTCCTCGCCAGGTACTCCGGGTCGTCCTTGCACTGCTCGCAGCTGGGCCGGGCGTCCCCCCGCAGTCCGGCCAGCTCGTCCAGGAGGAACGACGACCAGACGATCATGGAGGAGCGGTCGGCGAAGTAGGTGGCGCGGGTGGAGTCCACGGTCTGGGTGCCGGGGGCGCCGTGCTCGCGGGCCAGCTCGTCGTAGGCGGCGAACGCCTGCTCGCAGGCCGGGGAGTCGAGGTCGGCCGCGCCCTCGCCGTCGACCAGTTCGCAGCCGTTGGCGAGGGCAAGGTTCTCGAAGCTCTGCTGGGTGAAGACGTCGCCCGGGTCGGTGGCGGCGGAGATGCCGTCGCGACCCTCGGTGTCCAGCGTGGCGGCGGCCTTCAGCAGCTTGTCGTACGTGTCGGGGGCGGGCAGCCCGGCCTTGTCGAGGAGGTCCTTGCGGTAGACGAGCAGCTGGAGCCAGGCGTCGGAGGGGACGCCGAGGCGGGTGCCGCCGTCCTCGGTGAGCCTCAGCGCGTTGGCGTTGAAGGTGTCCTCGCCCAGACCGTTCACGACCTGCTCGGGGATCTCGGTGTTCAGCAGTCCGTTGCTGTACATCTGCCAGGCCTGGCCGAGCGGCACCGCGCCGATCACGTCCGGGAGGTTGCCGGCCGCGGCGGCGGACATGATCAGCTGGGGCAGCTGGTTCTCGTCCACGCCGACCAGGTCGACCTCGATGCCGGTCTCCTTCTCGAACCGGTCGATCACCTTCTCGGTTGCCGCGATCCGGGGCGTGAGGTTCTCCTCGGACCACACCGTGATCTTGTTGTCGGGCTTCTCCGGGCCGCTGGAGGAGGAGCACCCGGCCAGCACGCCCGCGGCCAGGGAGGCCGTGAGGAGGGCCGCGGTCGTCCTCGACCGCCGGAACCGCTTGAGCATGTCGTGATCCTTACCGCGCTTTGACGGTGGGCGAGAACCCGCCACGGATGGCCGGGTCGTCACGCACCTTAAGCATTGACGCGATGCATCACACCATCACTTTTGCTGCTTGACAAGACATAAGTCTGACGTATCTTCGACACAAGCGGTTAACGCCAGCGGATCAGCCCACCCCCTTCCCCGGAGCATCACGTGGAACGCGTCGTCCAGTTCACCGGCCCACGCCAGGTCGAAGTCGCCGAGCACGAGAGCCTGCCGCTGCCGGCCGGGCATCTGCGGGTGCGCACCCGTTACTCGGGCATCTCCGCCGGCACCGAGCTCACCGCCTACCGGGGCACCAACCCGTATCTGACCCGCACCTGGGACGCAGAGGCGCGGCTGTTCCGCGAGGGTGCGGCCGGGATGGAGTACCCGGTGGCGGGCTGGGGCTACTCCGAGGTCGGCGAGGTGACGGAGGTCTCCCCCGAGCTCGTCGGCACGCCGGGCATGCCGGCCGTCGGCGACCTGGTGTGGGGCATCTGGGGCCACCGCAGCGAGGGCATCGTCCCGGCCGAGCGGATGATCGGCCACACCCTCCCCGACGGCCTGGAACCGCTGGCCGGCGCCTTCGCCCGGGTCGGCGCGATCGCATACAACGCGGTCCTCGCGGCGGGCATCAACCTCGGCGAGGACGTCGCCGTCTTCGGGCAGGGCGTCATCGGCCTGCTCACCACCCGCCTCGCGCAGCTCAGCGGCGCCACGGTGACCGCCGTCGACGCGCTCGACGGCCGCCTGGAGTGGGCGCTGAAGTACGGCGCCGCCCGCACGCTCAACGCCCGCACCGACGAGGTCGCCGAACGCATTCGTGAGGCCACCGGCGGGCGCGGCGCCGACACCGCCATCGAGATCAGCGGTGTCTACCCGGCCCTGCACACCGCGCTGCGCTCCGTCGCCGTCGACGGCAGGGTCGTCGCCTCCGGCTTCTACCAGGGCGACGGGATCGGGCTGCGGCTCGGCGACGAGTTCCACCACAACCGGGTGCAGCTGATCTGCTCGCAGATCGGCGGCGTGCCGCCGCAGCTGGCCGGCCGGTGGACCGTGGAGCGGCTCCAGCGGACGTTCCTCGACCTCGTCGCGGCCGGCCGGGTCGACGTCACCTCGCTCGTCAGCCATGTCGTGCCGGTCGGCGAGGCCGCCGACGCGTACGTGCTGCTCGACGAGCGGCCGGCGGACGCGCTGCAGGTCGTCCTCGAGTTCTGACGGCCCGGCGACCCGCCCGCCATCCCATGATCTCGGCGCCCCGTACCTGACCCCGGGGCGCCGATCGACTCCACTCCCCCACAGCGTCCACGCCCAGGAAGGCACCCCGAACGACCATGAAGCCCCTGAAGACAGCGGCCCAGGAACAGCTGCTCCCCGGCGAGACCCTCCAGGAGAAGTGGGAGTTCGCACAGGCCGCCGGCTACGACGGCATCGAGCTGCGCGCCAAGGGCGGGTTCCACTTCCGTGAGCGGCTGCCCGAGCTCAAGCAGGCGCTCGCCGACGGCGTCGTGATGCCGACCGTCTGCGTGGACATGCTGCACTTCTTCGGCGCCTTCGAAGCCGAGCTGCGCCGCGACGCGATCGAGCAGATGAAGTCGCAGCTGTCGGTGATGGCCGAGATCGGCGGACTCGGTGCCCAGACCCCCGCCTCGTACGGGATGTTCTCCCGCCGGCTGCCGCCCTTCGAGCCGCCGCGGGGCGAGGAGGAGGACCGCGAGGTGCTGCTCGCCGGGCTCGCGGAGCTGGGCGAGCACGCCCGCCGCGAGGGCGTGACGCTCTACCTGGAGCCGCTGAACCGCTACGAGGACCACATGGTCAACCGGCTGGAGCAGGCCGCCGACCTGATCCGCACGGTCGGCCTCGACTCGGTACGCATCGGCATCGACAGCTACCACATGAACATCGAGGAGGCCGACCCGGCCGCCGCGATCCTCGCTCACGCGCAGTGGATCGGGCACGCCCAGGTCTCCGACTCCAACCGCTTCCAGCCGGGCGCCGGACACCTCGACTGGCAGTCGTGGATCGGCGCCCTGAGGGCCGCGGGCTACGACGGCTGGCTGGCCGCCGAGTGCCGGCTGACCGGCGACCCGGTCGAGGCGGTCCGGTCCATCCCCGCGACGCTGCGGAGGAACGGCGCGTGACGCTGGTGATGGAGACCGCGACCCGGTCCGTGTACGCATCCGCGGCGGCCGTGCTGGTCCGCAACTGGACCGGCACGTCCACCGTCCCCTCCCACACCCTCTACCCCCACCAGTGGAGCTGGGACTCGGCGTTCATCGCGATCGGCCTGCGCCATCTGTCGGTGCGCCGGGCGCAGCGCGAACTGGAGTCGCTGCTGGGTGCCCAGTGGGGCGACGGACGCATCCCGCACATCGTGTTCAACCCGGCGGTGCCGAACGAGGCGTACTTCCCGAGCCCCGACTTCTGGCGCACCACCACCGCCGGTGCCGCGAGCGGCGCCCCCGCAGGCACCGAGACCTCCGGCCTCGTGCAGCCGCCGGTGCACGCGCTCGCCGCGTGGCTGGTCCACCGGGCCGACCCCGCCGCGTCCGAGCGGCGCGGCTTCCTGCGCCGGGTGTACCCGAGGCTGGTCGCCTGGCACGGCTACCTCACCGGCCGCCGTGACCTCGGCGGCGCCGGCCTGACGGCGAACGTCCATCCCTGGGAGCCGGGCATGGACAACAGCCCCGTGTGGGACGGCCCCCTGTCGCGGATCGAGCCCGCGCCCGCCGGTTCGTACCGGCGCGCCGACCTCGCCCACGGCGACCCCGCCGACCGCCCGACGGACCTCGACTACGGCCGGTACGTGCGCCTCGCCGCCGACTACCGCGACCGCGGGTACGCCGACGACGCCCACGCCTTCGCCGTCGAGGACCCGGCCGTCAACGCGCTGCTCGTCGCCTCCGAGCACGCCCTCGCCGAGATCGCCGCCGAGGTCGGCGCGGACCCGGCGGCGCACTGGGAGCGGGCAGCGCGGCTGACGGACGCCATGCTCGACCGGCTGTGGGACGCCCGCGCCGGCATCTTCCGGTGCCGGGACGTGGTGTCGGACGAGCAGATCGACGAGCGCGGCGTGGCCGGCCTGATGCCGCTGCTGGTCCCCGGACTGCCGGCCGAGGTGGTCGAGGGACTGCACGCGACGCTCACCGGTCCGCACTTCCGGCTGGGCGAGGTGCCGCTGGTGCCCTCCTACGACGTGAAGGGCCCGGCGTTCGACCCGTCGCGGTACTGGCGCGGACCGGCGTGGTTCAACACCGCGTGGGTGATCGAGCGGGGGCTGCGGCAGTACGGGCTGCTCGCCGACGCGGACGCGCTGCGGTCGGCGATCGTCACGGGCGCGGTGGACTCGGGCTTCGCCGAGTACGTCGACCCGTTCACCGGTCAGGCGCGCGGCACGCGCGGCTTCGCGTGGACGGCGGCGCTGGCGCTGGACCTGGCGGTGACGGAATGAGCGGCGACCGCGTGCTCCTGGTACGGGACGGGACGTTCGCCGCGCTGACCCCGGGCGGCGGCATCACCGGGCGCCGGGGCACGTCCCCCGACGGCCTGTTCCGCTGCGACGCCCGCCACCTGAGCCGCTGGCAGCTCACCGTGGACGGCGCGGAACCGGCGGTGCTGGTGCCCGCGGCGGACGGCGCGGTGCCGGCGGCGTCGGTGCTCATGCCGCAGGGCACGCGCGACGAACCGGCCGCGTACACCGTCTTCCGCGAGCAGGCCGTCGCCGCCGGGGTGCTGGTGGAGCGCCTGCGCCTGGTCAGCAACCGGCCCGTGGAGGTGACCGCCCGTCTGGAGCTGCTGACCGACGCGGACTTCGCCGACCAGTTCGAACTGCGGGCGGACGGACGCGCGTACGACAAGGGCGACGGCCGGCGGTCCACGTCGGTGCTGCCCGGCGGCGTGGAGTTCACCTACCGCCGGGGCGACGCCTGGTCGGCGACCACGACGGTGCGCGGCACACCGGCCCCGGACGCGATCCGCTCGGCGCCCGAGGGCACGGTGCTCGGGTGGACGGTGACCCTGCCGCCGCACGGCGACGCGGAACTGACGCTCCGGGCGGAGGCGCGGACACCCGGCGGCAGCGCGGTCTCGGAGGTGACGTCACCGGCGGAGGCGGCGCACGAACTCGCGGCGGACATCGAGCAGTTCACCCTCCCGGCGATCACGGAGGGGACGGACGCGCCGGCCCGCGCCTGTGCGCAGGGGCTCGCGGACCTCGCCCTCCTGCGCGTCCCCGCCACCGGCCCCGACGGCGAGGCGCTGCGCGTGCCCGGTGCCGGCATCCCGTGGTTCCTGACGCTCTTCGGGCGTGACTCGCTGCTCACGTCGCTGTTCGCGCTGCCGTACCGCCCGGAGCTCGCCGAGCACACCCTGCTGGCGCTGGCCGCGACGCAGGGCACGACGTACGACGCCTTCCGCGGCGAACAGCCGGGGCGCATCGTGCACGAGGTGCGGCTCGGGGAGCTGGCGCACTTCGGGCAGGTGCCGTACGGGCGTTACTACGGTGCGGTCGACTCGACGCCGCTGTTCCTGGTGCTGCTGCACGCCCACCGGGCGCTGGCCGCGCGGCTGGAAGCGCAGGCGCGGGCGGCCGTCGACTGGATGCTCGGCGACGGTGGTCTGACGGAGCACGGCTGGCTCGTCTACACGCCCGACCCGAACGGTCTGGTCAACCAGAACTGGAAGGACTCCGAGGGCGCGATCTGCTTCGCCGACGGCACCCAGGCGGACGGCCCGATCGCGGTCGCCGAGGCCCAGGGGTACGCCTACGACGCGCTGCTCCGTACGGCCGGGCTGGCCCGCGAGGTGTGGGGCGACCCGGAGTACGCCGAGCGGCTGGAGTCCGTGGCGGCGGATCTGCGCGCCCGCTTCCACCGCGACTTCTGGCTGCCCGAGCAGGACTTCCCCGCCCTGGCGCTGGACGGCGCGGGACGCCCCGCGGACGCGCTCGCCTCCGACGCCGGGCATCTGCTGTGGTCGGGCATCCTCGACGAGGACCGGGCGGCGCGCGTCGGCCGCCGGCTGCTGGAGCCGGACTTCTTCTCCGGCTGGGCGATCCGCACGCTCGCGGCCGGACAGGCGCCGTACCACCCGCTGTCGTACCACCGGGGCAGCTGCTGGCCGCACGACAACGCGGTGATCGCCCTCGGCCTGGCCCGGTACGGGCTCACCGAGGAACTGCGGACGCTGGCCGCGGGGCTGCTGGCGACGGCGGAGCAGCACGGCTGGCGGCTCCCGGAGGTCCTGGCGGGCTACTCTCCCGCGGACCATCCGGCGCCGGTGCCCTACCCGCACTCCTGTTCCCCGCAGGCGTGGGCGGCGGCGACCCCGCTGGCGCTGCTCACGGCACTACGGGGCGGCCACTGACGTCGGGCGTCCCGGCGGCCCCTGACGTCGGGCGTCCCGGCGGGCCGCTGAGGCTCAGGGGACCGGATCGCGCTCCACCGGGCAGCTCATGCAGCGCGGCCCGCCCCGGCCCCGGCCCAGTTCGCTGCCCGGGATCTCGATCACCTCGATGCCCTGCTTGCGCAGATGCGTGTTGGTGGTGGAGTTCCGCTCGTAGGCGACGACGACGCCGGGCTCCACCGCGAGGACGTTGCAGCCGTCGTCCCACTGCTCGCGCTCGGCCGCGTGGACGTCCTGGGTGGCGGTCAGCACCCGGATCTCGCTGAGCCCGAGCGCGGCGGCGATCGCGCGGTGCATGTGCTCCGGCGGGTGGTCGGTGACCTTCAGCTCCTTCTCCCCCACCCCTGGCTCGATGGTGTACGAGCGGAGCATGCCGAGGCCCGCGTACTGGGTGAAGGTGTCGCCGTCGATCATCGTCATCACCGTGTCCAGGTGCATGAAGGCGCGTCTCTTCGGCATGTCCAGGGCCACGATCGTCTCCGCGGAGCCGGCCGCGAACAGTTTGTGCGCGAGCATCTCCACGGCCTGCGGGGTGGTCCGCTCGCTCATGCCGATCAGCACCGCGCCGTTGCCGATGACCAGCAGGTCGCCGCCCTCGATGGTGGACGGGTAGTCGGCCTGGCCCTCGGACCAGACGTGGAAGCGCTCGCGCGTGAACAGCGGATGGTGCCGGTAGATGGCCTCGAAGTGCACCGTCTCGCGCTGCCGCGCCGGCCAGCGCATGGCGTTGATGGCGACCCCGTCGTAGATCCAGGCGGAGGTGTCGCGGGTGAAGAGGTGGTTCGGCAGCGGGCCGAGCAGGAAGTCGTCCAGCTCCATGGCGTGGAAGCGCACGGAGATCGGCTCGGGGTGGGCGTCCAGGAACTCCCGCTTGGTCATCCCGCCGACCAGCGCCTCGGCCAGCTCCGCCGCGGAGAGCGTCTCGAACGCGGCCCGCAGGTGGTCGGTGGCCAGCGGGCCGTACTCCTTCTCGTCGAAGACCCGGTCCAGGACGAGGGCCCGCGCTGCCGGGATCGCCAGCGTCTCGGTGAGCAGGTCACCGAAGAGGTGGACGGTGACGCCCCGGTCGCGCAGCACGTCCGCGAACCCGTCGTGCTCGGCGCGCGCCCGGCGCACCCAGAGCACGTCGTCGAAGAGCAGGGCGTCCTTGTTGCTGGGGGTGAGCCTTTTGAGCTCGAGATCGGGCCGGTGCAGGATGACGCGGCGCAGCCGTCCGGCCTCGGAGTCGACGTGGTAGGTCATGCCTCCATCCTGACCACCCGAGCGCGTGTTCACCCCTGTGTTGCGAAGACTGGGCGGCCTCCTTGGTCAGCCGGTGCGCTGCGGCTGCAGCAGCTCGGGCCGGGCCAGCAGCCGCCGGGCGGCGGGCCCCGGGTCCAGCGCGGCCCGGGCGACGATCCACCCGGCGAGCAGATGCGGGTCGGCGGGCTCGCGGGCGAGTTCCTTCGCGTAGCCGTCGAGGGCGGCGGCCGGATCGCCCGCGGCGAGGTGTTCGTCGGGGGTGCTGGGGCCGACGGGGCGGGTGGCGAAGGCGTGGGTGCGGTTGTCCGGCCAGGGTGCGCGGTCGGGGCGCAGGGGCGGGGTGCCGGCAGGCGGCTCAGCGGTCCCGGCGAGCGGGCCGCCCGGAGCAGGGTCTCCCGCGCCGGCCGGCGGTGCCACATTGCGCAGGCGCCACTCCGTGCGGTGCAGAGCGGCGGCGGTGCGCGCCCGAGTGAGGGCGGCGGGGTCGACGGGCTCGCGCAGCCAGGCGTCCAGGGTGCGGGCCAGGCCGCTGACCAGGGCGTGCCCGGCGGGGGTGAGCCGGCCGCTGGTGAGGAGGGTGCGCACCACGAGCCGGCTCTGGGTGCGGCGCAGTGCGAAGTGGTAGGCGGCCGTCTCGGCGTGCTCGGGCTCGGCCAGCCGGTCGCGCCAGAATCCGGCGACGCCGGTGAAGGCGTAGGCGCCGTGCAGCAGACCGGTGAGATGGCGCGGGTCGTGGCGCCAGGGGGCGTAGTAGCGCTCGGCACGGTCGTCGTCGAGGAGCGGGAAGAGGTGGACCAGGGCGGCGAGCTTGCTGTGCTGGAACTCGTGGACCAGTGCCTCGGCGAGCGCGAGTGCCGAGGAGGGGCGGGCGATGACCATGGCGCCGTAGGAGTCGCCGCTGGACGCGGACACGCGGACGTCGGTCGGCGGCTCGGGCAGCAGGCTGGTCCGCTCCCAGGGCACGATCGTCCGGATGACGGCGGGGTCGAGCCGCCCGGGCGGCCCCGCCGCGCCCCCGGCCGCGAGGATCCCGGTGGCCTCGTCGAACAGCCGCTGCCACGCCCCGGCCTCGTCGGCGTCCAGCCGGGCGGGCGGGACGGGGTCGTCGAGGTCGCGGTAGGGGTCCAGGTCCTCCAGGGGGATGGCGACGTCACCGGTGGGAGTGCTGTGGGTGAGGGTGCGCAGCGGCAGCCAGTGAAGCGTTTCGGCACGTGCGGCGGCGCCGACCGGCACGGGCCGCGGACGGCATCTCAGGGACGTCGGCCGCCCGGCCCGGTCCGGACCGGTGAGGGTCAGCTCCCCGGCGCGCGTGCTCGCCCGGCCGGTCGTCAGTCCTTCGGCGCCCTCCGGGAGACAGGCCGTGCCCAGTCCCGGCAGGGACAGCGCGCCGTCGGTCAGCGGGACGAGCAGGTCGGTGTCGGTGCCGGCGCGCAGCGCCGCGGCGACGGTGAGGGCGCCCAGCCGGCCGGCCTCGGCCCACAGTGGCGGTCCGGTCGCCGTGCCGTGGACGCGGCGCAGCATGTGGGCGATCCAGGCGCCCGTCGTCGGCGCGAGCAGCAGTCGTTCGACCGGCTCCGGCGACCGCTCGTACGCCTCCTTCAGCAGCCGCCACACCTCGGCGGCCGGGGTGAGCGGTGTGGGCAGGGTGTCCAGGTGGTCCAGCAGGGTGCGCAGCAGCAACAACCGGCGGGCCCGTTCGGCCCGTTCGAGAAAGGCGACGGCGTCGGCGGAGCCCCCGCCGGCGGCCAGCTCCGCGAACAGCTGCTCGGGCATGCGGAACGGGGTGGGACGCTGCTCGGCGGTCGTCACCGGGGGCCTCCGGTCGGTGGGCGGGCATGCGGAAGCGCTGCGGGGCACTCCCCGTGCGGCGGGCGCGTGAGGAGCCCTATTCGGCGCGGGCGCCGCCCGGTTCGCCTCCGCCCCTGATGCTGCCGCGGGAGCGCAGGACCTCGGTGAGAAGGCGGGTGCCGGGCCGGAGCGGAGCGAGTCCGTCCACGGCGGTCAGGGGCAGTGCCGCGAGGTCCGCCAGGTCCGACTCCACGACGGGAGCCCCCGCCGCGAGGCCGGGCTCTCGGGCGGCGGCAACGGCGTTGCGCTGAGCGGGCGGCTGATGCAAGGTGCGTCCCCCTTCTCGCACGGTGGCACGCGATGCCCCGTGTCCTAATCCATCATGGCCATTGATTCCCGCATCGAAAACCGTACGATCACGCCACCTGATCATCGTCCATCGTACGCATGCCCGTGCGGGTCCCCGAACTCCCTTGACAGCGCGGCGAGTTCATCCTCTCCCCCGGGTTCGCGACCCCGGGGCGGGCCCGTCGGCGTACGCCGTCGCGAACGCGGGGAGCGGGGCCGGGCGGGACCGGTGAGCCCGCCGGTGCCGTCCGGGCGGGCGCCGGTGTGACGGGGCGGGCTCGCGGTGACGCGGGGGATCGGCGCGGCGCAGCCGGGGCGGCGTTCGGCGGGGTGTGCTATCAGCGGGTATGCGCGGGGCGCGCCCGAACTCCCGGCGGGCGGCGGCCCGGTGCGCGGCGGGGAGACCGGGCCGCCGGCCGGTGGTCTCCAGGGAGGCTCGGGGCAGGACGGCCGGATCGCGGGGTACGGCAGAGTACGGCCCGCTTCAGTGAGAGCCGCGAGGCGTGCCCGTACGGCCGGAAACAGTCCCTCCGGATCGGGCGGGCGACGCCCCGGCGGGGCCGCGGGCGAGGGGCCGGAGGGCGCGGTGCCGACCCGAGGGGGCGCGCGAGAGGCGCACGACCGCATGCACGGGCGCCGCGGCCGTCGCGCGAGGCACCAGGGGCGCACGCCGCGACCCGTGGCCTCGCCCCTCCGGGCGCCCCCGGCGGACCGGAGGCGGGCCGCCGCCCCGCGCACGGCACATCGCTCCCCCTGGCGTGGACGACCGCCGCCCCATGCCCCGGGTGACACGGGGACGGTCGGTGTACGACTTCCGATGCGCCGTCAAATCCCGGATATTCTTTGACAGTTGAGGTCGCGCATACGTGCGATGACCCGACCGGGCCGGCCGGCCCACCGACCGCCGGACCGGACGTGCCGGACGAGAGGGGGACACATGAGCCCTGACGCGCTGATCACGCACATCGTGGGTGCCTCGGCCCTGATCCTGGTGGCCGCGCACGCCGGAGGCTGGGCGGCCCGGCGGATGGGGCAGCCGTACATCGTCGGCCAGCTGGCGGCGGGCATAGCGCTCGGTCCCTCGCTCCTCGGCAGCGCGGCACCCGGCGCGTACGCGTGGCTGTTCCCCGACGCGATCGACACGGCACTGACCGGGTTCGCGCAGTTCGCCCTGGTGGTCTTCCTGTTCGCGGTGGGCTACGAGCTGGATCTGAAGCTCCTCGGCGACCGGGCGCGTACGACGGTGACCGTGGCGCTGGCCTCCTTCGTGGTGCCGATGGCGGCGGGCAGCGGCGCTGCGCTGCTGTTCCGCGAGCAGCTGAGCGGCCTCGGCATGCCGCGTGACCCCTCACCGGCCGTGCTGGTGTTCGCCGGGATCGCCCTGTCGATAACGGCGGTGCCGGTGCTGACGGCGATCGTGCGGGAGAACGGTCTGGCCCCGACGGTGCCCGGCGTGGTCGCGGTCTCGGCGGCGGGACTGCTCGACGTGGTCTGCTGGACGGTACTGGCCGGCGCGATGATGGACAACGGCGACGACCATGCCCTCGCCTGGCCCTGGCGTGTGGTGCTCGCCGTCGGCTTCGTCGCCCTGATGCTCGTCGCGGCCCGGCCGCTGCTGCGCCGGCTGCTGTGGCGCACGCGGATGGACCCCTCGCTGCGCCTGGCGCTGCTCATCGGCTTCGCCCTCGGCTCCGCCTGGGTGACCCACTCCCTGGGCCTGCACGTGATCTTCGGTGCGCTGCTGGCGGGCGTGGTGGCGCCGCGGGAGCCGGGCGGCACGCTCGATCCGGATCTGCTGCGGCCGATGCACGAGGTCAGTTCCCTGCTGCTGCCGTTCTTCTTCGTCGTCTCCGGACGGTCCGTCGCGCTGCACACCATGGACGCGGCGGGCTGGATCACCCTGCTGGTGGTGACCGTGCTGGCGGTGGTCACGAAGATCGGCAGCGGTACGGCGGCGGCCCGGCTGGGCGGACTGGACCGGCACGACGCGCGCACGGTGGGCGTCCTGCTGAGCGCCCGCGGCCTCACCGAGCTGATCGCCCTCAACGCCGGACTGCAGGCGGGCCTGCTCAGCCCCGGTCTGTACACGGTCCTGGTGTTCATGGCCCTGGCCACCACCCTGCTGACCCAGCCGCTGCTGCGCCTGACCCGCCACCTGGCCGAACGCGAGCGGCGCACCCGCCCGCCCTACGAGACCGACACCGACACCGACACCGCGCCGAAGCGGCCGGCGGGCCAGGACGGGACCCGCGCGGCTCCCGTGGCCGACATGAGCTGACGCGACCGCCGGCATGAGCGGACGCACCACCGACAGAAGCTGACGCACGGCCGGTCCAGTACGAAGGCCGGGGTGGCACGCGGTGCCGCCCCGGCCTCGCCCGTGGTCCGCCTACAGCGGCATCGGGGCCATGTCGCACTCGATACGGCGGCGCTGACGGGCCGCCATGAGCCACGGGTGGTCGCTCCGCACCACGCGGGTGAATCCGTCCACCGCCGTGCGCTGCATCTCATCGGCCTCCGCGCCCCGGCCGAGCCCCCGCAGATCCAGTGCGAGGTTCGCCGTGCAGGCGAGGGTCAGCGGGTGCTCCGCGCCGGCGACCTCGGTGAGCCGCGGCAGATTGGCCGAGTCGATGGCGTGGGCCCGGTCGAAGTCCAGCTGCGCGTAAGCGGTGTTGGCCTGGCCGATGGCGACGGTCAGGGTGGTCACGTGCTCGGCGCCCAGGGTCTCGGTCAGCCGTCCGGCCGCCTCCTCCTCGAGCTCCTGGGCCCGGTCCAGGGCACCGAGCGCGCGCAGCGTGGCCGCCAGGTTGGCCTTCGTCATCAGCGTGTACGCGTGATCGTCGCCGAGCAGCGACGCGTAGCGCCGGGCGGTCTCCTCACCCTGTTCGCGGGACTTCTCCAGATCACCGGCGAGCCGGCGGTCGACGGAGAGGTTGATCGCGGTCGACAGCGAGTCGGCGTGCACGGGGCCGTAGCGGGCCATGAACCGCCGCAGCGTCTCCTCGGAGAGTTTCACGGCCTCGTCGAGCGCTCCGTCGCGGCGCCGGCAGACGGCGAGGTTGCGGGCGACACGCAGGGTGAGCGGATGCTCCTCGCCCATGGCGGTGCGGGCCCGCCGGTAGACGTCCTCCTGGAAGTCGCGGGCGCCCGGGTAGTCGCCGCTCTCGCGCATGTCGATGGCGAGGCCGTTGAGGGTGTTGAGGGTGAGGAAGCTCGCCGGGCCGAACATCAGCTCGCGCATCCGGGCGTTCTCCTGGTCCAGCGCCAGCGCCTCGCCGAACTGCCCGCACAGCCGCAGGTCGACCGCCCAGCTGTGGGTGGCGCGCAGCGTGATCGGGTCGTCCAGGCCGAGCAGGGAACGGGCCAGGTCGGTGGCCTCCTTGCCCAGGTCCCGCGCCTCGGTGAACCGGCCCTGGTAGCGACGGGCGTCGGCCATCTCGCACAGCGAGTCGATGAGGTCCTCGGGGCCGACGTCGTCGAGCCGCCGGGAGACCTCCAGGGCCTTCTCGCTCAGCGGGATCGCCTCGGCGATCTGGCCGATCTGGCGCAGGGTGAACGCCAGGTTCTTGGCGATGCGGATGACGTGGATGTCCTCCTCGCCGGAGGCGGCGAGCCAGGCGTTCCAGGCCTGGCGGGCGAGGTCGACGGCGCCCTCGTGGTCGCCCCAGTAGTACAGGAACAGCGCCGTGTCGTAGACCAGCTCGCGCACATAGGTGTCGGTGCTGGTCACCGCCTGGGAGGCGAGGATGTGCGGCAGCAGCGTCTGGTAGGAGCGCCATTCGAGCGACGAGGCGTAGTGGCCGGGCTTGGCCGCCGACAGCAGCTGGTGGGCCGCGTCGCGCATGCGTTCGCGCTGTTCGCGGTCGAGTTTGGCGAGGAGCACCGTCTGCAGCAGGCGGTGCATCTGCAGGGTGTCGGACCGGGGGTCGACCTTCACTAGGGAGAACTGGCTGAGGTCGCGCACCGCGCGGTTCAGCTTGATCGACTCGCGCAGCAGCGGGTCGACCTCGGGCGTGATGTTGACGCCCCGGCTGCCGCGCAGCATGGACCGCGGGATGGGCTCGGGGGCCATGCTGGCGCAGATGTCGAGCAGCTGCCGGGCGCCGGGGTTGTTCTCCCGGATCCGCTCCAGGGAGATGTCCCAGGCGGCGGCGACGGAGACCGGGTAGTCCGGGGCCGGGTCGAGTTCCAGGATCTCCGGGCTGCGCTGGGCGAGCAGGTCCAGGTACTCGTCCACGAGCATGCCGGTCACCGCGCGCCAGGCGCCCGCCTGCTCCACCGCGAGCGGCAGGTCGCCGAGGGCTTCGGCGAGCCGGTCGGCGTCCTCGTCGGAGAGGTCGGGCGAGCGCTTCTGGAGCAGCTCGATGGACTCCTCGCGGTCGAAGACGTTCACCGGCAGCGGCGTGGCGACCCGCTCCCAGGCCCGGTTCCGGGAGGTGACGATGACCTTTCCGGGCCCGTTGGTCGGGAAGTACTGGCGCACCGCCTCGACGTCCTCGGCGTTGTCGAAGACGAGCAGCCAGTTGTCGAACGGGTTTCCGGTGCGCAGGGCCTCCAGTACGGCGGGCACGGCGGTGTTGGCGGCCGGGGCGCCGAGGCTGTCCTGCCCGGTGGGCGCGACACCCAGCTGGGCGGCGAGCTGGGCCAGCGCGGCCAGGATGAGGCTCTCGCGCTCGGCGGGGATCCAGCAGATGACCCGGTAGTCGTGCTGGTGGGTGTAGATGTACTCGAGCGCCAGCTGGGACTTGCCGACACCGCCGAGGCCGTGCAGGGCGTGCGGCAGGACGGCCGCGGTGTCCTGGGCGCCGAGCTGCTCCTCCACGGCCCTCAGCAACGCCTGGCGGCCGACGAACGAGGTGTTCCTCAGCGGAACGTTCACCAGAAGGGCCGGCGTTGCGGTCGTGGTGCTCTGCATGAGCGGCTCAGCCTCCGGGGCTTCGTATGGGGTCTCGGTCACCGGGCTCGGCAAGGGATCTCCAGATGCGTCGGGAAGGTCGGACGCTGGATGACTGCCTGCTTGATCGTCGTGGGAGTCGCCGCCGTCCGGGTGGTTCACCCCTAGGTGTGGCGTCTCCGACAAACCGTCGTCCACCCGTTCGGCCCCGTCGGGCAGGTGCCTGGACGGGTCGGGCTGGATACGGTTCGCCCGTTCGGAGTACGGCCCGGACAGGGCGCGCATCACGGCGAGTTCGCTGCGCAGCCAGCCGGCCTCGGCGGGGTCGGGCAGCGTGGTGCCGACCGGGTCGCGCAGGGCGGCGCGCAGCGCGACACCGCGCTCACCGGCGGCCGGCAGTTCGCCCACCAGGCTGACGGTGCGGGCGAGTTGGGTGCGGGTGGTGGCGGCGAGCAGCGCCTCGCGGACGCCGTCGGCGAACTCGGGCCGGCCCTCGCCGCCGCTGTCCCAGTCGATGAGTCCGCCCATGAGGATCTCGGCGAGGTGGTCCGGGCCGGTCTCGGGCATGACCTTGCGCCGCAGCTGCTCCACGAGGTCGAAGTCGAAGGGAATGGCGGCCAGTTGGGTCGCGAGCCGGCGGGCGGCGGGCGTGGCGAGGGTGAAGAAGCGGCGCACGGCGGCGGCCGCGGCGCGCGGGAAGCGCGGGGCGCGCAGGCCGGGTGCGGGGGCGCCCTTGGTGAGGGTGCCGGCGAGGACGACGGGCAGGGAGCGGCGTACTCCGCGTTCGCCGATGACGAGGTCGGCCCAGGCGGCGATCGAGCCGGGCTTGAGGGAGAGCACCGGGACGGGCAGGGAGTCGTCGCCGGTCTCGGGCAGGGTGCGCATGGGGTCGGGGCCGCCGGGCGGTGCCCAGTGTCCGAGGGCGTCGTTGGGCGCACCGAAGCCGCCGGCCTCCAGGACCGCGGGGTGGGGGTAGAGGGAGCTGCGGTGGCGCAGGTGGGGCGGGAGCAGGTGGACGAGGGCGGTGGGGCCGGAGTGCGCGAGGCGGCCGAGGAGGGTGTCGGCGGCGGGGGCAGCCCAGCCGTGGGCGAGACCGTCGGTGACGACGAGGAAGACGCGTCCGCCGCGGCCGTCGATCAGCTCGGCAGGGTCGGCGACGGCGCCGCCGCTGGTCCAGTGCAGGGTGGGCAAGCCGGTGCGCGGCAGGACGACCCGGACGGTGCGCACGCTGCGGAAGGCGCCACTGTGTTCGGCGGCCTCGGCGAGCCGGGTGACCGTCTCCTCCCAGATCCGCATGGTGGGCGCGTCGTCGGCGAGCAGCACCAGGTCGAAGGCGGTGGTGCGGGCGGGCCGCAGGAACGGCATCCACAGACCGTCGGCGACGCCCTGCTCGGCGGTGGTCTCCTCGTCGAGTTCCAGCGTGTCGCGGGAGGACACGCGGCGCTGGAGCAGGTGCAGGGCGCGGGCGAGCTGGGCGGTGCGGCGTCCGGGGCCGTGCTGCGGCTGGTTGGCGTCGTCGGCGAGCAGCGGCCGGGCGAGGTGCAGGGTGGCGGTGCCCTCGGGGTCGGGTAACAGCCCGCCGTCCGCGGGCAGGGGTGCGGGGCCCGGGGAGCCGTCCATGATGTCGGCGACATCGGTGATGCCGGGGAGGCCGGCCGCGGACCGGCGCGGGCGGGCGTCGCCGCTTCCGTCGTGCGGCGGCCGGACGGGTTCCGTGCCGTCGGCCGGGTCCGGAGCGGCGGCCGGGGAGCGGTCGGCCGGGCCGGGAAAGTCGGCCGAATCCGCACCCGTCGACGGCTGGTCCGCGTCCGCGGGCCGGTCCTCGGGGAGGGCGGCAGCGGCTTTCCCCCGGTCGTCGCCGCGCGGGTGCGCAGGGCCGCCGTTGCGCTGCTGCCCGGCTCGGGGTCCGCCCGCGGCGGGGCCTCCGTGGCGGTCCCAGTACGCGGCGAGCCACACCGCGTCGGCGACCTCCTGCCAGCGCGGGACGTCCTGCGGGGCGGTATGGCCCAGGGCAGGAGCAAGGAGGCCTTGGTACTCGCTCGCGTACTCGACGGATTCGGGGAACGCCGACGGAGGCGACGACCCCGACTCGGGTCCGCCGCCGGATCCGGATGCGCGCTCCCTGGGAAAGCCGTTGTTCATTCAGCGGCCCTTCGCGAGGTCGCGGAGGAGCATTTCCACGAGCTTACGCCCGTTGCCGTCGACCTGGAAACCACCCATGGTAGTGATCTGGACAGCGTTGAGTAACTGGTCCAGGGAGTGCGTGCCGCCCGCGTGGACCCGCTGGAGGAACAGGTCCACCAGGTCCTCGGTGCCCTCGGGCCGCTCCCCCAGGTGCCGCTGCACCATGGCGAGCAGGCGTTCTCGGGTGGGCGTGCGCAGTTCGAGCGGCAGGCAGCGCCGGCGGAAGGCGGCCGGGAACTCCCGTTCCCCGTTGCTGGTGATCACCACGACCGGGAACTCCCGGCACTCGACCCGCCCTTGGCGCACCTCGGCCCGGACGCCGGGGTCGCTGGTGTGGACGCTCGCGGTGTCGGCGGCGTCGCGGACCAGCTCCGGGACGTCATAGCTTCCGTTCTCCAGGACGTGCAACAGGTCGTTCGGCAGGTCGATGTCGCTCTTGTCGAGCTCGTCGACAAGAAGCACCCGGGGACGATCGTAGGGCAGGAGGGCGGTGCCGAGGGGCCCGAGAGTGATGAAATCCCCTAGGAGAGGCGGAAGTTGACGTTCATTTAATACGCCGGCCACCTCGGGCTGCTCCGGGCCTGCCCCCCGCAGTCCCGCCTGCCAGGCCGCGATGGCCTGGGCGCGCCCCATGGCGTCGTGGTTGTACAGGCCGTCCTTCAGCGACGTACGGCTGACGATGTTCCACTCCAGGACCCGGCCGAGCCCGAGTTCCCGGGCGATCACATGGGCGAGGGTGGACTTGCCGACGCCGGGCGGGCCGGTGATCAGCAGTGGCCTGCGCAGCACCAGCGCGGCGTTGACGACGTCGATCTCCTCGGCGCCCAGCTGCGGGGTGACCTCGTCGGGGCCGAGGCGGCGCAGCGCCGCTTCCGGGTCGTCCGGCGGCGCGGGCTGGACCGGCTCGCCGCGGAACCGGCGCCAGGGCGGTGCCGGCGGCAGCCGCGGCGGGGTGCGGGGCGCCTGTCCGGTGGCGTGGAAGACCCGCCAGCCGTCCTGGGAAGGGGCGCCGGACGGGTGGGCGGTCGTGCCGGACGGAGATCCGGAAGGGGACGCCTGCTCCTCCTGCGCGGTCATGCCGGTGCCTCCTCGCTGGCGAGATCGCCGTCGTCGGTGTGGATGTCAACAAGTCGCGTCGGATCATCCCAGAACAGGGCAATGTGGCGCCCCAGCAGATCCGGACTGCGTTCGGGGTCCACGGCTTTCCTGCGCAGCCGGTGGATGGCCAGCGGGATCTGTGTGGCGAACGGTACGGAGGCGAACACCGCGGTGACGACCTCGCGCCGCTCCTCGGCGAACACGCCGCGGCGGTCCCATATGGCCAGCGCGATGCCCTCGGCGATGGCGGCCTTGAGCGCCTCGAGGGCGGGCGTGTCGGCGGGGGCGTCCAGGACCACGGCGGTGTGTCCGCTCTCCCCGGCGAGCGAGGTCTGCCAGGCGTCGAGCCGCTGGGCGTCGGCGGCGGTCCAGCCGTGCACGGTCACGCCGTGCCGGCGCAGCCGGCGCCAGCGTTCCTGCCACTGCCGCCTCACCAGCACGTCGTCGCTGCGCATCCGTTCGAGGCTGCGCAGATGCACGCCGTAGCGCAGGCCGAGCGGGAGCGGGCGGCCGTGGCCGACGCGGAAGGTCAGACCGGCGACGTCGTGATTGAGCAGGTCGTACGGCAGGACGAACTCCACGTACGTCGGCTGGTCACGGCCGGACGGGTCCGGTTCGGGCGGGGCGGACCACAGGCGGGCGCCCTGTCTCAGGGCCTGGTCGACGGCGTCGCCGAGGCCGTCCAGGGTGGTGGTGGCCGGTTCGCCGGGCTGGGGGTCCCAGTGGCCGGGGACGGTGTTGAGCCAGGGCCGTACGACGATGTCGCCGGTGCCGTCGCGGGCGGGTTCCACGGCGACGATCAGACAGCAGGGGATGTCCGGGTCGAAGTCCGTCGTGGGGCGGGCGGTGCGGCGCTCGGCCACCGCGGCGGTCAGGCCGGCGCGCTGGGCCCAGCCGTCGACCCATTTGGTCAGGGGGCTGCGCAGACCGGGCGTGGCGGCGAGGGAGGCCGCCACGTCGACCAGGATCACCCCCGGCGGTAACCCGTCCGGCTGGGCGTTCCACTCCAGCACGTGGGCGAACAACTGCTCGGGGGAGAGCCCGGCGGGCAGATAGAGGCCGTTGAGCTCGTCGGCCAGCCGGTCCCGCAGCCGGGCGGCGGACACCTCGCCCTTCGCGTCGGCGAGCAGACCACGCGCGGTGCCGGCGTCGTGGCGGGAGAGCGGACCGGGCGGGGTGTGGGCGGACGGCGGCGGGGCGGCGGCCGGGAGCAGCCGGTCGAGTTCGTCGGCCGGCGCGGCCCCTTCGAAGACCTCGACCACCCTCACCAGTACGCGTTCCCCGCCCGGCACGTTCAGCGCGGCGCGGGCCATGGCCACGGCGTCCTCACGCAGCCGCACACCGCGCACGTCGATCGTCCGGCCCAGCTGTTCACCGAGCACCGTGGCGAACTGCACGCGCCCCCGCGCGTCCTCCATGCAGCCCAGTTCGCACAGGGCAGCGGTGACCCGTAACAGCAGTTCCAGACCTTGCCCGGGCGGCACCCCGCCCTCGGGTCCGCCGAACCCCTCGCCGTTCTCCACCGACTGTCCCCCATGAGTCGGTTCGCCTGCCTGACCGACCTGCGAAGTTAGCACGGCAACTGACGGTTAACCAGGGACGAGTGAGGCCCGGAGGCATGAAGTCCGGCCGAGCGTCCCGCTGGAGGGGCACTCGGCCGGAATCATGCGCGTCCGTGGCCTACAACCGCGGGTCGACCGGCTCGGACTCCAGTGCGAGGACACCGAAGACCGCCTCGTGCACCCGCCACAGCGGTTCGCCCTCGGCGAGGCGGTCCAGCGCCTCCAGACCGAGCGCGTACTCGCGGATCGCGAGGGACCGCTTGTGGTTCAGGAACCGGCCGCGCAGCCGGGCCAGGTTCTCCGGGCGGGTGTACTCGGGCCCGTAGATGATCCGCAGGTACTCGCGGCCGCGGCACTTGATGCCGGGCTGCACCAGCCGGCCCTTGTCGTCCCTGACCAGCGCGCCGACCGGCTTGACGACCATGCCCTCGCCGCCGCGTCCGGTCATCTCCAGCCACCAGTCGGTACCGGCCCGCACCGACTCCGGGTCGGCGGTGTCGACGTAGAGGCGGCGGGTGGTCTGCAGCAGTCCGGTGCCGTCGTGCTCGACCAGGCGGTCGATCAGCGCGAGCTGCTCGTCGTGCGGCAGCGCGGCCAGGCTGCGGCCCTGGACGGCGAGGATCTGGAACGGGGCGAGCCGTACGCCGTCCAGGCCGTCGGTGGTCCAGCAGTAGCGCCGGTAGGCGTCGGTGAACGCGGCCGCCGCGTCGGCGCGTTCCCGCTGCCGGTCCAGCAGGTCCGTCACGTCCACGCCCCGGGCCGCCGCCGTCTCCAGGGCTGCCAGCGCGGGCGGGAAGGCAGCGCCGGACGCGGCGCCTACCGCGGCGTACTGCGAGCGCAGCAGCCCGGACGCCTTCAGCGACCAGGGCATCAACTCGGCGTCCAGCAGCAGCCAGTCGGTGGCGAGTTCGTCCCACAGCCCGGCCTCGCCGACCGCGGTGCGCAGCCGGCCGAGGATCTCCTCCGTGACGGAGTCGTCGTCGAAGAACGGGCGGCCGGTGCGGGTGTAGAGCGAACCGGTGGCGCCGTCCACCCCGAAGCGGCGTCGGGCGGCTTCCGCGTCCCGGCAGACCAGGGCCACCGCACGCGAGCCCATGTGCTTCTCCTCGCACACCACCCGAGCCACCCCGTCCGCCGCGTACTGGGCGAACGCCTCGACGGGGTGCTCCAGATAGCCGTCGAGGTGCGAGGTGGCCGTGGGTGCCATGGTCGGCGGGAGGTACGGCAGCAGGCGCGGGTCGATGGCGAAGCGGCTCATCACCTCCAGCGCGGCGGCGGCGTTCTCCTCACGGACCGCGATCCGCCCCTGGTGGCGGGTCTCCACGACCCGGCGGCCGTGCACGTCGGCGAGGTCCAGCGGGCGTCCCTCGTGCCCGCCGGGGGCCTCGGTGCGCAGCGGCTTCACCGGTTCGTACCAGACCCGCTCGGCCGGTACGTCGACGATCTCCCGCTCCGGCCAGCGCAGCGCGGTCAGCTTGCCGCCGAAAACGGCGCCGGTGTCCAGGCAGATGGTGTTGTTCAGCCAGGTCGCCTCCGGGACCGGGGTGTGGCCGTAGACGACGGCCGCCCGGCCGCGGTAGTCCTCGGCCCACGGGTAGCGCACGGGCAGCCCGAACTCGTCGGTCTCGCCGGTGGTGTCGCCGTACAGGGCGTGGCTGCGCACCCGGCCGGAGGTGCGGCCGTGGTACTTCTCCGGCAGACCGGCGTGGCACACCACCAGCCGCCCGCCGTCGAGGACGTAGTGGCTGACCAGGCCGTCGATGAACTCCCGTACCTCGGCGCGGAACTCCTCGCTCTCGCCCTCCATCTGCGCGACGGTCTCGGCGAGTCCGTGGGTGTGCTGGACCTTGCGGCCCTTGAGGTAGCGGCCGAACTTGTTCTCGTGGTTGCCGGGCACGCACAGGGCGTTGCCCGACTTGACCATGGCCATCACGCGGCGCAGCACACCGGGGCTGTCCGGGCCGCGGTCGACGAGGTCGCCGACGAACACGGCCGTGCGGCCCTCGGGGTGCACCCCGTCGACGTAGCCCAGCTTGCCGAGCAGTGACTCCAGTTCGGCGGAGCAGCCGTGGATGTCGCCGATGATGTCGAACGGGCCGGTGAGGTGGGTGAGGTCGTTGAACCGCTTCTCGGTGACGATCGTGGCGTGCTCGATCTCCTCGACGCCGCGCAGCACGTGCACCTTGCGGAAGCCCTCGCGCTCCAGGTGCCGCAGCGAGCGGCGCAGTTCGCGGGTGTGGCGCTGGATGACCCGGCGGGGCATGTCGGCGCGGTCGGTGCGGGCGGCGTTGCGCTCGGCGCACACCTCCTCGGGGACGTCGAGCACGATGGCTATGGGCAGTACGTCGTGCTGCCGGGCCAGGTCGATCAGCTGACGCCGGGCGTCGGACTGGACGCTGGTGGCGTCGACGACCGTGCGGCGCCCGGCGGCGAGGCGCTTGCCGGCGATGTAGTGCAGGACGTCGAAGGCGTCCCGGGTGGCGCTCTGGTCGTTCTCGTCGTCGGAGACCAGGCCTCGGCAGAAGTCGGAGGATATGACCTCGGTGGGCTTGAAGTGGCGTCGGGCGAAGGTGGACTTGCCGGAGCCGGAGGCGCCGACGAGCACCACGAGGGAGAGGTCGGTGACGGGCAGGACCCGCCCCGCGGTCGTCTCGGTCATGCGGCCTTCGCCTCCTTCGCGGTCTCGATCGTGAACACGGCCATCTGGGTGGGCGGTCCGACCTCGGGGTCGTCCGGCCCGACGGGGGCGAACTCCACGCGGTAGCCGTGCCGTTCGGCCACCGCCTCGGCCCAGGCGCGGAACTCGGCGCGGGTCCACTCGAAGCGGTGGTCGCCGTGCCGGACGTGGCCGGCCGGCAGGCTCTCCCAGCGCACGTTGTACTCGACGTTCGGGGTGGTCACGAGGACCGTGCGGGGGCGGGCGGCGCCGAACACGGCGTACTCCAGGGCGGGCAGCCGCGGCAGGTCGAGGTGCTCGATCACCTCGCTGAGCACGGCCGCGTCGTAGCCCTTGAGCCGGCGGTCGGTGTACGCGAGGGAGCCCTGGAACAGTGTGACGCGGGACGCCTGCCGCTCCCCCATGCGGTCCAGCTTGAGCCGCCGGGAGGCGATGGTGAGCGCGCGCATCGACACATCGACGCCCACGATCTCGGTGAACGCCGGGTCACGCAGCAGCTCCTGCACCAACTGCCCCTGTCCGCAGCCGAGATCGAGCACCCGGGCGGCACCGGCGGCGCGCAGGGCGGCCACGACGGCGTCCCGCCGCTGCACGGCGAGCGGGGCCGGCTTCTCCTCGGTCTCGCTCTCCGCCTCGACGGCGTTGTCGATCTCGTCGACCTCGCTGTCGTCCGCCTCGGCCAGCCGGACCAGCTCCAGCCGCTCCATCGCCGCGCGGGTCAGGGACCAGCGGCGGGAGAGATACCGGCTGGTGATCAGCTTCTGCTCCGGGTGCGCGGGGAGCCAGCCCTCACCGGCCCGCAGCAGCTTGTCCACCTCGTCGGCCGAGACCCAGTAGTGCTTGGTGTCGTCGAGGACCGGGAGCAGCACGTAGAGGTGGCGCAGGGCCTCGGCGAGGGTGAGGGTGCCGGCTTCGAGGGCGAGCCGCACGTAGCGGGAGTCGCCCCACTCGGGGAAGTCGCTGTCCAGCGCGACCGGCTGGGCGTCGACCGTCCAGCCGAGCGGTTCGAAGAGCTTGCGTACGAGGTCGGGGCCGCCTCGGGCGGGCAGCGCGGGCACCTCGACGCGCAGCGGACGCGGCTGTGCGGGCAGCTCCGGTCGGGCGGCGCACACACCGCGCATGGCGCTGGAGAAGACGTTGCTCAGCGCGACGGCGAGGAGGGAGGAGGCCGCGTACGGGCGGTCGTTGACGTACTGCGCGAGCGCGGCGTCGGGCGCGCCGCCGCGGCCCTTGCCCTTGCCGCGCCGGACCAGTGCCACCGCGTCCACCTCCAGCAGCAGCGCCACCGTGCAGCGTTCGGCGCCGGCCTCGGGGTAGAAGACCTGCGCCGTGCCGTAGGAGGTCGAGAACGCCTGCGCTTTCCCGGGATGCTTGTGCAGCAGGAAGCCGAGGTCGGTCGCGGGGCGTTCGGGGACGCCGGTGGTACTGATGGTCAGGAACACGGTGGTTACACCTCGAAACACCTTCTGAACTGCGGGTACACGCGGGTATCCGGCGCGCCTGGTCACCGTACAGGCACGGTGGGCGGGTATCTCCGGGATTTTTCCGGCGGCTTCGAGGAACCGGGACGGCGCCGTGTCAGTGCGCCGCCGACGACGGCAGCTGGGCCGGGCTCACCAGCTCGCCCAGCACCTCGGTCATGAACCGCACGAGCCACCGCTGGGCCGGGCTGCGCGAGGACTCGTGGCGGGCGTACAGGGCGACCTCGATCGGGTCGGTCTCGAACGGCAGCCGCACCAGGCGCACCCGGTGGGAGGCGGTGAACACCTCCCCGACGTACTCGGGGACGATCGCGATCAGGTCGGTCTGCTCCAGCAGATAGGGCAGCATCGAGAAGCGGGTGGCGTCCACGGCGACCCGCTCGAGCAGCCCGTGCGCGGCCAGCACGGCCCGCGGCGTGACGTGCCCGCTCGGTCCGAAGACGGTCGCGTGGTGCTCGGCGGCCAGGTCGCACAGCGTGACCGCGTCGCCCCGGATGCGCGGATGGTCGGCGGCGATCATGAGGACGTAGCGCTCCTGGAAGAGCGGGATGCGCACGGTGCGGTGCGAGGTGATCACCGGGGTGGCCACGAACGCGTCGAGGTCACCCCGGCGCAGCTGGCTCTCGGCGTCCTCGACGTCGAACGGCCGGACGGTGAAGGACACCCCGGGTGCCCGGTCGCGGGCCGCGGCGAGCAGCCTCGGCAGCAGCGTCGCCTCGCCGAGGTCGGACAGGGCGATGGTGAAGCGGCCCGACATGGTCTCGGGGTCGAAGACGTCGGCCTGCCGGACCGTCACGTCGATGTCCGCCAGGGCGCGCTGCAGCGGCTCGTACAGCCGCCGGGCACCGGCCGTCGGGGTCAGACCGCGCCCGTTGCGGCGGAACAGCTCGTCGTCGAAGTGCCGGCGGAGCTTGGCCAGGCTGTAGCTGACGGTCGGCTGGGTGACGTGGAGCGTCTCGGCGGTGGCCGTGACGCTCCCCGTCTCGTACAGCAGGACGAAGACGCGGGCCAGGTTGAGGTCGAAGGTGCCCATATCGACGGACTCTATATCGGGGCACCGAAACATCTATTGGTGCCCATGTCGCAGGGTTCCTTAGCGTGTCGCGCATCACGTCGAAAGGAACGTCCTTGCCCTCCGTGCGTCGCGTCTCCCACGAGTTCCTGGAGCGTCAGGGCCTCACCACCGTCTTCGGCAACCCCGGCTCCAACGAGCTGCCGTTCCTCGCCGAACTGCCCGACAGCTTCCGTTATGTCCTCGGTCTGCACGAGGGCGCGGTCGTCGGCATGGCCGACGGGTTCGCCCAGGCGACCGGCCGCCCGGTGCTGGTCAACCTGCACGCCGCCTCGGGCTCCGGCAACGCGATGGGGGCGCTGACGAACGCGGTGGCCTCCCGCACTCCGCTGGTGGTGGTGGCCGGTCAGCAGGTGCGGTCCGCGATCGGCCCGGAGGCGAACCTGGCCAACGTGGACGCTGCGGCGCTGATGAAGCCGCTGGTGGGCTGGGCGGCGGAGCCGGCGTGCGCCGGAGACGTGCCGCGTGCCCTCGCCCAGGCCGTCTTCGAGGCGCGTCTGCAGCGGCGGCCGACGTATCTGTCCGTCCCGTACGACGACTGGGCCGCCGAGGCCGACGACAACAGCCTGGCCGTACTCGACCGGGACGTACGGCGCGCGTCCGTGCCCGACGCCGGGCAGGGCCGCCGACTCGCCGAACAGGTGGCGGCGGCCCGGCGGCCCGCGCTCGTCCTGGGCGGCGACATCGACGCGGCCGGCCTGTTCGACGACGCGGTGCGGCTGGCGGAGCGCCTGGGCTGCCCGGTGTGGGCGGCCCCGTCGCAGTTCCGGCTGCCCTTCCCCAACCGGCACCCGCTGTTCCGCGGGGTGCTGCCCGCCGGGATCGCGCCGGTCTCCCGGGCCTTCGAGGGCCACGACCTGGTGCTGGTGCTCGGCGCCCCCGTGTTCCGGTACCACGAGTACCTCCCCGGCCGGTATCTGCCCGAGGGCACGCGGCTCGTCCAGGTCACCGAGGACGCCTCGGCCGCGGCACGGGCGCCCATGGGCGAGGCGCTGGTCGCCGACCCAGGGGCGGTGATCGACCTGCTGCTGACGTCGCTCGGCGGACCCGGCGCACCGGCCGGCCCGTATGCGCCGGCCCCCGAGCCGCACACCGCCGAGGGACGGGCACTGCACCCCGAGCAGGTGTTCGCCGCGCTGCGCGACGAGCTGCCCGGCGACACCGCGTACGTCGTCGAGTCGACCTCGACCAACGCCGCCTGGTGGCGCCAGATGGATCTGCGCCGGCCCGGCTCCTACTACTTCCCCGCCGCGGGCGGACTCGGCTTCGGGCTGCCCGGCGCGGTCGGCGTGGCGATGGCGCAGCCCGACCGGCCCGTCGTCGGCGTGATCGGCGACGGTTCGGCCAACTACGGCATCACCGCCCTGTGGACGGCCGCCCAGCACCGGGTGCCGCTGACCGTCGTGCTGCTGCGCAACGGCACCTACGGGGCGCTGCGCTGGTTCGGCGGCCTGCTCGGCGTGCCGGACGCACCTGGCCTGGACATCCCCGGCATGGACTTCACCCGGATCGCGGAGGGCTACGGCGTCCGGGCCCGGCACGTCGGCGACGCCGAGGAGTTGCGCGCCGCGTTCGCCGAGACGCCGGACCATCCCCGTCTCCTCCAGGTGGACACGGCGCTCACCACGCCCTCCTGACCACCCTCCGCACGAGCCGCGAGACCCCATCACAGAGAGGGAACCTCAATGACATTCCTGGACAGCGACGTCTGGGGCGGGAAGTTCTTCAGCGACGGCTGGCAGGACTCCCCCACCGGGCAGCCCGTCGTCGAACCCGCGACCGGTGACCGCCTGGGCACGGTGGGTCTGGCCGGCGCCGAGGACGTGAGCCGCGCCGCCGCACGGGCCGCCGAGGCGCAGCGCGCCTGGGCCGTGACCCCGCCGCGGCAGCGGGCCGCCGTACTGCGCCGCGCGGGCGAACTCCTCACCGAGCACGCCGCCGAGATCGAGGACTGGCTGGTGCGGGAGGCCGGCTCGGTGCGCTCCAAGGCCGGCTTCGAGGTGGGGCTCGCGATCGGCGAGTGCTTCGAGTGCGCGGGCCTGCCGACCCACCCGCAGGGCGAGGTGCTCACCTCCGAGGAGGCCCGCTGGTCTCTGGCCCGCCGCCGCCCGGCCGGAGTGGTCAGCGTGATCGCGCCGTTCAACTTCCCTCTCGTCCTGGGCCTGCGCTCGGTCGCCCCGGCGCTCGCGCTGGGCAACGCCGTACTGCTCAAGCCGGATCCGCGCACGGCGGTCAGCGGCGGTGTCGTCATCGCCCGCGTCTTCGAGGAGGCGGGACTGCCCGCCGGGGTCCTGCATCTGCTGCCGGGCGACGGCGCGGTGGGCGAGGCGGTGGTCGAGGCACCCGAGGTGCGGGTGGTGTCCTTCACCGGCTCGACCCCCGTGGGACGGGCCATCGGCGAGCGGGCGGGCCGGCTGCTCAAGCGCGCCCATCTCGAACTGGGCGGCAACAACGCGCTGGTGGTGCTGCCGGGCGCGGACGTGCGGAAGGCGGCCTCGGCGGGCGCGTTCGGCTCGTATCTGCACCAGGGCCAGATCTGTATGACGACCGGCCGGCACCTCGTGCACGAGTCGCTGCTCGAGGAGTACACGGCGGCGCTCGCCGCGAAGGCCGAGGCGCTGCCCGTCGGCGACCCGGCCCGCGAGGACGTGGCGCTCGGCCCGATCATCGACCGGCGCCAGCTGGAGCGGGTGCACGGCATCGTCACGGACAGCGTCGCGGCGGGCGCGAAGGTCGCCGCGGGCGGTGAGATCGACGGCGCCTGCTACCGGGCCACCGTCCTGACCGGCCTGACCCCCGACATGCCGGCCTGGCGCGAGGAGATCTTCGGCCCCGTCGCCCCCGTCCTCGGCTTCTCCACGCTGGAGGAGGCGGCGCGGATCGTGAACGACAGCGAGTACGGGCTGTCCGTCGGCATCCTCGGTGACGTCGGTACGGCGATGAAGCTCGCCGACCGGATCGACTCCGGCAAGGTGCACATCAACCAGCAGACCGTGGACGACGAACCGGGCGCCCCCTTCGGCGGCGTCAAGGCGTCCGGCACCGGATCCCGGTTCGGGGGCGCCGCCGCCAACATCGAGGCGTTCACCGAGACCCAGTGGGTCACGGTCCGCCCGGACATCGCCGACTACCCGTTCTGAGCCCGCCGCCCGCCTCGTCCCCTGGGGGGAATGCCACCATGGCTTCCGTCACCTCGTCCGGCACACCGGCCCAGGCCGGCACCGCTCCCGGACGCAACACCTGGACCGTGCTCCTGTGCTGGATCACCGTCCTGCTGGAGGGCTACGACCTCGTCGTCCTCGGCGCCATCATCCCCACCCTGCTCAAGACCGAGCACCTCGGCATGACCGCGGGCGACGCGACCACCATCGCGACGCTCTCGCTCGTCGGCGTGGCCATCGGCGCGGTCTGCGTCGGCCCGATGGCCGACCGGTTCGGCCGGCGCAAGCTGCTCATCGGCTCGGTGGTGCTGTTCTCGGTGTTCACCCTCGTGGTGCCGCTGGCGAACTCCGTCGCGATGTTCGCGGCGCTGCGCCTGATCGCCGGTCTCGGCCTCGGCGCCTGCATGCCGGTGTCGCTCACGATGATGGCCGAGCACATGCCGGCCAGCCGCCGGGCGCGGGCCAGCACCCTGACGATGACCGGCTACCACACCGGTGCCGTCATCACCTCGCTGCTGGCGCTCCAGGTCACCGACGACTGGGAGATCCTGTTCTACCTCCTGGGCGTCGTCGGCCTGTTCGTCGCCGCCGTCCAGTGGTACCGGCTGCCCGAGTCGGAGGCGTTCGTGCGCGCCAAGGAGAACGACGCCGAGCGGGTGCCGTTCACCGAGCTGCTCAAGCCGGCGTACCTACGGGCCGGCATCGGCATCTGGGTGGCCTCCTTCATGGGCCTGCTGCTGGTGTACGGCCTCAACACCTGGCTGCCGAAGCTGATGAACGACGCCGGCTATCCGGTGCCGACGGCCGTCACCCAGCTCCTGGTGCTCAACGTCGGCGGTGTCGCCGGTCTCGTCCTCGGCGGGTTCGTCGCCGACCGGCGGGGGATCAGGGGCACCACGATGGGCTGGTTCGCCGTCTCGGTGGTCATGCTGGCGTGCCTGAGCATCAAGATGGACAGCGACCTGCTGCTCAACGTCGTGATCTTCCTCACCGGCGTGTTCGTCTTCTCGGCGCAGGTGCTCGTCTACGCCTACGTGACGGCCTTCTACCCGGCCGCGGTCCGCGGCACGGCACTCGGCTCGGCGTCCGGCATCGGCCGGCTCGGGTCGATCGTCGGCCCGTCGATCACCGGGGCGCTGGTCTCCTCGGGCATCGGTCACCCGTGGGGCTTCTACTTCTTCGCGGCGGTGGCGGTGTGCGCGTTCGCGGCGGTGCTGACGCTGCCGCGGGCGGGCGGGGGCGAACCGGGGGCGCGCGGCAGCGAGGCGGCACCGGGTTCCGCGGCCGGCGGCTGAGCGGGCGCCGCCGGCCGCGGAGCGGTCCGCCGTGTGACTACGACAGCTGGGACTGGACCTGGGAGGAGATCAGTTCCAGGTGGTCGAGGTCGCTCAGGTCGAGCAGCTGAAGATACATCCGGCGGGAGCCGACCTCCTGGTAGCGGCCGATCTTGTCGACGACCTCGGCCGGGGAGCCCGCAAGACCGTTGGCCTTGAGCTCGTCCACCTCGCGGCCGATGGCGGCGGCGCGGCGGGCGAGCTCGTGGTCGTCCTTGCCGACACACACGACGAGGACGTTGGAGCAGACGAGGTCGTCCGGATTGCGGCCCGCCTCCTCGGCGGCGGCGCGGACCCGGCCGAACTGAGCCGCGCTGTCCTCGGGCGAGGCGAACGGCATGTTGAACTCGTCGGCGTACCTGGCCGCGAGCCGTGGCGTGCGACGCGCGCCGTGGCCGCCGATGAGGACGGGGATCCTGGACTGGGCGGGCTTGGGGAGCGCCGGCGAGTCGGTGAGGTCGTAGTAGGTGCCGTGGAAGTCGTAGGTCCCGCCGGGCTCGGTGGCCCACAGGCCGGTGACGATCTCCAGCTGCTCCTCGAGGCGGGCGAACCTCTCCTTGGGGAAGGGGATCCCGTACGCCTTGTGCTCCTCCTCGAACCAGCCGGCGCCGAGGCCCAGTTCGACCCGGCCGCCGGACATCTGGTCGACCTGCGCGACCTGGATGGCGAGGACACCGGGGAGGCGGAAGGTCGCGGCGGTCATGAGGGTGCCGAGCCGGATCCGCCTGGTCTCCCTGGCGAGACCGGCGAGGGTGATCCAGGCGTCGGTGGGGCCGGGCAGCCCGTCCACGGAGCCCATCTTGAGGTAATGATCCGAACGGAAGAAGGCGTCGAACCCGAGGTCCTCGGTGGCCTTGGCGACGGTGAGGAGGGTGTCGTAGGTGGCGCCCTGCTGGGGCTCGGTGAAGATGCGAAGATCCATACATCCATCCTGCATGCTCCGGTCGATTGATATGCCCGCCCCAGTGACCGACACCCGATGAAGATCGTTGCCCGCACGGAGCCGGAACGCCCGGCACCCGCACCGGTCGGGGATACGCCCGGGGCGTCACCGTGTGGGCCCCTCGGGGCCAGGGGCCGAGGAGGCCGTCATGTCCGAAGAGACCGCGCCGCAGCAGGACGGCGAGCCGACCCGGCCGAAGGGGCTGCTCCAGCAGATGGAAGAGCTGATGGCCACGCTGAACGCGGACCTGTCGGCCCTGAACGCGGACCTGCGCGCGGCCACGGGCGTGCGGGGCCGCGCCGGGGCGGCCGGGCCACGAGCGGTCACCGAGGAGGAGGACGCGGCGGGCTGAGCTAGGGCCTGTCGTTTGGATCACGTCGCAGGGAAGGGGCGGTGCCTGATCAGCGCCGGTGAGCGGGGTCTGGTGCGTGCAGCTGCAAGGCGGAGGAGGGAGTCGAAGCGGAGCTTCGGCGACCGACGACAACGCGGCAGATGTGCGTGCCAGACCCCGCGTCTGCGGCGTGATCCAAACGACAGGCCCTAGGCCCTGTCGTCACCTTCCCGGCGTCCGCCCGAAGGGCGGGCCCTGGCGGCGTCAGATGCGTGCTCTGGGGGTCCCCCCGGCCGGAGGCTGGGGGAGTGCCGGGCGTCGACCGGCGTACTGGTTGTACGTGGTCGGCGCCCGGTGCGGCGAGTGGGGGCACCTCCCACGCCCTCAAGGCCGTGGGGGAACGTGCATGGCGTCGCCAGGCAGGCGGGAACGTGACGACAGAGCCTGGGGCGGTGGGCCGGCGCGGTCGTGCCGGGCCCGTTGGTCGGGGACCGCGGCGGCATCAGGCGGGAAGGGGCCCGGTGCGGGAGAAGGGCCGGCCCGCCGTGCCCGGTGGCCTCGTCGGTCCAGGCCCCCGGGCCGGGATCTGGCGTTCTGTCAGGCGCTGTGCAGGGGGCGGCTAGCCTGCCTCCCGCTCCGGTAACGCCTCGTCGCGGTCGGCGAGTTTGCGGAGCATCTCCAGAACGCGGTCGCGGGATTCGTCCGCCGCGTCGATCGCCTCCATGCACTGCCAGTACGTCGCCTCGTCGTCCGCGGCGCAGGCGAGGCCGACCAGGGCTATGCCGACCTCGCCGAGCAGCCCGCCGAGGTACATCAGGGACTGGCGGGCGTCGCCCAGTTCGGTGAGCTGGGCCGCGCGCAGCTCACCGGGAGCGAGGACCGGGGTGTCCAGCACCCCGCAGCCGCGGCCCGCCAGTTCGGTCAGACCCAGTGCCTCGCCGCGCAGTTCGGGTGGTCCGGCGACGGCGAGACGGCTGCCCACGGCCTGCGCGAGGGCCTGCGCCTGCCACACCTCGGTCAGCAACTCCGGGACGCCGCCGCTCGCGGCCAGCGCTCTCCTGCTCGTCACGATGAGCCGCACAGCGTCCATGCGCTGCCCCCGTCTGTCCGACGCGCTGCCCACGCGTCCGCCCGAACTCCCTTGTTCACTACCCAGAGTGAGGGCCACTGAGACAAAAAGCCAGAGGAAGACGGAAATCTGCGGACAACAATTCGAACTCGGTAGCCGATTATGCTACGGAGCGTGAAAGTGGAGTGTCCAACTCCCCACCGTGGATGCGGCTACGGCGCCGGGAATCTGTGCTCGTTGCGCTCAATCTTCGCGGCCAGCGCGGCCAGCGGATCGATGCCGAGGACCTCGCACAGCTGAAGGAGGTACGCGAGCACGTCGGCGACTTCGTCGGTGACGCGGTGCGCGGTGCCGGGGTCGTCCATCACCCGGGCCGACTCCTCGGGCGTCAACCACTGGAAGATCTCGACGAGTTCGGCGGCCTCGACGCTGAGCGCCGAGGCGAGGTTCTTCGGGGTGTGGTACGGCTGCCAGTTCCGGGCGGCGGCGAACCGGGCGAGGCGTCGCTGGAGTTCGGGCAGGCCGGGGGCGGCCGGGGACGCGGCCGGGGGATCGCTGTGATCAGTCACGGTCCAGGTGTACCACCGTCACCCCGTCCGCCCCCGCCGCCCAGGACGCGTCGCTCACCGCGCCGACCAGCCGGATGTGCCCGCGGTCGCACATACGCGCCGCCAGCCGCAGCAGTGCGGTGCGCTGCCGCGGGTCCAGGCCGCGGTCGAGGTTGTCGGCCAGCACGGTGAGGGTCCGCAGGGCGTCCGGGACCTCGCCGGGCGCGTCGACCTCCAGGACACCCGGGCCGGTGAGCAGGACGAGCGCGAGGGCGAGGTGGCGCAGTTCGCCGTCGCCGAGCCGCCCGAGGTCGGTGCGGGTGCCGTCGCCGCGGTCGAGCAGGGCGCGGACGCGTCCGTCGCCGCAGGGCTCGGCCAGCAGATCGGCGACCGGGCCGGCGCATCCGGTGCGCAGGGCGTCGACGAGGAGCGCGTGCCGGCGTCCGCATTCGGCGCGGGTGCGCCACAACACGGCGGCGAGGTTGTCGCAGCCGCCGAGCAGGCGGCCGGTGCCGGTCGGCACGGGGGCGCCCATGCGGTCGGGGCGGGGGTCGCAGGCGAAGACGGAGCGCAGGGCCACCACCATCTGCTCGGCGGCGGCGAGCACCGTGCGCTGCCCCGGGGTCGTCCCGGCGACGCGCAGGGGCAGCAGGGCGGTGCCGAGCCGGTCGTCGGGCAGCCGGCCGCGGGTGACGGCTGCGGTGCCCGCGGTGTGCCAGGCGGCCTGCACGACGCGTCGCCGGGGGTCGCGCAGCGCGGTCTCCAGCAGGACGAGCCCGCGGGCGGTGAGCCGCTCCCCCACGATCCGCGCCTCGGGCTCCGCCTGCACCGCCACCTCCAGCCGCACCGGCCCCTCCGGCCCGTCGGCCACACACCCGATACGGAACCCCCGCCGCCCCTGCGCGTCGCCCCGCGCCCCCTCGGGCACCCACACCGCCGGCTCGGGGAACACCTCGCCGAGCTCCGCACCGCCCCCGAGCCGGGCCAGCGCCTCGAAGGCCCGCAGCGCACTGCTCTTCCCGCTCCCGCTGCCCCCGGCGAGCAGCGTGCACGCCCCGAACTCCAGGACGGCCCTGCGGTGTCGGCCGAAGGCGGACAGCACCAGTTCGGTGATCCGGGGCCGCAGGGGACGCTGCCGGTCGCCGAGCGGCCGGGTGCCGGTCGCGAGGGGTGTCTCGGAGAGGGAGGCAGGTGCAGGCAGCGTCATGCGCGAGACGCTAGAGGCACCGGAACCGGAGGAACCGTTCCGCTCGGATCCCCTTCCCACGAACGAGCGACCCGCCGGGAAGGGCGGCGCGACCGCGTCGACGCTCGTCCCCCGCTCACATCCCCGAGACCCCGACCCCCTCCATCAGCCCGGTGACCTCCGTGCCCGCCGGGGTCAGCAGGAAGACGTTGCGGTCGACGCGGTGCATTCCGCTCGCCAGGCCGAAGACGACGCCCGTGCTGAAGTCCAGGACGCGCTTGGCGACCTCCGTCTCCGCGCCGGTCAGGTCGAGCAGGACCGGGACGCCCGCCATCAGCGTCTCGGCGACGTCGCGGGCGTCCGCGAACACGTTCACGCGCAGTACGACGAAGCGGCGCCGCGCCTCCGTCTCGGCCTCCGGTACGGACCGGTGGTTCACCGCGGACGGCCAGGCGTCCCGGCCCCGCAGCGGAACGACCTGGGCGAGCCCCTCCCACTGCTCGTCGGTGACATCGTGGCTGTTCACCGGCATGCTCCGTCCTCGGTCGCACTGGCTGTCTGCATCGGGCAATTCTTACGCATGGTCACCCGTTCGGCCCAACAGCGACACGCTCCGCCATACCCGCCGGCCCGCGCGTCCCCCGATCCACGCCGGCGGGCCGGCGTACGGACTGCGGCATGGCCGCCGTTGACCACTCCCCCGCCGATCGGCTTCCCTGGCGGACATGACGGGCGGAACACAGAACACGAGCGAACCGGTCCTCTCCTTCCCCACGCAGGACGACTGGGAGAAGTGGCTGGAGGAACACCACGCCGACGCCTCGGGGATCTGGGTGAAGATCCCCAGGAAGGACTCCGGGCTGCCCGGCATCGACTACGCCACCGCGCTGGAATCGGCGCTGTGCTACGGCTGGATCGACGGGCACAAGAAGAAGCTGGACGAGTCGCACTGGGTACAGCGCTTCACTCCGCGCCGGCCGCGCAGCAAGTGGTCGAGGATCAATGTGCAGAAGGCGACCGCGCTGATCGAGGCGGGCCGGATGCGGCCGGCCGGTCTGCGTGAGGTGGAGCGCGCCAAGGCGGACGGCCGCTGGGAGTCGGCGTACGCGAGTCAGAGCACGGCGACGGTCCCGGACGACCTGCGCGCGGCCCTGGACGCCGCCCCGCAGTCGGCGCGCGACTTCTTCGCCGCGCTGGACAGCCGCAACCGCTACGCCATCCTCTACCGCGTCCAGGACGCCAAGCGCCCGCAGACCCGGGCGGCCCGCATCGAGAAGTTCGTCGCGATGCTGACGTCCGGCGAGAAGATCTATCCCTGACCGCACCGGTCCGGGCGGCAGAGCCACCGCCCGGACCGGTTTCCCGAGTCAGCCCGCGGTCAGCCCGCGACGATCGCCTCCGCGGCCGCGATGCCGCACACCCGGGCCGCGCCGTACGTGGCGATGTGCAGGGCGCCGCGCGGCGGGGACTGCGGCACCCCCATCTCCACGACAACGGTGTCGGGTGCGGCGCCGAGCAGGGTGTCCAGAGCCGTGCGCATCCACGGGTGGCGGTGCTCGTCGCGGACCACGGCGACGACACGGCGGCCGTCCGCGGCCCGGAGAGCCTCGGCGCCGGCGTCGGGACCGGAGAAGCGGCCCGAGACGGAGCCCGGCAGCAGCCGCTCCAGTTCCACGCCGACACCCCACGGCGTCTCGTCGCCCACGGCGATGTTCGCGGCCGGGATGAAGGTCGCCACGTACACCGGTGCGGAGATCGGTGCCGTGGGACGGGTGCGGGTGACGGTCACGGCGCGGCGGGCGGCGGTGAGCCCGATCTCCGGGCGCGCGCCGGCGGACGGGGCCGCGGACTGCCGGACCCGGCTGGTCCAGTCGGCCAGGGCGCGGACCCGGGCGGCCGCGTCGGCCAGCCGTTCCTCCGCCAGTTCACCGGAGCGTACGGCGCCGACGAGGGCGTTCCGGAGGCTGAGCACCGTGTCCTCGTCGCACAGCCCGCCGCCCACGCAGATCGCGTCGGCGCCCGCGGCGATGGCGAGGACGACCCCGTGTTCCAGGCCGTAGGTGCCGGAGATGGCCTGCATCTCCATGCCGTCGGTGACGATCAGCCCCTCGTAGCCGAGTTCACCGCGCAGAAGGTCGGTGAGGATGCGGCCGGACAGCGTGGCCGGGCGGTCGGGGTCGAGGACCGGCACGCGGATGTGGGCACTCATCACGGCCCGCGTACCGGCCGCGATCGCCGCCCGGAACGGCTGGAGTTCCCGCTCGTGCAGGGTCGTGATGTCGAGGTCGATGTGCGGGATGGCGTGGTGCGAGTCGACGCTGGTGTCGCCGTGCCCGGGGAAGTGCTTGGTGCAGGCGGCGACGCCGGTGGACTGCAGCCCCTCGACGTAGGCGGCGGTGTGCCGGGCCACCAGGCCGGTGTCGGCGCCGAAGGAGCGGACACCGATGACCGGGTTGTCGGGGTTGGCGTTGACGTCGGCCGACGGCGCCCAGTTGAGGTTGACCCCGCAGGCGGCGAGCCGGCGTCCGAGTTCGGCGGCCACGTCCCGGGTCAGCTCGACGTCGTCCACGGCACCGAGGGCGTGGCTGCCGGGGAAGGACGAGCCGGTGCGGACCTCCAGGCGGGTGACGTCGCCGCTCTCCTCGTCGATGGCGACCAGCAGGTCGTCCCGTTCGGCCCGCAACGCGGCGGTGAGCGCGGTGACCTGCTCGGCGTCGACGACGTTGCGGCCGAACAGGGCGACGGAGGCGAGGCCCTCGCCGAGCCGGCGGCGCACCCAGTCGGGCGCGGTGGTGCCGGCGAAGCCCGGCTGCAGTACGGCGAGCGCGTCCCGGGTGAGGGTGTCGGTGCCGGTGGTGGTGGTCGTCATCGGGTGGCGTTATCCCTTCACGGCGCCCGCGGTCAGGCCGCTGACGGCCCTGCGCTGCAGGAAGACGAAGAGGATCAGGATCGGGACGGCGAACAGCGACGAGGCGGCCATGGTCGCACCCCAGTCGTCGCCGAACTGGGTCTGGAAGCTGGACAGCCACAGCGGCAGCGTCTTGGCCTCGGCGTCCTTGTTGAGCACCAGGACGAGGGCGAACTCGTTCCAGGCGGTGATGAAGCCGAACAGCGAGGTCGACATCAGGCCGGGGGCGAGCAGCGGCAGGATGACCCGGCGGAACGCCTGGGCGCGGGTGCAGCCGTCGACCATCGCCGACTCCTCCAGTTCCTTCGGCACGGCGGCGACGAAGCCGCGCAGCGTCAGGATGGTGAAGGGCAGGATCATCATCATGTAGAAGAGGGTGAGCGGCACCAGGCTGTTCAGCATGGAGGCGTCCCGCACGATCATGTACATCGCGATGATCATGACTTCCCAGGGCGCCATCTGAGCCAGCATGAAGCCGATGACGAAACCGCGCCGCCCCTTGAACCGCATCCGCGCCAGGGCGAAGGAGCCGGCCAGCGCGATGATCAGCGAGAAGGCGACGGCGAGGACGGTGACGGTCAGCGAGTTGGTGACGTACGTCCAGAAGTGGTCGACGCCGGTCGCGGTTCTGAAGTGCTCGAAGGTGACGTCGGTCGGGAACCAGACGGGGTTCTCCGAGATGATGTCGCCGGTCGGTTTGAAGGCCGTGGCGAACATCCAGTACACGGGGAAGACGAAGCCGATGAACAGGACGACGGCCGTGACGTTGGGCCAGACCCGGGAAAAGAGCGAGCGCTTCACAGCTCGTCCTCCTCTTGCTTGAGCACGATCCTCAGGTAGTACGCCGTCAGGCCGAGCAGGATCAGGATGGTCAGCACGGCGATCGCCGCGCCCATGCCGTAGTGCTGGTTGCCCACGCCCTCGATGTAGGCGTACACGGGCAGGATCTCGGTGAGCCGGTCGGGGCCGCCGCCGTTGAAGGTGAAGACCTGGACGAACGCCTTGAAGATCCAGATGATCTCCAGGAACGTCGTCGCGTAGAGGAACGGCCGCAGGAACGGCAGGGTGACCGTGGTGAAGCTCCGCCAGGCCCCGGCCCCGTCGAGGGACGCGGCCTCGTAGAGCTCGTTGGGGATGGTGGTGGTAGCCGCGTAGAGGTTGATCGCGACAAACGGGATCGACATCCACACGATCAGTACGGTGACGACGAAGAACGTCGACATCTGGCTGCTGGTCCAGCTGAAGTCGGCCATGGAGTGCCAGCCGAGCTTGTCCAGGACCCAGTTGACGACGCCGAAGCGCTGGGCGAACAGCCACTGGTAGACGGTGGTGGCGGCCACCACCGGCATGGCCCAGGCGAGGACCAGACCGATCAGCAGGGTGAACCGCATCCGCCTGCCGAGCCGGGCGAGCAGCAGACCGACCAGGGTGCCCAGGACCATCGTCAGGACGACGTTGGTGGCCGTGAACAGGATGGAACGGAGGGTGACCCGCCAGAAGTCCTCGCCGGTGAGGACCTCCTTGTAGTTGTCGATGCCGTTCCACTCGGTGACGTGCTGGATCAGCTGCGCCATGTTGAGGTTCTGGAAGGACAGCAGTACGTCCTTCAGCAGCGGCCAGCCGAGCAGCAGCACGGTGGCCGCGCAGGCGGGCAGCAGCAACAGGTACGGGGCGAGCGCGCCGGCGCGCGACGCGGCTCGCGGTGTGGGCCTGCCGGGTCCCCCGTCGGCCGTCTTGCGGACGTCCGCCGGGCCGGAGGGCGGCCGTTCGGTCTGCACGGTCATGCTCGCGATCTCTCTTCTCGACGTACTCAGCGCGGGGCGGGGGCCGCCGAGTGGTCGGCCCCCGCTCCGGTCGGAGCGCCCGGCGCTCCTACTGCTGCTGCGACAGGCGCTTGTTGAACTCGCCCTCGACCTGCTTGGCGGCCTCGGCCGGGGACTTGCCGTTCAGCACGGCGGTCATGTACGTCTTGATCGGGTTGGGCGCGTTCTCGACCGCGGCCCACTCCGGGATCAGCGGGGTGGTGCCACCGACGGCGGCGGCCGGCGCGGCGGCCTCGGCGGGGGCGTTGCCCTTGAGGTTGCTCTGCAGCGACTCCTTGTTGGGGATGACGCCGTTGAGCTTGGCGAGCTGCCCCTCGAACTTGTCGGACAGGGCGATCTTCAGGAACTCCTTGGCGAGTTCCTGCTTCTTGCTGCCCGCGGCGACGGCGAGGTTGGAGCCGCCGAGGAAGACGCCCTCGGGCTTGTCGGCCGTGGCGCCCGGGATCGTGAAGTAGCCGATCTCCTTCTCGATCTTCGGGTTGGCCTTGATCGCGATGCCGGCTTCCCAGCCCATGCCGATGAACGCGCCGGTCTTGCCCTTGGCGAAGACCTCACCCTGCTGCGGGGTGGCCTCGTCCTTGTCCTTGGGCGCCTTGGACAGCGCCTGGAACTTCTTGTAGGTCTCCATGGCGGCGGCGACCTTGGGGTCGTCGAGGTTGGAGACGTACGTGTCGCCGTCCTTCTTGACCAGTTCGCCGCCCTCGCCGATCACCAGGCCGACGAAGTGGTACCAGTTCTGGCCGGGCAGGTAGATCGGCTCGGCGTCGGTCTTCTCACCGATGGTCTTGAGCGCGTCGTAGAACTCGTCGCGGGTCTTCGGGGTCTCCTTGATGCCCGCGTCGGCCCAGACCTTCTTGTTGTAGAGGACGACACGGTTGGCGAAGTACCAGGGTGCCGCGTACTGCTTGCCCTCGTAGACGGACGACTCGTTGAGCGACTCGGTCCAGTCGGCGCCGATCTCGGACTTGAGGTCGGCGAGGTCGGCGAGACCGCCGGTCTTGGCGTAGGCCGGGGTCTGGGTGTTGCCGATCTCGAAGACGTCCGGCGGGTTCTCCTCGGACAGCGCGGTGGTCAGCTTCTGCTGGATGCCGTTCCACTGCTGGACCTCGAACTTGACCTTCGCCTTGGTCTTCTTCTCGAACTCGGCGGTGAGGTCCTTCTGCCACTGGTCCGGCGAGGAGCCGTCCATCACCCAGACCGTGAGCGTCTCGCCGGCGTAGCCGTCGGCCCCGGCCTTCTTGTCGCCACCGTCGCCGCTGTCGCCGCCGCACGCCGCGATGGAGACCATCATGCCCGCGATACCGATCGCGGCTATCAGCTTGCGCTTCACGCGCCACCCCTCCTCAGGAACGCCATGCACACCCACGCGCTCGGCGGGCTGGGACCCGGCTTCCTCTAAATGGTTTAGACCAGCAAGGGGAGCTTGGCCTAGACCTATGACTCTGTCAAGGGTCGTCGCATCACGGTTCCGACTCCCCGCCGGAGGAGGGAACTCCGCCCAAAAACGGACGTGTCGACCGCTCGCCGGGAGGTTGGACTAGACCAAACAAAGACGCACGGTTATAACGGGATCGCCGAGCGTGCGGCGCCGAACCCGGCCGTCCGCCGACGTGCACCGCGGCCGGCCCCTGCCGTCCGCGCGCCGGACACCGCAGCCGGAAGGCAGGTCATGAGCACGGACGTCAGCAGCGGCCGAACCGAACAGGGGGCGCCGGGCGGGACCGGCCGCGTCCCGAAGTACTACCGCATCAAGCAGCGGCTCCTGCAGATGACCGAGGCCCGTCCCCCGGGCACCGCGATGCCGGCCGAACGCCTCCTCGCGGTCGAGTTCCGCACCTCCCGCACCACCGTCCGCAAGGCCCTGCAGGAGCTGGTGAGCGAGGGCCGCCTGGACCGGATCCAGGGCAAGGGCACGTTCATCGCCCGCCCGAAGGTCTACCGCACGCTCCAACTCACCTCGTACACCGAGGACATGCGCGCCCAGGGCCTAAGCCCCGCCTCCCGCGTCCTGGACATCGGCTACATCCCGGCCGACGACGACCTGGCCGCACTGCTGGAGGTGGAACCCGGCACAAGGGTCCTGCGCATCGAACGTCTCCGCCTGGCCGGCGGCGAACCGATGGCCATCGAGACGACCCACCTGTCCGACGCCCGTTTCCCGGGCCTGCGCCGCAACCTGAGCCGTTACACGTCCCTGTACACGACGTTGGCCGAGGTCTACGGCGTCCGTCTGGCGGAGGCCGACGAGACGATCGAGACCTGCCCGGCGACCCCGAGAGAGGCCGCCCTCCTGAGCACGGACGTGGGCCTCCCGATGCTCCTCCTCTCCCGCCACTCCCGCGACAGCACGGGCACCCCGGTGGAATGGGTCCACTCGGTGTACCGGGGGTCGCGGTACCGGTTCACGGCGGTACTACGGCGCCCAGGGCCGTGAAGGCGCACCTCCTTCCGACCCCTTTGTCACAACGCTCCGGGGCGGCGGGTCAGGTACCGCCCCGGAGCTGATGGTGGGCGCTCGTCAGATCGTGAGCGTCTTGGTGAGGCGGAGGTCGGTGAGGGAGCGGGCCGCGTGGAGTTCGTACGTGCCGGGGCGGCGGTGCCAGCCGGTGTCGGTCCATGTCTCGAAGGTGCGGGCCGGCACCTCGATCGTCACCGTGGCCGTCTCCCCGGGCGCCGCCGTCACCGTGCCGAAGCCTGCCAGCCAGCGGGACGGGCGGTCCGGGTCGGGGGTGGCCGGGGTGACGTAGAGCTGGACGGTCTCGCGGCCCGGGCGGGGGCCGGAGTTGCGCAGGGTGACCGTCACCGTCGTGCCCGACGCCTCGATCGACTCGTACGTCCAGTCCGTGTAGCCCAAGCCGTGGCCGAAGGGGTACGACGGTGTCCTGCCCGCCTGCTCCCATGCGCGGTAGCCGATGAACACGCCCTCCCGGTAGGCCAGTTCACCGTCCGTGGGGGTGACCTCGGTGACCGGGGCGTCGTCCAGGGAGCCCCACGTCGTGGGGAGCCTGCCGCCCGGTTCCTCCTCGCCCAGCAGCACATCGGCGAGGGCCGCGCCGCCCTCCTGCCCCGGGAACCAGCTCAGCAGCACCGCGGCCACCTCGTCCCGCCACACAAGCTCCACCGGTGAACCGGAGTTGACGACCACGATCGTGCGCGGGTTGGCCGCGGCCACCGCCCGCACCAGGTCGTCCTGGCGGCCGGGAAGGCGCAGGTCCTTGCGGTCGAAGCCCTCGGACTCGACGCGTTCGGTCGTCGCCACGACGACCACCGCGGCGTCCGCCGCCCGCGCGGCCTCGACCGCCTCGGCGATCAGCCCGTCGGGGTCGCGCCGCGGGCCGAGGTGCATCAGCGAGAACATCACGCCGAAGACCGGCGCCGCGGGCCCCTCGGGCAGGGTGTACCGCAGCGACACCTCCACCGGCTCGCCCTCGGTCAGCGCGACCCTCCCGCGCTCGACGGGCGCGCCGAAGAACGCCTCGAACGGATCGGCCTGCGAGTCCAGCGGCTGCTCCCCGTCGAACAGCACCTCGCCGGCGACGGTCAGCCGGTAGCCGCCGATGCCGCGCGTGCCGAAGGAGTGCTCGCCGCTCTCCCGGGGCCGGAACGTGCCGGTGACCTCGATGCTGTGCAGCGCCTCGCGGGTGACGCCCTCGGGGAGGTCGTCGCCGATCCACTGCACCTGGCCGCTCGGCAGGCTGCCCTCGCCGAGCACGTTCCCGGCGGCGTCCCGGCAGATCGCCCGCAGGGTGAACCCCTGCCCGGCGACGGCGAGTTCGTCACTCGGGTCGGCGCCGACCGCGTACGTCACCGCCCCTTCCGGCAGCGCGGCCGTCAGCCCGTCGAGCGGGGAGACCACGCGGGCGGGGAAGACCGTCGCGGAGCCGCCACCGAGGACGCGGGCGTCCCGTGCGGCGGCGCCGAGCAGCGCGACCCTGCGGATCCCGGCCGGGTCCAGCGGGAGCGCACGGCCGGCGGATCCCACCGGTTCGTTGCGCACGAGCACGAAGGCGCGGCCCGCGATCTCCCGGGCCAGCGCCGTGCCGTCGACCTCGGCCGGAGGCGTGGCGACCACCGGATCTGCACCCTCGAGCAGGCCGACGCGGGCGGCCAGGCGCAGCACATGGCGCACCGCCTCGGCGACCGCGGCCTCGTCGGCCTCCCCCGCCCGCACGGCGGCGGCCAGGGCCTCGCCGTAGACGGTGTGCGGGCCGGGCATCGCCACGTCCAGGCCGCCCTCGATGGCACCGGTGGTGGAGCGGGCCGCCATCCAGTCGGAGACGTTGAACCCGTCGAAGCCCCACTCGCCGCGCAGCACGTCCCGCACCAGGCGGCGGTGTTCGGTCATGGTCGTGCCGTTGACCCGGTTGTAGGCGGTCATGATGCCCCACGGGCGGGCGTTCGCGACGATCGCCTCGAACGGCGCCAGGTACAGCTCGCGCAGCGCCCGCTCGGAGATGACGTTGTTCACGGTGAGGCGGTCGGTCTCGGCGTCGTTGGCGACGAAGTGCTTCACGGTGGTGCCGACGCCAGCGGACTGCACGCCCCGCACATAGCCGGTGCCGATCTCCCCCGTCAGATACGGGTCCTCGCTGTACGCCTCGAAGTGGCGGCCCCCGAGCGGCGACCGGTGCAGATTCACCGTCGGCGCCAGCAGCACGTGCACCCCCTTGCGCCGGGCCTCCTGCGCCAGCAGCACTCCCGCACGCCGGGCCAGCTCCGGGTCCCAGGTGGCGGCGAGCGCGGTGGGGGAGGGCAGCGCGATGGACGGGTCGTCGGCGGTCCAGCGCACCCCGCGCACGCCGATCGGGCCGTCCGACATCACGATCGAGCCCAGGCCGATCTGCGGCAGGGCAGGCAGCGACCACATGTCCTGACCGGCCAGCAGCCGTGTCTTGGAGTCGAGGTCGAGCTTGCCGAGCGCCGCCTCGACCACCGCCTCGCGGGCCTGGTCCGGATCGGCGGCAAGGGTCTGCGCGGCCGGGTCGTGGGCTTCGGACATGGCGGTGCCTCCTTGTTCGTCTGCGTGGCGACCGGCGTCGGTGCGCGTCGCTGCGCCTATCGTGGTGCACCTACCTGTTGATCGGTAGGTTTCGTTATCTATACGTTATGACCATAGGTCTCTTGCGTGTTCGGGTCGACCAACCGCATGCTTACACGTGTCACCACACTCGCCTTCCCCCGAAAGGTCTCGCCCCGATGAAGCTGAACGTCCATGAGCGCGGCACCGGCGACAAGGTCGCCCTGCTGATCCACGGCGCCATGTCCGACCACCGCACCTGGCACGCCGTCGAGGACCACCTCGTCGGCCTCGGTTACCGGGTCGTGGCTCCCGACCTGCGCGGCCACGGCCGCAGCCCCCGCGGCGAGTACCGCCCCGAGCTGCTCGCCGACGACCTGGTGGAGAACCTGCCGGCCGGTGCAGACCTGGCGATCGGGCACTCGATGGGCGGCCTGTCCCTCGCGCTCGCGGTCTCCCGGCTGCGCCCCGCCCGCGCCGTCTACTCCGACCCCGGCTTCCAGCTGGGCAACGTCCCGCCCGGGGCCACGGCCGGCATGCGGCACATGGTCACCACCGCGACCGCCGAGAGCGTACGGGCGATGAACCCGCGCTGGTCCGAGGACGACGTGGCGGCGGAACTGGCCGGCTTCGCGCTCTTCGACCCCGCATTCCTCTCCGCCGTCGAGCAGTTCGAGCGGAGGTATCTGCCCGAGTCGGCCGTCGTGCCGTCCCTCGTGCAGCTGGCCGACCCGAGCCTGTGCGTCGACGCCGAGGGCGTGGCACTGCTGGAGGAGCGGGGATTCGAGGTGCGGGTGGTGCCGCAGGCGGGGCACTGCATCCACCGTGACGACCCGCAGGGCTTCCTGAAGTCCCTCGACGGCTGGATCTGACGACGACACTCTCACGCGGCGACAGGGCCCCGGCGCTTCCCCTCCTGCAGCGCCGGGGCCCTTGCGCATGGCTCAGCGCCCGGTGCGCACGAGCCGCTCCAGCCCGCGCGTGTCCCGTCCGCTGTCGTGCGTCCGGTCCGGGGTGACCGGCGTGATCGTCACGTGTCCCTGCTCCAGCAGTGCGTAGTCCGGGTTCCGCTTGGTCTCGGGACGGCAGTCCGGCGACCCCGGCTCACACAGCGAGCCGCCGATCGTGAACGTGTCGCCCTCGGCCGTGTAGTGGAACCTCACGATCTTCTGCGTGCCCACGGACGTCCACGCGGTGCCCTTGGGACGCTGCCCCTCGTCGTGGTGCGGGTAGTTGACGTTGACGACGAACTTCGTGGTGAGCAGGCGGCGTTGGCGCAGCTCGCCGATGAACCGCGCGCCGAACTCCGCGGTGTCGCGGTAGGTGTGGTCCGCGACCTCGAAGGAGCCGGTGACGCCGGGGTCGTAGGAGCTGTTGAGGGCGATGGCCGGTACCCCCTCGTCGATCGCGGCGAGCGCGGCGCCGACCGTGCCCGACTCGTTGACGACGGAGGCGACGTTCGGGCCGTAGTTGCTGCCGGTGACGACCAGGTCCGGACCGTCCGTCCAGCCTGCCTTCGCGGCGAGGCCGCCGCCGATGCCGAGGCGCACGGTGTCGGCGGGCGTCGCGCTCGGCGTCGTGGGACCGCAGGGGGCGCCGCCCTTGCAGACGCCGTAGACGGCGCCGCCGCTCGGCGCTCCGGAGCAGTCGTTCGCGTAGCCGGCGGGCAGGGTGGTCCGGCGCTGCACGGTCAGCTGACCGCCGCCGGTGGCGCTGGTGCCGGCGCCGCTCTGATGGGCCCACGGCGCCATGACGACCACATCGGCGCCGGCGGCGCACAGGGCGCGGCGGACCTCGTAGAGCCCCTTGCCGTCCGAGGCGTCCGGGCGGGCCATCTGCATCGAGTCGTCGTTGCTCAGCAGGACGCGCAGGCCGGCCAGGGGCAGCCGGTCGTGGCCGGGGCGGGGTCGGTCGTGGGCGGCCTGCGCCGGGGTACAGGCGAGCAGGACGGTGGCCGTGGCGGCGAAGGCGGCGAGGGTTCTGCGGCGGCTCATAGGGGGTTTCTCCTGAGAGTGGGGACGAGGTGAGGGGTCTTCAGCGGACGCCGCGCACGCGCAGCACGCCCACCGCGCCGATGAGCGAGACGATCGCGGCGATCGGGAACAGCGCCGCGTAACCGCCCGCGGCGACGATCCAGCCGGCGATGCTGGGGGCGAGGATCTGCGGTCCGGCGTTGGCGATGTTGATGACGCCCATGTCCTTGCCGGCGTCGGCGGTGCGCGGCAGCACCCGGGTGATCAGCGCCATGTCGACGGCCATGTACACGCCGAAGGCCAGACCGCCGACGACGTTGTAGGCGAGCATGCCGCCCTCGGTGGGCCAGACCATCGGCAGCGTCAGCGCGAGGGCCGCCGCGATGCCGGAGAGGAGCACGAAGGGCTTGACCCGGCCGACCCGGTCGGCGATCGGCCCGACCAGGATCGAGGCGACGACCGTGCAGACGGCGTTGACGATCATCAGGAAGCCCTGGGTCGGCAGCAGGTCCTGCGGCGGGACCTCGATGTGCTCGGCGAGCAGGTACATGGTGTACGTGACGACGATGAAGTAGCCCAGCATGACCCCGAGCCGGGACAGGAACGCCCAGCCGAAGTCGGGGTGGTCCTTGGGGCTGACCCAGAAGTTGCCGAGGAAGACCTTGAGGGAGAACCGTTCCCTCGGCAGCGTCCGGGAGTCCTGGTCCGGCGAGACGACGACGAACACCAGCGCGGCGGCCACGACGACCGTCGCGATCAGGTAGTAGCCGTTCTCCCCGGCGAACCGGCCGCCGAAGCCGCCGATGACGCCGTCCAGGCCGAAGTTCGTGCCCGGCACGCCACCGATGATCAGGGCGGCGGTGATCGTGCCGAGCGGCACGCCCAGGCCGACCAGCGCGGAGAAGGTGCCGTACCGGGACGCCGGGACGCGGTCGGGCATCGCGGCGGTGAGGGCGGCCTGGTAGCCGTTCATGATGAACTGCACGACGCCCCAGCTCATCCCGAGCATGGCGATGGTCGTCGCCTGCGACTGCATGACCAGGGCGAGCGCGCCGAGCAGCGCGCAGAACAGGATCCACGGGGCCCGGCGGCCGAAGCGGGAGCGGGTGCGGTCGGAGAGCTGGCCAAAGACCGGGTTGCCGATGGTCGCGAGGACGGCGCCGACGGTGCTGGCGGTGGACAGGGCGGCGGTGTCGTTCGTGCCGGTGATCTGCGCGACCTGGAGGGGGAGCAGGAAGGCGCCCACGCCGAACCACAGCAGGTACAGCGCGACGTTGGCCATCGGCAGTGTGAGGGAGAGCGGGCCGAGGCGGGCGGGGACGGTGGGCGCGGCGGGGGTGCCGGCCGTGCCGGGAGTGCGGTCGCCCGCGGCGTCGGCCACGGCGGTCGCCGGCTTGTTTTCAGGAAGTGAATGAGTCATGGGGGCCCCTAGGAAGGCGGTGCCGGAAGAGCGGACGCGGCTGGGGCACGCGTTCGGCAGGAGCGTAGGTGACACGTGTAAGCATGGCTAGGTGTCGCGCACGGCGCGATTTTTTCGTTACCTGGCGGCCTGCGGGCCATCAGGCGGGCGATCAAGTGCCGCGAACCGGCGAATGCGTTGAGAAGTTGAAGGCCGGCCGCTCAGGCCGAGGCGCGCACGACGAGCGTCGTGCGGAGCATGTCGTGCGTCTCGGGCGCGGCCCCGGGGGCGCTGATCAGCCGGTCGATCAGCTGGGCGATCTCCCGTGCGGGCAGGTAGTCCATGCGGACGGTGGTGAGCCGGGGCCGGAGCAGCCGGCCGATCAGCAGATCGTCGGCGCCGACGACCGCGATGTCCTCCGGGACGTCGACTCCCGTGTCCTGCAAGGCGCGTACGGCGAGGGCGGCGAACTCGTCGTTGTACGCGAACAGCCCGTCGATCCCGGCGTCGGCGCACCGCCGCGCCCACGGTGCGGCCGCGTCCTCGTCGAGCGCGAGGTCCTGGCGTACGACGGTGACCGCTGCGCTCTGTGCCGCGGCCGCCTTCTGCGCGCCGGCCAGCCGGGGCTCGGCGAAGCCGCGCAGCGAGGCGTCGGCGGGCACGATCACGCCGATGCGCCGGCGGCCGGACGCCGCCAGGTGCTCCAGGGCGCGGAAGCCGACCTGCTCCTGGTCGGTCACCAGCGCGTGCGCGCCCGGCACGGGCACCGGACCGGAGCTGAGCACCACCGGGATGCCGGCCTTGTGCAGCACGGCGACGGCGTCCTCGTCCATGCTGTCGTCCATCAGCGACAGCACGGCGTCGGGCCGCAGCTCGGCCCAGCGCCGTCCCGCCTCCGCTCCCCGGGCGCCGGTCGGGCCGTACAGCACGGCGGTGTAGCCCAGTTCGGCGAGGGCCAGCTGGAGATCGGCATAGGCCTGCGCGAACAGCGGTCCGACGGTCACGGCGGGCGCGGTGAGCAGCACGATCCCGCTGCGCCCGGCGCGCAGGGCACGCGCGACGGCGTGCGGCACGTACCCGAGCTGCCGCGCGGCCTCCCGCACCCGCTCACGCGTGGCCTCGCTCACCCGCCCGCCCTTGGTGTTGTTGAGGACGTAGGACACGGTGGCCCGGGACACCCCGGCGACCCGCGCGACATCGCCGCTGGTGGGCGGGGTGGCGGCGGGACGGGAGGGGGAACTGGAGGCCATGCGGGTCATCATCGCAGACGGGGCGGGGTCGGACAGGGCGCGCGGGACGCACAGAATCGCCCGCCCGCGCGGGCCGCTGCCGCGCGGGACCGGAGATCAGGGGCTGAGGCCGACGACTCGGACAGGTGAGAGCCGGCTGATTCCGCCGGCACCGTTGAAGAGCGTGTCGGCATCGGACAGTCGGAGAGCGTGTCGGCACCGGAGTCGTATGTTCGCCCTTACCGATGACGAGACGCTGAGCAGGTCCGCGGAGGACGTGCTCGCAGACGTCACGGCACTGTCCAAGACAGACGGGAGAACCGAGCTCGACGATGCCCGGGTACGGCTTCTCACCGTGGGGCGATGAGTTTCGCCGTGGCTGCCGGTCTGTATTCGTGATGCATGACGCGATCAACCGCACCCTGGGAGGACCGCATGGCCGCCACCTACACCTTCGACGTCTTCTCCAGTCTCGACGGCTTCGGGGCCGCCGGGGGTGACTGGACCGGGTACTGGGGCAAGCAGGGGCCCGAGCTGCTCGAGCATCGGCTCGCGCTCTACGAGCAGGAGCAGCGGATGGTGTTCGGGGCCAACACCTACCGGGCGTTCGCGCAGATGCTGGCCGAGAGCACCGAGGAGTCCGATGTGCGGGATCCCTGGGTGACGCGGATGCGGAATCTGCCGGCCACGGTGGTGTCGAACACGCTGCGCGAGCCCCTCGACTGGCCGGACGCGACCGTCGTGAGCGGTGACGCCGTCGATGTCGTCGCCCGGCTGAAGAAGGAGTCCGATGTGCCGTTGCGCTCGCACGGCAGCCTGTCGATGAACCGGGCGCTGATGGCCGCCGGGCTGGTGGACCGCGTGCAGGTGACGCTCTTCCCGGTGATCACCGGGAGGACCGGTCTGGACCCGGTCTTCGGCGGCGCGCTCGACTTCGACCTGGAGCTGATCGAGCACCGTACGCTCGACGGTCACATCCAGGAGCTCGTCTACCGGCCCACCCTGCACGGCTGAGCCCGCCGGTCAGGCGCCCGTCGGGCTCCGGTCAGGCCACCGTCTCGGTCTGCCTGCGGCGCACCATCTCGTTGATCCAGGTCGGCGCGTACGGGGAGGTGCAGCCGGGGGACGTCGGGTAGTCCTTGAGCACCTCCAGGCGCTCGCCGATGGCGAGGGCGCGGGCGCGGTGTTCGGGGTGCTCGATGCCGATCTGGGCCAGGCAGTGGTTCATCGCCCACTGCAGGCGGTCGGGGGCGTCCTTCATCTCCGCCTCGATGACGTCGAGGAGCCGGTCGAGGTCGAGGCCCTCGGGCTTCTTCGCCACGCGTTCCGTGGTCAGCGCCCAGCCGGCGCTCGCGACCACCGGGTCCGGGTCGGCGGACCAGGCCACGCGCAGGTCCTCGGCGTGCGGGTTCTTCTTCACCACGTAGTTCACGAGCCAGTCGTGCACCTTCGGGGTGCGCGCCGCGCGCAGCATGGCGTCCAGCTCGTCCCGCTCGAACGCCTTCGGCCGGCAGATCAGCAGCGCGAGGAGCTTCGCCGCGGTGTCGTCCGTTGCCCAGAGCTCACGCGCGAGGTCCTGCTGGGTCTTCAGCCGCTTGGCGAGCGCGCGCAGCTTGGTGAGATTCACCCCGTGGTCGTCACCGTGCCGCTCGTTCACCTCGCGCGCCTTCGGGTCCTCCAGCTCGGCCAGCTCGGCCATCACGTCGGCCACCGTCGTCGTCCCGGCCATGTCAGCCTCCTCTGCGGGCAGCCGATCGACCTCCGGCTGCGAAAAGCTCGCCAGAGCCGCATTCTTCCAGGCGGCTCACAGCTCCCGCTTCTTCCAGGCGGCTCACCGCACCGTTCCGCTCAGCGCCGGCCGCGCCACCGGCCGGGTCGGCGCGTGCCCGCGGCGAGCGCGGCCTGCGCCGCGGCGAGGTGGGCGCGGCTGGTCACGGTGTGCGGGTGGTCCGGACCCAGGACCCGTTCGCGGTCGGCGAGGACGCGTGCATGGAGATCGGCCGCCTCCTGATACCTGCCCAGGCCGCGCAGGGCGCTCGCGAGGTTGTCCCGGCCGGTGAAGGTACGGGGGTGGTCGGGGCCGAAGACGCGCTCGTAGTCGGCGAGGGCGCGTGCGTGCAGGTCCGCGGCTTCCTGGTACTGGCCGAGGCCGCGCAGAGCGCTCGCGAGGTAGTCGCGGCTGGTCAGGACGTCGGGGTGGTCGGGCCCGAGGACGCGTTCGCGGTCGGCGAGGGTACGCCGGTGGAGCTCGGTTGCCTCCTGGTACCGGCCGAGGCCGCACAGGGCATTGGCGAGATTGCTGCGGCTGTTCAGGGTCCGGGGGTGATCGGGGCCGAGGAGGTGTTCGCGTCGGGTGACGTTGCGTCGGTGCAGGTCCGCCGCCTCCTCGTACTGGCCGAGGCCCTCCAGCGCGTAGGCGAGGTTGTTGCGGCTGATGAGAGTCTCGGGATGGTCGGGACCCAGAGTGCGCTCGTGGTCGGCGAGGTTCCGCCGGTGGAGGTTCGCCGCTTCCTGGTACCGGCCGAGGCCGCGCAGAGCGTAGGCGAGGTTGTTACGGCTGATCAGCGTGTCCGCGTGGTCGGGCCCGAGGACGCGTTCGCGGTCGGTGACGGTGCGTGCGTGGAGATCGGCCGCCTCCTGGTACCTCCCCAGGCCGCGCAGAGCACTCGCGAGGTTGTCCCGGCTCGTCAGGGTGCGCGGGTGGTCAGGTCCGAGGACGCGCTCGCAGTCGGCGACGACGCGTGCGTGGAGATCCGCGGCTTCCTGGTACTTCCCGAGGTCGCGCAGGGCGAGGGCGAGGTCGTCGCGGCTGCGCAGGGTGTCGAGGTGATCCGGACCGAGGTGGCGGGACGTGGCCTCGAGGAGGTGCTCGCACAGGAGGCGTCGCTCCGCAGCGGCGCCGGCTTCGTTCAGGACGTCGACGAGGCGGTCGAGCGTGGCGCGCCGGTCGGCCAGGCTCTCGGTGGTGACGTCGTCCAGAAGAAGGGAGAGATGGGGGGTGAGGAGGCGTGCGGTGGGCCAGCCGGCGCGTCCGGTCCGGACCGTGTCGTCGACGGCGCGGGCGAGGTGGGTGCGCAGGGCGGTCAGCCAGGGTTCCCGGTCCTCCTCGGGGACGGCGAGAGCCATGACGTCGCGGACCAGCGGATGCAGCGCGACGTGGCCGACGCTCGGCGCGCCCGTCACTCCGCCGTCGGCGCTGTTCGTCGTCGTGGCGGCGAGCAGGCCGTACTGGTGGAGTCCGGCGAGCGCGGCCTCCAGTGCGGCGGCCGTGACGGTGTCGCCGGTGGCGTCGGCCACCAGCCCGGCTGTGATCAGGGAGCGGGGGACGGGCGCGGCTTCGAGAAGGGCCAGCAGGCGCAGGAGGGGGCCGGCCTGGACGTAGCCGTCGGCGTGGAGCTGGTCCAGGGAGAGGTCCCAGGTGTGGCGAACGACGGTGCGGGCGACAGCGGGGTCGGCGGAGCGGGGGTGAGCGGCACCGATCAGGTCGCCGAACTCCCGCTCCAGGGCGTCCTGATACGCGGTGAAGGTGGTGTAGCGGCTGGTGTGCGAGGCGAGGTAGCGGCCGGCCGCGTCCAGAGCCAGCGGTAACCCGCCCAGGTGTGCTCCGAGGGCCCGTGCTTCCGCTTCCGTCCCGGCTTCGGGTGCCGCGTCCCGTAGCACCGCTCCCGCGGCGGCGGCGTCCAGCGGCCCCAGATGAAGGAGCTCGGCTTGTGGACCCCAGGTCGCGGGAGAGGTGTCACGGCTGGTGACCAGCAGCAGGCCGGCGCCGCCGGAGCGCAGCCAGCCCCGGTAGGCGGCCACCGGATCGCCCGGCGTGCCGACGCGGGCGGGGTTGTCGACGTTGTCCACGACGATCACCCAGCCCCCGGTCGACGTCAGGTGCTCCCACACTACGTCGACCAACACGCCGCGCCCCTGCCGGGCTTCGTCGAGGCGGGCGTCGGACAGCCCGAGGATCCGGGCGATGCGGGTGAGGTCGTCGGCGAGCCGGGAACGGTCGTCCTGCCAGCGTACCCAGAACACCGCCTGCCCCGACTGTCCCGCCTGGCGGGCGATCTCGGCGGCGAGCGTGGTCTTGCCCAGGCCGCCCGCCCCGCACACCACCGCCAGGCCGCCCTCGCCGTCACCGCCGTCCCTGCCTTCCCCGCCTACCCCGGCGAGCCGGCGCAGCGCGGCGAGCTCCCGGTCCCGGCCGCGAACCGGGGCTTGTGGCAGGGGCGGCTGGTAGGAGGAATGGCGGGCCGCGGTGGTGATCCAGTCCCGAGCTGCGCCCGCCCTCTGCGCGGATGGTTGCGAGCCGGCGGGGGCACGCAGGGAGTGGAGGGTGAGCACCAGGCTGATGAGCCCGATGACACCTCCGACGACACTGGAGGTCTGATCCGCCTTGTCCAGCCCGAAGCGGGCGCCGGCCCACACGATCGCCCCCGCCAGGCCGGCCACCAGCAGGGCCGGCGGCAGACGCCGCAGCAACCACCGCCGTCGGCCTTCGCCCACGTTCCTGCTCGTCACCGCCACGCGATCCTCCCCCGCTTCGCTGCCACGGTAGAACACCGGTCGCGGCCGGCCGCTCGGTTCACCCCGCTCCGGTTCGGTCGGCGGCCTCCCGGGACACCCACCCCCGTTCGCTGGCGTGCCGGCCGAGTTGGAGGCGGGTGGTGGCGCCGGTCAGTTCCTTGCCGGATGACGGCATGAAGACCGTGCCCGCGAAGGACGGTGTGCGGGTCGGGCTGAGTGTCACCGGACATGCCGGGTACTCCCCCGGAAAGCACGAGGCCGCGAAGCTGTCGTACTCCTACGGCGAGGGCGCGACCTGGACCGAGGCGGGCGGACGTCACGCTCACGGCGAGCGGCGCCACGGCCATGCTGGACCACGCGGGCGCGGGCCGGGAAGCGGGTCTGGCAGCGGCCCGAACTCACGGACGCCGGCGGCAACTCCGTACGGCGGACCGTGTCCCGCGCCTACGACGTGCGCCCGTAGCACGGCCGTAGGGCACCGAGCCGGTCCGCCGGGTGGCCTTCCTGTGGGGGGTGGGGCGCCCGGCGGACCTCTGCCTACGGGGTCGCGCGGCGGACGGCGAAGGCGAGGGAGCGGGTGAAGATCTCCCCGACCCGGTCGTCGGAGAGGTGGTGCCAGCCGTGATCGGCGCCGTCCACCGTCCACAACTCGACGTCCCCGCCCGCCTGTTCGAGCGCGGCGGCGAGGGAGCGGCTGTGGGAGCAGTCGACCATGGTGTCCTGCTCGCCGTGCACCAGCAGGAACGGGGGTGCGGCAGGCCCCACTCGGGCGACGGGACTCGCGAGGCGGGCGCGGTCGGGGGCGTCGGCGGGGGCCGCGCCGAGCATGCGCGCCTCGGGTGTGCCGGGGTCCTCGGGCGAGAAGCCGCCGCGGGCCGTGGTGAGGTCGCTCGGGCCGTACCAGATCACCGCACCGGCGAGTGGGGGGCCGGTGAGGGCGAGGAGGGAGGCGAGGTGTCCGCCGGCGGACTCCCCCCAGACCACCGTGCGGGCGGTGTCGATGCCGAGTTCGGCGGAGCGCAGGGTGAGCCAGCGCAGCGCGGCGCGCAGGTCGTCCAGGGGTGCGGGGAAGACGGCCTCGCCGCTGAGCCGGTAGTCGACGCAGGCGACGGCGAAGCCCTCGGCCGCGATACGGGCGAAGGGGCGGGGGTTCCAGTGCCGGGTGCGCAGGCCCATGTCGTCGCGGCGTCCCCGGCGCCAGGCGCCGCCGTGCACGAACAGCACCAGCGGGAGGGGGCCGACGGGAGGGCCCTCGGGCCGCCACAGGTCGAGTTCCAGGGGGCGGCCGCCGTCGGTCTCGGCGTAGGGCACGCCGCGCATCTCGCGCACACCGGGTGCGGCCGGCGCGGCGGGCGGCAGCGGGGCGTGGTCGGGGTGGGGTGCGGCGATCAGGTCGCGCACGGTGGGCCCGGGCGGCGTCATCGGGTGCGCCACTGGTGGTCGGGCAGGAAGCGCACGTCGTAGCGCTCGGGGACGGTGGCGAACTTCTGGGGGTCGGGGACGAGCGGCTCGCGCGGGAGGCCGAGCTGCTCGGCGGGGGCACCGAGGTTCTCGAAGAACCGCTCGAAGGTGCCGCCGGGGCCTGCGGCGACGCCGACGACCTGGCTGTGGTGGCGCTCCATGCGGTAGGCGTGCGGGCAGTTCTTGGGGACGAAGCCGAAGTCGCCCGGGGTGAGCAGCCGTTCCTGCTGGTCGCCCGCGGTGTCCTCCACGAACAGCCGGACGGCGCCCTGGGTGACGTAGAAGACCTCGTAGGTGTCGGTGTGCAGATGGGCGGGGATGACGTCGCCCTTGGGGCCCTCGACGGTGAAGAAGTTGAAGGTGTTCTCCGTCTGCTCGCCGCCCGCGTAAACGGTGATCAGGTCACCGAAGAGGTGGGCGCGGTCGCCCTCGCCCTTCTCGACGACGTAGGGCTTGCCCGGTTCCGCGGGGATGCGTGAGGCCGTCCGGTACCGGGTGGCGTACTCCATGGTCATGCGCTGCTCCTTCGCCTCGGGCCGTCCCTACAATGTCAGGCAGCCTGACATGAGAGAGTGGCGGGAAGCAAGCACGGGAGACGATGAGGAACCGATGAAGCCCACCCGCCGCCATCTCCCCCAGCTGCTCGGTGACGCCCGGCGCTGGTTCGAGGAGGGGCTGCTGACGGCGATGGAGGCGGCCGGCGCGACGCCCGTGTCCCCGACGCAGACGCAGCTGTTCGCCGTGCTGGACGAGGAGGGCACCACGGTGTCCGAGCTGGCCCGGCGGATGGGCGTCACCCGGCAGACCGCACACCAGGCGGTGCACGGCCTGGTCGCCGCCGGGCTGCTGGAGCAGGCCCCGGACCCCGCCTCCGCCCGCCGCCGGCTGATCCGCCGCACGCCTGAGGGGCAGCGGGCCCACCGCCAGGCGGGCGCCGTCCTCGACCGCCTGGAGGACGAACTCGCCGCACGCATCGGCCGCGACGCGGTGAACGCGCTGCGTGCGGCCCTGGAGGCACCCTGGGGACGGCCGCCGGCACCGGAGTGAGCGGGGCGGCGGGCCAGGTGCCCGTCAGCCGAGGTCAGTCCGCCAGCCCCCTCCCCACCCGTTCCGCCGTCTCCCGCAGCCAGATGTGTGCCGCGTCGTGCGTGTGGACCGGGTGCCACCACAGCGCCTCCCGCAGCGGCACCGCCTCGTACGGCGGCCACAGGACACGCACCGCGGCGAGCGGGGCGAGGAGACGGGCGAGACGGGACTGGACCAGGGCGATGCGGCGGGTGCCCGCGACCAGCAGGGGCAGCAGCTGGAAGCTGTCGACGGACACCTCCACGCGCGGCTCGATGCCGAGCATGCCGAGTTGGCGTACGGCGGGGGCGTCGTAGGTGCGCTGGTAGGTGACCCAGGGAAGGCGGGCGAGGTCCTGCCGGGTGAGGTCGTCGCCGATGTCGGGGTGGTCGTCGGCGACCAGGAAGACCCAGCGGTCGTCGTAGAGGTCGGTGGCGGGGAAGTCGCTGATCACACCGTGCGGCATGAGCAGCCCGTCGGTGGCGCTGAGCAGCGTGGCGGTGTCGTCGACGACCGTGGGCGGGGTCTGGGTGAAGCGCAGCCGGATGCCGGGGGCCTCCTCGTGCACGACGCGGGCGAGCTCGGTGCCGAACACGGCGACCGCGTAGTCCGACGCCACCAGCCGGAACTCGCGGCTCTCGGTGGCCGGGTCGAAGTCGGCCTGGCTGGCGAAGAGGCGCTCCAGTACGTCGTACGCGGTGGCGGTGCGGTCGAGGAGGACCTGGCCGAGGGCGGTGAGTTCGTAGTGGCCGCCGACGCGGGCGAGCAGGTCGTCGTCGAAGTGGCGGCGCAGCCGGGCCAGGGCCGCGCTCATCGCGGGCTGGCTGAGCCCGACGCGCTGCCCGGCGCGGGTGACGTTGCGCTCCTCCAGCAGGGCGCGCAGGGCGACGACGAGGTTGAGGTCGAGGCGGGCCAGGTTCACGGGACTTCCCCTTGCGGTACGGCACTGACCAGCGGCGAATAAACGCGGTGGATGCCGATCATCCACACAATCTATTTCCCTGATCGCAGGTGGCGGGTCCAGATTAGGCACACCGCAATCAGGAGGACATGTCCGTGAAACCTGAACCCGTGTCCGCGCTCTTCGCCGGACCCTTCGCCCTCGCCACCCTCTCGGCCGCCGGCACTCCCGCCTTCCCCGCCCTCGTCACCCCGGACGCCCGGGTCCTCGATCTCCGAGTGCCCTTCGCCGACGCCGAGTTGACGACCCGCGGCCTCCTGGAGGACTGGGCGGCCGCCCTGCCCCGGCTGCGGACGCTGGCCGGGGAGAGCGGCCCGGCGTGGCAGCCGCTGGCGGGCTTCCGGGTGCACGCGCCCGTCGAGCCCCGGCAGGTGTTCCAGTCGGGTGCGAACTACCGGCAGCACGTGATCGATCTGCACGTCGCGCACCGGGCACCGGGTGACGACCGCCCCGAGGAGGAGCGGCGAGCGGAGGCCGCGGAGATCATGGACCGGAGGGCGGCGGAGGATCTGCCGTACGTCTTCATCGGCCTGCCGAGCGCGATCACGGGGCCGTACGACGACGTGGTGCTGCCCGCCTGGGCCGAGAAGCCGGACTGGGAGCTGGAGCTGGCGGCGGTCATCGGCCGGCCCGCCCACCGGGTGTCCGCCGGCGAGGCACTGGAGTACGTCGCCGGGTACACGATCGCCAATGACCTGACGGACCGGGCGACCGTGTTCCGCCGGGACATGCCGCAGATCGGCACCGACTGGCTGCGCAGCAAGAACGCGCCCGGCTTCACCCCGCTCGGCCCCTGGATCGTGCCGACCGGTTCGATCGCCGATCCCGGTGACCTGCGGGTCACGCTGAAGCTGAACGGCGAGACCATGCAGGACGAGTCCACCAAGGACATGATCTTCGACGTGGCGCGGATGGTGTCGTACGCGTCGCAGACCGCCCGCCTCCTGCCCGGCGACCTCGTGCTCACCGGCTCCCCGGCCGGCAACGGCATGCACTGGGGGCGGCTGCTGCGCGACGGCGACGTCATGGACGGCTCCGTCACCGGGCTCGGCGCCCAGCGCACCCGGTGCGTGGCGGAGGTGGCCCGGTGAGCCCGGACCTGGACCGCACCGACCCCGAGGGCGCGATCGCCCGTGCCGCCAAGGCGTACTCCAACTGGGGCCGTTGGGGCGAGGACGACGTGCTCGGCACGCTGAACCTCCTCGACGAGGCCAAGCGCCGCGAGGGCGCCGCACTGATCCGGCGGGGCGTCAGCTTCTCCCTCTCCCAGCGCTTCGACATGAACGGCCCGCAGAAGGGCTGGCGGCGGCGCACCAACCCGGTGCACACCATGCTGGACACCGGCACCGACGCGGCCCTCGGCCTCCAGGGGTTCCCGCACGGCATCGGCGGCGCCGACGACGTGATCGCGATGCCGAGGGCTGGGGCGACTACGCGGGCGGCCCCGCACCCGGGCTGTCGTTCACGACGGCCGGCTGGCTGCACGGCAGCGAGATCGCCGCGATCGCCACCGACACCTGGGGCTTCGAGGTGCGGCCCAACGAGTTCGAGCACGCCTTCCAGCCGCTGCACCAGGTGGCCATCCCGCACATCGGGCTGCTGATCGGCGAGATGTGGGACCTGGAGGCGCTCGCCGAGGACTGCGCGGACGACGGCGCCTACGACTTCTGGCTCACCGCCGCTCCCCTGCCCATCACCGGCGCGGTCGGCTCGCCCGTCAACCCGATCGCCGTCAAGTAACGCACGGAACAAGGGAGTTCCCTCATGAGCACAGCCCGCAAGGTCCTGGTGATCGGTGGTGGGGCCGCAGGCAACGCCGTGACGATCCTGCTGCGCCGCGCCGGTCTGGGCGTGGACCTGATCGAGGCCAAGGACGACTGGAACGCCACCGCAGGATCCGGCATCACGCTCCAGGGCAACGCCCTGCGCGTGCTGCGCGAACTCGGGGTGTGGGAGCAGGTGGAGGCGTCCGGCTTCGGCTTCGGCGAGGTCGGCATCACCGCGCCGGACGGCACCGTGCTGCACGTCCAGCGCGATCTGCGCACCGGCGGCGACGACCTGCCCGCCACGGTCGGCATGCAGCGCCCGCGGCTCCAGCGGATCCTGATCGACGCCGTGCGGACCAGCGGCGCCCCTGTGCGGCTCGGCACGACCGCCGAGATCCTCGGCCAGGACGCGGAAAGGGTCTCGATACGGTTTTCCGACGGCAGCGAGGACCGGTACGACCTGGTCATCGCCGCCGACGGCCTCGGCTCCTCGACCCGCGCGGCGATCGGCATCCCCGACAAGCCGGAACCCACCGGCATGGCCATCTGGCGCATCGCCGCCCCGCGCCCGGAGGGCGTGGTCCGCACCGACCTCGCCTACGGCGGCCCGGCGTACATCGCCGGGTACTGCCCCACCAGCGACACGACGCTCTACGCGTACGTCGTCGAGGCCCCTCGCGACCGCGCCTCGATCCCGCCGGAGACGTACGCCGAGGAGATGCGGCGCCTCGCCTCCGCCTACGGGGGTCACTGGCCCGAGATCACCGCGCACATCACCGACCCGGCGAAGGTCAACTACACCTGGTTCGACCGGCTGCTGGTGGAGGGCTCCTGGCACCGTGGCCGGGTGGTGCTGGTCGGCGACGCCGCGCACTGCTGCCCGCCCACCCTGGCCCAGGGCGCGGCCCTGTCCCTGGAGGACGCCTGGGTGCTCGCCCAGCTGCTGACCGCCTCGGACGCCTGGGACGACGCGCTCCTCCAGACGTACTACGAGCGGCGCGTAGCCCGTGTCCGCCCGGTCGTGGAGGCGTCCGTGCAGATCGGCCAGTGGCAGCTCGACGGCGTCCGGGACGCGGACGTGCCCGGCCTGATGGGCCGCACCATGACGATGCTGCGGGAGCTGCCGTGAGCACGACCACCGTCGACGTCCACGCGCACGTCCTGCTGCCCGAGGTCGAAGGGCTGGTGACCGGCCTCCCGGGACACGCGGAGGCCAAGGCCCTGGACGCCCGGCGCAACGGCCCCGACGCCCTCGCCGTCAGCGGCGCCATGGTGCGCGAGCGCGTCCCGAGGCTGACCGACGTGAGGCTGCGCCTGGCCGCGATGGACGCGCAGGGCGTGGACGTCCAGCTGGTCAGCCCCTCCCCCTCGCACTACCACTACTGGGCCGACGAGGAGACGGCCGAGAAGGTGTACCGGCTCGCGAACGAGGCGACGGCCGCCCACTGTTCGGCCGCACCGGACCGGCTGCAGGGCCTCGGACTCGTCCCGCTGCAGCATCCGCACCTCGCGCCCGCCGCCCTCGACCACGCACTGGACCAGGGCCTGCGGGGCGTGGAGATCTCCAGCCACGCACCCGGGCGCGAGCTGTCGGACCCGGCGTACGAGCCGCTGTGGGCGCGGGCCGAGGAGACCGGCGCGATCCTGTTCCTGCATCCCTTCGGCTGCACCCTCGACGAGCGGCTGGACCGCTGGTACCTGTCCAACACCGTCGGGCAGCCGGCCGAGAACGCCGTCGCCCTGTCGCACCTGATCTTCTCCGGGGTGCTGGACCGCCACCCGGACCTCAGGCTGATCGCGGCGCACGGCGGGGGCTATCTGCCGACCCACATCGGCCGCTCCGACCACGCCTGGTCCGCCCGCTCCGACGCGGGCGCCGGCTGCGCCCATCTGCCCAGCAGCTACCTGAAACGCCTGTACTTCGACTCGCTCGTCCACGACCGGCACGTGCTGCGGGAGTTGATGCGGGTCGCCGGTGCCGGCCGGGTGCTGCTCGGGTCGGACTTCCCCTTCGACATGGGCACCGACGACCCGGTCGGCGCCCTGCGCGCCGCCGGCCTGTCCGATGCCGACTTCCACGCCGTACGGGGCGGCAACGCCGCCGCCCTCCTCTTCCTGGAGTGATCCCATGCGTCTGCTCACCCATCTCCGGCACGTCGACCTCGCCGTGCCCGACTACGACAAGCAACTCGACTTCTACGCCGGCGTCTGGGGCCTGACGAAGGTCGCCGAGGACTCGGGCATCTCCTTCCTGGCCGCCGAGGGCTCCCCCGAGCAGTACGTGGTCCGGCTGCGCAAGTCCGAGGAGAAGCGCCTCGACCTCGTCTCCTACGGCGCCGCGTCCGCCACCGACGTCGACACGCTCGCCGAGGAACTCCTCGCGGGCGGCGTGCAGTTGATCTCCCGGCCGGGAAAAGTGGACACCCCCGGTGGCGGCTACGGCTTCCGGTTCTTCGACGTCGACGGCCGCACCATCGAGGTCTCCGCCGACGTCGAGGTGCGCCGGCACCGCAGGATCGAGGAGAAGGAGTCGATCCCGGTCAAGCTGTCCCACGTCGTCCTCAACTCGCCCGACCTGAACCGCACCCGGGAGTGGTACGAGCGCCACCTCGGCTTCCGCCTCTCCGACACGCTCAGCTCGCCGCACATGGGCGAGGTCATGCACTTCATGCGGATCAGCAACCAGCACCACTCGATGGCCATCGCCCGGGGCCCGCACACCGCGCTGCACCACATCTCCTTCGAGATGCGCGGCCTGGACGAGTACATGCGCGGCTCCGGACGCGTCATGCGGGCCGGCTTCCGGAAGATCTGGGGCCCGGGCCGGCACATGGCGGGCGACAACACCTTCACGTACTTCCTCGACCCGCACGGCAACACGGTCGAGTACACCACCGAGCTGGAGGTCCTCGACGAGGACACCTGGCACCCGCACGTCTACGACTTCTCCCAGCCGGAGGTCACCGACCAGTGGGGTACCGCCAACCCGATGAACGAGCTGGTCGCCAAGGAGTCGTTCAACGACCCCGACCGCGGCTGCTTCGTCGCGCCGCCGGTGTAAGGGGGCCGTGCATCCATGCGTTTCGCCACCTATGAACACCTCGGCCGGCGACAGTCGGGCGTCGTCTCGGACACGGACGGCACCACCCTGCACCCGCTGCCCGGCACCGGGTCGCTCACCGAGCTGATCCGCGCGGGCGACGGCGCGGCGGCGCTGCTCGACGCGGGCGCCGCCGCGCTGGACGGCCCGGCGGGCCCGCAGGTCTCCGAGGTGCGGCTGCTGGCGCCGCTCCAGCCGTCCTCGGTACGGGACTTCGTCACCTTCGAGGAGCATGTCGAGGGCGTACGGCGCTCCGTCGACGGCACGTCGGGCGTCCCCGAGCAGTGGTACGCGGCGCCGACGTTCTACTTCACCAACCCGCACGCGATCTACGGGCCGTTCGACGACATCCCCATGCCTCCGGGGTCCCGGGTGCTGGACTTCGAGCTGGAGGTGGGCGCCGTCATCGGCCGTGAGGGCCGTGATCTCACCCCGGAACAGGCCCGCGACCACATCGTCGGCTACACGGTGTTCAACGACTGGTCGGCGCGCGATCTGCAGTCGGCGGAGATGACGGTGGGGCTCGGCCCGTGCAAGGGCAAGGACACGGCCACCACCCTCGGCCCGTACCTGGTCACCGCCGACGAGCTGGAGCCGCACCGGGACGCCGGCGGTTTCCTGCGGCTCGCCCTGACCGCCGAGGTCAACGGGCGGACCGTCGGCGAGGACCTGCTGTCCAACATGAGCTGGACCTTCGAGGAGATGACCGCCTACGCCTCCCGCGGCACCCGCGTCCTGCCGGGCGACGTGCTCGGCTCGGGCACCTGCGGCAACGGCGGCTGCCTCGCCGAGCTGTGGGGCGTGACCGGCACGCGGACCCCGCCACCGCTCGGGCCCGGCGACACGGTGACCCTGACCGTCGAGGGCATCGGAACGCTCACCAACACCGTGGTCCCGGGCGCCGAGCTCGTGCCGCTGCCGACGGGCCGCCGCCGCAGCCGGGAGCGGCCTTGACGGGCGTGTACGGCGGGCGGCTGGCCGGCAGGGTGGTGGTCGTCACCGGCGCCGCCCGCGGCCAGGGCGCCGCCGAGGCCGCGGCCCTGACGCGCGAGGGCGCCCGGGTCGTCCCCACCGACGTGACGCCGGCCGGGGGCTGCCGGCGCCTCGACGTCACCGACGAGCGGGACTGGGCGTCCCTGGCGGCCGGACTGCGCCGGGAGTACGGCGAGGTGCACGGCCTGGTCAACAACGCGGGCGTCACCTGGCGCGCCCGCGTCGGGGACGTGCGCCCCGAGGACATGGCCCGCGTCCACGCGGTCAACGTCACCGGCCCGCTCCTCGGCATCCAGCACCTCGCGCCGCTCATGCCGACGGGCTCCTCCGTGGTGAACGTCGGCTCCTCGGCCGCCCTCACCGCGCACTACCCGGTCGCCTACACCACCAGCAAATGGGCGCTGCGCGGCCTGTCGAAGACGGCCGCGCTGGAACTGGGCCCGCGCGGCATCCGCGTCAACACGATCCACCCCGGCTACATCGAGACGGACATGACCGCCTCCGCCGCTCCCGCCTTCCGTGAGGCCAACATCCGCGAGACCCCGCTGGGCCGCACCGGCACCGTCGACGAGGTCGCCCCGCTGGTGGTGTTCCTGTTGTCGGCCGAGTCGTCGTTCATCACCGGCGCCGAGATCCCCGTCGACGGCGGCCTGACCGCGCACGGCGGCGTGAAGTCCGTCTCCGACGCGCTGTCCGACCGGGAGGGGGTGACAGTGACGGACGTGCGACGATCGAACGCGTGAGTGAGAGCCAGGAGTTGACGACGCACGGGTTCACGCCCGTGTCCGCCGACGATCCGCTGTTCGGTGGGATCACGGGGGAACTCGACCACGAGAACGGGTCGTTGGCCGTGCACGGCGGCGGTGACGTGCCGCGCGTGGAGATACGCCGTGCGGCCGGTGCGCCGCTGGAGACCCACGTGCCGATCGGGACGCGCGACCCGGAGCGCCTGACCATGACGGTCGGCGGGGAGTCCGTGTCCCTGCGGCCCGCCAAGGGTTTCCTGACCCGCCGGTCCTACCGTGTGGACGCCGGCCCGGAGCGGCAGGGCGGCGGCCGGCACCGGCTGGTGCCCGCCGGCGTCCACACCAGCCGCCTGCTGCGCGACGGCCGCCTCCTCGGCGAGTTCGCCTCGACCGGGGACGGAAAGGTCAGCGCCGAGTGGAAGCCCGGCACCACCCCGGAGCCCCGGGACGCGGCGATCGGTTACGCCCTCGCGGCCGCGTTCGGCACGGGTGCCGAGCCCATGTGGAGACTGATCCTGGACGCGCTCCTCGACCTGTGGCCGTGACAGCGCCCGCCCGGTGACGTCAGGACCGGCCCTTGACTGTCACGTCCGGACCGGTGCCGTCCCGCCCGCACCCGTCCGGGTGCCTGTTCCCCCCGGATGGATGCGAGGCCAGGCGGCGTGTCGGGCCCGGCCGGAGGCTGGGCGCATGCGAACAAGACCTGCGATATCGGCTGCTGCCCTGCTCTCCGGTGCCGTTCTGCTCTCCGCCTCCCTGGCCGCCTGCGGGCGCGCCGGTGACGGTGCCACGGCCCAAGGCGGCGGCAACGACAACGACCGCGGGCGGGTCTGGGCGCAGTCCCTCATCTGGAAGGACTGCCCCGCCCCGTCCTCCCTTCAGGGCGGAGGTGCGGCGCCCGAGCCATTGCCGGACGGCACCCGGTGGCAGTGCACCACCATGCAGGCCCCCCTCGACTGGGACCGGCCCGACGGCGAGACGATCGGCATAGCCCTGATCCGCGTCCGCACCGGCGCGGACGCCGGTGGACGGATCGGCTCGCTGCTGTTCAACTTCGGCGGCCCCGGTGTGTCCGGAGTCGCCACCCTGCCCGCACTCGCCAGCGCCTACGAGAAGCTCCGCGACCGCTACGACCTGGTCAGCTTCGACCCGCGCGGCGTCGGCAACAGCAACGGGGTCACGTGCCTGGGCGCCGAGGCGATGGACGGGATGTCCCAGCAGGACCTCAACCCGGACGACGGCGAAGCCGAGATCAAGGACCGGCTGCAGAACCAGCTGGAGTACGCGGCGGCCTGCGAGCGCAACTCGGGTCGGATGCTGCCGCACGTCGGCACCGAGGACGCCGCCCGCGACATGGACCTGATGCGGGACCTGCTGGGCGACGACAAGCTGCACTACTTCGGCATCTCCTACGGCACCGAACTCGGGGGCGTCTACGCCCACTTGTTCCCCCACCACGTCGGCCGTGCCGTCTTCGACGGCGTCGTCGACCCCACGCTGGACCAGCTCGAGCAGGCACTGGCGCAGACCGAGGGATTCCAGCTCGCCTTCACCCACTTCGCCCAGTGGTGCGTGCGCACCGGCTGCGCGCTGGGCGACAGCCCCGAGCAGATCGAGGCGCTCGTCATGGAGTTGGAGGCGGAACTGGACGACGAGCCCCTGCCCGTCGGTGACGACGACCTGGTCCTCACCGGGTCGCTCCTGATCAACGCGATCGTCCAGAGCCTCTACCAGGAGACGTCCTGGCCCGCCCTGGAGGTCGGCCTGCAAGAGGTCGTCGAGGGCGACGGCGACACCCTGCTGAACCTCGCCCAAGCTCTGGCCGCCCGCAACCGCGACGGCAGCTACAGCAACGAGCTGGACGCCCAGATCGCCATCACGTGCGCCGACCGCAGCGACCGCTACACCGTGGAGCAACTACTGGAAACGGCCCCCAAGTTCGAGGCCGCCTCCCCCCTCTTCGGCGACACGATGCTGTGGGGCGCCCTGCAATGCGCCGGCTGGCCGGTCCCCGGCAAGGCCGAACACCCCGACGTCCGCGCCCCCGGCGCGCCTCCCATCCTCCTCGTCGGCAACACCGGTGACCCCGCCACCCCGTACGAGGGCGCCGCCCGCATGGCCGAACAGCTCGGCACCGGCGTCGGCGTCGAACTCACCTACAAGGGCGAGGGTCACGGCGCCTACAACTCCGGCAACTCCTGTGTCCAGAACAAGGTCAACGCCTATCTGCTCGAAGGAAGGCTCCCGGCTCCCGGGACCGTGTGCGAGCACGAATCCCTGACCGGTAAGTGACAGCTGAGTGACGGCTCCGCAGCGGGCGACGCGGCCGAAGCGATCGGTGATCCTTCGGCCGCGCTCAGGAAACGCCAACGGTTCCGGCCTCGCCGTCAGCGCCCGGCCGCGAGGCCCTTCAGCGCGATGTTGAGCTCCAGGACGTTCACCCGTGGCTCCCCGATGAAGCCGAGGGTGCGGCCCTCGGTGTGCTCGTCGACCAGTTTCCGGACCTCGGCCACGGACAGACCGTTCCTCTCGGCCACCCGGTGGACCTGGAGGTCCGCGTAGGCCGGGGAGATGTGCGGGTCCAGGCCGGATCCGGAGGAGGTCACCGCGTCGGCGGGCACCTGCGAGGGCCTCACCTTGTAGTCGGCGGTGGAGTTCTCCTTGACGACCTCCGCCTTCGCCTCCTTCACCCACTTGATCAGCTCGGGGTTGTCGCCGGAGCGGTTGGTGGCGCCGGACAGGATGAGGTCGTACCGGGTGTTGACCGAGTTCTCTCCCAGGCCGTTCGCGGGCCGCGGCTGGAAGTAGTCCAGGCTGTAGCCCTGTTGACCGATCAGGGAGGAGCCGACGACCCTGCCGTCCGCCTCGGTCTCCGAGCCGTTCGCCTTGTCGTTGAACAGCCCCTGCGCGACGCCGGTGACGGCCAGCGGGTAGATGACGCCGGTCACCATGGTCAGGACGAGGAGGGCACGCAGGGCCGCTCCGAGCAACCGGGCGGTGTTGGTAACGGAGTTGTTCATGGTCCTTCACCCGATCCCGGGGATCAGAGAGATGAGCATGTCGATGAGCTTGATGCCGATGAACGGAGCGACGAGACCGCCCAGCCCGTAGACGGTGAGGTTGCGCCGCAGCATCCGGTCGGCGCTCATCGGCCGGTACCGCACACCGCGCAGGGCCAGCGGGACCAGCGCGACGATGATCAGCGCGTTGAAGACGACGGCGGACAGGATCGCGGAGTCCGGCGAGGACAGGCCCATGATGTTGAGCCTGTCCAGTCCCGGGTAGACGGCGGCGAACAGCGCGGGGATGATCGCGAAGTACTTGGCGACGTCGTTGGCGATGGAGAACGTCGTCAACGCCCCTCGGGTGATGAGGAGTTGCTTGCCGATCTCGACGATCTCGATGAGCTTGGTCGGGTTGGAGTCGAGGTCGACCATGTTGCCGGCCTCCTTGGCGGCCGACGTGCCGGTGTTCATCGCCACGCCGACGTCCGCCTGGGCCAGAGCCGGGGCGTCGTTCGTGCCGTCACCGGTCATGGCGACCAGCTTGCCGCCCGCCTGCTCCCGCTTGATGAGCGCCATCTTGTCCTCGGGAGTCGCCTCGGCGAGGAAGTCGTCGACGCCCGCTTCTTCGGCTATCGCCTTGGCCGTCAGCGGGTTGTCACCCGTGATCATGACGGTCTTGATGCCCATGCGGCGCAGTTCCTCGAACCGCTCGCGCATGCCGTCCTTGACGACGTCCTTGAGGTGGATGACGCCCAGGATCCGGGCGCCCCGGGCGTCCTCGACGGCGACCAGCAGCGGCGTACCGCCCGAGGCGGAGATCCGGTGGGCGGTCCCGTCGGCGTCCTCGGCGACCTCGCCGCCCCGCTCCTCGACCCAGGCGATGACCGAACCGGCCGCGCCCTTGCGGATCTTGCGCCCGTCGACGTCCACGCCCGACATCCGCGTCTGGGCGGTGAACTCGATCCACCGGGCGCCCACCAGTTCGCCCTGGTGGCGTTCGCGCAGGCCGTACCTCTCCTTGGCGAGCACGACGACAGAGCGCCCCTCGGGCGTCTCGTCGGCGAGCGACGACAGCTGAGCGGCGTCCGCGACCTCGGCCTCGGTGGTGCCCCGCACCGGCACGAACGCGGCCGCCTGCCGATTGCCGAGGGTGATCGTGCCGGTCTTGTCGAGCAGCAGGGTGGAGACGTCGCCGGCGGCCTCGACCGCACGCCCCGACATGGCGAGCACGTTGCGCTGCACCAAGCGGTCCATGCCCGCGATGCCGATCGCCGACAGCAGCGCGCCGATCGTGGTCGGGATCAGGCAGACCAGCAGGGCGATCAGCACGACCATGGTCAGCCGTGTGCCCGCGTAGTCGGCGAGCGGCGGCAGCGTGGCGCAGGCCAGCAGGAAGACGATGGTCAGCGAGGCGAGCAGGATGTTCAGCGCGATCTCGTTGGGCGTCTTCTGCCGGGCGGCGCCCTCGACCAGGTTGATCATCCGGTCGATGAAGGTCTCGCCGGGCTTCGTCGTGATCCTGACGACAATGCGGTCGGAGAGGACCTTGGTGCCTCCGGTGACGGCGCTGCGGTCGCCGCCGGACTCCCGGATGACCGGGGCGGACTCGCCGGTGATGGCCGACTCGTCGACGGATGCGACGCCCTCGATGACGTCCCCGTCGCCGGGGATGATGTCGCCGGCCTCGCACACGACCAGGTCGCCGATCTTCAGTTCGGTGCCGGGAACCACGATGCCGTCGGCCTTGCGCGCCACCGTGTCGGTCTTGGCCCTGCGCAGCGTGTCGGCCTGGGCCTTGCCGCGGCCTTCGGCGACCGCCTCCGCCAGGTTGGCGAAGATCACGGTCAGCCACAGCCACGCGCTGATCGTCCAGCCGAACCAGTCGCCGGGGTCCGCGAAGGAGAACACGGTGGTGAGCACGGAACCGATCCACACCACGAACATCACGGGTGACGTGACCATCACCCGCGGGTCGAGCTTGCGGAAGGCGTCCGGCAGCGACCTGACCAGTTGCGCGGGGTCGAAGAGTCCGGCGCCGACCCGGTCCTCGCCGGGCCGGTGTCCGCCGGACACGTCGGAGTGCGGCGCCCTGGTGGGCGTGATGGGGGACATGGAGTCCTCTGGCTTCTCGGTACGGACGGTCATCACGCCAGCCCCTCGGCGAGCGGGCCCAGCGCGAGCGCGGGGAAGTACGTGAGACCGGTGATGATCAGGATGGCGCCCACCAGGAGGCCGGTGAACAGCGGCTTCTCGGTGCGCAGGGTGCCCGCGGTGGCCGGGACCGGCTGCTGCCCGGCGAGCGAGCCGGCCAGGGCCAGCACGAACACCATGGGGACGAACCGGCCGAGCAGCATCGCGATGCCGAGCGTGGTGTTGAACCACTGGGTGTCCGCGTTCAGTCCTGCGAAGGCCGAGCCGTTGTTGTTCGAGGCGGAGGTGTAGGCGTACAGGATCTCGGAGAATCCGTGCGCCCCGCTGTTGGTCATGGAGTGGGCCGGGGTCGGCAGGGCCATGGCTACCGCCGTGAACACGAGCACGAGCGCCGGGGTGACGAGGATGTAGCAGGCCGCCAGTTTGATCTCGCGGGTGCCGATCTTCTTGCCCAGGTACTCGGGCGTACGGCCGACCATGAGTCCGGCGATGAACACGGCGATGACCGCCATGATCAGCATTCCGTAGAGGCCGGAGCCGACACCGCCGGGCGCGATCTCGCCCAGCATCATGCCGAGCATGGTGATCCCGCCGCCGAGGCCCGTGAAGGAGGAGTGGAAGGAGTCCACCGCGCCGGTCGAGGTGAGCGTGGTCGACACGGCGAAGATCGACGAGCCGCCGACGCCGAACCGGACCTCCTTGCCCTCCATCGCCCCGTTCGCCCACTCGAAGGCCGGGCCGTGGTGGGTGAACTCGGTCCACATCATCAGGGCCACGAAGCCGAGCCAGATGGTGGCCATCGTGGCGAGGATCGCGTAGCCCTGCTTCACGCTGCCGACCATGAGGCCGAAGGCGCGGGTCAGGGAGAACGGGATCAGCAGGATCAGGAAGATCTCGAAGAGGTTGGAGAACGGGGTGGGGTTCTCGAAGGGGTGGGCGGAGTTGGCGTTGAAGTAGCCGCCGCCGTTGGTGCCCAGCTCCTTGATGGCCTCCTGCGAGGCGACCGCGCCGCCGTTCCACTCCTGCGTGCCGCCCATGAACTGGCCGACCTCGTGGATCCCGGAGAAGTTCTGGATCACCCCGCACGCCACCAGCACGACGGCGCCGGCGGCGGCGAGCGGCACCAGGATCCGGACCGTGCCCCGCACCAGGTCGGCCCAGAAGTTGCCCAGCTCACCGGTGCGGGACCGGGCGAACCCGCGCACGAGCGCCACGGCGACGGCCATGCCGACGGCCGCGGAGACGAAGTTCTGCACGGCGAGACCGGCGGTCTGGACGACGTGGCCCATGGCCTGTTCGCCGTAGTAGGACTGCCAGTTGGTGTTGGTGACGAAGGAGACGGCGGTGTTGAACGCCTGGTCCGGGTCGATCGAGGCGAAGTCCAGGGAGCCCGGCAGGACACCCTGGAGCCGCTGGAGGGCGTAGAGGAAGAGCACACCGGTCACGGAGAAGGCGAGCACGCCGCGCAGATACGCGGGCCAGCGCATCTCGGTGCCGGGGTCGGCACCGATGACCTTGTAGATCCACTTCTCGACGCGCCAGTGCCGGTCGGAGGAGTAGACCCTGGCCATGTACGTGCCGAGGGGTTTGTGGGCGAGAGCCAGCGCGGCCGTGAGCGCGAGCAGCTGGAGCACGCCGGCGAGGACGGGACCCATGTCGTGGCTCAGAACCTCTCCGGGTAGATCAGGGCGAGGACGAGATAGCCCAGCAGGGCGACGGCCACGATCAGGCCGACGACGTTCTCGGCGGTCACAGCTTCGTCACCCCCTTGGCGACGAGAGCCACCAGCGCGAAACCCGCGAGCACGGTGAGGACGAAGGCCAGATCGGCCATCGCGAACTCCTGGAGTGAGGTTCGGTTGAAACGGACGACTAGAGGAAAGCGCCTCCGTGACCGGATCGGACCGGTCGTTGACGGCTCCCTTACGGCGCCACCCACGTCCTTGACGAACCTCTTACGACGCCTGAACCACAGGCGGGCATGATGAGCAGGACCAGCAAGGTGAACGAGAGCCACGCCGCCGACGGGAAGCAGGGGCATGCCCAGCACGGAATACAGCACGGTGAAATACGGTGAGGTCAGCGTGCTGGTCGGCGCGCGGCAGGGCGCCTATCCGTACGGCAACTCCTTGTTGGTGCGGGGTGCGACGGCATCGCTGGTCGTCGATCCGTCGCTGTCGCTCGTCGACGGGGCGCCACCCGCGGATCTGGTCCTGGTCAGCCACGCGCACGAGGACCACATCGCCGGTCTCGGCAGCTACGAGGTGCCGGTCCACATCCATGAGGGCGACCTCGACGCCCTCCGCTCCCGTGAGGCCCTGGTCGCCGGGCTCGGCCTGCCGCCCGACGCGGCCGAAGCGGTCGACAGGACCATGCGGGACCAGTTCCACGTCCAGGGCCGTCCCGATGCGACGGCCTTCGACGACAACGCCGTGTTCGACCTCGGCGGCCGCACCGTCACGGCCGTCCACCTCCCCGGCCACACGGCAGGGCACAGCGGCTTCCTGATCGAGCCGGACGGCTTCTTCTTCGTCGCGGACATCGATCTGACGTCCTTCGGGCCGTACTACGGCGACCTGGGCAGCGATCTCGAGGACTTCGAGGCGTCGATGCGCCGCTGCCAGGAGATCGACGCGCGCTGGTACGGCACGTCCCATCAGAAGGGCGTGGTCGAAGGCGCCGCGGAGTTCAGGCGCCGGCTCGCCGCCTTCGCCGCAGTGGTGGAGCGGCGGGAGGCGGCGCTCCTGGACTTCCTCGGCGAGCCGCGGACGGTCGAGGATATCGCCGCACACCGGCTGGTCTACCGCCCCCATGTCGAGGGCCCGCACGTCGGACCGGTGGAACGCCGGACGGCGACCCAGCACCTGGACCGGCTCCTGAGAGAAGGCCGGGTCATCGAGGTGGAACCGGGACACTTCCGCGCCACGTAGCCCGAAGCAACACATGGACATGGCTTTCATTTTCATCTAACCTCACGGTCGTGCCGCTCGGCGACGTCCTGGAGGTGACCTGACGTGACCAGCCGGATCACCCGGCAGCGGGCCGCGGTCCTCGAGGAACTGGCGGACTGCCAGGACTTCGTGTCGGCGCAGGAGTTGCACGCGCGGCTGACCGAGAGCGGAACCCGGATCGGGCTGACCACGGTCTACCGGACACTCCGTGGCCTCGCAGCCGCCGGTGGTGTCGACGTCGTGCGCGACGACTCCGGTGAACGGCTGTACCGGCGACGGCCGGACCACGGGCACCAGCACTACCTCATCTGCCGCGCCTGCGGGCACAGCCGCCCGGTGGACTCCGCGGTCGTCGAGGAGTGGGCCGACGACGTCGCCGCGGACACCGGATTCGCAGCCGTTCGACACACCGTCGAACTCAGCGGCATCTGCGCCGGCTGCCGCCCCGCCGAACACGACCTGCGGGCGGGCCTACTCGCTCCCGAGGAACAACGCCACCAGGAGCCCGCATGACCAATGCGACGGACCGGCCCTGCACGCTGGTCGTGTGCCGAGGCTGCTGCTGCGGCGACCCGCGCAAGCACCCCGGCACCGACCACGCCTGGCAACTGGACCGGCTGCGCGCCGGCGCCGTCGACTCCCGCGGCCGGTTCGCCGTGCGTACGACCGACTGCCTCGGCCCGTGCGACCAGGCCAACGTGATCGTCGTCCAGCCCTCCACCGCCGGACGCCGCGCGGGAGGGCGAGCGGTGTGGATCGGCTTCGCCCTGGACGACGACTGCACCGATGAACTGCTGAACTGGGCCGCCGCCGGCGGTCCCGGTATCGCCGAGCCGTCCGCGACGCTGGCCTTGCAGTTCATCCGCCCGCCGCGCGAGGCCCGCGCCCGTGCACGCCGCTGATCCGGCGCGCAGGACCGGGCCACAGGTGGCCGCCCGGCGCCGGCGGCCACCCCGTCCCGCAGCCCCACGGGCCTGCGGGACACCGGCGTTCCCGCGGTGAGCGCCCCGCTCGACGAGATCACCGCCGCGACCGTCGCCGCGCACGCGAGGGCTCGGCCACCTCGTCGGGTACGCCCACCACCGTGATCCGGTCCCGGAGATCCCGGCCACCCGCCCCTGACAGCCATCGGCGCCGCGTGCCCGGCGCCCCGAGTTCAGGGTGCCGGGCGGGTCAGCACGAAGCCGCAGGTCAAACGCCCTTCTCGGCGGGCTCCAGAATCGCCACGCACTCCACGTGATGCGTCATCGGAAACAGATCGAACACCCGCAGCGTCCGCACCCGGTACCCCCCGTCCCGGAAGTACCCCAGGTCCCGTGCCAGTGCCGCCGGATCGCAGGCCACGTAGGCGATCCTCCGGGCGCCCAGGGACGACAGGTGGGACACCGTCCTGCGGCCCGCGCCGGCGCGCGGCGGGTCCAGGACGATCAGGTCGACCTCCGTGATGCCCGTGCGCGGCAGGACCGACTCGACCTTGCCCTGTTCGATGCGGACCCGCGGGAAGTCCGCGAGGTTGTGCCGGGCGTCCTCCACCGCACGCTTGCCGGACTCGATGCCGAGGACCGCGCCCGCCTCGCCGACCCGGTCGGCCAGCGCGCCCGCGAACAGGCCGACACCGCAGTACAGGTCGAGGGCCATGTCGCCCTTGCGCGGCAGCAGGCCCTGCATGACCGCGGTGACCAGGGTGTCCGCCGCCTTCGGGTGGACCTGCCAGAAGCCACCGCCGCCGACCCGGTACGTACGGCCGTCGGCGCGTTCGCGGACGAAGGGGCGGCCGTGGACGCGGTGGACACCGCCGGTGCGCTCGTCCACCCGCATCACCGACACCGGGCGGTCCAGTTCGACCAGTGGAAGGCGCGCGCCCGGCTTCGGCGTCAGCACCACCTGGCGGTCCTGCGAGCCCGTCGCCGCGATCGCCTCGACGGAGTCCATGCCGGTCCAGTCGCGCTTCTCGATGCCCAGCTCGCTGACGCCCTCCGCGGCGATCATGCAGTGGTCGATCGGCTCGACCTCGTGCGAGCGGTGCCGGCGCAGTCCGGCGCGGCCGTCGGCGGTCACCGCGTACTGCACGCGCGTCCGCCAGGACGGGACCTCGCCCGCGGGCACCTTGTCGCCCTCGGCGGGCACCACCGTGCCGTCCCAGCCGGCCTCCTCGGGCGTCAGCCCGGCCAGCCGCTTCAGCTGCTCGGCGACGACCTCGCCCTTCAGGCGCCGCTGCGCGCCCGGCTTGGCGTGCTGCCAGTCGCAGCCGCCGCAGCGGCCGGGGCCGGCGTAGGGGCAGGGCGCGTCGATGCGGTCCTTGGAGGCGTCCAGCACCGTCACCGCGTCCGCGCGCAGGAACCGGGCTCCCTCCTCGCCCTCCGTCACACGCGCCACGACGCGTTCACCGGGCAGCGCGTGCCGGACGAACAGCACCTGACCGTCCGGCGTACGGGCGACGCAGTGGCCGCCGTGGGCGACGGGGCCGACCTCGACCTCGTACTCCTCCCCCACCAGCGATTTCCTCGGTTCTGCCGGTTCTGCCTGCATGGCGGGGTGACTCCACAACATCGAGAGGGGGTGGGCGGGCCGGACGGCCCGCGACAACAGCCCACCAGTCTACGTGGTCGTCGAGTTCTCCTTCGCCCGCTCCGCCGGACCGCGGCGCACCGACCCCGGTGCCGTCCACTCCTGCCGCTTGCGGGCCCGCCGCTTCGCCGCCTCGGAGGACTGCAGCTGGTACGGCACCGAGGTGACCATCACCCCGGGCGTGAACAGCAGCCGGCCCTTGAGCCTGAGCGCGCTCTGGTTGTGCAGCAGATGCTCGTACCAGTGGCCGACCACGTACTCGGGGATGATCACGGACACCACGTCCCGCGGCGACTCCTTGCGCAGGGACTTGACGTACTCGATGATCGGCCGGGTGATCTCCCGGTACGGGGAGTCCAGCACCTTCAGCGGTACGTCGATGCCGCGCCGCTCCCATTCGTCGCGCAGCGCCTTGGTCTCGGCCGGGTCGACGTTGACGCTGAGCGCCTCGAGGGAGTCCGAGCGCATCAGCTTGGCGTAGGCGAGGGCGCGCAGCGTGGGCCGGTGGATCTTGGAGATCAGGACGACCGAGTGGACGCGGGAGGGGCGCACCATGTCGTCGCTGGGGGTCTCGGGGGCCGCGATCTCCTCGGAGACGCGGTCGTAGTGGCGGCGGATGGCCGTCATCGTCGCGTAGAAGATGCACATGCCGAGCAGGGCGACCCACGCGCCGTGGGTGAACTTGGTGACGAGGACGACGACCAGCACCAGGCCGGTGAAGAAGGCGCCGAAGGTGTTGATGGCCCGGGAGCGGATCATGTGCCGGCGCTTGGCCTTGTCCTCCTCGGTGGCCAGCAGGCGGTTCCAGTGCCGGACCATGCCGGTCTGGCTGAGCGTGAAGGACACGAACACGCCGACGATGTAGAGCTGGATCAGCCGCGTGGAGTCGGCGCCGTAGATCCACACCAGCAGTCCGGCGGCGCCGGCGAGCAACACGATGCCGTTGGAGAAGGCGAGGCGGTCGCCGCGGGTGTGCAGCTGGCGCGGCAGGTAGCGGTCCTGGGCGAGGATCGAGCCGAGCAGCGGGAAGCCGTTGTAGGCGGTGTTCGCGGCGAGGAACAGCACCAGCGCGGTGGCCGCGGCCAGGATCATGAACAGGATGCTGCCGTGGCCGAAGACGGCCTCGGCGACCTGGGAGATCACCGGGTCCTGGACGTAGTCGGCGCCGAGCGGGGTGCCGTCGTGCAGCAGGTCCTTGGCGGGGTTCTCGGCCATGCGGACGTTGGTCGCGGCGGCCAGCCCGATGATGCCGCAGAACATGGTGACGGCGAGCAGGCCCATCAGCGCGAGTGTGGTCGCCGCGTTCCTCGACTTGGGCTTGCGGAAGGCCGGGACGCCGTTGGAGATGGCCTCCACGCCGGTGAGGGCGGCGCAGCCGGAGGAGAAGGCGCGCAGCAGCAGGAAGACCAGGGCGAAGCCCGCGAGGCCGGGGTGTTCCGGTTTGATCTCGTAGTCCGCGGTCGGGGCGCGCATCTCGTCGCCGAGGATCACCCCGCGGAAGGCACCCCACGCGATCATGAGGAAGACGCCCGCGACGAAGACGTACGTCGGGATCGCGAAGAGGGTGCCGGACTCCTTGACGCCGCGCAGGTTCATCAGCGTCAGCAGCACGATCACACCGATCGCGCAGGCCACCTTGTTCTCGACGACGAACGGGACGGCCGAGCCCAGGTTCTCGATGCCGGAGGAGATCGACACGGCGACCGTCAGGACGTAGTCGACGAGCAGGGCGCTCGCGACGGTCAGTCCGGCCTTGGGGCCGAGGTTGGTGTTGGCCACCTCGTAGTCGCCGCCGCCGCTCGGGTAGGCGTGGACGTTCTGCCGATAGGAGGCGACCACCGTGAACATCAGCACGACGACCGCCGCGGCGATCCAGGGGCTGAAGTGGTAGGCCGACAGGCCCGCGATGGACAGGACCAGCAGCACCTCACCGGGCGCGTACGCCACGGAGGACAGCGGGTCGGATGCGAAGACGGGCAGTGCGACACGTTTCGGCAGGAGGGTCTCCCCCAGCCGGTCACTGCGCAGTGCGCGCCCGATCAGAATCCGTTTGGGCACGTCGGTCAGTTTGGACACAACAGAGGATCGTAAGCGTTCGAACGGGGGGTCGCCCACCCGCCACCCCAGATCCGCGTCGCCTCTGCTCTCCGGGTGAAATCACGCCCCGACGGGGCTACGGATTCCGCAGGTCGGGGCGATTCCATGCCTATATGACTTAGCCCCGCCCGCCGGCCCGTCCGTTTCCGGGCCGTTGCCGCTCCGTGGAGGTTCCATGCACCAGGCCGCAGAACTGATCGGCGCCGCGGTCGCCCTCCTCGGCCTCGGAATCCTCACCCTGGTGAGCGTGCGCAGCATCACGCGCCGCTGACCGGCAGAGGGGGTTCCAAGTCGGCCACACGTGCGTCCAGTTCCGCGCGCCCGATGCTGCTGACCTCGGTCGACGGCACCGTGCAGGCGTACGCCCCGGCCACCGCGCCGTAGCGGGCGCAGCGGTCGGCGGGCTCACCGCGCAGCCACCCGTACAGGAACGCCGCCGCGAAGGCGTCGCCCGCGCCGTTGGAGTCCACCACCGGCGCCGGGGGCTTCGCGGCGGGTACGTGGCTCAGCTCGCCGTCGGCCAGCAGATACGCGCCCTCGGCCCCGGCCGTGGCGACGACCGCCCGGGCCCGGCCCCGCTCGGTGATCGCGCGCATGACGGGCTCGGGGTCGGCGAGTGCGGCGGAGGAGAGGAAGACCAGGTCCGCGGCGAGGGCGAAGGGCTCGTGGTAGGGGTTGGCGCCGTCCCAGTCGTGCAGGTCGGTCGAGATCGTCGCGCCGGAGGCCCGCAGGACCGGCAGGGCGCCGGCGCACGGCTGGGTGATGACGACGTGGGCGTGCCGGCTGACGGCGGCCAGCTCGCGCACCGTCTCCTCGGGCAGCCGGTCGGTGTCCGCCCAGCGGGTCGCGTCGTAGAGGGAGAGCCGGCGGCCGTCGGGGGCGACGAGGTTGACGGCGCGCTTGGTGCCGCACGGCTGGGGTACGGCGGTCAGCGCGATGCCGTGGTCGTGGTGCAGGGCGCGTACGAGGTCGCCCTCGTGGTCGTCGCCGATCAGGTCGATGTGGTGGGTGCGCAGGCCGAGGGCGTGGGCGGCCAGGGCGACGAAGTCCCCGCTCTGCCCGGCGCGGGTCACGATGCCGGGCCGGATCATGTGGCTGTCGGCGAACGGCACGGGCAGCTCGGGCACGTGCACGATCGTGTCCACACCGGCGCCTCCCAGGACGAGCACGTCGATCTCGGCGGTCATCAGCGGTGCCTCTTTTCTGGTTCTGTGTGGCTTTCTCAGGTTTTCTGGCCCCGCGGGCAGGACCCCCGGCGGTGCACGGACGGTGCGGATACGTTGGACTCGGGCAGGTGAACACGGCGGTCGGGCCCCGGAGGGCATCAGCACCGCGATCCCCCGGCATGATGTTGCCTGGCGGCCCGCACCAGGCCGCGATGTGTGGGAAGACCAAGCCTGGCGAGCCGAAAGAGAGCCATGAGCACGAGAGTCATGAAGGTCGACGGGCCTGCAGGAAGCGCGGTGTGACGCGATGCATATTGTCATCATGGGCTGCGGAAGAGTGGGTTCCGCTCTCGCCCAGACCCTGGAGGAACAGGGGCACACGGTCGCCGTGATCGACCAGGACCCGACCGCCTTCCGCCGCCTGGGCTCCTCCTTCGGCGGCCGCCGGGTCACCGGGGTCGGTTTCGACCAGGACACCCTGCGCGAGGCGGGCATCGAGGAGGCCGGCGCCTTCGCGGCCGTCTCCAGCGGGGACAACTCCAACATCATCGCCGCCCGGGTGGCCCGCGAGATGTTCGGCATCGAGAACGTCGCCGCCCGCATCTACGACCCCCGTCGCGCCGAGGTCTACCAGCGCCTCGGCATCCCCACCGTCGCCACGGTGCGGTGGACGGCCGACCAGATGCTGCGCCGGCTGCTGCCGTCGGGCGCCGAGCCGCTGTGGCGCGACCCCACCGGAGGCGTGCAGCTCGCCGAGGTGCACACCGCCCCGGCCTGGGTGGGTCACAAGATCAGCAAGCTGCAGGACGAGACGGGTGTCCGCGTGGCCTTCCTGACCCGGCTCGGCGAGGCGATCCTGCCCAGCTCGCAGACGGTGCTGCAGGAGGGCGACCTGGTGCACGTGATGATGCGCACCGATGAGATCGACCGGGTCGAGGCCGCGTTCGCCAAGGGACCCGAAGAAGGGGGCGGTCACTGATGAGGGTCGCCATTGCCGGAGCCGGTGCCGTCGGCCGCTCGATCGCGGGCGAGCTGCTGGAGAACGGCCACGAGGTCCTGCTGATCGACAAGGCGCCGACCGCGATCTCGGTCGAGCGCGTCCCGCAGGCGGAGTGGCTGCTCGCCGACGCCTGTGAGATCACGTCCCTGGACGAGGCGGCGCTCCAGCGCTGCAACGTCGTGATCGCCGCGACCGGCGACGACAAGGTCAACCTGGTCGTCTCCCTGCTGGCGAAGACGGAGTACGGCGTGCCGCGCGTCGTCGCCCGGGTGAACAACCCGAAGAACGAGTGGCTGTTCAACGAGGCCTGGGGTGTGGACGTCGCCGTCTCCACACCGCGGCTGATGTCGGCCCTGGTGGAGGAGGCGGTCAGCGTCGGCGACCTGGTCCGCCTGCTGCGCTTCAGCCACGGTGACGCCAACCTGGTGGAGCTGACCCTGCCGGAGGAGTCGGCCCTGGCCGGCACCCAGGTCGGCGACGTCCAGTGGCCTCAGGACACGTCCCTGGTCACCATCATCCGCGGCACGCGCGTGCTGACCCCGACGCGGGAGGACTCCCTGGAGGCCGGCGACGAGCTGCTCTTCGTGGCGGCGCAGGCGAGGGAGGAACAGCTGGAGGACCTGCTGTCGGTGCGCCGGGACGACATGGGGCGCTGAGCGACGGACGACGAGGGGGCCCTGAACCTTCAGGGCCCCCTCGCGGTCACTTCTCGGCGCAGTCACTTCTCGGCGGCTTCCGCCTTCTGCTGCTCCTGTTCCTTCTCCTTCGCCTCCATCTCGGCGAAGACATCGATCGGCGGCGGCGCCTTCGCCAGGAACACCCAGGTCAGATACACCGCGAGCAGGAACGGCGGAATCTTCAGCGTGACGAGGACCCAGCCCAGCTGAGTCGTGTCCGCCCACCAGTACAGCGGGAAGAGAATCGCGCTCTTGCCGAGCAGGATCAGTCCCCACGCCCAACTGGCCTTGGTGTACGCCTTCTTCCGCCCCGGGTTGCGCGTGCGCCAGGAGAGGTTCTCCTTGAAGATCGGCCCGAGCATCAGGCCGATCAGCGGAACCCCCGCCATCGCCGTGATGATGTACGCCAGCGCCAGACCCAGCGTGTAGAGCATGCCGGGGAGATAGAAGTCCTTCGCGTTGCCGGTCATCATCGCGAAGACCACACCGAAGGCGACCCCGAAGACACCGCTGAAGGCGTGCTTGGCGGTGTCCTTCATCACCAGCCGGACCACGACCAGCACCAGCGACACGGCCAACGCCGCGATCGCCGACATGTGCAGGTCCTTGTTGACCGTGTAGATGCTGACGAAGAGGAGCCCGGGCAGCACCGTCTCGACCATGCCCCGCACTCCGCCGAACGCCTCGAACAGGGCGGCCTCGGTCACCGCCCGGGCGTCGTCCGCGGATGTGTCTTCGGTTGTCGGCTTGTCGAGCGACGTCACCGGCTACTCCCGTCCGAGGGGTCTCAGTTCGTATTTCGGATTGAACAGCACCCGGCGGCCCCGGCTCATCGAGATCCGGCCCGATGCGATCAGCTTGCGCCCCGGTTCGATCCCCATGATGGAGCGCCGGCCGAGCCACACCACGTCGAGCGCGGCGGAGCCGTCGAACAGCTCGGCCTCCAGGGCCGGGACTCCCGCGCGCGGTCGCAGCGTGACCGTGCGCAAGGTACCAGTAACCGTCACGATCTGCCGGTCCTGGCAGTCGCCTATCCGCGTACAGCCGGCGGTCTCGGCATCCTCACGCAGCTCCTCGGACTCCAGGTCCTCCTGCGACGAGGAGAGCCGGTCGAGCATGCGCCGGAACCGGCCTGCCGGCTTCTCGGAACGAGGAACAGCACTCATGTCTGAAGCGTACCGGGGGCCACTGACGGTTACGTACCCCCTGGCCGCCCACCCCGAACCGCCTTGTCCCGGCCACCGCAGCCGGCACCGCCCTGACCTTCACTTCTCGAAGCGGTACCCCATCCCCGGCTCGGTGATGAAGTGCCGGGGATGTGACGGATCAGCCTCCAGCTTCCGCCGCAACTGCGCCATGTACACACGCAGATAGTTGGTCTCCGTCCCGTACGACGGCCCCCACACCTCCTGCAGCAGCTGCTTCTGTGCCACCAGGCGTCCCGTGTTGCGCACCAGCACCTCCAGCAGGTGCCACTCGGTGGGCGTCAGCCGTACGTCCTTGCCGTCGCGGTTGACCTTCTTCGCGGCCAGGTCGACGGTGAAGCCGCCGGTCTCCACGATCACGTCGTCCTCGCCGCCGGCCGGCTCGGCGCGGCGCACGGCGGCCCGCAGCCGGGCGAGGAGTTCGTCCATGCCGAACGGCTTGGTGACGTAGTCGTCGGCGCCCGCGTCCAGGGCCTGCACCTTCTCGTCGGAGGCGTGCCGGGCGGACAGCACCAGGATCGGCACCCGGGTCCAGCCGCGCAGGCCGCGGATCACCTCGACGCCGTCCATGTCGGGCAGGCCGAGGTCGAGGACGACCACGTCGGGGTGGCGGGCGGCGGCCAGCTTCAGGGCGCCGGCACCGTCGTGGGCGGCGTCGACCTCGTAGGAGCGTGCCTTGAGGTTGATCACGAGGGCGCGCACGATCGCCGGCTCGTCGTCGACCACCAGCACACGGGTCATGAGGGCTGCCTTTCGGATTCCGCGGAGGGTTCCGCGGACGCTGCTGCTGAGGGTTCTGCGGTGGACGGGGGCTGCGGGCGCAGCGCTGCCGCCGCGCGGAGGGTGAGGGTCATGGTGAGGCCGCCGCCGGGGGTGTCGTCGGCGGTCAGGGTGCCGCCCATGGCCTCGGCGAAGCCGCGGGCCACCGCGAGGCCGAGGCCGACGCCGGCGCCGCGCGGGGCGTCGCCGTGCCGCTGGAAGGGCTCGAAGATGCGGTCCTTCGCCTCGTCGGGGACGCCCGGTCCGCGGTCGACCACCCGCAGCTCCACCCGGTCGGCGAGGGCGCTGGCGGCGACCAGGACCGGGGTGCCGGGCGGGCTGTACTTGACGGCGTTCTCGACCACGTTGGCCAGCGCCCGCTCCAGCAGCCCGGGGTCGACGGCCACCATGGGCAGGGTCTCGGGGACGTCGAGGACGACGCTGCCCTCGGGCACCCCGCCGAGCGCCATCGGCACCACCTCGTCCAGGTCGATCTCGCGGATCAGCGGGGTGACCGTGCCGGTGTGCAGCCGGGACATGTCGAGGAGGTTGCCCACCAGGTGGTCCAGCCGGTCGGCGCCGTCCTCGATGCCCTCGAGCAGTTCGGCCGTGTCCTCCGGTGACCAGTCGACGTCCTCGGAGCGCAGGGAGGAGACGGCCGCCTTGATGCCGGCCAGGGGGGTGCGCAGATCGTGGCTCACGGCGGCCAGCAGCGCGGTGCGGATGCGGTTGCCCTCGGCGAGGGCGCGGGCCCTGTCGGCCTCCTCGCGCAGCCGGCGGCGGTCCAGGACGACGGCGGCCTGCGCGGCGAACGCGGCCAGCACCCGGCGGTCCTCGGCGGGCGGCACCCGGCCGGTCAGCGCGAGCGCCATGTGGTCGCCGACGGGGACGTCCACGTCGGCGTCCTCGGGCCGCCGCACCGGCTCTCCCCGGCCCACATGCCCGGCGCACGTCCAGGGCTCGGCCTCGCCGGTGCGCTCCAGCAGGGACGCCGACTCCATGCCGAAGGTCTCCCGGACCCGCTCCAGCAGGTCCTCCAGACCGGTCTCGCCGCGCAGCACGTTCCCGGCGAGGAAGGACAGGATCTCCGACTCGGCGCGCAGCCGGGCCGCCTGGTGGGTGCGCCGGGCCGCGAGGTCGACGACGGAGGCCACCGCCGCGCCGACGGCGACGAAGACGACGAGGGCGACGATGTTCTTGGGGTCGGCGATGGTCCAGCGGTGCAGGGGCGGGGTGTAGAAGTAGTTCAGCAGCAGCGAGCCGACCAGCGCGGAGGCGAGGGCGGGCCACAGGCCGCCGATCAGGGCGGCGGCGACCGTCAGCGCGAGGAACAGCAGCATGTCGTTGGCGAGGCCCGGATCGACCGCGCTGAGCAGCAGGGCCAGCACCGCCGGACCGGCCACGCCCACCGCCCAGCCCGCCACCATCCGCGACCGGCCGAGCCGGGCGCCCCTGGCCCCCGGGAGGCCGCGCCCCTTGGCCGCCTCCTCGTGGGTGACGATGTGCACGTCCAGGTCGGGGCCGGACTCGCGGGCCACGGTCGCGCCGACGCCGGGCCCGAAGACGTACTGCCAGGTCTTGCGCCGGGAGGAGCCGAGCACGATCTGGGTGGCGTTGGCGCCGCGGGCGAAGGCGAGGAGGGCGGCCGGTATGTCGTCGCCCACGACGTGGTGGAAGGTGCCGCCCAGGTCCTCCACGAGGGTGCGCTGCTCGGCCAGCTCCTTGGGCGAGGCGGAGGTCAGCCCGTCGCTGCGGGCTATGTACACGGCGAGCACCTCGCCGCCGGCGCCCTTCTCGGCGAGCCGCGCCGCGCGCCGTATGAGGGTCCGCCCCTCCGGCCCGCCGGTCAGGCCGACGACGATCCGTTCCCGGGAGCCCCATATCGCGGAGACCCGGTGCTCGCTGCGGTACCGCTGGAGGTGGACGTCGACCCGGTCGGCCACCCACAGCAGCGCCAGTTCCCTGAGGGCGGTGAGGTTGCCGGGGCGGAAGTAGTTCGACAGGGCCGCGTCGACCTTGTCCGGCTGGTAGATGTTGCCGTGCGCCATGCGGCGCCGCAGGGCCTCCGGGGTCATGTCGACCAGCTCGATCTGGTCGGCCCGCCGCACCACCTCGTCGGGCACGGTCTCGCGCTGCCGTACGCCCGTGATCGACTCCACGATGTCGCCGAGCGACTCCAGGTGCTGGATGTTGACGGTCGACAGCACGTCGATCCCGGCGGCCAGCAGCTCCTCGACGTCCTGCCAGCGCTTGGCGTTGCGGGAGCCGGGGACGTTGGTGTGGGCGAGTTCGTCGACGAGGGCGACCTGCGGGCGGCGGGCCAGCACCGCGTCGACGTCCATCTCGGTGAAGACGGTGCCGCGGTGCGTCAGCTCCTTGCGCGGTATCTGCTCCAGCCCTTGAAGCAACGCCGCGGTCCGCGGCCGGTCGTGGTGCTCGACGAAGCCCACGACGCAGTCGGTCCCCCGCTCGACGCGGCGGTGCGCCTCGGACAGCATCGCGTACGTCTTCCCGACGCCCGGTGCCGCACCGAGATGAATGCGGAGTCTGCCCCGTCCCATGGCCTCATTGTCTTCCGGTCCCACTGCCTGAGCGCAGTCGACCCTACGACCCGGGATCCGGCCCGGAGCCCGCCGAACGGGGTGCGGCCCCGCACTTTGACGCGATTCTGACGCGACGGCGACGCGGGCTCCTCGGGGGAACGGCCGGTGCCCGCGGGCAGCGCCCTCAGTGTTCGGCGATCTCCCCGTCGCGGAGTTCCAGGACCCGGTCGGCCAGGTCCAGCAGGGTGGGGTCGTGGGTGGCGACCAGGGCGGTGACCTGTTCGCTGTGGACGACCGCGCGCAGCAGTTCCATCACCGCGTGGCCGGTCTCGGCGTCCAGCTGGCCGGTCGGCTCGTCGGCGATGAGGAGGGAGGGGTTGTTGGCGAGGGCGCGCGCGATGGCGACCCGCTGCTGCTGGCCGCCGGACAGCTCGCCCGGCCGCTGGGCCGCGTGGTCGGCGAGGCCGACCAGGGACAGCAGCAGTTCGACGCGTTCCTCGCGCTCGCGGGGGTCGGCCCGGCGCAGCCGCATCGGGACGCCGACGTTCTCGGCGGCGGTCAGGATCGGGATGAGCCCGAAGGACTGGAAGACGAAGCCGATCCGGTCCCGGCGCAGGGCGAGCAGCCCGTCCTCGTCGAGGCCGGCGATGTCCAGGCCGTCCACGGCGACCCTGCCCCGGTCGGGGGTGTCGAGGCCGCCGACGATGTTGAGCAAGGTGGTCTTGCCGGATCCCGAGCGTCCCTTGAGGGCGACCAGTTCACCCCGTGGGACCTCGAAGGAGACACCGCGCAGCGCGTGCACCGCGGCCGCTCCGGTGCCGTACGACTTGTGCACGTCCTCGACGCGCACCATGGTCTCCGTCGCGACGTGCGGCATGGTGTCCGTCCCCTCCCCCGTCTCCCCTGTCCCCCGTGACCGGGCGTCAGTATCGCCGTCCGACCCCCGGTCGATCAACGGTCAGGCGGGATTGTCCCCGTGGGTGAGGGTCTCCCAGGCGACGAAGAGGTTGTTGGTGCCGGACGGGCGGGTGCGCTCGGTCAGCGCCCGGGTGTGGGTCATGGCGTGGCCGAGCCGGTTGTGCAGGGCGTTGTAGCCGACCTCGGTGACCGGGCCGAGCCCGAGGTGCAGGGAGCCCTTGCAGAGCCAGCTCGGGACGGCGGTGCCCTGCTCGTACTTCGCCTGGAAGCCGAGGGCGTGCCGCAGCCGTTCGCCGACGTCGGTGCCGTACAGGTCCTGGCCCTGGATGCGGCTGGTCTCGGCGATGTGCGAGATGGAGGAGAGGCCGTATCCGGTGTGCGTCAGGTCGCGGCAGGTCTCCTGGGTGAGTCCGGTGACGAAGGTGGACTGCCCCTGCCAGTACTTGACGATCTTGTCCCGGGTGTCGAGGTTCTGACCTGGCACGGTCCTCGGCAGGGCCCCGTCGGACTCCAGGTAGACGTAGGCGGCGGTGCGGGTGCGGAACTTCGCCATGGCCTTGTCGTAGGAGGCGCGGTCCTCCAGGAGGACGGAGATGCCGACGGCGGCCTCCATCATCGTCAGCTCCCAGTTCCCGTTGGAGTGGGAGCCGTTGATGATCTCGGGCAGGTAGACGTCGCGGAGCATGCCGGCGAAGCGGCCGGAGCCTGACCAGCCGCCGCCGTAGGTGTGCTTGACGATCTCGGCGGCCTTGGCCCAGGAGGAGCCGGCCCAGCCGGTCTGCAGGGGCGCGTTGCTGTTGGTGTGGTCGCGGATCACGGCCGACCAGGCGTCCATCAGCTGGATGGACTTCCTCGCGTACCGCTCGTCGCGGGTGAGGTACCAGGCGAGGGCCTGGGTGTAGGCGGCGATGGCGTCCTCGCGCTCGTCGGTGCAGCCGAGGTTCGGGTTGGAGTAGGAGCCGCACTCGACGACCGCGCGGGGCTTGGGGGTGCGGTTCAGGTCGGCGTACTTGCTCGACATCATCCGGTCGAAGGCGGTCTTCCAGGGCTGGGCGCCGGCGGCGACCTTGGTGCGGACGAAGTCGAGCTGGCCGCGGGAGACGGTGACTCCGGGGTGGACGAAGGCGGCGGGAGCGGTGGGCGCTGCGGGAGTGGCTTCGGCGCGCTGCGCGGCCGGCTGCGCGAGGACACCGGCCGCGAGGAGGGCGGTGGTGGCGGTCGCGAGCAGGGGGGTGCGACGACGCATGGCGTCTCCGTTCATATGGGCGAACGACGTGCGTTGACATGAACAGTTGACCGGAACATGACCGTAGGTCCGGACCAATGCGCCGTCAAGGGGCCGCGCCACGCATACGAAGAGGGGCCGCATCCCCAGTGGGATGCGGCCCCTCGGAACGGGTCCGGCCGAGGCGCGCCTAGCGGACCTCGGTGATCTCCGGGCCCCGCTGCAGCTGGCCCATGCCGCCCGCGAAACGGGAGCCCTCCTCCTGCTGGACGCCCTCGGGCACCATCTGCGCGTCGTTCGGCAGCTTGAGGACGATCGGGTCGCGCGGCGCCATCGGCCCCTCGCCGCGTACGACGACCGTGTCCCGGAAGATCTGCTCGAGCAGCCCGGCGGCCTGCGGCTGCACCGCCCCCTGCCCCGAGATCACCCCGCGCAGGAACCAGCGGGGGCCGTCCACGCCGACGAACCGCACGACCTGGAAGCCGCCGGTGCCGTCCGGCAGCTGCACCGGGACCTGGGCCCGAAGCTCCCAGCCCAGCGGGCCCTCGACCTCGTCGATGATGCCGCCCTGCTGGGTGATGCCGGCCGCGATCTCCTCGCGGACCTCGCCCCAGATGCCCTCCCGCTTGGGAGCCGCGAAGGCCTGCAACTGGATCGCGCTGTCGCGCAGCACGACGGTGGCCGCGACGATCGCGTCACCCGCGACCTCGACCCGCAGCTCCATGCCGTCGACACCGGGCACGAACAGGCCACCCAGGTCGACCCGGCCCTCGCCGGGGTTGCTGACCTCGGAGCTGTCCCAGGGCCCGTCGGGCCGCGGCGCCGGCTCCAGCCTCAGACGCTCGGCCTCGGCCTCCGCCTCAGTGTCGACACCGTCGACGACCTGCTCGGCCTCGCCGGCCGCGTCCTCGGCGGCATCCCTCTTCTTGCGACGTCCGAACACGTCACTGTCCTTCCCGGTCGGATACGACCGAAGCGTATCGATTCCCACCCGCTGTGCCGCCCACGGCGGCCTGACCGTTTGTGCCGCTCTCGCCCTCCACGGCGGCATGGCCGCCGGTGGACCCGAAGCCCCCCTCGGCCCGCGCCGATTCGGGCAGCTCCGCGACCGGCACGAAGCGCACCCTCTCGACCTGCTGGACGACCAGTTGGGCAATCCGGTCGAAGCGCTCGAACCGCACGGCCTCGCGCGGGTCGAGATTCACCACGATCACCTTGATCTCTCCACGGTACCCGGCATCAACCGTCCCCGGGGCATTCACCAGGGCGACGCCGCAGCGCGCGGCCAGACCGGATCGCGGGTGCACGAAGGCCGCGTACCCCTCGGGCAGGGCCACAGACACCCCGGTGGGCAGCACGGCCCGCTCGCCGGGCGCCAGTTCGCACGCCTCGGTGGTGCGCAGATCGGCTCCCGCGTCTCCGGGATGCTCGTACGCCGGAAGCGGTACGTCCGGATCGACGCGGCGGATGAGTACGTCGAGGGTCATGGGTTCACCTCGAAGGCGCGGGCCCTGCGGACCTGGTCCGGGTCGCTCATGGCGGCCTGGATCTCCTCCTGGCGGCCGTGGTCGATGAAGTGGTCGACCTTGACCTCGATGAACAGCGCGTCGGCGCGGACGGCGACGGGCCCGTCGGGGCCGCCGATGCGCCCGGTCGCGCTGGAGTAGATCTTCCGTCCGGACACCGCGGTCACCTCCGCCGCCAGGTGCAGCGTGGTGCCGACCGGCACGGGGCGCACGAAGTCGGTCTCCAGCCTGCCGGTCACGGCGATGGTGCGCAGCAGCCAGTTCAGCGAGCCGAGCGTCTCGTCCAGGGCGGTGGCGAGCACCCCGCCGTGGGCGAGGCCGGGGGCGCCCTGGTGGGCGGGCTGCACGGTGAACTCGGCGGTGATCGAGACGCCTTCGCCGGCGCGCGCCTGGAGGTGCAGGCCGTGGGCCTGTTCGTCGCCGCAGCCGAAACACTGGCCGTAGTGCGCGCCGAGGAGCTCGCCGGGCGCGGGAGCGTCGGGATGGCGGGCCGGTTTCACGGCGTCGGCCGGAGGCTGAAGGGCTGGGGAAGTACCACTCACAGGCGCAGACCTTACCCGCGAGTCGGCCCGGCCCGGACACCGTGCCAAGCTTGGCTTCATGCAGCTCTCCGCCGCCCCGTACGAAGAACGCCTGACCGCTCCCCGCTCCTGGTGGCTGATCTCCTTCCTGGTGGGGGTGTCGCTGGCGCTGATCCTGCTGCCGTTCGGCACGCTGCCGATGCTCGGCGGACTGGCCGGCGGGACCGCCGTGGCGGCGGTCGTGGCCAGTTCGTACGGCTCGGTGCGGATCCGGGTGGTGGGCGGTCATCTGATCGCGGGCGAGGCGAAGATCCCGGTGACGGCGCTCGGCGAGCCGGAGATCCTCGACGCGGAGGAGGCTCGCGCCTGGCGCACGTACAAGGCCGACCCGCGCTCCTTCATGCTGCTGCGCGCCTACATCCCCCGCGCCCTGCGCGTGGAGATCACCGACCCCGACGACCCGACCCCGTACGTCTTCCTGTCCACCCGCGAGCCGGAACGACTGGCGGACGCCCTGCGGGCGGCGAAGGCCGCGGCCTAGAGGGCTTCGCCCCAGGGGGCAGGGAGCCGGCACGTATGTTCCGGCCGGAGGCCCGCGCCCCGAGGAGCAGAACGCTCGCCCGAAGCCTCACCCACGGGGGCGCCTCATGCGCCGGGGGCCACTGAGCGCTCGCTCCGGTGCGCGCCCGGCGTGCGTCAGTGGTCTCCGCGCCCGCCGCGCGGGTCCTGCTGGTCCCGGTGTCCGCCGAGTTCCTTCATGGCGTCCTCGGGAAGGTGGTTCATCTCCAGGGCGTCCGCGGGCCTCTCCAGGGCGGGGAGGTCGGGGAGCGCGTCCCAGGGAACCTGGATCCTGCGGAGGTCGGCGCGAATGCGCCCGGCGAGTTTCCGGGTGTCCCGGCGGTTCATGGCCGCTCCGACGGCGGCACCCACCAGGAAGGGCATCAGGTTCGGCAGGTTGCGGACCATGCGCTTCATGATCCGCTGGCGCAGCTCGCGCTTCATGCGGCTGTTCATCGCCGCGCTCAGCGTCGACGGCATGGTCGCCTCGACCCCGCGCTCCTCCGACCACGAGTTGAGGTAGACGGTGCTGCGCTGGGTGAGGGAGCCGGGCGGTCGTACGCCGTAGACCTCGTGGAGTTCGGCGATCAGCTTCAGCTCGATCGCCGCGACGCCGGTGACCTCGGCGGCCAGTTCGGTCGGCATCGCGGGCGGCACGGGCAGCATCGCCGCCGCGCCCACTCCGGCCCCGACCGTCGCCGTGGCCTTCGCCGCGCCCGCCACGAGCTTGTCGGCGATCTCCTCGGGACCGAGCCCGGGGAACTGCCGGCGCAGCGTCTGGAGGTCCCGTACGGGCACCCGCGGGGCCATCTCGATGATCCGGTCCGCGAGGTACGCCAGTCCCGCACGGGCACGGGCGCCGCCCTTGCGGGCGCCCTGTCTGGCCATGTCGCGGAACGCCGCGGCACGCCTGCGTGCCACGGGGGCGGGGACCTCCACGGACGCCGGGAGGTCACCCCGGTCGGCTGCCGGTTCGAGCGAGGCCGCCCCGGTCTCGGTTGAGCCTCGCTCGTCGTCACGCGCAGTGTGCTGCGGGCCGTCCTGCGGCCCCTTGTCCGCTCCCCTCGAGAGGAAGCGGCGCTTCCGGGGAGGGGTCGAGCCTGTCACGGCCGACCCGTCCTCAGTCGCAGTCGCGGCAGATCGGCTGGCCGTTCTTCTCCCTGGCCAGCTGGCTGCGGTGATGCACCAGGAAGCAGCTCATGCAAGTGAACTCGTCCTGCTGCTTCGGCAGCACCCGGACGGCCAGCTCCTCGTTGGAGAGGTCTGCTCCGGGCAGTTCAAGACCTTCGGCGGCCTCGAACTCGTCGACGTCCACGGCGGAGGCCGACTTGTCGTTTCGTCGAGCCTTCAGCTCTTCGAGGCTGTCCGAGTCGACGTCGTCGTCGGTCTTGCGTGGAGTGTCGTAATCGGTTGCCATGTCGCTCTCCCCCTCTGGGTGTCTGCGGTGTCTCCAGCGCACGTAACGCGTGAGAGGCCGGACTTGTGCCCGACCCGAGGCGGAGATTTTGCCTCACATCAAGGTCTGTTACTCAATCGACACCCAACCGGACTCCTCAAGAGTGATCGGCTTGGATGGCGATGGGGACCGTACACGGTCCGAATGCCGCACTTCAAAGGCGTCTCACCGTGTACTTCCCGTGATCAAGGCCCCTGAAAACCGGGACTTTCCCGACCTTCCGGCCCGACACATGATCACGGAGAGTAGATGGCTGGAAAATCGCCCATGTGATCGATCACACAGGGGCCAACGACGTCGACGCGGCGGAAATTCCGCGCAAAGCGAACACACCCGTGTGTCGGCGGCATGATGTCAGATCGGCAGGGTGACGCGCATCACGAGTCCGCCCCCCTCCCTCGGCTGGGCGTAGATGTGTCCGCCGTGCGCCCGGGCCACCGACCGGGCGATCGACAGACCGAGTCCCACGCCCTTGTCGCTGCCCGTGCGCTCGGTGCGCAGCCGCCGGAACGGCTCGAAGAGGTTGTCGATCTCGTACGCCGGCACCACCGGGCCCGTGTTGGACACCACCAGCACCGCCTGGCCGTGCTGGACCTCGGTGCCGACCTCGACCCAGCCGCCCTCCGGCACGTTGTACCGCACGGCGTTCTGCACCAGGTTCAGGGCGATGCGCTCCAGCAGCACGCCGTTGCCCTGGACCACCGCGGGCTCGCGCTTGCCGCGGATCTCCACGCCCTTGGCCTCGGCCTCGGCGTGCACCTGATCGATGGCCTGCGAGGCCACCTCCGCGAGGTCCACGGGCTTGCGCTCGACGATCTGGTTGTCGCTGCGGGCGAGCAGCAGCAGGCCCTCCACGAGCTGCTCGCTGCGCTCGTTGGTGGCCAGCAGGGTCTTGCCGAGCTGCTGGAGCTCCACCGGCGCGTTCGGGTCGGAGAGGTGCACCTCGAGGAGCGTGCGGTTGATCGCGAGCGGGGTGCGCAGCTCGTGCGAGGCGTTGCCGACGAAGCGCTGCTGCGCGGTGAACGCCCGCTGGAGGCGCTCCAGCATGTCGTCGAAGGTGTCGGCCAGTTCCTTGAGCTCGTCGTCCGGGCCGTCCAGCTCGATCCGCCGGGACAGGTCGGAACCGGCCACCGCGCGGGCGGTGCGGGTGATCCGGCCCAGCGGCGACAGGACCCGGCCGGCCATGGCGTAGCCGAAGGCGAAGGCGATGATCGCGAGACCGAGCAGGGCCAGCAGCGAGCGGCTGAGCAGATCGTCCAGCGCGTGCTGACGCTGCTCGTTGACACAGGCGTTCAGCGCCCGGTTCATCTCGTCCGCGGGCAGCTCGTTGCTGCGCAGGTGGCAGATGTCGCTGGACACCTCGCCGGAGAGGATCCGGAAGGGGAGGTCGGTGCCCACGTTCAGCGCGTTCGCCGCGAGCAGGTAGATGATCGACAGCAGCAGGATCCCGGCGATCAGGAACATGCCGCCGTAGAGCAGCGTGAGCCGTATCCGGATGGTGGGCCGCAGCCACGGGAAGGGCGGTACCGGCCGGCGCGGGTCCCAGGTGGGCTTCGGAGGGGCCTGCGGGGACGCCGGTGTGGGGGTGCTGGCCATCCCGGATCAGATCCGGTAACCGGAGCCGGGCACGGTCACGATGACCGGCGGCTCGCCCAGCTTGCGGCGCAGGGTCATCACGGTGACCCGGACCACGTTCGTGAACGGGTCGGTGTTCTCGTCCCAGGCCTTCTCGAGCAGCTGCTCCGCCGAGACGACGGCGCCCTCGCTGCGCATGAGCACCTCCAGGACGGCGAACTCCTTGGGCGCGAGCTGCACCTCCTTGCCGTCCCTGAAGACCTCGCGGCGGTTGGGGTCCAGCTTGATCCCGGCGCGCTCCAGGACGGGCGGCAGGGGCACGCTGGTGCGCCGGCCGAGCGCACGCACGCGTGCGATCAGCTCGCTGAACGCGAAGGGCTTGGGCAGGTAGTCGTCGGCGCCGATCTCCAGCCCCTCCACACGGTCGCTGACATCGCCGGAGGCCGTGAGCATCAGCACCCGGGTGGGCATGCCGAGCTCGACGATCTTGCGGCAGACGTCGTCGCCGTGCACGAGCGGGAGGTCGCGGTCCAGGACGACCACGTCGTAGTCGTTGACGCCGATGCGCTCCAGGGCGGCCGCACCGTCGTACACGACGTCGACGGCCATGGCCTCCCGGCGCAGTCCGGTGGCCACCGCATCGGCGAGCAGTTGCTCGTCCTCGACGACGAGTACGCGCACGTCCCTGGTCCTTCCTGGTGGTGGTGTGTTCACCTCCATCCTGCCCTTTTCCTCCATAAGTCGGCTGTAAGGCAGGTGAGAGGGGGTGCGGGGCCGGGGAACCTCCGGGCGAACGGCAGGGGAATAGCAGATTTTCTCGCGCGGTTAGGTTTCCACGGAAGGGAGCTTGGGGAGGACGGGTTTTACATCCCGCGATCACGCTCTGCTTGCGCCGCACCACCATGCGGTGCGTATCGATCCGCTTCCCGCAGAGCGGGCGTGGGTGTCCGGCACCGTCGCCGCCCGGCCGAGCGGCGCTGGGCATCCACGGCAGACGTGATCGTCCCTTCCGAACGGCACACCCCCGTGCCATCGACCCACGACCCAGGACGAGGGGGCGCAGCATGGACGCATTCACCGCAGGACTTCTGCAGCGCATAAAGGCGACCGAGTCCGATCTGTCGCGCGCCCGCGACGAGGGCGACGACTTCCTCGTCGAGGTGGAGCAGGGCGAGCTCGACGACCTGCGCCGTCTCGCCGCCGAACACGGTGTGGAGGTCAGCGCCTACGGCGTCTGACCGACCCCGGCAAGCAGCTTGCGCGAGCGGGTCCCGGCGAATCCAGCGCCGGGGCCCGCTCGCTTGTGTCACCCGGGTCGGTGGCGGTCAGTCGTGCCAGGCGCCGAAGTCCTCCAGGAGGGTCTGGAGGGGCTCGAAGACGCCCGGGGTGGCCGCGACCGTGAGACCCCAGGAGGGGCGCTCTCCGGGGCGTCCACCGGTCAGGGCGCCCGCCTCACGGGCGATGAGGTCGCCCGCGGCGAGGTCCCAGGGGTGCAGGCCGCGCTCGTAGTAGCCGTCGAGACGCCCGGCCGCCACGTCGCACAGATCGACCGCGGCCGAGCCGCCGCGCCGGATGTCCCGCACCAGCGGGATCAGCCGGTGCGCGACCTCCGCCTGGTGCGTGCGGACGTCGGCGACGTAGTTGAAACCGGTCGAGACCAGGGCCTGGTCCAGGGGCGGCGCGGGGCGGCAGGTCAGCCTGCGCTCGCCCTCCCAGGCGCCCGTGGCCCATGCCCCGCCGCCGCGCACCGCGTGGTACGTCTCGCCGCGCATGGGCGCCGACACGGCCCCGACGACGGTCTCGCCGTCCCGCTCGGCGGCGATGGAGACGGCCCAAGTGGGCAGCCCGTACAGGTAGTTGACCGTGCCGTCGAGCGGGTCGATCACCCAGCGGACGCCGCTGCTGCCGTCGGTCGAGGCGCCCTCCTCGCCGAGGAAGCCGTCGTCCGGGCGGCGCTCGGCGATCAGCGTGGTGATCAGCTTCTCGGCGGCGATGTCCATCTCGGTGACCACGTCGATCGGGCTGGACTTGGTCGCGGCGACCGCGAGATCGGCGGGGCGGCCGTCGCGCAGCAGCTCACCCGCGCGGTGTGCCGCCTCGCGGGCCAGGCCCAGCAGTTCCGCGTGCAGGGGGTCGGTCACGGTGCTCCTCATGCGTAGGGGCTGTCGGCGCCCGCCGCGGCGGGGCGCGGGGCGCGGGCCGGGCAGCAGCCCACCGGGCAGACGTCGTGGCTCGCGCCGAGGGCGCCGAGGGCGCACCGGGTGACGTCCTGCCCCCGCTCGCCGGCCGCCCGCTCGGCGATCAGCTCGCGGATCGCCGCGGCGAACCGGGGGTCGGCGCCGACGGTCGCCGAGCGGCGCACCGGCAGACCGAGCTCCTCGGCCTTGGCCTTGGCCTCGGTGTCGAGGTCGTAGAGGACCTCCATGTGGTCGGAGACGAAGCCGATGGGGGCCATGACGACCGCCGGGACCCCCGCCGCGTGCCGCTCCTCGAGGTGGTCGCAGATGTCGGGCTCCAGCCAGGGGATGTGCGGGGCGCCGGAGCGGGACTGGTAGACGAGCTGCCAGGGGTGGTCCACGCCGGTGCGCTCACGGACGGCGTCGGCGATGACCCTGGCCACGTCCAGATGCTGTCTGACGTACGCCCCGCCGTCCCCGTGGTCCTCGACGGGGCCGGACGTGTCGGCGGCCGAGACCGGGATCGAGTGGGTGGTGAAGGCGATGTGCGCGCCCTCCCGGACGTCCTCGGGCAGGTCGGCGAGGGACCGGACGACTCCCTCGATCATGGGCTCCACGAAGCCCGGGTGGTTGAAGTAGTGCCGCAGCTTGTCGATGCGCGGCAGCTCCAGGCCCTCGGTCTCCAGGGTGGCCAGGGCGTCGGCGAGGTTCTCGCGGTACTGGCGGCAGCCCGAGTACGAGGCGTAGGCGCTGGTGGCCAGGACGAGGATGCGCCGGCGGCCGTCGCGGACCATCTCGCGCAGGGTGTCGGTCAGATACGGCGCCCAGTTGCGGTTGCCCCAGTAGACCGGCAGGTCCAGGCCGTGCTCGGCGAAGTCCTTGCGCAGCGCGTCCAGCAGGGCACGGTTCTGGTCGTTGATGGGGCTGACCCCGCCGAAGAGGAAGTAGTGCTGTCCGACTTCTTTCAGGCGTTCTGTGGGGATGCCGCGGCCACGCGTGACGTTCTCCAGGAACGGAACCACGTCGTCGGGGCCCTCGGGGCCGCCGAAGGAGAGCAGGAGCAGGGCGTCGTAGGGGCTGGCATCGAGCACGTCTGGCATGTCTCGATCCTGCCACCCGGCACTGACAGCCGGAAAACGGTGGGGTGCCCCCGGCTGTATCTCCCGGTGCACGGGGCCGGCATATCCCGGTGCATGGGGCCGACCGCACCAGTAAGCTGTATCGACTGCGGTCGCACCTTACTGAGACGTTTCCCGGAGACCCCGTGCCCAGCCCTTATCGCGCCCTGTTCGCCACGCCCGGCACCAAGGGTTTCTCCGCCGCGGGCCTCCTCGGCCGGATGCCGCTGTCCATGATGGGCATCGGCGTGGTGACGATGATCTCCCAGCTCACCGGGCGGTACGGCCTCGCCGGCGCCCTGTCGGCCACCATCGCGCTGTCCGCGGCGGTGGCGGGCCCGCAGGTCTCCCGTCTGGTGGACCAGCACGGGCAGCGGCGGGTGCTGCGCCCGGCGACGCTGCTCTCGCTGAGCGCGGCGGCCCTGCTGCTGTTCGCCGCGCACTACGGCTGGCCGGACTGGGTGCTGTTCGTGGCGTGCGTGGGCATCGGCTGTGTGCCGAGCGTCGGCGCGATGATCCGGGCCCGCTGGGCCGCCCTGTACCGCGGCACCCCGCAGCTGCACACCGCGTACTCCTTCGAGTCCGTGGTCGACGAGGTCTGTTTCATCTTCGGGCCGATCATCTCCATCGGGCTGTCCACGGCGTGGTTCCCGGAGGCCGGCCCGCTGCTCGCCGCCTGCTTCCTCGCCGTGGGCGTCTTCTGGCTGACCGCGCAGCGCGCCACCGAGCCCGAACCGCATCCGCGGGAGCGCAAGGGCGGCGGCAGCGCCCTGCGTTCGACGGGTCTGCAGGTCCTGGTGGCCACCTTCGTGGCGACCGGCGCGATCTTCGGCGCGGTGGACGTGGTCACCGTGGCGTTCGCGGAGGAGGAGGGGCACAAGGCGGCGGCCAGTGTGGTGCTCGCCGTCTACGCGCTGGGTTCCTGTGTGGCGGGGGCCGTGTTCGGGCTGCTGCACTTCGCGGGGCCGCCGGAACGCCGCTGGCTGCTGGGCGTGTGCGCCATGGCCGTGAGTATGATCCCCCTCCTACTGGTCGGAAACTTGCCGTTTCTGGCCGTGGCGCTCTTCGTCGCGGGTCTGTCCATCGCTCCCACGATGATCACGACGATGTCCCTCATCGAAGAGCACGTACCACGCGCGCAGCTCACCGAGGGCATGACCTGGGTGAGCACGGGGCTCGCGGTCGGGGTCGCGCTCGGCTCCTCCGTGGCCGGCTGGGTGATCGACGCGGCCGGGGCGCGTGCCGGGTACGGGGTTCCGGCGGTGTCCGGGGCCGTCGCGGTCGCGGTCGGTTTCCTCGGGTACCGCCGGCTCAAGCGGCCGGCACCGGGTCGGGGAGGCTCCGTTGGGCAGCACAGCGAGCGCGAAGAACGGCACGTGGCGTAACTGGGGAGGCAATGTCTCCGCCCGTCCCGCGCGGGAGGTCACGCCCGCCTCCGTCGACGAGCTGGCCGCGGCGGTCCGCCGGGCCGCCGAGGACGGGCTGCCGGTGAAGGCGGTCGGCACGGGGCACTCCTTCACGTCCATAGCGGCCACCGACGGCGTGTTGATCCGCCCTCAACTGCTGACGGGCATACGTGACATCGACCGTGCGGCCGGCACCGTCACCGTCGAGGCCGGCACCCCGCTCAAGAGACTCAACGTGGCCCTCGCACGCGAGGGCCTGTCGCTGACCAACATGGGCGACATCATGGAGCAGACGGTCTCCGGGGCGACCAGCACCGGCACCCACGGCACGGGCCGCGACTCCGCCTCGATCGCCGCGCAGATCCGCGCCCTGGAACTGGTCACCGCCGACGGCTCGGTCCTCCACTGCTCCGCGAAGGAGAACCCGGACGTCTTCGCCGCCGCCCGCACCGGCCTCGGCGCCCTCGGCATCGTCACCGCCCTCACCTTCGCCGTGGAGCCGATCTTCCTGCTCACGGCGCGCGAGGAACCCATGCCGTTCGACCGGGTGCTCGCCGAGTTCGACGAACTCCACGCGGAGAACGAGCACTTCGAGTTCTACTGGTTCCCGCACACCGGAAGCACCAACACCAAGCGCAACAACCGCAGCGCGGGCCCGGAGCGCCCGGTGCCGCCGCTGAAGGGCTGGTTCGAGGACGAGTTCCTCTCCAACGGAGTGTTCCAGGTGGCCAACTGGGTCGGCCGCGCGCTGCCCGCCGCGATTCCCTCCATCGCGCAGATCTCCAGCAAGGCGCTGTCCGCGCGGACGTACACCGACATCCCCTACAAGGTCTTCACGTCGCCGCGCCGGGTGCGTTTCGTGGAGATGGAGTACGCCGTTCCGCGCGAGGCCCTGGTCGACACGCTGCGGGAGTTGAAGGCCATGGTCGACCGCTCCCCCCTGCGCGTCAGCTTCCCGGTCGAGGTGCGCACAGCCCCCGCCGACGACATCACCCTGTCCACGGCGTCCGGCCGCGACAGCGCGTACATCGCCGTGCACATGTTCCGCGGTACCCCCTATCAGGCGTACTTCACCGCGGCCGAGCGCATCTTCACGGCCCACGAGGGCCGGCCCCACTGGGGCAAGATCCACACCCGGGACGCCGATTACCTCTCCCGCGTGTATCCGCGCTTCGCCGAGTTCACGGCACTGCGCGACCGGCTCGATCCGGAACGCCGCTTCCGCAACGACCACTTGCGCCGCGTCCTGGGAGCGTGACGAGCCCCCGGAGCAAGGCTTCCGTTACCGGAGACCACGTGAAGTTCCCCACGTTAACGATCACCGAAGCCGGGTAACGAGCGGCCGAGTAGGGCCCCTTGCCAGAAAGTGGGCGGCGTGCCGATCCACGCACGTGGCCCGAATGGAGTACTGTTGCGAGCCCTGGGTCCGGTCTCCCGACAGGGTGCTCGGGACCTTGGAGGAGCGCCGGGAGGGGGCTAGTTGCACAGGGTGACGCAGTTGGTCACTTAGCGTTGCGAATAGGTAACCGTGCCATAACGGCGATCCAGGGCCCGCGCCCGACACGCCGGGCAACTCGGCAAGGTTGTGGCAGGCTGCACCCGGGCAGGCCACACTCGACTAGCGGAAGCAGCGACGCACGTGACGTCGGCAGGCACCACCCGGGAGGTCCCCATGCCCGAACTGCGTGTCGTGGCCGTCTCGAATGACGGCACACGGCTGGTGCTGAAGGCTGCGGACAGCACGGAGTACACGCTTCCGATCGACGAACGGCTCCGCGCCGCCGTGCGCGGCGATCGTCCCCGCCTCGGCCAGATCGAGATCGAGGTGGAGAGCCATCTCCGCCCCCGCGACATCCAGGCGCGTATACGTGCCGGCGCGACCGCGGAAGAGGTCGCCCAGATGGCCGGCATCCCCGTGGACCGCGTACGCCGTTTCGAGGGCCCCGTCCTCGCCGAGCGGGCCTTCATGGCCGAGCGCGCCCGCAAGACCCCTGTCCGCCGCCCCGGCGAGAACTCGGGTCCTCCCCTCGGCGAAGCCGTCCAGGAGCGACTGCTGCTGCGCGGCGCCGAGAAGGACACGGTCCAGTGGGACTCCTGGCGCCGCGACGACGGCACCTGGGAGGTCCTGCTGGTCTACCGCGTGGCAGGCGAACCCCACTCGGCGAGCTGGACGTACGACCCGCCCCGGAGACTCGTCCAGGCCGTCGACGACGAAGCACGCTCACTCATCGGCGAGTCCGACGACCTCGCCGCACCCGAGCCCAGCTTCCCGTTCGTCCCGCGCATCGCCCGCCTGCCGCGCGACCGCCCGCTGGACCGTTCCGCCGACCGCGAGCGCCCGAGCCTGCCCGCCCAGGCCTCCGAACCCCCGGAGGAGACGGCGGCCACGGCATCGAGCGAACGGGACTCGCTGACCAGCCTGCTGGAGGCGGTACCGAGCTTCCGAGGCGACCTGGTGGTGCCCGAACGGCCCCCCGAGTCCGCCCCCGAGGAGCCCGACACGGAACCCGAGGCGGAGGAGCCCCCGGCCCCCGCGGCCTCGGCCGGCTCCGCCTACGCGGACGTCCTGATGCCCCGCTCCGTAGGCAGCCACCGAGACCGTCTCATCGGCGCCACCGACCGCCAGGCCGAGGCGGACGGCGTCCGCCCCGGCCGCCGCGCCGCGGTCCCGAGCTGGGACGAGATCGTCTTCGGCACGCGCCGCAAGAAACAGGAGTAACCGCACACAGAGAAGGGGGCACTCACCCCAGGTGAGTGCCCCCCGCCACTGGGGGGGGGGGACCTCGGTTTTTGGGGGCCGGGGGCGCCGCAAGAAGAACCACCAACGGGGCGCCCCGCCCCCGGCCCGGCGGGCGCCCGGCCC
>NZ_JBFAXA010000024.1:0-120083 GCF_040689265.1 Streptomyces sp. NPDC052012
GCGGCGGAGGCCGCCGCTTAGCTGGTCCCCACGCAGTTCCACCCTGAAATCACACGGAGGGGCGCGACTGCGGCGGCCTCCGCCGCGCCGCCGCGCCCCCGCCCCACTGCGTGCCCGGCACCCCCGGCACTACTGCGGATCAGGTCCCACAGCAACGGGCCGCTCCGGATCCGACGACCACTCCGACCACGACCCGACGTACAACTCCGCAGGAATCCCCGCCACCGCCAGCGCCAGCACCTCGTGCGCACCGGAGACACCCGACCCGCAGTACACGCCGACCCGCGTCCCCTCGGACACCCCCAGCTCCTTGAAGCGCGCCGCCAGTTCCTCCGCAGGCCGGAACCGGCCGTCCGCCCCCACATTCTCCGTGGTGGGCGCCGAGACCGCCCCCGGAATGTGCCCGCCGACCCGGTCGATCGGCTCCACCTCACCGCGATACCGCTCCCCCGCCCGCGCATCCAGCAGCACCCCCGAACGCCCCAACGCACCCGCCCCGTCGGCGTCGAGCAACCCACTCGCCGCCGGAACCGGCTCGAAATCACCCTCGACCGGACGCGGCACCGACGTCTCCAACGCCCCCTCCCACGACGGCAACCCACCGTCGAGGACCCGCACATCCGGGTGACCCGTCCACCGCAGCAGCCACCACGCCCGAGCCGCACCCCACCCCAGACCCCCGTCGTACACGACCACGGCCCGCCCCCGCGACACGCCCGCCCGCCGCATCGCCGCACCGAACACCCCGAGATCGGGCAGCGGATGACGCCCGCGCTCACCCGGCGCCGAGGCCAACTCCCTGTCCAGATCGACGAACACGGCCCCCGGAAGGTGCCCGGCCAGATACGCGGCCCGGCCGTCGAACGGCGGCTCACCGGCCGCCTTGGCCACGCTGAGCTGCCAACGGACGTCGAGCAGGACCGGCGGATTCCCGCCCGCCAGTTCGCTCGCGAGTTCGGATGCGGAGATGATGGCGTTCATGGCCACCATCCTCGCGCACAGGGTGGCCGTCTCGTCCATGTCCGGCTACTCTGCTCGGCCGGGCAGGCACGATCACGAGGCGTACGGGATCGGCCACATGCTGTACAAGCGATCGACACCCTGCCGCAAGCGCGCCGAAAAGGGCGAGGAGCCGGACATCGGGCATCCTCCGGGGACAGGAGCCGGCACACGGGGCATACCCGAAAGGGCGCGGCGCCACGACCGGTGCCGGATCGGCACGGGGATGATCCGCACCGCTGACGCGACGCGACCCTCGCCAGGGTCGAGAAGAGCACGGCCACCACGAGGGCGGCCGAGAAGAGAGTGACGATGACCGACGCACGGGGGTCCGCCCGCCACAACGGCGAGTGGCCCGCTCGGCACGCGCCCGGCACACCCTGCTGGGTGAGCCTGATGGTGCACGGCCTGGACGCGACGCAGGAGTTCTACCAGGCGCTGTTCGGCTGGGAGTTCCGCCCGGGCCCCCAGCAGCTCGGCCCGTATGTGCGCGCCCTCCTGGACGGCCACGAGGTGGCCGGAATCGGCCTGCTGCCGCCGGACCGGCATCTGCCCATCGCATGGACGCCCTACTTCGCCTCCTCCCACGTGGATCAGACGGCCGAGACGGTCCGCTCGTGCGGCGGCACGATCGGCGTCGGCCCGCTGGACGCCTCCGCGGCCGGCCGGCTGGCGATCGGCTCGGACCCCTCGGGCGCCGTCTTCGGCATCTGGCAGGCGGCCGAGCACACCGGCACGGCCGTCACCGGGGTGCCCGGCACACCCGCGTGGAACGAGCTGACGACCTTCGAGTCGGCGAGCGTTGCGAAGTTCTACGAGACGGTGTTCGGCTACGACGAGGAGCCGGTGATCTCCGCCGACCTCGACTACGTCACCCTGCACCTGGACGGCCGCCCGGTGGCCGGCGTGTACGGCGCGGGCAGCGCCGTCCCCCGGGACCGGGGGCCGCACTGGACGACGTACTTCACGGTGGCCGATCTGGACGACGCGGTGGAGCACGTCGTCCATCTGGGCGGCCAGGTCCTCAAGCCGCCCCGCGACGGCAGCCACGGCCGCACGGCCGCCGTGGCGGACCCGGAGGGGGCGCGCTTCTCGCTGCTGCAGCAACCGAGCTGATACGCGCCCCGCCGTCAGGTGGCCGACACGGGCAGCACATCCGGTGACAGCGCCGCCGCGCGGGCCGTCGCCGCGGTCATGCGGCGGCGGTGATGGCGGCGGCACAGCACCTCGTAGCCGATCTCGTCCGCGGAGCCGGTGACGTCGCCGACGACCACCTGGGCGCCCTCGACGACCATCACGCCGCCCACCGTGCGGGCGTTGTGCGTGGCGCGGGCGCCGCACCAGCACAGGGCCTCGACCTGGAGCACCTCGACCCGGTCGGCCAGCTCCACCAGGCGCTGGGAACCGGGGAACAGCTTGGTGCGGAAATCGGTCGTGATGCCGAAGGCGTAGACGTCGAGCTCCAGGTCGTCCACCACACGCGCGAGTTGGTCGATCTGCTCCGGTGCCAGGAACTGCGCCTCGTCCGCGATCACGTAGTCCGCGCGCCCGCCCTGCGAGAGGTGGTCGACCAGGTAGGCGTACAGGTCCGTGCCGTCGGCGACCTCCACCGCGTCGGTGACGAGGCCGAGGCGGGAGGAGAGTTTGCCCTCGCCGGCGCGGTCGTTGCGGGTGAAGATCATGCCCACCAGGCCGCGTGCCGAGCGGTTGTGCTCGATCTGGAGCGCCAGCGTCGACTTCCCGCAGTCCATCGTTCCGGAGAAGAACACCAGCTCGGGCATGGTGGGCGGGGCACCTTTCGGTGAGGTCGGTCGGGACGGGTCCGGGCGGGCGGAGGGTGGACGGAAGGCGTACGGGCGGGCCTCAGGAGCGTACTTCGAGCAGCGGGACCAGCTGTTCGGCTGGGGTCATCGACCCGTGGTTGCCGACCATCTGCGACTCGTTCGGCTCCCGCTGGGAGGCGATGAGCAGGACGTCGTCCCGCGCGGCGGCGACCACGTCACCGATGCGGTCGTACACGCGCTCGTCGATCCGGGGCCCGAACCAGCCCGCGGCGATCGCCTCGTCTCTCGACGCCACCCAGAACTGCTCGCCGAGCACCTCGCGCCAGCAGGTGAGCACGTCGTTCGCGGCGCCGGGGACGGCGTAGACGTGCCGGGCGCGGCCCTCGCCGCCGAGCAGGGCGACGCCGGCCTTCAGTTCCCAGTCCTCGTCGAAGTCGATGCGGTGCTCCTCGTCGAACGGCACGTCGACCATGCCGTGGTCGGCGGTGACGTAGAGCGCGCTGCGCGGCGGGAGCTGTTCGGCCAGGCGCTGGACCAGGCGGTCGACGTACATCAGCTGGCCGCGCCAGGTGTCGGAGTCGACGCCGTAGCGGTGCCCGGAGCCGTCGACCTCGGCGTAGTACGTGTAGACAAGGGACCGGTCGCCGGCGGCCAGTTGCTCCGCGGCGAAGTCCACGCGCTCCTCCCCGGACAGCCGCCCGTGGAAGGTGCCGCCGCTGAGGGCGACCTTGGTCAGCGGGGTGCTCGCGAAGGCCGGGGAGGACACCTGGGCGGCGTACACGCCCGCGCGGTGGGCGAGCTCGAAGACGGTGGGGTACGGCTGCCAGGCGCCGGGCGGGGTCCAGGGCTGCCAGCGCAGCTGGTTCATCAGCTCGCCGGTGTCCGGGTTGCGCACGGTGTAGCCGGGCAGACCGTGGGCCCCCGGCGGGAGTCCGGTGCCGACGGAGGCCAGGGACGTGGCGGTGGTCGCCGGGTATCCGGCGGTGAGGGGGCGTCCGGTGCCGCCGCGCGAGGAGGCCAGCAGGGACGTCATGAAGGGGGCCTCGTCGGGGTGCGCCCGCAGTTGCTCCCAGCCGAGACCGTCGATCAGGAACACGCAGTTCCGGTCGGTGGGGGTCAGCTCCGGGATCGCCGTGGACATGCCGGGGACGCCCATGCCGGCGGCGAGCGTGGGCAGCAGGTCGGCGAGCGAGCCGCTGCCGTACTCGGGCAGGGGCGCGGAGTCCAGGGGGAGCGGCTCGGGGTGCGGGTCCCAGGCGGACGTGTGCGACGGCGGCGTGGGGCGGGTGGGCTGCGCCATCAGCGCGTCTGGTCCGCGGTCGCCTCGGAGAGGGCCTGCGCGAAGGCGAGCGCCTGGCGCACCGTCTCCGGGCCGTCGCCGGCCTCGCTGACTCTGAGGCTCAGGTCGTCCGCCGTGGAGTTGCCCGTGTAGCCGTGGTCCGCCTCGCAGTTCGGGTCGCCGCAGGCGGCCGGCTCCAGGTCGATGCGGGAGACGGCGCCCCAGCCGATGGTGAGCACGATCTCGCGCGGCAGCGTGCCCGGCGTGTACGACTCCGGGTTGGCGACCACGCGGCTGACCACGATCGACGAGATCCGGCCGAGCTTGACCGACTCGGTGGAGGTGGTGGCGTACGGCGTCGGGGAGGTGTTGTCCGCGGCCTGCTCGTCGGTGTGGCTGACGATGAAGCGGTTGCCGGTGAGGACGAGGACGGTCACATGCCGCCGCACCTCGTTCTGGTCGAACGTCGTCTCCTGGTGGACCAGGTACGACCGGATGGGCTCGCCGCCCACGGCGGCCTCCACCGCCTCGGCCACGAGGGCCGGGTAGTAGCCGCTGCGCTCGATCGCCGCCCGCAGCCCCTGGGTCGTCGTACTGGTCTTGGCCATGACGCCCATCCTACGGGGGACCACTGACTGCGAGGCACCGCTCGCCGCGGGTCAGTACGCGGGGAGGGTCCTCGGGCCGAGGTCGTCGCGGGCGGGCGGGGGCGCCAGGCGGACGGACGCGCCGAGCACGCTCAGGCCGTGCGGGGCGACGACGACCGGCTCCAGGGTGACCGCGACCACCTCCGGGTGGTCGTCGACCAGTCGCGACACCCGCAGCAGCAGTTCCTCCAGCGCGGGGGTGTCGACGGGGGCGGAGCCGCGCCAGCCGAACAGCAGGGGTGCCGTCCGGATCGACCGCACCAGTGAGGTCGCCTCCCGGTCGGTCACCGGGATCAGCCGGTGCGCCGTGTCGTCCAGCAGCTGGGAGACGGCCCCGGCCAGCCCGAACGAGAGGACGGCTCCGGCGGCGGGGTCGATGACCGCGCGTACGACCGTGTCGACACCGCGCGGTGCCATCCGCTGCACGACGGGGCGCAGCTCCTCGGGTGTCCCGAACAGTTCGGTCAACTCGGCGTACGCCCGGCGCAGTTGCTCTTCGTCGGCGAGGTCCAGGCGTACACCGCCGAGGTCCGCGCGGTGACGCAGGTGCGGGGCGGTGGCCTTCAGGGCGACGGGATAGCCGAGGGTGCGGGCGGCCTCGGCGGCGGTGCCGGGGGTCGGGGCGGGAAGCGCGCGGTGGACGTCGATGCCGTAGCTGCCGAGCAGCTCGCAGGTGTCCTCGGTGCCGAGCGTGAGGCCCTGGCCGCGCGCGAGCATCCCGTCGATGAGCGATGCGGCCCGCCGCTCGTCGATGTCGTCGTACTCGGGCACCTTGCCCGGCTCGGCTGCATCGCGCCGCCACTGCGCGTACGCGACGGCCTGCCCGAGCGCCCGCACGGCCCGCTCGGCGGCGGGGTAGGCGGGGATGAGGAGGGCGCCGCCCTGAGACGCCGGCCCAGCCGGAGTGTGGACTCCACCAGATGACGGGGACACGACGGCCCCGGGAGGGGCGCTGGGCGCGCCCGGCGCAGGCGGCGGGCCGGGTACGGACGGCGGGACCGCGGGCGGAGGCGGGGCGGTGGAGGCGCCCTGCACGCGCGGCGGGCCGGCAGGCGCGCCGGGTACGGACGGCGCGGCAGGGGGCGGAGGCGGGGCGGTGGAGGCGCCGGGCCCGGGTCCGGTCGGCTGGGGTGTGGCCCGGTGCCCGTGCGGGGGCGTGCCCGTCGCGGGGCCCGGCTGGTGGGGCGCACTCGGCGTCGGCTGCGCGGGTGTGCCCGACGGGCTCTGGCCGGCCGGGTCCGGGGCGGCGGCGTCCTGCTGGCGTTGTCTGGCCGTGCTGGCGGCTGCCGACAGGGCTTCCGCGAGGCCGCCGAGTTCCACGTGGACCACCAGGACCGGCTTGGACGGGGTCGCGGTGGCGGCCGAGCGGAGGGCCTCGGCCAGGGCCGCGTCGCCGACGGAGGCCTCCCCGACCGAGGGGATCGCGGTGACGACCACCGCGTCACTCGTGTCGTCGGCCAGCGCGCGGGAGAGGGCCGCGTGGAAGTCCGCCGCCGTGGCCTCCGTGGTGAGGTCCAGCGGGGGGTGCGGGCGCAGCCCTTCGGCGAGGCAGGCGTCGTAGGTGAGCAGGCCCAGTGACTCGGAGTTGCCCAGGATCGCCACGCGGGGGCCGGCCGGGAGGGGCTGGCGGGCGAGCAGCAGGCCCGTGTCGACGAGTTCCGTGATGGTGTCGACCCGGATCACCCCGGCCTGCCGCAGCAGCGCGGACACCGTGGCGTGCGGCAGCCGCGTCGCGCGTACGGCGTGCCCCCGGGGCCCGGCGCCGTGGCGTGCGCCCTGGACCACGACCAGCGGCTTCGCCGCCGCCGTCCGGCGGGCGAGGCGGGTGAACTTGCGGGGGTTGCCGATGGACTCCAGGTACATCAGGGCGACATCGGTGTCGGGGTCCTCGTACCAGTACTGCAGGACGTCGTTGCCGGAGACGTCCGCACGGTTGCCGGAGGAGACGAAGGTCGAGACGCCGGTCACACCGGTGACCCCGCCGCCGCGCCGGTGCAGACGGGACAGGAGGGCGATGCCGATGGCGCCGGACTGGGCGAACAGCCCGATCCGGCCGGGGCGGGGCATCTCCGGGGCGAGCGAGGCGTTGAGCCGCACCTCCGCGGAGGTGTTGATGACGCCGAAGGCGTTCGGCCCGATGATCCGCATGCCGTGGCTGCGGGCCTGCCGTACGAGGGCGCGCTGCCGCTCGCGGCCTTCGGGACCGGACTCGGCGTACCCGGCGGAGACCACGACCAGGCCCTGTACGCCGTGCTCACCGCACTCGGTGACGACCTCGGGGACGTGCTCGGCGGGCACGGCGACGACCGCGAGGTCCACATGCCCGTCGATCTCCCGCACGGAGCGATACGCGGGGACCCCGTCCAGCTCCTTGTGGTCCTCGGGCAGCGCCCGGTTCACGGCGTACAGGCGGCCGGTGTAGCCGGCGTCCCGGATGTTGCCGAGGATGCCGCGCCCCACACCGCCGGGGGTGCGGCCGGCGCCGATGACGGCGACCGAGCCGGGTGCGAGCAGCCGCTGCACGGAGCGGGCCTCGGCGCGCTGTTCACGCGCGTACTGCACGGCCAGGGAGCGGTCGGTGGGTTCGAGGTCGAACTCCAGGCGGACGACGCCGTCCTCGAAGCTGCGCTTCTGGGTGTACCCGGCGTCCGTGAACACCTTGATCATCTTGGTGTTCGCGGGCAGCACCTCGGCGGCGAACCGGCGGATGCCGCGCTCCCGCGCGACGGCCGCGATGTGTTCGAGCAGGGCGGAGGCCACACCGCGCCCCTGGTGGGCGTCCTGCACGAGGAAGGCGACCTCGGCCTCGTCGGCCGGTGCGGACGCGGGTGTTCCGTCGGCGCCGATGCGGTCGTAGCGTACGGTGGCGATGAACTCGCCGCCGATCGTGGCCGCGAGTCCCACCCGGTCCACAAAGTCGTGGTGCGTGAAGCGGTGGACGTCCTTGGCGGACAGGCGCGGGTACGGCGCGAAGAAGCGGAAGTACTTGGACTCGTCCGACACCTGCTCGTAGAAGCTGACCAGGCGCTCGGCGTCATCAACGGTGATGGGGCGGATGCGCGCGGTGCCGCCGTCGCGCAGCACCACGTCGGCTTCCCAGTGGGCGGGGTACTCGTGCCGGTCCGACGAGGTCTGCATGGGCCCCAGAGTACGGCTCGCGTCCGACAACGGCGCGAGGCAGTCTGTGGAGGACGGGACACCGGACCGAGGCCGCGGTCCGGAGACCACCACCGGGAGGCGGGTGCCGCTCCCGGCATGCTTCACGATATGGGAAACTGGTCTAGACAACCCTGAACACCGAAGGGCAGCAACACATGGCTGAGCGCCGCGTCAACGTCGGCTGGGCCGAGGGTCTCCACGCCCGTCCCGCCTCCATCTTCGTCCGAGCCGCCACGGCCGCAGGCGTCCCGGTGACGATCGCCAAGGCCGGGGGCAACCCCGTCAACGCGGCCTCCATGCTGGCCGTTCTGGGTCTGGGTGCCCAGGGCGGCGAGGAGATCGTCCTCGCCTCCGACGCCGAGGGCGCGGACGCCGCTCTGGACCGTCTCGCGAAGCTGGTCTCCGAGGGCCTCGAGGAACTCCCCGAGACCGTCTGAAACCGCCTGCACATAACTGAGTGAGGGGCTCGCCCGAATTACCGGGCGGGCCCTTCGCTTTTCCCGCGTCCTGGCAGCAGAAATAATCCCCCGAGAATTACCCCGCTCTTTGTATACGGCCTTTGTGTTAATGCCGCAGGCTCGGCGTGTTTACGGCAGGTTGCGAGTTCCTCACACGCTCCGCGCGGACCGCGCCGGAGGTGAATCGCAGGCGGTGCGCCGCGGTCGCGCGCTCGGTGTGCTGGGCCGTGACCGCGCGGGCGCGCTCGCCGTCACCGCGCGCCACGGCGTCCACGATCGCGCCGTGCTCCGCCCAGTACTCCATCGGGTCGGAGGGCACGTCCAGCGCGTACATCCAGGCGATCTTGTGCCGGAGCTGGGTCAGCATCGAGGTCAGGGCCGGACTGCCGGCGGCCTGGGCGAGCGTCTCGTGGAACCAGCCGCCGAGAGAGCGCAGGTCGTCGCTGTTGCCGCGGCGTGCGCGCTCCTGTCCGAGGCGGACCAGCCCGCGCAGCACCTTCAGATGGGCGTCCGTGCGGCGCTGGGCGGCGCGGGCGGCGCCCAGCGGCTCCAGGAGCAGGCGCATCTCCAGCAGATCGGCGGCCTCCTGCTCGGTGGGCTCCGCCACGCACGCGCCCGCGTGCCGCCGCGTCACCACGAAGCCCTCGGCCTCCAGGGTGCGCAGCGCCTCGCGGACGGGGACGCGGGAGACGCCGTAGCGCCGGGCGAGGAGTTCCTCGGTGAGCCGGCTGCCGCGCTCGTAGACACCGGCGACGATGTCGTCCCGGATCGCCGTGCACACCGAGTGCGCGGGAATACGCATGACCGACCTCCGGCTTAATCCCCGTGAAACGTCGACGATGGACGTGTTGTTCCGTGACTCTATTGCAATCCGGAGGAATTTCCGACGGCGGGCCGGAATCCATACTTGTTTTTTGGACAACCGGCCCCTTCGGACGCCGAAAGCCCCGGCTCGGGGAGCCGGGGCCACGGGGGGGAGGTCGGCGCGTCCTCAGAGGATCACGCCGTTGCGCGCCTCAGAGGTTCACGCCGTGCGCGCGGAGGTAGGCGACGGGGTCGATGTCGGAGCCGTACTCGGCGCTCGTCCGGGCCTCGAAGTGCAGATGCGCGCCGGTGACGTTGCCGGTGGCGCCGGAGTGGCCGATCTGCTGGCCCGGGGTGACCTGCTGGCCGACCGAGACGCCGATGGAGGACAGGTGGCCGTACTGGGTGTAGGTGCCGTCGTTCATCTTGATGACGACCTGGTTGCCGTACGCCCCGCCCCAGCCGGCCTCCACGACGGTGCCCGTGCCGACCGACTGGACGGGCGTGCCGCTCGCGGCGTGGAAGTCGACACCGGTGTGGCTGCCGGACGACCAGACGGCGCCGCCGGCCTTGTAGCCGGTCGAGACGTAGGAGCCGGGTATCGGGGAGACGAAGGTGTTCAGGCGCTTGCGCTCGGCCTCACGCGCGGCGCGCTCCTTCTCGGCGCGGGCCTTCGCGGCCTCCTCGGCCGCCTTCTCGCGGGCCGCCTCCTCGGCGGCCTTCCGCGCGGCCGCCTCCGCGGCCTCACGCGCGGCCTCGTGCTGGGCGGCCGCCTGGGCGTCGATCCGGTCGGCGACCGCGTCGCCCATGGTGATGACGGGGGTGAGGCCGGTCTGTGCGGCGGCGGGCTCGGCGGCGAGCGCGGGGGCGGCGAGAGAGCCGACGACGCCGGTGGTGGTGAGGGCCGCTACGCCCGCCGCACGCGCGGTGCCGCGCTGGATCCGGCTGGGACGACGGTGCTTCCCCGTGGCGCGGGTGAACGCCATGTACAGGCTGGTCCTTTCCTTCCCTCTCGCCTACCGGGTTAGCTGACGGGTTCGGAGCAGGAAGGTCTCCTACGGACCCCCTCGCGGTGCGCGCGGGCGCCCGATTCACCCCAGGGACTGCGTATGGGTCCCCGGCTCCCCTGGCTCGCGCCGTACGGGGACTCGGCGATGACTGTCCGGTGCCGCGGGTGCGGCGCACTGCCTGACGAACAGCCCGGACGACGCTAAACGGGGCGTCTTTCAATTCCCAAACGGATACCGGTTTTTGTAGCGCATCCCACAGGGCAGACAGGCAACCTCCGCCCCAATTCGGACATAAGCAGGCCCTGGTGACTTTCGCGTCACCAGGGCCTCACACGCGGGTGTGCCGAGCCGGGTCCGGTCCCGTCGTCTACTCGGCCGCCACGACGGTGACTTCACCGATGCCGAGGGCCTCCACCGGGGCCTTGATCTGCGCCGCGTCACCGACGAGGACGGTCACCAGGCGGTCCACCGGGAAGGCGTTGACGACCGCCGCGGTGGCCTCCACCGTGCCGGTCGCGGCCAACTGCCGGTACAGCTCGGCCTGGTAGTCGTCGGGCAGGTGCTGTTCGACCTGGTCGGCCAGGGTGCTCGCGACGGCCGCCGCGGTCTCGTACTTGAGCGGCGCCACGCCGACCAGATTCTGCACGGCGACGTCCCGCTCGGCGTCGGTGAGCCCCTCCGCGGCGAGCGTGCGCAGCACCGTCCACAGGTCCTGCAGGGCGGGTCCGGTGTTCGGGGTGTCCACGGAGCCGCTGATGGCGAGCATGGCCGCACCCGTGCCGTCCGGTGCGGACCTGAGCACCTGCGTGAACGCCCGTACGCCGTAGGTGTAGCCCTTCTCCTCGCGCAGCACGCGGTCCAGGCGGGAGGTGAGGGTGCCGCCGAGGCAGTACGTGCCGAGCACCTGCGCGGGCCACACGCGGTCGTGCCGGTCCGGGCCGATCCGGCCGATCAGCAGCTGCGTCTGGACGGCGCCCGGACGGTCCACGATCACGACGCGGCCGGTGTCGTCCGCGATCACCGGCGGGACGGGCCGCGGCTCGGCCGTCGAGCCGGTCCAGGTGCCGAGCGTGTCGCCGAGCAGCGCGTCCAGGTCGATGCCGGTGAGGTCGCCGACGACCACCGCGGTCGCGGTGGCCGGGCGGACGTACCGGTCGTAGAAGGCGCGTACGGCCGTGGCGTCGATGCCGGCGACCGTCTCCTCGGTGCCCTGGCGGGGGCGCGACATGCGGGAGTTCGCCGGGAACAGCTCCTTGGAGAGCTCCTTGGCCGCGCGCCGGGAGGGGTTGGCCAGCTCGTGCGGGATCTCGTCGAGGCGGTTGCGGACGAGGCGTTCGACCTCGCTGTCGGCGAACGCGGGTGCCCTGAGGGCGTCGGCGATCAGCCCGAGGCCCTTGGCGAGCCGCGAGGCCGGGACCTCCAGGCTCAGGCGGACGCCGGGGTGGTCGGCGTGTGCGTCCAGGGTGGCGCCGCAACGCTCCAGTTCGGCGGCGAACTCCTCGGCGGAGTGCTTGTCGGTGCCCTCGGAGAAGGCGCGCGCCATGATCGTGGCGACGCCGTCGAGACCGGTCGGCTCCGCCTCAAGGGGGGCGTCGAGCAGCACCTCCACGGCGACGACCTGCTGACCGGGGCGGTGACAGCGCAGCACGGTCAGACCGTTGCCGAGCGTGCCGCGGTCGGGGGCCGGGAAGGCCCAGGGCCTGGCCTCGCCCGCCTGCGGCTGGGGGTGGAAGTCCATCGTGGCGAGCTCGGTCACTTCGCCGCCTCCTCGTTCTCGTCGGTGCCGGCGAATGCGGCGGCTTCCTCCGCGGCGCTGTCCTCCGCGGCGACGGGCTCGTACACGAGCACCGCCCGGTTGTCGGGCCGCAGGCGGGCCTTGGCGACCTCCTGGACCTCCTCGGCCGTCACGTCCAGGACGCGCTGGACGGCGGTCAGCGCGAGCTGCGGGTCGCCGAACAGGACGGCGTACCGGCACAGTTCGTCGGCGCGGCCCGCGACCGTGCCGAGCCGGTCCAGCCACTCGCGCTCCAACTGGGCCTGGGCGCGCTCCATCTCCTCGGGGGTGGGCCCCTGCTCGGCGAACCGGGCCAGCTCCTCGTCGATGGCGGCCTCGATCACCGGCACCTCCACGTCGCCGGACGCCTTCACGTCCAGCCAGCCCAGCGAGGGCGCCCCGGCCAGCCGCAGCAGGCCGAACCCTGCCGCCACGGCCGTGCGGTCCCGGCGTACGAGCCGGTTGTACAGGCGCGAGGACTCGCCGCCGCCGAGGACGGTGAGCGCCAGGTCGGCCGCGTCGCACGCGCGGGTGCCGTCCTCGGGCAGCCGGTAGGCGGCCATCAGCGCACGCGCCGGGACCTCCTCCTCGACGACCTCGCGCAGCTGCCCTCCGATGACGTCGGGCAGGGCGCCGTCGCGGGGCTCGGGCTTGCCGTCGTGCGCCGGGATGGAGCCGAAGTACTTCTCGATCCAGGCGAGCGTCTGCTCGGGGTCGATGTCACCGACGACGGACAGCACCGCGTTGTTCGGCGCGTAGTACGTGCGGAAGAACTGGCGGGCGTCCTCGAGGGTGGCCGCGTCCAGGTCGGCCATCGAGCCGATGGGCGTGTGGTGGTACGGGTGGCCCTCCGGATAGGCGAGGGCGGTCAGCTTCTCGAAGGCCGTGCCGTAGGGGACGTTGTCGTAGCGCTGGCGGCGCTCGTTCTTGACGACGTCCCGCTGGTTCTCCATGGACTCCTCGTCCAGGGCGGCCAGCAGGGAACCCATGCGGTCGGCCTCGAGCCAGAGGGCGAGCTCCAGCTGGTGGGCGGGCATGGTCTCGAAGTAATTGGTGCGCTCGAAGCTGGTGGTTCCGTTGAGGGAGCCGCCGGCCCCCTGGATCAGCTCGAAGTGCCCGTTGCCCTTCACCTGGGCGGAACCCTGGAACATCAGGTGCTCGAAAAGGTGAGCCAGGCCGGTACGCCCCTTGACTTCGTGGCGTGAACCGACGTCGTACCAGAGGCACACCGCCGCCACCGGGGTCAGGTGGTCCTCGGAGAGCACCACGCGCAGACCGTTGGCCAGGCGGTGCTCGGTCGCTGTCAGGCCGCCGGAGCCTGCCTGGGCTGTGGCCGTGTGACCCATGGGCATGTACGTCCCTTCGATCGCGGAGGCGGTGCGTGCCGGACCGCCGTTTGTGCCGGTCCTGCCACTGTATGCAAGCGTGCGCAGCCCCGGCGAAGTTCCCGGAGGGGGACGGCTACGCCCAGAGCGAGCAGCCGTCGGTGAACGTGGTGCCGGTGTGACGCGCGGGGGTGACGGGGCCGGTGAGCGAGCCCCGGTCCGACGCGCGTGCGGCACGTGCGCGTACCCTGCTCGCGCCGCCGTCCCCGCCCGGGGCCGAACGGCCGGAGCCAGGTCCTGGGTCCCGGTTGTCAGTGCGGCGGTCCACAATGGTCCGCGTCAGATCCGTCAAACGCTCGAGTGACCAGAAAAAGAGGAGCCGGCAGCGATGGCCCGCCGCAGCACGAAGACCCCGCCGCCCGACGACCCGTACGAGGAGAAGATCCTCGACATCGACGTCGTCGACGAGATGCAGGGCTCCTTCCTCGAGTACGCGTACTCGGTCATCTACTCACGCGCCCTGCCGGACGCACGCGACGGCCTCAAGCCGGTGCACCGCCGCATCGTCTACCAGATGAACGAGATGGGGCTGCGCCCCGAGCGCGGCTATGTGAAGTGCGCCCGTGTCGTCGGCGAGGTCATGGGAAAGCTGCACCCCCACGGTGACGCGTCGATCTACGACGCCCTGGTGCGCATGGCCCAGCCGTTCTCCATGCGGGTCCCGCTGGTCGACGGCCACGGCAACTTCGGCTCGCTGGGCAACGACGACCCGCCGGCCGCCATGCGGTACACCGAGTGCCGGATGGCCGAGGCCACCGGCCTGATGACGGAGTCGATCGACGAGGACACCGTCGACTTCGCGCCGAACTACGACGGCCAGGAGCGCGAGCCGGTGGCGCTGCCCGCCGCCTTCCCGAACCTCCTGGTGAACGGCGCGTCGGGCATCGCGGTCGGCATGGCCACCAACATGCCGCCGCACAACCTGCGCGAGGTGATCGCGGCGGCCCGCCATCTGATCAGGCACCCGAACGCCGACCTCGACGCCCTGATGAAGCACGTCCCGGGCCCCGACCTGCCGACGGGCGGCCGGATCGTCGGCCTGTCCGGCATCCGCGACGCGTACGAGACGGGCCGGGGCTCCTTCAAGATCCGCGCGACGGTCACCGTGGAGAACGTGACGGCGCGCCGCAAGGGCCTGGTCGTCACGGAGCTGCCGTTCACGGTCGGCCCGGAGAAGGTGATCGCCAAGATCAAGGATCTGGTCGGCGCCAAGAAGCTCCAGGGCATCGCGGACGTCAAGGACCTCACCGACCGCCAGCACGGGCTGCGGCTGGTCATCGAGATCAAGAACGGCTTCGTGCCGGAGGCGGTCCTGGAGCAGCTCTACAAGCTGACGCCGATGGAGGAGTCCTTCGGCATCAACAACGTCGCCCTGGTGGACGGTCAGCCGCTCACCCTGGGGCTCAAGGAGCTGCTGGAGGTCTATCTCGACCACCGCTTCGACGTGGTGCGGCGCCGTTCGGAGTTCCGCCGCGGCAAGAAGCGCGACCGGCTGCACCTGGTCGAGGGCCTGCTCACGGCTCTGGTGGACATCGACGAGGTCATCCGCCTCATCCGCTCCAGCGAGAACTCCGCGCAGGCCAAGGAGCGCCTGATCGAGCGCTTCTCGCTGAGCGACGTCCAGACCCAGTACATCCTGGACACGCCGCTGCGCCGTCTGACCAAGTACGACCGCATCGAGCTGGAGGCGGAGAAGGAGCGGCTGAACGCGGAGATCGAGGAGCTGACCCGGATCCTGGAGTCGGACGCGGAGCTGCGCAAGCTGGTCTCGGCCGAACTGGCGGCGGTGGCGAAGAAGTTCGGCGACGACCGGCGCACGCTGCTGCTGGAGTCGGCCGCCACACCGTCCGCCGCGGTGCCGCTGCAGGTGGCGGACGATCCGTGCCGGGTGCTGCTGTCCTCGACGGGTCTGCTGGCCCGCACGGCGAACGACGAGCCGTTCGCGGCGGACGCCGGTGCCAAGCGGGTCAAGCACGACGTGATCGTCTCGGCGGTGCCGGCCACGGCGCGCGGCGAGGTGGGTGTGGTCACCTCGGCGGGCCGCCTGCTGCGGCTGAACGTGGTCGACCTCCCGCAGCTCCCGGAGTCGATGCCGACGCCGAACCTCTCGGGCGGGGCGCCGCTGGCCGAGTTCGTCTCCCTGGAGGACGACGAGCAGGTGGTGTGCCTGACGACGCTCGACGAGTCCTCGCCGGGTCTGGCGCTCGGCACGGAGCAGGGCGTCGTCAAGCGTGTGGTGCCGGACTACCCCTCCAACAAGGAGGAGCTGGAGGTCATCACCCTCAAGGAGGGCGACCGGATCGTCGGCGCGGTCGAGCTGCGCACGGGCGAGGAGGACCTGGTCTTCATCACGGACGACGCGCAGCTGCTGCGCTTCCAGGCCTCGCAGGTGCGTCCCCAGGGCCGCCCGGCGGGCGGTGTGGCGGGCATCAAGCTCGCCGAGGGGGCCCGGGTCATCAGCTTCACGGCCGTCGACCCGGCGGTGGACGCGGTGGTGTTCACGGTGGCGGGCTCGCGCGGCACGCTGGACGACTCGGTGCAGACGACGGCCAAGCTGACCCCGTTCGACCAGTTCCCGCGCAAGGGTCGCGCGACCGGCGGTGTGCGCTGCCAGCGGTTCCTGAAGGGCGAGGACTGCCTGTCGCTGGCCTGGGCGGGCGCCGCACCGGCGCTGGCCGCGCAGAAGAACGGCACGCCGGTGGCACTGCCGGAACCGGACCCGCGCAGGGACGGTTCGGGCGTGTCCCTGCAGAAGACGGTGTCGGTGGTGGCGGGGCCGGTCTAGTAGGGCGCGTCGGCCGGATCGACCGGGTCGGCCGCGTCGGCCGGGTCCAACGGCTCCTGGATGTCTTCCGGCTCCTGCACATAGCGCAGCACGCCCCACATGCCGTGTTCGTCGGCGTGTGGGGCGTCGCTCGTGGACGCCTGAAGCTCCTTGCGCAGCGCGGCGGCGTCGATGCCGGCCCCGATGAGCACGAGCTGGGTGAGCCGCTCCGCGCCGGCCGGCCACGGCTCCGGGTAGAACCGCAGGAAGCGCCCGACGGCATGGACCGCGTAGCGGTTACGGGTGTCGTACGGCCCGAAGTCGACGTACCCCTTGATCCGGTACAGCCCGTCGGGCCGGCTGTCGAGGAAGCCCATCAACCGCCGTGGATCCAGCGGCTTCTCGGAGACGAACGACAGGCTGTCGTACCCGGTGTGCAGATGCCCGGCGTGCTCGTCCTCGCCGTCCTCGTGCCGGTGCAGGTCGTCGAAGGACAACTGCCCGACTCGCTCGGTGGCGGGCCGGCAGTCGAAGAGGAACTCGGGATCGACCCGGCCGTAGGTGGCGGGCACCACGGCGGCGCGGTCGACGAGCGAGTGGACGAGTCCGAGCACGCGGTCCGCGTCCGCCGCCCGGTCGAGCTTGTTCACCACGACGAGGTCGGCGAGGGCGAGGTGCCGGTCGATCCCGGGGTGCCTGGCGCGGGTCTCGTCGAACTCGGCGGCGTCCACGACCTCGACGAGCCCGCCGTAGACGATCCCGGGGTGCTCACTGGCGAGCACCATCCTCACCAGCTCCTGCGGTTCGGCCAGACCGCTGGCCTCGATGACGATCACGTCGATGCCGGCGGAGGGCCGGGCGAGCCGCTCGAGGTAGGTGTCCAGTTCGCTGCCGTCGACGGCACAGCACAGGCATCCGTTGCCGAGCGAGACGGTCGAGTCCCCGAGCGCTCCGGCCACCGCCATGGCGTCGATCTCGATCGCCCCGAAATCGTTGACGAGGGCTCCGATGCGGCTGCCGCCGCTGTGGTGGAGAAGATGGTTGAGCAGGGTGGTCTTCCCGGAGCCGAGAAATCCGGCCAGGACGACGACCGGAATCTGCCGACCGCTGCTCCGCTCCAAGACGCGACCCCTCTCCACGCACGCGCACACCGGCTCGCGTCCCGGCGTACGTTCCAGTCGGTGACTGACGCCCCAGGATACGAGCCGTAAGAACGACCGCGAAGTGAACGATTGTTAGCAGCATTTGCGGGGCAGACGTTGGGCAAGGCGCCGGTTTGTGCGACCCTCGCTTCCCTCCGTGCGCCTCCTCTCCGCCTTCCCGCCGATCAGAGCCGCTCGGCACCCTGGAAGGCGGCAAGCGCCGCCCACCGCTCGCCGGTCCGTCCCAACGAGCCAGCACCGACGACCGGCAACGACGGCTGCCTGATCGGGGGATTTGACATGGCCACAAAGAAGGGTGTGAAGCGCAGGTTGGGCGCGATCGCCACAGCAGGAACGATTCTGGCGACGGGAGCCTTCGCGACGATGGCCAGACAGCGGCGAACCGTCGACGCGCTCCGCCTGCGCCTGGAGGACCTGGAGCGGGCCACCCGGACGCTGCGCGCCACCAGCCTCATGCAGCAGCAGCGCCTGCACTGGGAACTGCTCAGCAAGGCCATGGACGACCCCGAACTCGCCGAAGTGCTGGACACCTACGACGAGCCCGTCGACCCTCGCAGGCAGCGCCAGTTCCTGTTCGCCAATGCTCTCTACACCAACGCGCTCTGCGCCTATCGAGTCGGCAATGTCAGCCGTGAGGAGTTCTTCGGGTTCGTCCGAGGCATCCTGCAGAATCCTGTCTTCAGGGAGTACTGGCACGCCACGCAGCCTCATCGGGCCACCCTCGTCGACACCTCGGAGGAGGCGGAACTCGGGCGTCTGGTAGACGACCTCCTGCGTCAGCTCGAGGAGACGGAGTTCGACCACTGGTGGGTCGTGGGCGAGCCGCCGGCCGACTAGCGCACACCCGAGCCGCACCCCTGCGATTTCCCCCATTGCTGGACTTTCCGAGTGGATCACACGGTCGGCCCATAACGAACCTGCAAACACACACGTTTCCCCTCATGCGAACAGGGTTGACTGCTGCCGCGATCGCGCCAAGGGTCACCCCGCTGAACCCTCGCTCCATGCCGCTCGGCCGTCGACGTAGCAGCCCCACAGGGCAGCATCGCGCCGCACAGCGCGCAGGCGCTCAGGCCTTGACATCAAGGGGAATTGAACAGTGAGTCTGATCATCCGTCGGCTTGGCACTCCTCCCACCAAGCGCGGGAGCCTGTCGGGGCAGAATTGCCCGGACATCTTCGAGCTGGCCGACGGGAACTACGCCGTCATCGGGACGGACGCCACCGCCGCACTGAAGGCCGAGCGCTCCACCCCGTCGGCCCGGACGGCGGACGACCGCATCGTGGTGGTCACGCGCGAAACACTGGTTCACGCCAAGGCCGACATTCCCCGCCCTGTCACCTCTCCTCCCTCCGCAACGGAAGGGACGGCGCAATCGAGCCTGAACCCGGCGTCGCACCCGGAGGTCTTCGAGTTGAGCGACGGGAATTTCGCCTTCATCGGCGCGGACGCCACCTCAGAGCTCGAAAGCCATCTCCCTGCCGACGCCTCCAGAGCCGACTACGAACGCATCGTGATCGTCGACCGCGCGACCCTGATCAGTGCAAGGGACACCATCCCAGAGGCCTGACCCGGCACCAGTGCAGGCAGGGCGGCACGGTCATCAGCGTTCGGGCCCGGCATCCTCGATGCCGGGCCGTCCCATGCGGGTTCTGTGACAGGGGAACGCCTGTTTCATGACCCATGGACCGGGAAGCATCGCCCTGCACATGACGAGGGGGGATCCGGTCCATGGCAGATCGAGGCATACGGCGTTCGGCCATCGCACTGGTCGGGTGGAGTGCTGCCGCAGCCGTCTGCATCGCGCTGGTCGGCTTGGCGTCCGTGGTGGCCAGCGGATGGCTCGTGAACGGAGTGGAGCGGGCCAACGGGGATCTGCCGTCCGCGACCGAGCGCAGCGCGTTGGGCGACTACTTCGGCGGCGTGAACGCCGTCTTCTCGGGTCTCGCGCTCCTCATGCTGGTCGTAGCGCTGTTCTTCCAGCAGCGTGAGCTGCGCTCCCAGCGGGAGGAACTGGCTCTCCAGCGCGAGGAACTGGCCGCCTCACGGGACGAACTGCGCAGGAGCGCGGAGGCAGATCTGCGCGGTCTCCACGTGCAGCTCACCGAGATGGCGATGGCCGACCCCTCGCTGGCGGAAGTCTGGAACGACCTGCCCAGGGCGCCGGCGGGCACCTTGCGTCAATACCTCTTCGCCAATCTCGCGTTCAGCCACTATGTCCTCATGCACAGTTGGGGCCACCTTTCCGAGACCGAGTTGGTGGTGTACGCCAACAATCTGCTGCGCAGCCCCGTCTTTCGGCAGTACTGGGAAGCCACCCGCCCCAGTAAGAGCGGTCTCCCTCCGGAGAGCTCGGAAGGCCGCGTCTATCGCGTCTTCGAGCAGGCGATGGCAGACCTCGACAGCCGCGACGGAAACCCTCCACCCGCTGCATAGCGGGCACGTGCGCATCTCAGGCCTGCGGCAGGGCGACATCGCCCGACCTGGCGGTCGCCGTGCTGACCAGCCTCCTTCCGGGAGCACGGCGAACCTCCGCCGCGCAGGCGCCCCAGCGAGCAGTACGCGGGGCCGAAGCCGCCTCCGGCCGGTGCCGGAACAGGACACGGGCGGGGCGGCACGTCACTCCGGAGAAAGTCAGGTTAGGCTCACCTCTGTGAGTACGTGCTCAACCGTCTCCCGCGAGCTCGACGAGCCCGTCGCGGGAACCGCGGCCACCGCGAGGACCTGGCTGCTGCTGGAGCAGCCCGGCCCTTGGGGTGCCAAGGCGCTCACGTCGAGCCACCTCGATCCGGCGCTCGGCCGTGCCCTGGAGGCGGCCACGCGGGACACCGGGGTGCGCATCGCGCTGATACGGCGTCCCGGGCGACACGCGGACTGCCACATGCCCGCCGTGCGCCAGGTGTACGCCGCCCACACCGCTCCGGGAAACGTGTGGCTGCATTCCGCCACGACCACGGACCCCGAGCGGCTCCTCGGCCTGGACTTCGCCGCGCTGGGCAGGGGCGAGCACACCGGTTTCGACTCGGTGCTCGGCGGCCGGCCCCACGAGGGTGATCCCCTCGCCCTGGTCTGCACCAACGGCAAGCGCGACCGCTGCTGTGCCCTCCTCGGGCGCCCGCTGGCGGCCGAGCTCGCCACATCGGGCGTGGAGGGCGTCTGGGAGGTGACGCACCTCGGCGGGCACCGCTTCTCGCCGACGGTGCTGGTTCTGCCGTACGGCTACGCGTACGGCAGGGCGCAGGCGCACGCCGTCAAGGAAGTCCTGCACGCGGCCCACGAGGGCAGGATCGTCGTGGACGGCTGCCGCGGGAGCTCCGCCTGGGAACGCCCAGGTCAGGCGGCAGAGCTGGCCGTGCGCGAAGCGGCGGGCGAGTACGCCGCGGAGGCGCTGACCGTCGTACGGACGGACGGCGCCGCACCCCGCTGGGAGGTGACCGTCACCCACGCCGACGGGCGCCGGTGGGTGGTCGAGGTGGCCCAGGGCGCGTCCCTGCCTCCCCGTCCGGAGAGCTGCGGATCGGTGCTGGGCTCGCCCGCACGCATGGACGTGGTCGCCCTGCACGAGCTGACGATGGCAGCCCTCGCAGGCTGAGCCCCCCGGCCCTCCGCGGGTGGTCGGCGGCAGGGTTCCCTCCGGCTCGGTCCCGCCGTGCCCGCGAGATCCCCGCCACACCCCTACGGCACCGCCCGCGCCCCCACGTACCGTCGTGGGTATGAGCTCCACTCCCCCCGTCCGCCGCCTGCGCCTGGGACTGCCGCGGCGGGTGTTCTCGCAGGTGCTGTTGATGCAGCTGGCGATCGCCGCGGGAGTCGCGGTGCTCGCGACCGGGCTGTTCCTCGCGCCGCTCGGCGATCAGCTGGACGACCAGGCGATGCGGCGCGCACTCGCGATCGCTCAGACCACGGCCGAGCAGTCCCGGATCGCCGAGGATCTCCGCAGGACGTCGCCGTCGCCGGACGGGCCCGTGCAGCGGGAGGCGGAGCGGATCCGTGAGACGACGGGAGCCGAGTACATCGTGGTGATGGACCGGCGGGGCGTGCGCTGGTCGCACACCGATCCGCGGCGGATCGGCGGGCATGTCTCGACCGACCCCGGCCAGGCGCTGGCCGGACAGGAGGTCATGGAGATCGACGACGGCACGCTGGGGCGCTCCGCGCGGGGCAAGGTGCCGCTGCGCGACGAGAACGGCGAGATCATCGGGGCCGTCTCGGTCGGCATCGCCTACGACAGTGTCCGGGCCCGGCTCATCCAGGCGATCCCCGGCCTCCTCGCCTACGCGGGCGGAGCACTGGCCGTCGGCGCCCTGGCGGCCTGGCTGATCTCCCGGCGGGTGCACCGGCAGACCCGGGACCTCGCCTTCTCGGACATCGCCGCGCTGCTCGCCGAACGCGAGGCCATGCTGCACGGCATCCGGGAGGGCGTCGTCGCCCTGGACCGCGCCGGACGCATCCGCCTGCTCAACGACGAGGCGCAGCGTCTGCTGGACCTCGACGACGAGGCCGTGGGCCGCTCCCCCGACGAGGCGCTCGGCGAGGGCCGTACCTCCGACGTCCTGGCCGGCCGCGTGACGGGCACCGACCTGCTGACCGTGCGGGGCCGGCGCGTCCTGGTCGCGAACCGCATGCCGACCGACGACGGCGGTGCCGTCGCCACCCTCCGCGACCGCACGGAGCTGGACCGGCTGGGCCGGGAGCTGGACTCCACGCGTGGTCTGATCGACGCGCTGCGCGCCCAGGACCACGAACACGCCAACCGCATGCACACCCTGCTGGGGCTGCTCGAACTCGAGATGTACGACGAAGCGGTGGAGTTCGTCGGCGAGGTCGTCGGTGATCACCGGGCGACCGCGGAGCAGTTCACCGAGAAGATCCGGGATCCGCTGCTCGCCGCGCTCCTCGTGGGCAAGGCGACCGTCGCCGCCGAGCGCGGGGTGGCCCTGAAGGTCTCGGACGGCACGCGGCTGCCGGACCGGCTGATCGACCCCAGGGGGCTCGTCACCGTGGTCGGCAACCTGGTGGACAACGCCCTGGACGCCGTCGCGGGCACCCCGCACGCACGCGTGGAGGTCGAATTGCGTGCCGAGGGCCGTACGGCGGTGCTCGTGGTGCGGGACACGGGGCCGGGAATCGCCCCCGAGCAACGTGAGTTGATCTTCACCGAGGGCTGGTCCACCAAGCAGCCGCCGGCGCACCGCCAGCGCGGTATCGGGCTCTCCCTGGTGCGCAGGCTCGCCGAGCGCCAGGGCGGCAGCGCGACGGTGGGCGAGGCGCCCGGCGGCGGCGCGGAGTTCACCGTCGTCCTGCCCGAGGCGCTGACCGACACGGACCCGCAGCCCGCCCTGACCGCAGCGGCCGGCCCGCAGGCCACCGAGGAGGAGTCGCGATGATCGAGGTCCTGGTCGTGGACGACGACGTCCGGGTGGCACAGGTCAACGCCGCCTACGTCGAGAAGGTGCCCGGCTTCCATGTCGCCGGTCTCGCGCACACCGCTGCCGAGGCGCTCGGCAGGCTGGAGACACGGCCCCGCCCGGATCTCGTGCTCATGGACCACTATCTGCCGGACGACACGGGGCTCGCGGTGGTGCAGGAGATGCGCCGGCGCGGCCACCAGACCGACGTGATCATGGTGACGGCGGCACGGGACGTGTCCACCGTGCAGGCCGCGATGCGCCAGGGCGCGCTGCAGTACCTGGTCAAGCCGTTCGCCTTCGCGGGGCTGCGCGCCAAGCTGGAGGCGTACGCGGAGCTGCGGCGCACCCTCGACGGCGGCGGCGAGGCGGAGCAGGCGGAGGTGGACCGCATCTTCGGCGCCCTGTCGGCCTCGGCGGAGCCGCAGCTGCCCAAGGGGCACTCGCCCACCACCGCCGAGCTGGTGCGGCAGTCCCTGATGAACGCAGAGGGCCCGCTGTCCGCCCAGGAGATCGCCGAGCGCACCGGCGTGAGCCGGCAGACCGCGCAGCGCTATCTGAAGCTCCTGGAGCGCACGGGACGGGCCACGCTGACTCTGAAGTACGGGGACGCGGGTCGCCCGGAACACCGTTACGTGTGGGCGACCCGCGCCTGAGAGCACGGCCCATAGGGGCGGGGGAAGGAACCGTGCCCTCCCTACATACGGATGCGGGCGCCGACCGTCTCCGGTGCACGCCGATCTTTCTGCACGCCCTCCCCACGGCGCTGCACGACTCCCGGGTTACACGGCCCCCGCCCCTGTCAGCGCACGCACCTCGGTCTCCGCGTGCCGGGCCTCGTCCGGCACCTCACCGGAGGTGACGGTGCCGAGCCAGCCGGCGAGGAAGCCCAGGGGGATGGAGAACAAGCCCGGGTTCTGCAGCGGGAACAGCTGGAAGTCGGCGCCGGGGAAGAGGGATTCGGGGCTGCCGGAGACCACCGGCGAGAGCAGGACCAGCACCACGGCGGGGATCAGGCCGCCGTAGACGGCCCAGACGGCACCGCGTGTGGTGAACCGGCGCCAGAACAGGGAGTACAGCAGCACGGGCAGGTTCGCGGACGCGGCGACGGCGAAGGCGAGCCCCACCAGGAAGGCGACGTTGAGGTCGCGCGCCAGCAGGCCGAGGGCGATCGCGACGGCGCCGATGCCGACGGCGGCGGCCCGTGCCACGGCGACCTCGCTGCGCGGCTTGCCGCGCGGGCGGCGCAGCGAGGCGTACAGGTCGTGGGCGACGGACGCCGACGAGGCGAGGGTGATCCCGGCGACGACGGCGAGGATGGTGGCGAAGGCGATCGCGGCGACGATCGCGAAGAGAACCGTTCCGCCCGTGGAGCCGGCGCCGCCGCCCAGGTCGAGGGCCAGCAGCGGGACCGCCGTGTTCCCGGACGCGTGCGAGCCGCGGACCGCGTCCGTGCCGACGATGGCGGCGGCGCCGAAGCCGAGGACGATCGTCATCAGGTAGAACCCGCCGATGAGCCCGATCGCCCAGACCACCGACCGGCGCGCCGCCCGCGCGGTGGGCACGGTGTAGAAGCGGGACAGGATGTGCGGCAGCCCGGCCGTGCCCAGCACCAGGGCGAGACCGAGGCTGATGAAGTCGAAGCGGGCGGTCCAGTCCCCGCCGTAGGAGAGGCCGGGCGCCAGGAACGCCTCGCCGTGGCCGCTGCGTTCGGCGGCGGTGAGCAGCAGCCGGTCGAAGTCGCCGTGGAAGCGCAGCAGGACCAGCACGGTCAGCGCGACGGTGCCGCCGAGCAGCAGGACCGCCTTGACGATCTGGATCCAGGTGGTGGCCCGCATCCCGCCCAGCGACACGTAGATCACCATGAGCGCGCCGACGCCGATGACCGTCCAGGCCTGCGCCGCCTCGCTCGTGCCTCCGAGCAGCAGGGCGACCAGGCTGCCCGCGCCCACCATCTGCGCCACCAGGTACAGCACGGACACGGTGACGGAGGACGTTCCCGCCGCGATCCGCACCGGGCGCTCGCGCATGCGGGCCGCGACGACGTCGGCGAGGGTGAACCGGCCGCAGTTGCGCACGAGTTCGGCGACCAGGAACAGGACGACCAGCCAGGCCACCAGGAAGCCCACCGAGTAGAGCATGCCGTCGTAGCCGAAGAGGGCGATGAGCCCGGAGATGCCGAGGAAGGAGGCCGCTGACATGTAGTCGCCCGCGATGGCAAAACCATTTTCCATCGGGGAGAAGAGCCGTCCGCCCGCGTAGAACTCCTCCGCCGAGCCCTGCCGGTGCCGGCTCACCCAGGTGGTGATCGCCAGCGTGATCGCGACGAACGCGCTGAACAGCAGCAGGGCCAGGGTCTGATGATCACCCGTCACACCGCACCGCCTCTCCCGCGCGACAGCTCCTGTGCGTCCCAGCGCAGCTCCAGCGCGGCCCGGTCCCGGCGCAGCCGGGCGTGGCGTGCGTAGGCCCAGGTGAGCAGGAAGGTGGTGAGGAACTGTCCGAGCCCGGCCAGCATGGCCACGTTCACGGCGCCGGCGACCGGCCGTGCCATCAGCTCCGGCGCGGTCGTGGCGGTCACGACGTACGCCACGTACCAGGCGAGGAAGGCGACGACTCCGGGGACGACGAACCTGCGGTACCGGCTGCGGACCTCCTGGAAGGCCGCGCTGCGCTGGATCTCCAGATACACGTCGGCCGGGTCCGCGGCCGCGTCCCCGGGTCGCGGTGCTGGAACCGCCGCGGGCTGCTCGGCCGACTCGCCCCAGCCCGCGGCGAGGGCGTCGTACCACGGGTCGTCGTACCCGATGTCACGCGGCTCCCCGCCGGGACGACCATTGCTTGGCTGCATGCCCAAGGATGGACAGAACGGGAAGATCCCCGACTCTTCTTCCCCTGCCCCTTCACCCCATCAGGTGACAGCAGTGCTGGTCGCGGGGCCGTTTCCGGCTCGGTGCCGGCACCGGCCCCGCGCAGCGGCTAGGGGGTGTCCGCAACGTCGCGTCGTCCGCCCGAAGGGCGGGCCCTGCGGCGTCCGGTGCGTGCTCTGGGTCCCCCCGGCCGGAGGCTGGGGAGTGCCGGGCGGACATCCGCGTACTGGTTGTACTCGGGTGTCCGCCCGGTGCGGCGAGAGGGCGCGCCGGGCGTCGCGGGGCAGGCGGGACTTTGCGGACACCCCCTAGGCGTCGATGCGCGACCGGTCCAGCGTCGCGGCCGAGCTGGAGATGAACTCCTTGCGGGGGGCGACGTCGTTGCCCATGAGGAGGTCGAAGACCTGTTCGGCGGCCTCCAGGTCGGTGAGGTTGATCCGGCGCAGGGTGCGGTGGCGCGGATCCATGGTGGTCTCGGCCAGCTGGTCGGCGTCCATCTCGCCGAGGCCCTTGTAGCGCTGGATCGAGTCCTTGTAGCGGATCCCCTTGCTCTGGAACTCCATGAGCTTGTCGCGCAGCTCCCGGTCCGAATACGTGTACACGTACTTGTCCTGGCCCTTCTTGGGCTGGACGATCTCGATCCGGTGCAGCGGCGGCACCGCGGCGAACACCCGGCCGGCCTCGACCATGGGCCGCATGTAGCGGTGGAACAGCGTCAGCAGCAGGGTGCGGATGTGGGAGCCGTCCACATCGGCGTCGGTCATCATGATGATCTTGCCGTAGCGGGCGGCGTCGATGTCGAAGGTCCGTCCGGAGCCGGCCCCTATGACCTGGATGATCGCGCCGCACTCGGCGTTCTTGAGCATGTCCGTGACGGACGACTTCTGGACGTTGAGGATCTTGCCGCGGATCGGCAGCAGCGCCTGGAACTCGGAGTTCCGGGCGAGCTTCGCCGTACCGAGCGCGGAGTCGCCCTCGACGATGAACAGCTCGCTGCGGTCCACGTCGTCACTGCGGCAGTCGGCCAGCTTGGCGGGCAGCGAGGAGGACTCCAGCGCCGTCTTGCGACGCTGCGCGTCCTTGTGCTGACGGGCGGCGATGCGCGTACGGGCCGCGGCGACGGCCTTCTCCAGGACGACCCGGGCCTGCTGGGCGGCGTCGCGCTTGGTGGAGGTGAGGAACGCCTTGAGCTCCTTGGAGACCACGTTGTTCACGATGCGGCGGGCCGCGGAGGTGCCGAGGACCTCCTTGGTCTGGCCCTCGAACTGCGGCTCGGCGAGACGCACGGTGACGACCGCGGTGAGGCCCTCCAGGGCGTCGTCCTTGACGATGTCGTCCTCGGCCACGCGCAGCAGCTTCTTGGCGCGCAGCACCTCGTTCATCGTCTTGGCGACGGCCTGCTCGAAGCCGGCGACATGGGTGCCGCCCTTGGGGGTGGCGATGATGTTGACGAAGGACTTGACGGTCGTGTCGTAGCCGGTGCCCCAGCGCAGCGCCACGTCGACACCGAGCTCGCGGGTCACCTCCGTCGGAGTCATCTGGCCGTGCTCGTCCAGCACGGGGACCGTCTCCTTGAAGGTGCCCTGCCCGGTGAAGCGGAGGATGTCGCAGACGGGCTTGTCGGAGGCGAGGTACTCGCAGAACTCGCTGATGCCGCCGTCGAAGCGGAAGGACTCCTCACCCTTGCTGCCGCCCTCGCCGAGCCCGTACTCGTCACGGACGACGATGGTCAGGCCGGGCACCAGGAACGCGGTCTGGCGGGCACGCGCGTGCAGGTTCTCGAGGGAGAGCTTGGCGTCCTTGAGGAAGATCTGCCGGTCGGCCCAGTAGCGCACGCGGGTGCCGCTGCGGGTCTTCGGGATCTTCTTGGTCTTGCGCAGTCCGCTCCTGGCCTCGAACTTCGCGTCCGGTCCGAGGGCTGCGAAGGCGCCGGGGACGCCGCGCCGGAAGCTGATCGCGTGCGTGTGCCCGCCGCGGTCCACCTCGACGTCCAGGCGCGCGGAGAGAGCGTTGACGACGGACGCGCCGACGCCGTGCAGACCGCCGGAGGCGGCGTACGAGCCGCCGCCGAACTTGCCGCCGGCGTGCAGCTTGGTCATGACGACCTCGACGCCGGACAGGCCGGTCTTGGGTTCGACGTCCACGGGGATGCCGCGGCCGTTGTCCCGGACCTCCACCGAGCCGTCGTCGTGAAGGATCACCTCGATGTGGTCGCAGTAGCCACCGAGAGCCTCGTCGACGGAGTTGTCGATGATCTCCCACAGGCAGTGCATCAGACCGCGGCTGTCGGTCGATCCGATGTACATGCCGGGGCGCTTCCGCACGGCCTCGAGCCCCTCGAGGACGAGCAGGTGCCGCGCGGTGTAGTTGGAACCGTCGCGGTCTGCTCCTGCCAGCAGCGCTGTGGACGGCACGGACGTCTCGGCGGTCACGCGGTTCGCTCCTCGCTGAATTTCAGATGGGGCCCTCGTGGGTAAGGGCACCGCTTCAGTCACCGGTGAGAGGGTACCGAGGCCTGGTAGAGCCGTTGTAACGCCACCCTCGTCTGACCTCAGCCTAGTCGAGAGTCGTAAACTTGTTCGATCCCTCGATGGAGTGAAGCACACATCACGTTCCCTTCGAGGCATGAACCATTTAGGCTCCGGGCACGTCCTCATGAACAACCGGCAACCCAGCCGGGAGGGCCGACCACCGATACGACGCGAATCCGTACGACACACCAGACACGCAATACGGCACATTCGCCGCCAACCGGCAACAGCCAGCCATCTCGGAGAGATTTTTTTCGAGAGAAAGCCACGAGCGGGAACGTTTTGGGGCTGGTTGGATGTTGACCCTGGTACGACAGCTCGTCGAGCTAGAGAAGAGGCGACGTGACTACTGTTCTGACCCCCGCGAGCCCGCTGACGGCCGCCGATCGCTGCGACCGCTGCGGCGCCCAGGCATACCTGCGCGTCGTCCTGCTGAGCGGCGGAGAACTGCTCTTCTGCGCCCACCACGGCCGCAAGTTCGAGCCGGAACTCAAGAAGATCGCCGCTGAGATACAGGACGAGACGGAGCGGCTGACCTCCGCTCCGGGCAACGCCTCCGAAGAAGAGCGCTGACATCTCGCGTACGACGACGAGCAGCCCGGCACAGGCCGGCGAGCGGGCGGCCGCCTCCGTTCTCGGAGGCGGCCGCCCGTGTCATGCTCTCGTCCCACCGGAGGCTCTCCGGGCCCCTCTGGGGGCGTCACCGGGGGCCTCACCTCCCTGTGAGGCTCGTGAGGCTCACCCCCAGCCGAGCGTCCGCAGGACGTCGGAGATGCGCGTGTAGACCCCCGGGCTGCCGGCCCAGCCGCAGCCGCTCCCCCAGGACACCAGTCCTATCAGCCGCCCCTGCGCCACCAGCGGCCCTCCGCTGTCCCCCTGGCAGGCGTCCCGGCCCCCTTCCTCCTCCCCGGCGCACAGCATCGTCTCGGCGCGGTAGGTGCCGGCGGAACCGCCGGGATAGGCCTTCTCGCACAGGGAGTCCGGCAGTACGTGCATCCGTGCCGCGTGCAGACTGCCGGCGTAGCTGCCGCCGCCCGTGGTGTCCCCCCAGCCGTAGACGGTGGCGGGCGTGTGCGCCCGGTACGCGGGATCGCCCGCGGCGGCCATGCCGATGACCGAGCCCGAGGGGAGCGCCTCGGCCAGCGTGAGCACCGCGAAGTCACCCGCGTTGCCGACGCCGTCGTAGGCCGGATTCACCCACACCGAGCGGACGGCTATCTCCTGGCCCTTGTCCGACAGCAGCTCCGTACGCCCGGCTATGACCCTGAGGTCACGGACCTGCTGCGGCTTCGCCCCCAGGATCTCCTCGTCCATGCAGTGGGCCGCGGTGAGCACGGTGGTCCGGCCGACCGCCACTCCCCCGCAGAACTGTCCCGCGCGCGTACCTCCGAACAGGTCACGGCTGGACAGCGCCACCGTCCAGGGACTCGCCGAGACATCGACCGGGAACCCGCCGACGACGATGCTGTCGGCCGCCGCCGAAGAGGCCGAGGCCAGCGGCATGGCGGTTGCGGCGGCCGCGAGGACCAAGGGCCGGACCAGGGCCCGGGCAAGACGACGTCGCATGCACACTCCTCACACTGGGGTGGTCGTTGGACACCCAGCGTGATCCACGACGCCGCACCACGCACCCGCGACAGGGCGCTCGGGCAGCCGCGACGGCACACCGGCCCCCGGACGGCTCGAAGGCCCGACACACCCCCGCGGACGGGGATGTGCCGGGCCTTCGGGACCGTACGGGCGCCGGTGGACTAGTCGAGGTAGTCGCGCAGCACCTGCGAGCGCGACGGGTGGCGCAGCTTCGACATCGTCTTCGACTCGATCTGGCGGATGCGCTCGCGCGTCACGCCGTACACCTTGCCGATCTCGTCGAGGGTCTTCGGCTGACCGTCGGTGAGACCGAAGCGCATGGAGACGACGCCCGCCTCGCGCTCGGACAGGGTGTCGAGCACCGAGTGCAGCTGCTCCTGCAGCAGCGTGAAGCTGACCGCGTCGGCCGGGACGACCGCCTCGGAGTCCTCGATGAGGTCACCGAACTCGCTGTCGCCGTCCTCGCCCAGCGGGGTGTGCAGCGAGATGGGCTCACGGCCGTACTTCTGGACCTCGATGACCTTCTCCGGGGTCATGTCGAGCTCCTTGGCCAGCTCCTCCGGGGTGGGCTCGCGGCCCAGGTCCTGGAGCATCTGGCGCTGCACGCGCGCGAGCTTGTTGATGACCTCGACCATGTGCACCGGGATACGGATGGTGCGGGCCTGGTCGGCCATGGCGCGGGTGATCGCCTGACGGATCCACCAGGTGGCGTACGTGGAGAACTTGTAGCCCTTGGTGTAGTCGAACTTCTCGACCGCGCGGATCAGACCGAGGTTGCCCTCCTGGATCAGGTCCAGGAAGAGCATGCCGCGACCGGTGTAGCGCTTGGCCAGGGAGACCACCAGACGGAGGTTGGCCTCCAGGAGGTGGTTCTTGGCGCGGCGGCCGTCCTCGGCGATGATCTCCAGCTCGCGCTTGAGCTTCGGCGCCAGCTTGTCGGAGTTGGCCAGCTTGTCCTCGGCGAACAGGCCCGCCTCGATGCGCTTGGCGAGCTCGACCTCCTGCTCGGCGTTGAGCAGGGGGACCTTGCCGATCTGCTTGAGGTAGTCCTTGACCGGGTCGGCGGTGGCACCGGCGGCGGCGACCTGCTGGGCCGGCGCGTCGTCCTCGTCCTCGTCGGAGAGCACGAAACCGGCGCTCTCGGTGCCCTCGGGCTCCCCCTCGGCGACCTTGGTGTCCTCGAGGACCTCCTCGTCCGCCAGCTCGACGTCGTCCTTCTTGGCGGTGGTCTTCTTGGCAGCCGTCTTCTTGGCCGTGGCCTTCTTGGCGGTCGCCTTCTTGGCGGTGGTCTTCTTGGCAGCCGCCTTCTTGGCGGGTGCCTCCTCCTCGACGGCCGGTTCGGCGGCGGGCTCCGCCGGGGTGGCGGTGGCGGTGGCCTTACGGGTGGGCGACGCCTTCGCCGCGACCGTCTTGGTGGCGGTGCGCTTGGCAGGACTCTTCGCTGCGACGCTCTTTCGGGTCCGCTTTGGCTCTGCGGCACTGACCATCAGCGTCACACCCTCTTCCTCGAGGATCTGGTTGAGGCTGCGCAGTACGTTCTTCCACTGAGTGGCCGGAATCTGGTCAGCTTCGAAGGCCCGACGCACGTCATCGCCGGCGATCTGCCCCTCAGCCTTTCCCCGCTCAATGAGCGCCATGACAGAGACGGACTCGGCGATCTCCGGCGGGAGCGTACGGGATGTGCTGGCCGACACGAACAACCTCTCGGAACGTTGGAAAACGGCTTCCGGCCCCGTCCACAGTGGACAGGAGCCGACCGCCGGCTTGGGGATGGGCCGACGGCGCGGGCGGGGGCCGGGGAGATGCACAGCGCCATGTACGGCGTCCGTATTCCCTCCGCGGCTGTCACCTCTTAGGTCATCGCGTTCTTTCCGGGAGCGTTACGCCCAATCCGCGTGGCCCGAGTCACACCCCGTAAGCACTCAAAAGCGGTCAGACGAGGACAAAAACGGTCACCGGTGGTCGAGGTCGCCACTCCGTCGGGGTGCGCCGGGCCTCACCGTGGTGACCGGGCCCTCGCCGGACCGCGCGGCTGCCTCTCCGCGCCTTGCCGGCACTCACTCTGCGGTCATTGTCCACGCACCGTGTACCCACTGAGCGCCTTGCCCTCGCTGTCGGACCCCGCCGGATCACTGGTGATCCCGCGGGGCCCGACAGGGGGGACGGCTCATCGGCCGGGCGCTGCCACAGGAGGGGGATGGCACGCCGGGCCGGGCCGCCCGCGGAACGCGGTCAGTGCTCGCGGGGAGCGGGCACCACGCGTTCTACGTCAGGGTGGACCGTGAGGAGCTGGCGCATGGCCGCCTCGGCCGCCGGGCCGTCGCCGGCCGCGAGGGCGTCGACGATCCGGGCGTGGTGGGCCACCGAGGCCTCGTTCGGCCTCTCACAGCCCGCGACCGGACCGCCCGAGACCTGGAGCGCGGCGGAGACGATTCCGGAGAGGTGCTCGAGCATGCGGTTGCCGGCGACCTGGATCAGCAGGGAGTGGAACTCGGAGTCGGCACGCGCGAAGGTGAGCGCGTCGCCCTGACCGATGGCGTGCCCCATGATGTCGACCATCGCGGACAGGCGCTGCTGGACGTCCTCGCGCCCGTGCCCGGCCGCCAGGCGGGCGGCCAGGGGCTCGATCGTCCAGCGCAGCTCGCTGAGCTCACGGCGCTGGTCGTCGCGCTGCGGCCCGAAGGCCCGCCACTCGATGATGTCCGGGTCGAGGAGGTTCCAGTCGCTGACCGGGCGCACGCGCGTGCCGACGTTCGGGCGGGCGCTGACCAGGCCCTTGGCCTCCAGGACGCGGAGCGACTCGCGGACGACGGTGCGGGAGACCTCGAAGCGCTGGCCGATCTCCTCGGGCACCAGTGGACGGTCGGCGCCCAGATCACCCGAAACGATCATCTGCCCCAGCTGCTGGACGAGTTGGCCGTGCAGCCCGCGTCCGCGGCTGCCCGCGGCGCGCCGGCTCACCCGGCCCAGCTCCGGGTCCGCGCCGTCCCAGACGGGTGCCCCGCCTCGGTCGACTGCGGGCGCCTCCTCAAAGGGGTAGCGGTCGAGTTCGCCCGGGCTCGCGAGGCCGGAGTCTGCGGAGCGGGCGGCGGTCATCATGGTGTGCGCAAGGGTACTCACGCATCCTTTGTCGGCGTCGCTTCCAACTCCCTTGAGGTCTTTGGTGAAAAGCACACGAAAGGGTGATCGCTCACGCCGTCGCAATTGACGCCTTATCGGAAAGAAATGGGCTTTCCTCGGGGAGTTGTGGGCACGGACGGGCCGAAAGCGGCACCGACGGTCGTCATCGGACCCTGCTGCGCAGGTTCGTGAACAGATACGCGCAGAGCAGCGTGGCCACGGACAACGCCATTGCCCCACCCACGGGTTGAGCGATCATGCGCAGCACGGCCTCCAGGTAGCGCTCCCCTCCGAAGGGCCACCCGAGCGGGAACAGCTCCCGCATCCGCGCGGGAAACCCGGCCGCGGCGCGCACCGACGATCCCCGCGTCACCCAGTGCATGAGCGGTACGACGAGGAGCGGCACGGCGACGACCGCGGCGAGCCCGGCTGTGGTGGACCGGAAGACACCCGCGGCGAGCACACCGGCCCAGGCGCAGCCGATCACGAGTCCGAGCCAACTCGCACTCAGTGCGAGCCAGTCGGCGGGAACCTCGACGAGCTCCCGTCCGTAGACGAGATAGAGCACCTCGGCGTCGCATCCGACGGTCAGGACGGCGAGCAGCAGCGCGGTCAGCGAGGCGACGAGGAGTTTGGCGGTGAGCAGCCCGAGCCGCCGGGGCACGGTGCCGCGATCGGCCGCCAGGGCGGGGTGGCGGAACTCGTCACCGAAGGCCAGCGCACCGAGCAGGCCCGCTCCGAGCGCCGCCGGCGGCAAGGGCAGCTCCCTCGGCCAGGCCGCCAGCAGCCGCGGCTGCGGGGTGTGTCCGAGGCGAGCCAGCAGTACGGCGGTGATCACGGACACCACGAGCACCGCGGCCCCGATGCCGAACCCGGTGCCGATCCCCAGCGCGCGCCGGATCTCGTAGCGCAGGGGGCGAAGGGGGCTGGGCGCGGGGCGGACGGTGATGGGAGGCGGCAGATCGGAGAGAGGGGCGAGCGGGGGGCGGGGCGGATGGCCGCGGACTTCGAGTTCGCCGCGGTCGTCTGGGTCGTCGAGACGATCGGGGTGGTGTGGGTTGGGGTTGGTGCCGTCTTGGGGTGACTGCTCGTTCGCGGCCGCACCCTCTGGTTGTGCTGGACAGGGAGGCGTTTGGACGGCGGTCGTCGCCGACGGCCTTTGCCCGGTGGTCGTCGCCGACGGCCTTTGCCCGGTGGTCCTCGCCGCCTCCTCAGGCTCCCCGGTCTCCTCGGGCTTCTCGGTCTCCCCTGTCTCCACAGTCCCCTGCGTCCCCGCCGTCTCCCCAGCTTCGTCAGCCGCGCTGTCACCCTCGGCATCTGCATCCGCACCGGCGTCCGGCTGCGGCTCCGCCGCGGCTCCGGAGGGGCCTGCTGCCCCCGGACCCATGTCGCCGATCTCGTCGGCGAGTTGGTGCACCACGATGCCGTGGCGGAACGCCGTCTCACCGATGGACGCGCAGCTGCTGCCGTAGACGGAGAGGCGGTTGCCACCCTCCAGCACGACCTCCACGGAACGCTGTGCTGCGCGGGCCTCCTTGGTGAGCAGCACCGAGAGGCGGGTTGCGTGCGGGCTGCGGACGGCGACGCGGGGACGCAGCCGGGTGCGTGCGAAGTCCGCGGTGTCCTGATCGGCGACGACCCTCCCCTGGTCCAGCGTGACCACCCGGTCCGAGATCCGTGCGGCCTCCTTGGGGTCCGCCGTCGTGCACAGAACGGTGCCGCCCTGGGCCGCGTAGGTCCGCAGCAGGCCGTACAGCCAGCGGTTCTCGCGGACGGAGAGCCCGTGCGCGGGGTTGTCGAGCACGAGTGTGTGCGGGTCGGCCAGCAGCGCGCAGGCCAGGCCGAGGCGGCGGTTCAGGCCGCGCGAGAGTGTGCCGAGCCGTTCGTCGCGCAGGCTCACGAGGCCGATGGCCTCCAGGACTTCGTCGGCCCGGCGAACCGGGACGCCTGTGGCGGCGCACAACATACGAAGATGCCCCCGCACCGTACGGGCCGGGTGCCCCGGTACATCGCCGAGCAGCACGCCGACTTCGCGTGCGGGGTGGGCGACGCGGTGCAGCGGACGACCTCTGAAGTAGGTGATGCCACGGCCCTGTTGCAGCTCGAGCATGAGTCTGAGTGCCGTCGTCTTGCCCGCGCCCGGTGCTCCGAGCAGCACGGTCACGCACCCCGCGGGCGCCTCGAAGGAGACGTCGTCGACGGCGGGCGGAAGCTCTTTGCGGGGGTTGCTGGTCAATCCGATGGCCTGGATCATCCGAAGCAAGATAGCGCGCCATATCGGATTTTTCGGGAATCCCCGGGCATGCTGCGGACAGCCTCGGGCCTGGGCTGCGGGCGCGCACCCGGCCGGCGCCCCTGCGGGGCGCCTCCGTCACACCTCGGGGCGCAGCATCGGCGGATTGAGCAGGGTGGCTCCGCCGGCCCGGAAGAGCTGGGCTGGGCGACCGCCCTGCCGTGTGGTCGTACCACCGGTGGGTACGAGGAAGCCCGGTGTCCCGGTCACCTTGCGGTGGAAGTTGCGCGGGTCAAGCGCCACCCCCCAGACCGCCTCATAGACGCGGCGCAGCTCTCCGACGGTGAACTCGGGCGGGCAGAAGGCGGTGGCCAGCGACGAGTACTCGATCTTGGAACGGGCGCGCTCGACACCGTCCGCGAGGATCTGGGCGTGGTCGAACGCGAGGGGTGCCACCGGCTCCCCGTCCCGGCCGTAACCGCCCTGCTGCAGCAGTTCCTCGACCGGCGCCCAGCGTGCGTTGCTGGCGTCGCCGCCGGCGCGCGGTGCGGGCAGGTCCGGGGCGAGAGCCAGATGCGCGACGCTGACGACGCGCATCCGCGGATCACGCTTGGGGTCGCCGTACGTGGCGAGCTGTTCCAGGTGAGCGCCGTTGTCCTGGGCGGGAACGGCCGGGTCGTGGACCCGCAGCCCGGTCTCCTCGGCCAGCTCGCGCGCCGCCGCCTGCGCGAGGTCCTCGTCGGCCCGTACGAAACCGCCCGGCAGTGCCCAGCGCCCCTGAAACGGCGGCTCACCCCTGCGCACCGCCAGCGCGCACAGGGAATGGCGGCGCACGGTCAGCACGACCAGGTCCACGGTGACGGCGAAGGGCGGAAACGCTGACGGGTCGTAGGGCATGCCGCGATCATAGTCGTCTGCCTGACGATAAACACTCCCTTCGCCGGTCGCATCCATGGCTGATCCACTTCGGTCCGCCACGGCCCGCGCCGTTCTCGTCCGGTATCCCCGCGATCACACGTCCGGCCAGGTCACACTCCCAGTTGCAGTCCGTCCGTGGCTTCCTCGACCATGGCCATTCCGAGGCGGCTGACCCGTACGGCGAAGGGCGCGCCGGCGACTCGCAGTCCGGTGAGGCCGATCTCGCCCAGTGGTGCGCTGCGCATCGGGCGCAGGGTGACCGTCCCGGCCGGGGCGTCCGGGCGGATTCCCGCGAGGGCGGTGATCAGCAGGACGCCTGCGGCCGCGGCCGTCGCCGCGGGGCGGCAGGCGGTCGGGTGCGGGAGCGGCGCGCTGCCCTCCGTCCGCTGCAGACCGGCGTACATCTCAGGCAGCCGATGCCCGAACGCCTCCGCCGCCCCGAGGATCCCCCGCAGCAGCGAGGCCGCCTCTCGCTCGTAGCCGGCCGCGGCCAGACCCGTGACGGCGAGTGCCGTCTCGTGGACGCGTACGGCACCGGCGCGGTGGCCGAACGGGTTGTGTCCCGGCTCGTTCGCGGCCAGCCCGCGCAGCCCCCACCCCGCATCCATCCCGGGGGCGCCGAGCAGCCGGGCCAGTTGCTCGGTGCGCGCCTTGTCCAGGAGGCCGGGGGCGAGTTCGCCTCCGCCCAGCAGGCCGGTGTCGAGCAGGTGCACTGTCCATGCGCCCAGGTGCGGCACGAGGCGGCCGTCCGGCGTGCGGGCCGCGGCCGGCCGTCCGCCGCCGCGGTCGTCGATCCAGAAGTCGTCCTGGAACGCCGTGCGCAGTGCGTCCGCCCACTGCCGGAGTCCGTCGGCGCCCGGTCTGCCACAGGCGTCGAGCAGATCGGCTCCGAGCAGCGCGGCACGATGGGCGTGGGCCTGCGTCTCGCAGCGGACGGGACCGCCCGGGTGCGGGTCGGGCAGGCAGACGCCGTCGCCCACGGTGTTGCGCAGCCAGGTCAGACAGCGTTCGGCGGCGGGCAGCAGCTCCTGCGTCTCACGCTCGGGCAGCCCCCAGCGGCGGGCCTCGGCCAGGAGCACGGGGAACAGCAGGGTGGCCTCCGTGCCCGTGCAACTCGGGGGGAGACAGGGTCCCGCGTCCCGGCGAGGGCCAGGGATGCGGCCCGACTGCGGTCCGGGGCCGGTGAGTTGGGTACGGGCGAGCGTACGCAGGGTGCCTGCGGCGAGGGTGGTACCGAGGGGCAGCGCCATGCGCGCCGCGGCGAGCGCGTCGGCCGGCGCCAGACCGCATCGCCACGGTGCGCCGGCGGCCGCGTAGACGGCAGTGGGGTGCGCGGGGTCACGCAGCAGCAGCGCCCGCAGATCCTCGATGCTCGTCCGCAGCAGCGCGGACACCCGGGCGTCGTCCCCCACAGCACGGGCCGGGGCCAGCGGGCTCGTGGCCGCACGGCCCGCGGTGCGCAGAGGCGGGGTCCCCTCCAGCCGTACGCGCAATTCCACGCTCACGCTGCCGCCCGGGGGCAGGTCGAGTTCCCAGCGCAGCAGTCCGGCCGAGGCGAGCGCGTCGGCGGGCGCGGGCTCGGCCGTGACCGACGCGGTTGCCGCGGCGCACGCCCAGCGCAGGCCGGAGTCGCTCACTGCGGCGGGCAGCTCCGGACCCGCCCCGCCCGACGCGATCTCTCCGAGGTCGGCGAGGTCCGTGCCGAGGGCCGCCTCGACGGACAGGCGCAGCGGACGCTGCGCCGCGCTGTGCAGCGTGATCCGCTCCGTACCGTCCGCGCATCGGGTGCGTTCGACGAGAACATCGGGATCCGGGCCGCCGTGCGGGGCCGTGCGCAGTGTTCCCACGAAGCGGGCACGATCGGCGGCGACCATCCGGGCCTGCACCGCGAGCGGCTCCCGCCCGCCGACGCGGACCTGGCACCGGGAGAGAAGCCGCCGCCCGGCCCGGTAGAAGCCCTCAAGCCCGTGACCGGTCAACTGCCCGCCCTCCGTCGAGATGACGAGCCCGGGAAGTGCGACGCAGATCAGAGCCGTATGAGCGGGCGGCAACTCGGCGGTCCGCCGGGGAGCGGCGCCCGTGCCACCGTGAGGAGGCGTGCGGGGCCGGTGCGCCTCGGCCCCGGCGGGTGAGGCGACGGCCGGTCGCGCGGTGGGTGGTTCGCCGGCTGGGCGCGTCCGGCCCGGCGGCGGGACGGAGGGGCCTGGGGTGCCGCCCGTGCCGGATGAGGACCCGGCAGGCGTCGTGAGCCGCGAAGGCTGTCCGGCCTCGGTGGAGTGGTCGTCGTCGGCCGTGGGCCAGGGCGGACTCGGCTGGTGCATGGACAGGCTTTCTGTGCGCTCCGGGGGCCCTGACCGCGTCCGGTGCCGGGGGCATCCGGGCGGGCAGGGGCTGCACGGCGTCCCGCCTCGTGCAGGCGTTCTGCCACTGGGGCGAACGGCACCGGCCTCCGCCAGGTCACGCCCGCAGCCGAGTGACCGCGCCGTCCGCCCGCCACCGCCTCCCGATCCGCGCGGGCCCCTGGCCGTTCGCTTCAGCCACCGCATGAGGTCCGACCGCCGCCGACCCCAGAAGCCACTTCCTTCCCTGCGGCCGTCGAGCGCCGGCGCCCGCGCCGCACCCCGCTCAACGCACACTCGCGCCCGGCTCAGCGCGCCTACTCCTGTCCGCCCGCTCACTCAGTCCTCCCCGTTGCCGCTCTCGGCACCGGCCTGTCGCGTGCCTTCCTGCCGGGCCTGCATCCCGCGCACGCCGTCCGGACGCCTGCTGATCTCTGCCGCACCGCCGGGGTGCGTACGCCGCGCCGACCCGCGCGGACGCGGAAGGCGCGCGCTCGCTCCGCCGGCCTCCGCACGCGACCTGCGCGGGGAGCGACCACCAGTGGCACCGCGGGCTCGCGTCCGGACTCGGCGGTGCGAGGGGGTCTCCTGCGGGGCGGACACGGCGGGCTCGGGTTCCGGCCGTTCCCGGTTCTCGCGTTCCGCGCGCAGGCAGCGGCGGATGGACTCCGGGTCGAGGCCCTCGTTGCAGGCCTGGTGCAGGAGCCGGGCGAACAGGTAGTCGGGATCGGCGCCCAGGGCCATGGCGAGTGCCTCCCTCGCCTCGAGTTCGTCGCCGGTGGACCAGGCGACCCAGCCGGCGAGGGTGAGGGGTGCCGCGGCGTGTTCGGCGTAGGGTCCGACGCAGCGCCGCGCCAGGGCCCGCCACAGCCGGAGGGCGGGGCCCGCCGCCTCGCCCTCCATCCACTCGGCCGCGCGATCGCGGGTCGTGCGGTCCTGCAGGCCGAGGATCAACGTCGCCGCCTCGTCGTGCGTGATCAGCTCGTCGTCGCGCAGATCCGCCGCGAGCATGCCGGTCACGAGCGGGGCGTCGGCGAGCCGACCCATGACCCGCTCGGCGAGGCGCAGCGTCTCCTCGGCGACCTCGTGGCGACCCGCTGCGTCGAGGATCCGGGGGACCGTCGTCAGCCCTGCGGTGTCCAGGGCGACTTCCTGCTCGAGGGCGGCCGGCCTGTCCCACGGGAGCAGCCTCGCGCGCAGCTCACGCAGTGTGCCACGCACCTGAAGCCCCGCGTAGGTCGCCGCGGCGGCCAGCACCGACGTACCCGGCAGGCCCATCGGTGTGCCCTCGGCCGGACAGCAGCCCTGGTTGTCGCAGCAGTACGACCAGAACCGGCCGTCGGAGATGCACAGGGCTTCCACCACCGGCACGTCGAGTCCCCCGCACTCAAGGCGCAGGGTGTGCGCGAGCGGGCCCAGCCGCTCCTTGACCTGGCGCCCGGTTTCGCCCTTCACCGGTTCCTGGCAGAGGAAGAGAACCATCTGCTCGGGTCGGCCGCCCCGGCGTTCGCTGCCCTTGACCAGCCCGTGAGCCAGCTGCCGGGCGGCGGCCGGCCAGTCGCCCGCGTTCGGCGGGATGCCGAGCCGCGCGCGGCCACCGAACCGGCCCCGCCCGTCCTTGTCGTGCAGGGCCACCAGGACGATGCTGTCCTCGGGGCGGTACCCGAGCAGGTAGGGCAGCGCGTCGGCGAGTTCGGCCGGGGTGCGCAGGGTCACCTGTTGCTGGTCGCCGTGGGCGACGTAGGCGGTGCAGCCGGGGTCGGCTCCTGGACGGTCGTGGTCGGCTCCGGGACGGTCGTGTTCATCTTCGCGAGGGCCGTGGTCGTCTTCGCGAGGGCCGTGGTCGTCTCCATGAGTGTCACGGTCGGTGATGTCGCCGTTTTCGGAGGATCCAGTCGTTTCGCTGTGATTCGTCATGCGAAGACGATCTCGCGGAATGCAATCTTCCGGTTTCCCCTGTGGACAACTTCAATCAGGGACACGTCACAACGGCTCTGACCTGGCCTTCCGCGCTCACCGACCCGGCTGTCAGCGCCGTCCTGTTGTATGGGGCGTATGGAGCACACCAGCAACGCGGATCTGCGGGCGGCCGCCGACGCCGTTCTCGCCCGTCTCGTCGGGGACGCCTCTGGCGAGGCCCGGCTGCGCGAGGACCAGTGGCGGGCGATCGAGGCACTGGTCGCCGACAAGCGACGGGCCCTGGTCGTCCAGCGCACCGGCTGGGGCAAGTCCGCGGTCTATTTCGTGGCCACGTCGCTGCTGCGGGCGCAGGGCAGCGGCCCCACCGTGATCGTCTCCCCGCTGCTGGCGCTCATGCGCAACCAGGTCGAGGCCGCCGCCAGAGCCGGCATCCACGCCCGGACGATCAACTCGTCGAACAGCGAGGAGTGGGACACCGTCCAGAGCGAGATCGCCGCCGGCGACGTCGACGTGCTGCTGGTGAGTCCCGAGCGGCTGAACAACCCGGACTTCCGCGACGAGGTGCTGCCCAAGCTGGCCGCCGCGACCGGGCTCCTCGTGGTGGACGAGGCCCACTGCATCTCCGACTGGGGCCATGACTTCCGCCCGGACTACCGCCGACTGCGCACCATGCTCACCGATCTCCCGCCCGGCGTGCCCGTGCTCGCCACCACCGCCACCGCCAACGCGCGCGTGACCGCGGACGTCGCCGAGCAGCTCGGCACCGGAGGCACCTCGGACGCCCTGGTGCTGCGGGGCCCCCTCGACCGGGAGAGCCTGAGCCTGAGCGTGCTGCGCCTGCCGGACGCCGCACACCGGATGGCCTGGCTCGCCGATCACCTGGACGAACTGCCGGGCTCGGGGATCATCTACACCCTCACCGTGGCCGCGGCCGAGGAGGTCACGGCGTTTCTGCGGCAGCGCGGTCACACCGTCGCCTCCTACACCGGCAAGACGGAGAACGCCGACCGGCAGCAGGCCGAGGAGGACCTGCTCGCCAACAAGGTGAAGGCCCTGGTCGCCACCTCGGCACTCGGCATGGGCTTCGACAAGCCCGATCTGGGCTTCGTCGTGCACCTCGGCTCGCCGTCCTCCCCCATCTCGTACTACCAGCAGGTCGGCCGCGCGGGTCGCGGTGTCCGGCATGCCGAGGTGCTGCTCCTTCCGGGCAAGGAGGACGAGGCGATCTGGGAGTACTTCGCCTCGCTCGCCTTCCCCTCAGAGGAGTTGGTGCGCCGCACGCTCGACATCCTCGCGGGCGCCGACCGGCCCCTGTCGCTGCCTGCCCTCGAACCCCTGGTGGAGCTGCGCCGTTCCCGGCTGGAGACGATGCTCAAGGTCCTGGACGTGGACGGGGCGGTGCGACGGGTGAAGGGCGGCTGGATCGCCACCGGGCAGCCGTGGACGTACGACGCCGAGCGGTACGCGTGGGTGGCGCGCCAGCGCAAGGCCGAACAGCAGGCGATGCGCGAGTACGCGGAGACCACGGGCTGCCGGATGGAGTTCCTGCAGCGCCAGTTGGACGACGAGGCGGCCAGGCCCTGCGGCCGCTGCGACAACTGCGCTGGCCCGCGGCACACCGCTCAGACGTCCACGGCCGCGCTGGAGGCGGCGCGTGACGACCTCGGCAGGGCGGGCGTCGAGGTGGAACCCCGGCGCATGTGGCCCACCGGCCTTCCGGCGATCGGCATGGACCTCAAGGGCCGCATTCCGGCGGCGGAACAGGCGGCGCGGGGCAGGGCGTTGGGCCGTCTGTCGGACATCGGCTGGGGCAACCGGCTGCGCCCCATGTTGGCGCCCCAGGCGCCGGACGGCCCGGTGCCCGACGACGTGGCCCGCGCCGTGGTGAGTGTGCTGGCCGACTGGGCCCGCGGCCCCGGCGGCTGGGCTTCCGGAGCGCCGGATGCCCCGCCCCGGCCGGTCGGGGTGGTCACCGTCGCCTCGCACAGCCGCCCGCGACTGATCCACACGCTGGGTGCGCGCATCGCGGAGATCGGACGACTGCCGCTGCTCGGTTCGGTGGAGTACACCGGTGAGGCGCAGCCGGGCCAGGCGTCCCGCAGCAACAGCGCCCAGCGACTGAAGGCCCTCGACGGGGCGCTGACGGTGCCCCCCGCGCTCGCGGCCACGCTCGCCGCCGCGCACGGCCCGGTTCTCCTCGTGGACGACTACACGGAGACCGGCTGGACCCTCGCGGTCGCGGCTCGGCTGCTCAGGCGAGCCGGCGCCGAGGGGGTGTTGCCCCTGGTGCTCGCCGTGCAGGGCTGACAGAGCGTCGGGCCCCACACCCCTGGACGCCACGCATCCGCATGCCGTACGAACGTGTCGTGATCGAACGCCCCATGCGTGGCCCGTTCATACACTTCCTGGGGATATAAGCCACGCAGTGTCACATAGTGGGCGGCTGCCTCAATTGCTCGTTGCCGCATCCAAGTTCGACAGGAAGAATTGAAGTCCGCACCCGCACGGCTCGTCTGCCGCTCCGGTAGGGCTCTGTTGCGTGCGCGCTCCCCCGAATCCGACCCGCCCGCAGTGTGGGCGTAGCCGAAGGGAGGATCGTGACCTTCGGATTCGCTCCGTCCTCGGCGGCCTCACTGTCGACGCCCGCCGCTTCCGCCACCCGTGTGCTCGAACCCGCGGAGTGGGCCGCCGCGGGGATTCCGCTGCTGCGCAACCCGCGTGAGGTCGTCAGCGGACTGCACGCCCGGCACCGTCCCGGTCCGGCGACGGCGGTCGTCGCCGTGCTCGATCCGGACGAGCGCCTGCGGGCGAGTGCGTCGTTCACCCGTCGCCCCGCACCGGCGGACGGCTGGATGTTCCGCAATGCGCTGCTGGCCCAGTTGCGCCGGGTCATCCCGCACGACCTGCGCCGCCGCACCCCCGTGCGCACGGCGGTCCTGCTCTACTGCCGTGACGGGGACGCGCGTTGGACGGAGGAGGACGGCGCGTGGATGTGGGGACTGCGGGACGCCTGCACGCTGCACGGGCTGCGGTGCGGGGCGTACATCACGCTGACCCGTGACGGCTGGCAGGTGCTCGGCGAGGGCCGCGGCGGACGCCGCCCCAGCGCCGACTCGGCACCGGAGCCGTTCGCCACGTCCGAGGCACCGCCCCGAATACCCCGCACCGGCGGTGTGGCATCAGAGGTTCTCCGCCGCGCGGCGGCCCGCTGAGGGCCCAGGCCGCCCGCCCGGCCGGTGCCGTGTGCCCCGGCCGTCGGAGGCTGGGACCGTCGAAGGCTGGGAGTGCGTCCCGAACGACCCCTCGCTGGGCCGGGACCGAACACTCTCCGCCCTCCTGATGCGCGGGAACAGCTCACCGGCAGACGGACGCTCCGCGGCGAGCCGGACCGGCGGCAGTGCTCGGCCCACCGCGCCCGTCCGGACGCGAAGGGCGTTCGGCTCAGACGCCCGCGCCCAGCACCGAGTTGATGCGCTGCGGGTCGCCGCAGACGATCAGCAGGGCGCCCGCCTTGGAGTGCGCGACGGACAGGGCGGAAGCGGCCACAGACTCGGCACCGCCGTTGACGGCGACCACGACGACAGGCCGCTTGCCGGCGCGGTCGGCGACGGCGGCGTCCGTGTAGAAGACGTCGTCCCCGGCGTCGTGCTGGGCCCAGTAGGAGGATTCACCGAAGGACAGTTCGTGGGTGGCCCACGGGTGCTGCTCACCGGTGGTGATGACCAGCACGTCCCCAGGCGCACGGCCCGAGTCCAGGAGCAGGTCCACGGCTTCCTCGGCGGCGTCGAGCGCCCCCTGGACCGAAGCGGGGATCAGCTGGATCTGCGGAGCGGCCGCGGCGGCCGGAGCCGAGGGACCGGGCTTGGCCGCGGCGGCCCCGTCACGCGGGGTGCGTTGGGCGGGCGGCGTCGGCCGGACGGGGCCGGGACGTCCGGGACGCGACGGAGCCGCGGGGCGGGGGCCGGGTACGGGTCGGGGGGTCGGCGCGGTGCGGCCGCTGGCCGGAGTGGCGCGGGGACCCTGGGCACTCTCGTGAATCTGAGGCTCCTCGGGAATGAGAGGCATGAGCTGATTTTTATCAAACGTTGGTACGGCTCGCGCCGCCGGGTGGCACTTGAGTGCGAGCGGAACCGTCAGAAATCGAAGCCGAGCTGACCCTCGATCTCCGGAACGCTTCCGTCCGCCAAGGTGCGGACCTTCTTGAGGTGCCGCCATTGGGGCAGCGCATCAAGATACGCCCACGACAAGCGGTGGTGCGGGGTGGGTCCCCGAACCTCCAGCGCGGCCTTGTGCACGGGCGACGGATACCCGGCGTTGTCCGCAAAACCGAAGTCTGCATGGTCGATGCCCAGTTCGGCCATCATTTTGTCGCGCTGAACCTTGGCGATCACCGAGGCCGCCGCGACCGCCACGCACGACTGGTCACCCTTGATCACCGTACGGACCTGCCAGGGGGCACCGAGGTAGTTGTGCTTGCCGTCGAGTATCACGGCGTCGGGGCGGACCGGCAGTCCTTCCAGCGCACGGACCGCCGCCAGCCGCAGCGCGGCCGTCATCCCCAGGTCGTCGATCTCCTCCGGGGAAGCGTGCCCGAGGGCGTAGGAGGTCACCCATGTCCGCAGGGTCTCGGCGAGTTCGGTGCGCCGCTTGACCGTGAGGAGCTTGGAGTCGGTGAGCCCTTCGGGCGGCCGGCGCAGTCCGGTGATCGCCGCGCAGACGGTGACCGGCCCGGCCCACGCACCGCGGCCCACCTCGTCGACACCTGCAATGATCTTCGCCCCGGTCGTGGCGCGCAACGAGCGCTCGACGGTGTGAGTGGGTGGTTCGTACGGCATGGCGCCCTTAGCGTACGCCGCCGGGAACGGCGTGCGACAGGCCGGTTCCCCGTGGGACATCACAGGCTCCGCGACACCGGCTCAGGACCCGTTCGGCCGGAGCAGCGGAACCATCAACTGGTCGATCATCTCCTCCAGATCCGCGTCCGGCCATTCGCTGGCGCACATCTTCGATCGGTACATCATCATCGCCGGGATCGCGTCGAAGACGTAGCCGTTCGCCGCGTCCGGCCGCACCTCACCCCGCTCGATCCCCCGCTCGATCACGCCGCGCAGCATCCTGATGGTCGGCTCCACCACCCCTTCGAAGATCACACCGTGGAAGCGCTCGGCCTGCGTGGTGTCACATTCGTGAATCACGGAACGCAGCGCGACTCCCGGCGGCGAGAACATCGCGTCGCGCGCTCGCCGGCAGAGCTCCAGCAGCTCTTCGCGCACACTGCCCAGGTCCGGCGCGGCCGCCAGTTGCGGCAGCCCGGCCCGCAGGGCGTCGGCGACGAGGTCCTCCTTGGAGGGCCAACGGCGGTAGACGGCGGCCTTTCCGGTCTGAGCGCCGGCGGCGACGCCCTCCATCGTCAGGCCGTTCCAGCCGACCGTGCTGAGCTGTTCCAGTGCGGCGTCGAGGATCGCGCGTTCCAGCACGGCACCGCGGCGACGGGAAGCGGCCGTCTGAGCGTGTGCGGCCGCCCAGCTCGAAGTAACCATCTGACTCTCTCCAACGAGCAGAGGAAGCGGGCATTCCGGGGATCGGGGACGGACCGTCCGGCACCTACGGGGGATGTGCCGGACGGACCCACGTTCAGTGAACGCTTGCGTTCACTGTCCGGGACTCCTACCGTTGACGCAACAGTGAACGCGAGCGTTCACTGACGCACTCATGGGGGACCCATAGTGACAACCTCTCCGTTGATTCAGGACCAGAAGCCCGGTGCGGCTCGCCGGGACGGGCATCCCGGCATCGCGCTCACCGTCATCGCTGCCTGCCAACTCATGGTGGTGCTCGACGCGACGATTGTGAACATCGCGCTGCCGCACATCCAGAACGCTCTCGAGTTCAGCACCACGGACCTCACCTGGGTGGTCAGCTCCTACACCCTGACGTTCGGCGGCCTGCTCCTCCTCGGTGGCCGAGCCGGTGACATCCTCGGCCGCCGCCGCGTCTTCATGAGCGGCATCCTGCTGTTCACCCTCGCCTCGCTGCTCGGCGGACTCGCCCAGGAGCCCTGGCAGCTGCTGGCCGCGCGCGTCCTGCAGGGTGTCGGCGGTGCGATCGCGTCGCCCACGTCGCTGGCGCTCATCACCACCACGTTCCCCGAGGGGCCCGAGCGCAACCGGGCCTTCGGCGTCTTCGCCGCGGTGTCGGCCGGCGGTGGCGCCATCGGTCTGCTCGCGGGCGGCATGCTCACCGAGTGGCTCGACTGGCGGTGGGTGCTCTTCGTCAATGTGCCGATCGGTGTACTGATCGCCGTACTCACCCCGCTCTACATCAGCGAGTCCGAACGGCACTCCGGCCGCTTCGACGTCGCGGGCGCGGTGACCTCGACGGCCGGTATGGCATCGCTCGTCTACGGCTTCATCCGAGCGGCCGACGAGGGCTGGCGAGACAGCCTGACCATCGGTTCCTTCGCCGCGGCGGTGGTGCTCCTGGCGGCCTTCGCGCTCATCGAGTCCCGCGCCAAGGAGCCGATCACGCCACTGCGGATGTTCGCCGACCGCAACCGCTCGGGCACGTATCTGATCATGCTGAGCCTGGCCGCGGCGATGTTCGGCATGTTCTTCTACATCGTTCTCTTCGTACAGAACGTCCTCGGCTACACCCCGATCGAGGCGGGTCTCGCCTTCCTGCCCGTGACCGTCGTGATCGCACTGGGAGCGGGGCTCTCTCAGCGGTTCCTCCCGGTGTTCGGCCCCAAGCCGTTCATGCTGGTCGGATCGGCGCTCGCGGCGATCGGCCTCGCCTGGCAGACCCTGATCAGCTCCGACAGCTCCTACGTCGGCGGCATCCTCGGCCCGATGCTGATCTTCGGCTTCGGCATGGGTCTGAACTTCGTGACGCTGACGCTCACCGCCGTCTCCGGTGTGGCCCAGCACGAGGCGGGTGCCGCGTCCGGGCTGCTCAACGCGACCCAGCAGGTGGGCGGCTCGGTCGGGCTGGCCCTCCTCACCACGGTGTTCGGCACGGCCAGCAGGGACGAGGCGGAGCAACAGATGGCGAGCTTCATGGCCGAGGCGACACCGGAGCAGAAGGCCGAGTTCGCCCAGACGCACCAGCTGCCCGCGCCCTGGGGCCACGAAGTGCTGGCGCAGGGCATCTCGACGGCCTTCATCCCGGCTGCCGCCATGGCAGTCCTGGCTCTGGTCACCGCGTGGCTGGTGATCAGGGTCCGCAAGAGCGACCTCGAGGCACTCTCCGGCTCGGCCGGCCCCGGTATCGGCTGACGACGGAGGACGACGGGCACGGCCCGGCAGCTCACCGACCCGCGTCACGGGGGCAGGTCGGCGAGCGCCGGGCCGCTCCCGTGTCACGACACCCCTCCGAGCCGGCAGAACGAGCAGGACGGGTACGACAAGCAGGACGGGTAGGACGGGCAGGACGAGCAGGACGACAAGCACCACGTCCACGACCACCCCCATGACTTCCCAGTGACCACCGCGTCCGTGAGCCCCACTGGCTCACCGTGAGCCCCCATGGCTCACACAGCGGATGTCACGACAACGCCCGGGCAGTCACGCAGAGTTCCCAGCGCGCACGGAGAGTTTCGAACTACATCGAGACCGGCAACCACGCGGGCAAGGCCTCGACCCGGTCGGCCCACTCGGCGGGCGGCGCCCCGGCCTTGCCTGCGGCGATCACTCCGCCCACGATGGCGCACGTCGTGTCGACGTCACCGCCCGCCTGTGCGGTCGTCCAGAACGCCTGCTCGTAGTCGCCGAGGCCGCGGGCGGCCGACCACAGCGCGAAGGGCACGGTGTCATGAGCCGTCGTACGCCGTCCGCAGCCGAGCACGGCGGCAACCGTGGCCGCGTCGCCGTAGTCGAGCATGTCCCGGGCGCGGCGCAGCCCCGCGCCGACCGCGCTCCGCTTGGGCACCAGGTCGATGACCCCGTCGAGGAGGGCTTCCGCGCCGGGCGGTCCACCGGGCGCGGCGGCCAGCGCGGCCGCCGCGGCGACCGCCATGGCCCCGACCACGGCCTCGCGGTGCTGATGCGTGGGATAGGCCGAGATCTCGGCCTGGTGGGTGGCCTGCTCGGGATCGTCGGCGTACCAGGCGCCCAGCGGGGCGATGCGCATCGCGGCACCGTTGCCCCACGAGCCCTGTCCGTTGAACAGCGCGGCGGCGAGCTCACGCCAGTCGCCGCCTTCGCGGACCTGCCGCAGCAGCCGGCCGACCGCGGGGCCGTAGCCGCGGTCGAAGTCCTGGTGCTCGGCGAAGGACCGCGCGAGGGCGTCCTGGTCGATCCGGTGATGGGCGACGAGGACGGCGACCACGGAGCAGGCCATCTCCGTGTCGTCGGTCCACTGCCACGGGGCGGGGGGCAGCTCGCGGCGCTTGAGCAGCGGGTAGTTCACCGGAACGAAGAACTGGGAGCCGAGCGCGTCCCCCACCGACAGTCCGCGCAGGCTGGCCAGGGCGCGGTCCAGGCGCCCGACGGGAGAGGAGTCAGCGGTCATCGCCCTGCCACTCTATCCGGTGATCCCGTACGGCTCCGGATCACGCCACCGTTCGAAAGGCCGGTCAAGCGTGTACTTGCCGTCCTCCCCCAGAACGAGCATCCGCATCTCCGCGTTCCCCGGGTTCGACAGCGACTCGAACTCCGCCACCGTCCAGTGGAACCACCGCATGCAGAACAGCCGCATGGCCAGACCATGGGTCACGATGAGCACGTTCGGCGGGTGATCGGGGGCCTCGAAGCTGCGGAACAGACTCTCCAGGAAACCGCCGACCCGGTCGTAGACGTCGGCTCCGGACTCGCCCTGGGCGAAGCGGTAGAAGAAGTGCCCGTACGCGTCCCGGTAGGCCTTCTGCAGGCGCACGTCCTCGCGGTCCTGCCAGTTGCCCCAGTCCTGCTCGCGCAGCCGCGGCTCCTCACGCACACGTATGAGCTCCGGGTCGAGCCGGAAGGCGCTCAGGGTCTGGAGCGTACGGCGGTAGGGGGAGACGTACACGCTGACGCGCTCGCGGCCGAAGAGGTCGCGCAGACGCCTGCCCGTCTCCTCGGCCTGTCGCCTGCCCCGCTCGGTGAGGGCCAGCGCGTGATCGGGTTCGCGTTCGTACACGGAGTCATCAACATTGCCCGTTGACTCGCCGTGCCGGACAAGAACGATGCGCCGTGGTCGTGCCATGCCAAAACCCTAGTGGTAGGCGTCCCCGCCCTCTCGACGCCCGTCCGGAGTTCAAACCGTCCAGGCCGGTTCCATGTCCACGATGTCCCCCGTGAGCGCAGCGATGTCGGCCTCCGTCTGGGCCCTGAGCGCGAGGCGTTCCACGCGCTCGGTGCGGTACTTGCCGTGCTCGGCGGCGGAGTGCCACATCGACAGCACCAGGAACTCGTGACCGGGCGCCTCGCCGAACAGGCCGCGGACCATGCCGGGCGAGCCGGCCATCGCCGGGTTCCACACCTTCTCCTGCATCAGGACGAAGTGCTCGGCCCGCTCCTCATGGACACGGCACAGGGCCACCCTCAGCAGGTCGGCGTCCGTGAAACGGGGCTCGAACCCGGTCTTCACGTCGAAGCGATGATCGAAGAGCCTGACCTGCGGGTCCTTGAAGGTGCCCGACTGGGCCGAGGCGAGCCGGTCGTGGGAGCGCGCCATGAAGGAGTCGTAGAAGGCACGGCTCTCCCAGAAGGAGAAGATGTGCGCCACGTCCGGCCGCCCGCGGCTCCAGCCACCGCCCTGCGCGCGAAACCCCGGCTCCCCCAGAAGCCCCGCCCACTTTCGCTGTCCCCGTTCAAAACCGCGGCGGTCCACCACGGTGCAGCGAATCCACTTGACCAGCACCGCGCCATCGTAAGGCCACGGAGCGTGGCGCCGGTCACGCTCGCGTGCACTGCTTCCCGGCACGTGCTCGCGCGGGCGTGGCAGGATGGGCAACCTGCCGGAAAGCCCCGGCAGTTGGGGTGAGCGCGCAGGACGGTCACGGGAAGGGGAAGTCTGGTGAACGGCCTCAACAAGGGCATCCGCAAGGTCGAGATCGCGCTGAGGTGGGACCCGAGCCCGTCGGGGCAGCCGTCCACCGACCTCGATCTGGTGGCAGCGCCCTACCTGGCGAGCGACCCCCACGGTGATCCCGACTACGTGGTGCACTTCGACAGCCGCTCCCCCGACGGCACCATCACGCTCAACCGGGACAGCAAGGACGGCAAGGGCTTCGGCTACGACGAGGTCATGACGCTGGAGCTGGACCGGCTGGCCGAGCGGTACGCGCGCGTGGTGGTCGGCGTGATCATCCAGCAGCACCAGGGGCGGCGGACGTTCTCCGGCGTGGCCCATCCCGGCCTGCGGATCCGTGAGGGCTACGACGTCCTGGCCGAGGACGACTTCGGCGGAGTCCTGGGCGCCACGGCGGCGACGGTCGCCGAGTTCGTCAGGGACGGTTCCGGCCCTTGGGAGTTCCACCCTGGCGTCCAGGGCTTCGACGGCGATCCGGCCACCTTCACACGCACGATGGGCGTGACACGCCGCCCTTGAGCCCCCGAGCCACCACCACTCGCCCAGCAACAGTCGCCCGGCACGAGTAGCCGACATGAGTAGCCGACATGAGTAAGGGGCGCCGGCCATTGGTTGGCGCCCCTTACTCATGGAGACCTACGCGTCAGCTGCAACCGCTCGTCGAGCCGCAGCCCTCGCAGATGTAGCAGGAACCTGCGCGCTGCATCTTCGTGCCGCAGGAGAAGCACAGCGGGGCGTCGGCCTGGATGCCCAGCTGCATCTCGACCAGCTCGGCGCTGGTGTGGGCCTGCTGCGGAGCGGGCTTGGCCGCCTCGACCTCGGCCCTCGGCGTGGAGACCGCCTTCAGCTCCTGGGCGCGCGGCGCCGACTGGGCCAGGCCCTCGACGTCGACCTCGTCGTCCGACGGCTCGTACGAACCCGTCTCCAGGTGACGCTGGCGCTCCTCGGCCGAGTGGATGCCGAGCGCGGAGCGCGTCTCGAAGGGCAGGAAGTCCAGCGCCAGGCGGCGGAAGATGTAGTCGACGATCGACTGCGCCATCCGCACGTCCGGGTCGTCCGTCATGCCGGCCGGCTCGAAGCGCATGTTCGTGAACTTCGAGACGTACGTCTCCAGCGGCACGCCGTACTGCAGGCCGACCGAGACCGCGATGGAGAAGGCGTCCATCATGCCCGCGAGGGTCGAGCCCTGCTTGGACATCTTCAGGAAGACCTCGCCGAGACCGTCGTCCGGGTAGGAGTTGGCGGTCATGTAGCCCTCGGCGCCGCCGACCGTGAAGGACGTGGTGATGCCGGGACGGCCCTTGGGGAGCCGCTTGCGGACCGGGCGGTACTCGACGACCTTCTCGACCTTGGCCTGGACGGGCTCCTCGGCCTTCTCCTCCTTGGCGTCCTTCTTCTTGGCGGAGAGCGGCTGGCCGACCTTGCAGTTGTCGCGGTAGATGGCGAGCGCCTTGACGCCCAGCTTCCAGGCCTCGAAGTAGATCTCCTCGACCTCCTCGACGGTCGCCGTCTCCGGCATGTTGACCGTCTTGGAGATGGCGCCGGAGATCCACGGCTGGATCGCGGCCATCATGCGGACGTGGCCCATCGGGGAGATGGCGCGCTCGCCCATGGCGCAGTCGAACACCTCGTAGTGCTCGTGCTTGAGGCCCGGAGCGTCGATCACATTGCCGTGCTCGGCGATGTGGGCGACGATCGCCTCGATCTGCTCCTCCTGGTAGCCCAGGCGGCGCAGGGCCTGCGGGACGGTGCCGTTGACGATCTGCATCGAGCCGCCGCCGACCAGCTTCTTGAACTTGACCAGCGCGAGGTCGGGCTCGACACCGGTGGTGTCGCAGGACATCGCGAGGCCGATGGTGCCGGTCGGCGCGAGGACGGAGGCCTGGGAGTTACGGAAACCGTTCTTCTCGCCGAGGCGCAGCACGTCCTGCCAGGCCTCGGTGGCGGCGGCCCACACCGGGGTGTCCAGGTCGTCCATGCGCACGGCCGTGCCGTTGGCGTCGGCGTGCTGCTTCATGACGCGCTTGTGGGCGTCGGCGTTGCGGGCGTAGCCGTCGTACGGGCCCACGACCGCGGCAAGTTCGGCGGAGCGCCGGTAGGCCGTACCCGTCATCAGGGAGGTGATGGCGCCGGCGAGGGCGCGGCCGCCGTCGGAGTCGTAGGCGTGGCCGGTGGCCATCAGCAGGGCGCCGAGGTTGGCGTAGCCGATGCCGAGCTGGCGGAAGGCGCGGGTGTTCTCGCCGATCTTCTGCGTCGGGAAGTCCGCGAAGCAGATGGAGATGTCCATCGCGGTGATGACCAGCTCGACGACCTTCTGGAAGCGCTCGGTCTCGAAGGACTGGTTGCCCTTGCCGTCGTCCTTGAGGAACTTCATCAGGTTCAGCGAGGCCAGGTTGCAGGACGTGTTGTCCAGGTGCATGTACTCGCTGCACGGGTTCGACGCGGTGATCCGGCCGGACTCGGGGCAGGTGTGCCAGTTGTTGATGGTGTCGTCGTACTGGATGCCGGGGTCGGCGCACGCCCAGGCGGCCTCTGCGATCTTGCGGAAGAGCGCCTTGGCGTCGACCTCCTCGATGACCTCGCCGGTCATGCGGGCACGCAGGCCGAACTGGCCGCCGTCCTCGACCGCCTTCATGAACTCGTCGTTCACACGGACCGAGTTGTTGGCGTTCTGGTACTGGACGGACGTGATGTCGTCGCCGCCCAGATCCATGTCGAAGCCCGCGTCGCGCAGGACGCGGATCTTCTCCTCTTCCTTGACCTTGGTCTCGATGAAGTCCTCGATGTCCGGGTGGTCCACGTCGAGGACGACCATCTTGGCGGCGCGGCGGGTCGCGCCACCGGACTTGATGGTGCCGGCGGAGGCGTCGGCGCCGCGCATGAAGGAGACCGGGCCGGAGGCGTTGCCACCGGAGGACAGCAGCTCCTTGGAGGAGCGGATCCGGGAGAGGTTCAGGCCGGCGCCCGAGCCGCCCTTGAAGATCATCCCCTCTTCCTTGTACCAGTCGAGGATCGACTCCATGGAGTCGTCGACGGAGAGGATGAAGCAGGCGGAGACCTGCTGCGGCTGCTGCGTGCCGACGTTGAACCAGACAGGGCTGTTGAAGCTGAAGATCTGGTGCAGGAGGGCGTAGGCCAGCTCGTGCTCGAAGATCTCGGCGTCGGCGGGCGAGGCGAAGTACTTGTGGTCCTCGCCGGCCTTCCGGTACGTCTTCACGATGCGGTCGATCAGCTGCTTGAGGCTGGTCTCGCGCTGCGGGGTGCCGACGGCACCGCGGAAGTACTTGCTGGTGACGATGTTGACCGCGTTCACCGACCAGAAGTCGGGGAACTCGACGCCGCGCTGCTCGAAGTTGACCGAGCCGTCGCGCCAGTTGGTCATGACGACGTCACGGCGCTCCCAGGCCACCTCGTCGTAAGGGTGGACTCCCGGGGTGGTGTGGATGCGCTCCACACGCAGTCCCTTGCCGGCCTTGTTGCTCTTGGCTCGGGAACTCCGTGCCGGACCGCTCGCCGTCTCTGTCATGCCGCCTCCCTGTACGGGCAAAAACGCCCTGAAGTGCCCCGTTGTTCCCGTGGCACGTGTTCTGTCTGGTGTTGCGGGCACCCTCGCGCATCGCCCGCAACAGGTCTTCTCGCCGCCGCCCGGCCGGTCCACGGAACCGGCTCCGAGCGGCCTTGCCGGTCAGCCGGCGGTGTGGGCGGGCTCGGGGACCTGCGCAGCCCCTGGGGACCCGCTGTCGTCTTCCTGGCTCCCCGCGACAGCTCCCGCGCGGTCCTCGTCGTCCGCGACGGGGTGTTCCGCCTGCCTGAGTTCCGCGATCGCCGCCTCGAAGTCCTCGAGCGAGTCGAACGCCCGGTAGACGGAGGCGAACCGCAGATAGGCGACGAGGTCGAGCTCCTGCAATGGGCCGAGTATGGCCAGACCCACGTCGTGGGTGGTCAGCTCGGCGCTTCCGGTGGCCCGTACCGCTTCCTCGACGCGCTGGCCGAGCTGGGCGAGCGCGTCCTCCGTGACGGGCCGCCCCTGGCATGCCTTGCGCACACCGTTGATGATCTTGGTGCGGCTGAAGGGCTCGGTGACCCCGGACCGCTTGACCACCATGAGCGAGCACGTCTCCACGGTGGTGAAGCGACGGGAGCAGTCAGGACACTGGCGGCGCCTGCGGATCGACGTGCCGTCGTCGGTCGTACGACTGTCCACCACTCGGCTGTCGGGGTGCCTGCAGAAGGGGCAGTGCATGAACTCCAACCCTCCTCACAGCAGACTCAATAGCCTCGCCGGACCTCTTGGGCCCCACGAAGCAGCACCAGCATAGGCGATCTCGGCGGGCACGAAGACCCGGGGGACCACAACTTCTGGGCTGCTGCTGCAATCCAACCACTAGATGTGGGGATTGGCTCATACATACACGCCCTGCACGCGTGTCGCAGGAAAGGGGCGGGCAGGGACGCGATCGGCCTCCACAGCGGCCATGCACATGGGGAGACGGCGTGCGCACCCCGAGGAGGGGACGTGCGGCTCCCGGAGAGACTGCGGGGCGCTGACCGCGCGGAGGGAGGCGTGATGGCAGACTGGGGCCACCGTCGAGGCCATCGCCTCGGCGGTGAAGAGTACAACACCAAAATGGCCCGTTTGTCCGGCAGGAAACCCGGCAGCCAATACACCTCAGCGCAAGATCACGTACACCAATCCGCGATTTTTCACTCGAACGTGTGTTTGGCGCAACCTTTCGAAAGCAACTACCGTTGTGCTGCAGGGAGACCATCGAGAGGGGCCGACGTGACCACCACCGCAGACAGTGCCACCATCACTGCCCAGGACCGCTCCCAGGGCCGACTCGAGCCGGTGCACGCCATGAACGAAGCCACGAACCCCGAGGGGCACAAGCGCTCCCTGCCGGGCCGACCTCCCGGCATCCGGGCGGACAGCTCCGGACTCACCGACCGCCAGCGCCGGGTGATCGAAGTCATCCGGGATTCGGTCCAGCGGCGCGGCTACCCGCCGTCGATGCGCGAGATCGGCCAGGCGGTGGGCCTCTCCAGCACCTCCTCGGTGGCGCACCAGCTGATGGCGCTGGAGCGCAAGGGCTTCCTGCGCCGCGACCCGCACCGTCCGCGGGCCTACGAGGTGCGCGGCTCCGACCAGGCCGCCTCGGTGCAGCCCACGGACACCACCGGCAAGCCGGCCGCGTCGTACGTCCCGCTGGTCGGCCGTATCGCCGCCGGTGGCCCGATCCTCGCCGAGGAGTCCGTGGAGGACGTCTTCCCGCTCCCCCGGCAGCTCGTGGGTGACGGTGAGCTGTTCGTCCTCAAGGTCGTCGGTGACTCGATGATCGAGGCCGCGATCTGTGACGGCGACTGGGTCACGGTCCGCCGTCAGCCCGTCGCGGAGAACGGCGACATCGTGGCCGCGATGCTCGACGGCGAGGCCACCGTCAAGCGCTTCAAGCGCGAGGACGGCCATGTCTGGCTTCTCCCGCACAACTCGGCCTACGAGCCCATCCCCGGCGACGACGCGACCATCCTCGGCAAGGTGGTGGCCGTTCTGCGCCGCGTCTGAGCACGGCAGCGGGATCGGTCACGGCCGACCCGCCCAATGACCGGGCCCCGGGACCCCTGCGCCGGTTCCGGGGTCCTGCGTTGTCCGGGCTCGGGTGCTTCCCCGACCCCGGTGACGGACCGTGTTCGATCGCGGGGTAGCCTGCCGCGAGCCGCGGCAGGCTACCCCGCGATCATTGCGCTTGCGTCTGGGCCTCCGCCTCGGCCTCCGCCTGCTTCGCCGCCGCGTCGATCGCGGCCAGCGACTTCCTCACCTGGTTACGGTCCGTGGTGTACCAGAAGTCGGGCAGCGACGCCTTGAGATAACTCCCGTAGCGAGCCGTCGCCAGCCGCTGGTCCAGTACGGCCACCACCCCTCGGTCACCCGAGGCCCGTACGAGACGGCCGGCGCCCTGCGCCATGAGCAGCGCGGCGTGCGTGGCTGCGACCGCCATGAAGCCGTTGCCCCCTGCTTCTTCCACGGCCTTCTGGCGGGCGCTCATCAGCGGGTCGTCCGGGCGGGGGAACGGGATCTTGTCCATCACGACCAGCTGGCAGCTCGGTCCCGGAACGTCGACGCCCTGCCAGAGCGACAGCGTGCCGAAGAGGCAGGTTCTGGGGTCGGCCGCGAAGTTCTTGATCAGTTCGCCGAGTGTCTCCTCCCCCTGCAGCAGGATCGGGAACTCGGGGATCCGGGTGCGCAGCTCCTCGGCCGCGAGCTGGGCCGCGCGCATCGAGGAGAACAGGCCGAGGGTGCGGCCGCCCGCCGCCTGGATCAGCTCGGTGAGCTCGTCGAGCATGTCGCCGCGATCGCCGTCACGGGCGGGCCGGGCCAGATGCTTGGCGACATAGAGGATGCCCTGCCGGGGGTAGTCGAACGGCGATCCGACATCGACGCCCTTCCACTGCGGCAGGTCCTCGCCCTCGGTGCCCTCGGGCGCCAGCCCAAGCGACGCTCCTACGCCGTTGAAATCGCCGCCCAGCTTCAGCGTCGCGGACGTCAGCACGACCGAGCGATCGGCGAAGAGCTTCTCTCTCAGCAGGCCGGAGACGGACATGGGGGCGACACGCAACGAGGCCCCGAACCGGTCGTGCCGCTCGTACCAGACGACGTCCCACTCGGAGCCGTTGGTGATCCGCTCCGCCACGTCGTGCACGCTCTCGACGGAGGCCAGCGCCTGCTTGCGGACCGCGTCCTCGTCCTGCACGGACTTGTCGCGGGTGCCGCCGATGGCCGAGATCACCGTCCGGCAGGCGTCGCGCAGCGCCATGAGCGCGTATCCCAGATCCTCCGGGATCTCCTCGAGGCGGCCGGGGAGCGCCAGCTCCATCAACCGCTCGAAGCCCTCGGCCGCGGTCTGGAGCTGGTCGGCGGCCTTCTCGTTGACCAGCTTCGCGGCGCGGCGCACCGCACGGTTGACCTGTCCCGGGGTGAGCTCCCCGGTGGCGACTCCGGTGACCCGGGAGACCAGCTCGTGGGCCTCGTCGACGATCAGCACCTCGTGCTGCGGGAGCACCGGCGCGCCCTCGATGGCGTCGATGGCGAGCAGTGCGTGATTGGTGACGACGACGTCGGCCAGCTTGGCGCGCTCGCGGGCCATCTCGGCGAAGCATTCGGCGCCGTAGGCGCACTTGGTGGCACCGAGGCACTCCCTCGAGGACACCGACACCTGGGCCCAGGCGCGGTCGGACACGCCCGGTGTGAGATTGTCCCGGTCGCCGGTGTCCGTCTCGTCCGCCCAGTCACGCAGGCGCAGCAGGTCCTGGCCCAGCTTGCTGGTGGGGGCGGCGGCCTCGAACTGGTCGAAAAGGCCCTCTTCCTCGTCCTGCGGCATGCCCTCGTGGAGCCGGTGCAGACACAGGTAGTTGGACCGGCCCTTGAGCATCGCGAACTCCGGGCGGCGGCGGAGCAGCGGGTGCAAGGCGTCCACTGTGCGTGGGAGGTCGCGCTCCACGAGCTGGCGCTGGAGGGCGAGGGTGGCCGTCGCCACGACCACTCGCTCACCGTGCGCGAGCGCGGGCACGAGGTAGCCCAGCGACTTACCGGTGCCGGTGCCGGCCTGGATCAGCAGATGGGAGCCGTCGTCGATCGCCTCCGCGACGGCTTCCGCCATGGCCACCTGGCCGGGACGCTCCGTACCGCCGACGGCAGTGACGGCAGCATGCAGGAGTTCGGGGAGTGAGGGCTTTGTCATAGCGCGACCACCCTACGACCCGGCACTGACAATCGGGCGATCACGGCGAGGGCAGGGGGTGCGATCAAGAGCACGCTCCTCGGGTCGGAGGCTGCGGCGGGCCTGGGTGAGGGCCCGGCGGGTCGCGTGGGCCGCAGACATTGATTCGGCAGAAATTGATTCGGCGGAAGGTGGAACCGATCCGGGCGCAGCGGTGTACCACATGTGACAGCGCAGTGGCACAGCGCTACATCAGATGACGGAGAGATCGGTCCCGGACCATGAGGGCCGCCCGCTTGTCGGGCAGGTCGACCTCGGTGGAGAACCGGAAACCGGCGGTGAGGAAGGCGGCGATGGAGGGGATGTTGCGAAGGTCGGGTTCCGCGATTACACGCATGCAGGCCGGCCGGCGGTCGAGGATCAGGTCGGCGACGGCTCTGAGGAGCACGCCGCCCAGACGCCGCCCGCGGTCGGCGGCGGAGCCGATCAGAAGGTGAATGCCGGTGTCGTGCGGCCGGACCGGACAGTGGCGGGCCAGCGGATCGAGGTCCGCGCGGTAGACCTCCCAGTAGCTCATCGGCACACCGTCCAGCGTGCCGAGGCACGGCACGCTCCGTCCGTCGCCGGAGAGTTGGGCCCGTAGGTGGTCGGCGGTCACGGACGGCGGCCCGGACAGCTCCCAGTATGCGGAGACCGCGCGGTCGTTCATCCAGCGCGACAGGAGGGCGAGGTCTCGTCCGAGGCGGACAGGCACGAGGCGGAAACAGCCGGCGGGAGTGCTCACCGGGCCCCAGTCGCCGACGCGGTCGAGCAGGTCGCCGTGAGGCGTGTCGGTCCCGATGCCGGCGGTCGCATCGGTGAGGGCCACGAGGACGCTCCTCTCGGGGGGTGGGAAGCGGGAATTCAGGAAGGCCTCGGGAGCTGGGAAGCGGACATCAGGAATGCAGGGGGTTGGCGATGGTGACGTAGACGGACTGGGTGTCGACCGGGCCGATGAGCTCGTCGAGGCCGTGCAGCCGGGTCAGCAGATTGGCCTTGCAGCGCAGGACCGGTGAGTCGAGCAGTCGAGCGGGCAGGGTGCTGCGCATCCGGGCCGGGCCGCAGGACGCCTCGACGAGGAACCGGCGGAAGGCGGCGAGCAGCAGCCGTTCGTCGGCGAGGCGCTGGGAGCCGAAGGCACCGATCAGGCCGAACACGTTGTTGACGGCGAGGTAGTAGGCGAACCGTTCGTCGGTGACGTCGTCGGAGACGAAGGTGTCGCTCTCCTCGCCGATGCCGGGCAGCCGGGCGTCGAGTTCGGCACGCCGGGAGGCGCGGAAGTAGTAGCCCTGGTTGTCCCGGTAACGGCCTCCCGCGGGCCAGCCGTCGGTGTCCAGCAGGAGCAGGGTGTTCTGCTGATGCGCCTCCAGGGCGATGCCGGCCTCCCCGTCCAGCCACAGCACGGGCAGCACCACGTGGTGGAGATACCGCACGAACCACTGGGTGGCGACGGCCGCTCGGGGACGGCCCGTTCGGGAGGCGATGCGGGTGACGACATCGGCCAGGCGCGACGACATGACGGAAGGGTGCGCTCCGGGGCGCTCGGCAGGGCCCACGGCAGGGTTCTCGCCGGCGTTCCCGGCCACGCCGACGTGGGCCGCGACGGCCGTGTCGGTGCGCGGGCCGAGGCGGGGGCGCGGTGAGAGCAGCCCGGCGACGCAGGCCACATCGTCCTGAGGCTGGAACGGGTTGTGCCGGATCACGACGTCGAGTCCGGGGACGGGATCACCGGTCGGTGTGTCCACCGCGAGCCAGGCGGGGTCGCGGACGAGATCGAAGCCGGGGTGCGCGGCCCGCCACTGCTGGGACAGGCCGGTGCGCAGCAGGCGGTGCACCTCGACACCACGACGGAGTTCCTTGCGGAGGTTCTCCCTGCGGGAGTTGGTGATGTGCAGGCCGAGCGACAGTTTGAGCATGGCGGGAGCACCGGTCCGATGGACGGTGCGCAGGGAGGAGGTGGGATGCCAGGGGCTGCCGTGACTGCCGAGTGGGCGCAGCAGTCCGGCGTCAAGCAGGTCGACGGTCTCGGAGCGGTGCTGGAGCTCGCGCCCTTGCCAGGGGTGCACGGGAAGGGCTGTGTACCCGTCCGGCAACGGCAGTCCGGGACCGGCGAGACGAGCGGTGATGTGGGCCGCCGGGACTCGGCGTCCGCGTTCGGTCCAGGCGGAGTCGGTGACGAGGACGGAGGGGGCGACAGCCATCCAGTGCAAGGGGAAGGAACCGCGCAGCTCGGGTGAGTACGGAGCCGCTTCGGCCGCGGACAGGCCCTCCCGGCTCTTGGGGGCGGGATGCAGGGGGTGTCCGAGGACGAGTGCCTGCTCGGCGGAGAGGAAGAGGTCGGGGCCGTCTTCGGGGTTCTTCCGGCGGTCGGTGAGGAAGGTGGTGACCCGCCGGACGGAATCGGCGACGCGCGCCACGAGGTCGGTGCCGTCGGCGGTGGGGTGGTCGCCTGCCGCATCGGCGCAACGGTCGGAGGCCGCCGGCGGCAGGCCGGGCCTGCGGGTGTTCTCCCTGCTGAGCAGGGCGGCGACCAGGGTGGCGTCGGCCGGTGCGGCCGTGTGCGGGGCACTGGCCAGGTACGGGAGGCCGAAGCGGTGCCATCCGGTCGGGGACCAGTACAGAACGGGGACGAGCAGGGTCGTACCGCTGGCCGGCAGGGGGACGCGCAGGGTGGGACCGTCGGGAGCGGGCAGGCCGGCTTCGCGGACCCAGCAGCGCAGCAGGTTCTCCACGCCCGCGGCCTGGGCCGCCGTGTGCGGATCGGGGTGCTGCAAGGGATCCAGGACCGGGGTCCGGGACCATTCGGGATCCAGCGCCTCGCTCGCCTGGTGCGGCAGCGAGGGGTTCGCCGACCCGGCACCGCCGGTGGTGACGTCGGAGTCCGAGCTCCTCGCCTGGTGCGAGGTGCGGTCGTCCGGGGTGGGCATGGTGTACAAGACGGCTCCTCATGGGGTCGGTCGGTCAGGTGCGGGGACGGGCCGGGTGCGGCACAGGCTGAGTGCGATACAGGCCGACGGTCCGCCCGGTGGGCCGGGGGCGTGCCGGCCGGTCCTCAGCGTCGGCCGCCCGTCACCCGGTGCGTGCGCGCCGCTGGCATCGGGAGGACCAGGCTTGCGGCGCGTGAGGAGGGACCGCTCCGAGGACGGCGCAAACGGTGCTCACGTGGAGGACACCGATGCACCCGAGGTTCCGGCCCGACTCGTCGCGCAGGTTCCCTGGCCCGAGCCGTCGCGGGCCGCGGGCATCCTCTCGGCCGTGACGGTCCGGCATGTGACCGGGCAGGTGGTACACAACCCGCCTTGCACGGTGGTGCGTTCTCCGCCGGACCCACGAACCCGGGCCTCACGTCTGTGGATTCCGCCATCGCTCCGTCCTCCACGCGTCTCCCGCCGGCTAGGGGAAGGGGGTTCCTGCCTGCGGACAGCGATCCCGCCCACCGCTACCAACCGGTGGCCTTTCACCGGGTTACGGGTTGCCTCAAGATCCTTGCCGTGACGGAACCGTTGCCGTTCCGTCGGATGTCCCCCACAGCGACCGCATAGTGTGTGGTGCCGTTCCAGAAGGCCGTGGGCCGGTCCGAACTCCGCGTGAGTTCAGGCGAGAGCACGGTCGAAGCGCCTAGTTCGTCCACATCAGGGGGATTCAGATCATGCGACTCATACGGCCGTCTTCCACCACGCGCAGAGGGGGAAGGCAGCGCCGCAGAACCTCCCCCGTACTGGCCGCGGTCGCGCTGGCCTCGGCCCTCGCGCTCACCGCCACGGCCTGTGAGTCGGGTGACGAGGCCGCGGGCGGTGACGCCTCCGCGACCGCCGCGTCCGGCGACGACAAGCTCAGGATTCCGGACGACATCAGAGACCGGCTCAAGGAGCACGGGATCGACATCGACAAGTGGAAGGACGGCGCCTGGAAGGACTGGAGCAAGGACGACTGGCTGCGCGAGGCGAACGACTTCGTCAACCCGATCATCGAGGACCTGTGGGACCCGGACCGTATGCGGGACGCCGAGGAGCCGGACCAGGAGGTCGACGAGGGCGACATCTCGGGTGACCAGGGGGTGACGGACCCGACGCCGGAACCGGTGCAGGCGCAGGCCGTGCCGCCGAAGTACCACGACAGCGCCCCCACGGCCGGGAAGGTGTTCTTCGACTCCCCCGAGGGCACGATGGTCTGCTCCGCGACGGTTGTGCAGGACCCTGCGAACCCGGGCAAGTCCAACATGGTGTGGACGGCCGGCCACTGTGTGCACGCGGGCAAGAAGGGCGGCTGGTACCGCAACATCGCGTTCGTGCCGTCGTACAACGACGCGGGCAGGTCGGCCAAGGAGCTGGAGGGCGCCACCAAGGAGGAGGTCGCTCCGTACGGCGTCTGGTGGGGTGACTGGGCGCAGACCTCGGACCAGTGGATCGAGCAGGGCGGCGCGACGGGCGGTGACGGTGCCTCCTACGACTTCGCCGTCATTCATGTGACGCCGGAGGAGGGCAGCGGCGGCAAGTCGCTGGAGGAGACGGTCGGTTCGGCGCTGCCGGTGGACTTCGAGGCCCCGGCGGTGCCGAAGGTGAAGAGCGTGACGGCGATCGGCTACCCGGCCGGGCCGCCGTACGACGGTCAGACGCTGTACCGCTGCCAGGACCGCCCGGGCCGGCTGTCGATCAACGCGGCGGACCCGACGATGTACCGCATCGGGTGCAGCATGACAGCGGGTTCGTCCGGTGGCGGCTGGGTCGCCACGGGTGCGGACGGAAAGCCTGCGCTGGTGTCCAACACGTCGATCGGCCCGGTGACATCGGGCTGGCTGGCGGGTCCACGGCTCGGTGACGAGGCCAAGGGCATCTACGAGGCGGTCAGCGAGAAGTTCGCCGGCCAGTGACCGGCGTGCCCCTTCCGCGTGCCGTCCGAGGGGCGGAAGGGGCTTTCGCGGTGGCTGGGCCCACCGCACCGCCTGCGCGCATCCGGTAGCCCGGCGCGGCAGGCCAATCATGTGCAGTCAAGACACTCATCCGCTTCAACGGGGGTCATCGCACCATGCGTTCCATACGTACGTCCGCTCCACGCAGGCGTGGACGTCGCGGCGTCGTCGCCGCCACCGGACTCGTCGCCGCCCTGGCGCTCACCGCGACCGCGTGCGGCGGTTCCGGTGAGGACAAGGCGAGCGGCAAGCCCGACGCCACCACCTCCCAGGCCGCCGACGGCGACGCCGGCAAGGTCCGGATCCCGTCCGACATCGCGGACAAGCTCGAGGAGCACGGGATCGACGTGGACAAGTGGAAGGAGGGCGGCTGGAAGGACTGGGACAAGGACAAGTGGCTCAGTGAGGCCAAGGACTTCGTCAATCCGGTGATCGAGGGCCTGTGGAAGCCGGACCGGATGAAGTCCGCGAAGGAGGCCGACAAGACGATCTCGACCAAGGACGCCTCCGCCGACCAGGGCGTCAGCGACCCGGAGCCGGCCCCGGTCACCGCGGTGGCCGAGAAGACGCCGTACCACGAGAACGCGGCGCCCGTGGGCAAGGTGTTCTTCGACTCCCCCGAGGGCCCGAGCGTCTGCTCCGGCACGGTCATCAAGGACGTGAACCACCCGGGCAAGTCGAACCTGGTGTGGACCGCCGGTCACTGCGTGCACGCCGGTGGCAACGGCGGCTGGTACCGCAACCTGGTCTTCGTCCCGGCCTACAACGACCTCGGCAAGTCCGAGGCCGACCTGACCAACGCGAACCCCACGGAGATCGCCCCGTACGGCAACTGGTGGGCGGACTGGGCGTCGACGTCCAACGGCTGGATCCAGGGCGGCTCGGAGACGGGCGGCGCGGGAGCGGCGTACGACTACGCGGTGCTGCATGTGAAGCCGGAGCAGGGCACCAAGTCCCTGGAGGAGACGGTCGGCGCGGCGCTGGACGTGGACTTCTCCGCTCCGTCCGCGGCCGAGGCGGGCAAGACGGGCGCCTGGGGCTACCCTGCCGCCCCGCCGTACAACGGCCTGCAGATGTTCAAGTGCCTGGACACGCCGGGCCGGTTCTCCCTCAGCCCGAGCCTGCCGACGATGTACCGGATCGGCTGCACCATGACCGGCGGCTCGTCCGGTGGCGGCTGGTTCCGGGTGCAGGACGGCAAGACGGTGCTCGTGTCCAACACCTCGATCGGCCCGACGGACAACACCTGGCTGGCCGGACCCCAGCTGGGCCGGGACGCCGAGGCGCTGTACCAGAACATGAGCAAGAGCTACGGCGGTCAGTGACCCCCACTCGCGACACCGCGCCCCGCGCGTGAGCATGCGGAAGGCCCGCCCCCTGCACAGGCAGGGGGCGGGCCTTCACACTGTCTCGCGGCGGTGTCAGCCGGCCGGCGTCGGAACGTACGGCGCGAGGTCCGCCGCCAGTTCCTCGTGCACCCGGACCTTGAGCAGGGTGCCCTCCGCGGTGTGCTCCTCGGAGATCACCTCGCCCTCGTCGTGGGCGCGTGCCACGAGCTTGCCGTGCGTGTACGGCACGAGCGCCTCGATCTCCACCGCGGGGCGGGGCAGCTCGTTGTCGATGAGCGCGAGCAGCTCCTTGATGCCGCGGCCCGTGCGGGCGGAGACGGCGAGGGAGCGCTTCTCCACGCGCAGCAGCCGCTGGAGCGTGAGCGGGTCGGCCGCGTCGGCCTTGTTGATCACGACGATCTCCGGTACGTCGGTGGCGCCGACGTCCCTGATCACCTCGCGCACGGCGGCCAGCTGCTCCTCCGGGTTCGGGTGCGAACCGTCCACCACGTGCAGGATCAGGTCGGAGTCGCCGACCTCCTCCATCGTGGAGCGGAACGCCTCGACCAGGTGGTGCGGCAGGTGCCGGACAAAGCCGACCGTGTCGGCCAGCGTGTACAGCCGGCCGCTCGGGGTCTCGGCCCGGCGCACGGTCGGGTCGAGGGTCGCGAACAGGGCGTTCTCGACCAGCACGCCCGCGCCGGTGAGGCGGTTGAGCAGCGAGGACTTTCCGGCGTTGGTGTAACCCGCGATGGCGACGGACGGCACCTTGTTGCGCCGGCGCACCTGACGCTGGATGTCGCGGCCGGTCTTCATCTCCGCGATCTCCCGGCGCATCTTCGCCATCTTCTCGCGGATCCGGCGACGGTCCGTCTCGATCTTGGTCTCACCGGGACCACGGGTGGCGAGGCCGCCGCCCTTGCCGCCGCCCATCTGGCGGGACAGCGACTGACCCCAGCCGCGCAGCCGCGGCAGCATGTACTGCATCTGCGCGAGGGAGACCTGCGCCTTGCCCTCTCGGGACTTGGCGTGCTGGGCGAAGATGTCCAGGATCAGGGCCGTACGGTCGATGACCTTGACCTTGACGACGTCCTCGAGGTGGATGAGCTGTCCGGGGCTGAGCTCACCGTCGCAGATGACGGTGTCCGCGCCCGTTTCGAGGACGATGTCGCGCAGCTCCTCGGCCTTGCCCGAGCCGATGTAGGTGGCCGCGTCGGGCTTGTCGCGGCGCTGGATCACGCCGTCGAGCACGAGGGCGCCCGCCGTCTCCGCGAGGGCGGCCAGCTCCGCGAGGGAGTTCTCCGCGTCCTGCACGGTTCCCGAGGTCCACACGCCGACGAGCACGACCCGCTCCAGGCGGAGCTGCCGGTACTCGACCTCGGTGACGTCCTCGAGCTCGGTGGAGAGGCCCGCGACGCGGCGCAGCGCCGCACGCTCGGCGCGGTCGAACTGATCGCCGTCCCTCTCTCCGTCGATCTCGAAGCTCCAGGCGACGTCCTCTTCCATCAGGGCATCGGCCCGAAGGCCCTCGGTATAGGTCTGCGCGAAGCGCTGGGTGTCCTGGGAAGGGGATGAAGAGGAGGTCATTGGGTCCTTACGTCGATGGGAAACCGTTTTGCGGCGACGGACTGGAGCTTCGGACGCCTGGGCGGCGCTCCGGAGCCGGCCGTGGGCCGGATCCGTCACTGTCCACAACGCACGAGCGCCTCGGGAGATTCCCCGGGGCCCGTACCGCGCGGACCTGACGATGGTCGCACGGTACGACCCGTCTCGTCACCGTGTTATTCCCCGTGCGCGCCCGAGCCCAACCCGGTCACCGCGTGGGACGCTCCGGCACCGAGCGGCGGCGCTCCCTCACCGAGCGGCGCGCTCCTTCGCCGCCCCAGGTGCCCCGGACGGCGTGGCCTGTGCCGTGCGCAGCGTGGGCTTCCAGTCGGGGTGACCCGGCATCGGCGGGGTCTTGGCCCCGTAGAGCCAGCCGTTCATGAATCCGGTCAGGTCACGTCCGGCGACCTCGGAGGCGAGCCGCACGAAGTCCGCCGTGGTCGCCGTGCCGTCCCGGTGGTCGGTGACCCAGCGGCGTTCCAGTCGGTCGAAGGCGGACCGGCCGATCTCCTGGCGCAAGGCGTAGAGGACGAGTGCGGCACCGCCGTAGACGTTCGGCCGGAAGATGCTGATCTTCCGGCCGGGATCCGGGGCCTTGGGGGCGGCGGGCGGGCCCCCGGCGGCGCGCCAGCTGTCGGAGGCTTCGTAAGCAGCCTTCATGCGGGCCGCCAGGGATTTGCCGGCCTTCTCCTCGGCGTACAGGGCCTCGTACCAGGTGGCGTGCCCCTCGTTGAGCCACAGGTCGGACCAGGTGCGGGGACTGACGCTGTTGCCGAACCACTGGTGGGCGAGTTCGTGCACCATGATCGACTCGACGTACCACTTCGGGTAGGCGGGATCGGTGAACAGTTCGCGCTCGAAGAGGGACAGGGTCTGGGTCTCCAGCTGGAAGCCCGTGGTCGCGTCGGCCATGAGCAGGCCGTAGGTCTCGAAGGGATAGCGGCCGATCCTGGCCTCCATCCAGGCGATCTGGCCGGGGGTCTTCGCGAGCCACGGTTCGAGCTTCGCGCGGTGCTTCGTGGGGACGACGTCGCGCAGCGGCAGCCCGTGCGGACCGGTGCCGTGCAGCACGGTGGAGCGGCCGATGGACACCTGGGCGAGCTCGGTGGCCATGGGGTGAGCGGTCCGGTACGTCCAGGTCGCCGTCCCGCGCTTGCGCTCGACGCCGGCGCGCAGACCGTTGGCGACGGCCGTGTGGCCCTCGGGGGCGGTGATGCGGAAGGTGAACATCGCCTTGTCGGAGGGGTGGTCGTTGCACGGAAACACCAGGTGTGCGGCGTCGGCCTGGTTGGCCATGGCGAGGCCGTCCGCGGTGCGCACCCAGCCGCCGTCGCGGCCCTCGGCGGCCACGGGGTCGCTGGTGTGCCGCACGGTGATGCGGGTCCGTTCGCCCTCCTCCGGCGCGTCCTCGGGCGTGATCACGAGGTCCTCGCCGGCGCTGGTGAAGGTCGCGGGGGCGCCGTCGACCTCGACGGAGCGCACGGTGCCGTGGGCGAAGTCGAGGTTGATCCGCTCCAGCTCGGCAGTGGTCCGGGCTTCGATAGTGGTGACGGCCTGGAGGGGCTTGGCGTTGGTGCCGGGGTAGCTCAGGGCGACGTCGTAGGAGGCGACGTCGTAGCCCGGGTTTCCCAGGTGCGGGAAGAGGCGGTCGCCGATGCCGAGGGGGACGGCGGGGGCGCTCGCGGCGAGGAGGCAGACGGAGACGGCCGAGGCGAGCAGTGCCGTGGCGGTCCGCCGGTGGCGGGTGCGGGGCGCCGGGCCGCCGGACGCGGGACGGGGCGGGTTCTGGGTGTGGGGCGCCAGCCTGCGGGCCGCCTGGCTGCGGGCGGCCTGGCTGTGGGGAGTGAGCAGCATGGCCTCACGGCTATCAACGCGCGCGTGCCCGACGTCGACGACGCGCTCCCGGCCCACCCGATCGGGTAAGCGAATGAACGGCCGGGTGCGCCGAGTGCCGCCGCCGGCCGTCCGCCGAACGGGCGAGGCCGCGAAGCCGCCGTCCGGTGATCTGCCGGACGTCCGTTCCGATCAGCTGCCGGACGTCTGCGGCTGGGCCCGGCTCACGTCGTACACGCCGGGCACGTTGCGCATGGCGCGCATGAGGGCGGGCAGCCCGGCGGCGTCCGGCAGCTGCACGGTGTAGGTGTGCCGCACCTGCTGCTGGGTCGGCGGCTCGACCGTCGCAGAGACGATCTCGGCGCCTTCGAGGGCCATCGCCTCGGTGAGGTCCGCCAGCAGATGGGGCCGGACGAACGATTCCGCGACCAGCGTGACCCGGCACTCGGCGCCCTCGCCCCAGCGCGCGCCGACCTCCTCGCGCCCTCCGCTCTTCATGCGCGCCACCGCGGGGCACTCGACGCGGTGCACGGTGACGGCGCCCCCGCGCACGGCGAAGCCGGTCACCTCGTCGGGCGGCACGGGCGTACAGCACCCGGCCAGGCGCACGGTCGCGTCGGGCCGGTCGACCAGAACCTGGGCGGCGGCGGGACGGTCGAGGTCCGGCCGCGCAGCCGGTGTGACGGCGGTGGCGCGGTCGGCGACGGGCTCGGCGGACCGCGGCGCGGCGGCCTCGTCTGCGGCAGGACGCCCGGCGTCCGCCGCGTCCTCGCTCGCGGCCGTGTCGTCCCGGGCGGGGTGAGCGGTGAGCCACCGCTGGATGGCGATGCGGGCGGCAGGGGTGTGGGCGTGTTCCAGCCACTCCCGCGAAGGCTCCGAGGCGGGGTCCTGGCCCATGAGCAGCTGAACGGTGTCGCCGTCCTTCAGCACGGTGCTCAACGTCGCCAGCCGCCCGTTGACCCGGGCCCCGATGCAGGCGTGCGCGTCCTCGCCGTACTGGGCGTACGCGGCGTCCACGCAGGTCGCCCCGTCGGGCAGGCCGAGGGTGCCGCCGTCGGGGCGGAAGACGGTGATCTCGCGGTCCTGGGCGAGGTCCTCGCGCAGGGTGGACCAGAAGGTGTCGGGGTCGGGCGCGGCCCGCTGCCACTCCAGGAGCCGGGAGAGCCATCCGGGCCGGGTCGGGTCGACGCGCTCGCCGTCGCCCGCCGACTGTTCCTCCGGTGGTGCGGCGTAGGGGTTGCCGAGGGCGACGACGCCGGCCTCGGCGACCTTGTGCATCTGGTGCGTGCGGATGAGGACCTCGACCACCTGGCCGTCCTCGCGCGCCACGGCGGTGTGCAGCGACTGGTACAGGTTGAACTTCGGTACGGCGATGAAGTCCTTGAACTCGGAGACGACGGGCGTCATGCAGGTGTGCAGTTCGCCCAGCACCCCGTAGCAGTCGGCGTCCTCGTTCACCAGCACCAGCAGCCGGCCGAAGTCGGCGCCGCGCAGCCGGCCGCGTTTGCGGGACACGCGGTGAACGGAGACGAAGTGGCGCGGACGGATGAGGACTTCGGCGGTGATGTCGGCCTCGCGCAGCACTCTTCGTACGTCGTCGGCGACTTCGGCGAGCGGGTCGTCGGCACGGGCCGCGTTGCGGACGATCAGCTCCCGGGTGTGCTCGTACTCCTCGGGGTGCAGGATCGCGAAGACCAGGTCCTCCAGTTCCGTCTTGAGCGCCTGGACGCCGAGGCGTTCGGCGAGCGGGATCAGGACGTCGCGTGTCACCTTGGCGATGCGTTCCTGCTTCTCGGGGCGCATCACGCCCAGGGTGCGCATGTTGTGCAGCCGGTCGGCGAGTTTGATCGACATCACGCGGACGTCGTTGCCGGTGGCGACGAGCATCTTGCGGAAGGTCTCGGGCTCGGCGGCGGCCCCGTAGTCGACCTTCTCCAACTTGGTGACGCCGTCGACGAGATAGCGGACCTCCTCGCCGAACTGCTCGCGCACCTGGTCCAGCGTCACATCCGTGTCCTCGACGGTGTCGTGGAGGAGCGAGGCCGTCAACGTCGTGGTCTCGGCGCCCAGTTCGGCGAGGATCAGGGTCACGGCAAGCGGGTGCGTGATGTACGGCTCGCCGCTCTTGCGCATCTGGCCGCGGTGCGACGACTCGGCCAGGAGGTAGGCGCGGCGCAGGGGTTCGAGGTCGGCGTCGGGATGGTGGGCGCGGTGGGCCTCGACGACGTGGCCGATGGCGTCGGGGAGCCGGTCGCGGGCGGCGGAGCCGAGCAGCGCGGCACGGCCCAGTCGGCGCAGGTCGATGCGGGGGCGGGCCTTCCTGCGGGTCCCGGGGGGTGTGACGTGACCCGGCGTCACCGGGCCTGGGCTCGCAGGGTTCATGGCGGGCGGGAGGGGATGCTCTGTCTCCGCGTTCATGGGCACCTCCGGCTGCGTGGACCGGCGGACGGGTGCCCCAGGGCGGACTCGGGCTCAGGGAACGGTGTACGTCCCCCGTCCGGGCCGGTGCTTGATGCTACCGAGCCCAGCACGCGCGCCTGACCGCCTCTCGCCGAGCGTGAAACGGATCACCCATTCGAGCGACGGCCGGTCCGGCCCGGAGCGTCACGCACGGACCGGCCGACTTCGCTGGTCGAGCCGGCTCGCCGTCCGGCGAGGGACGCGGCCGCAGAGCTCGGAGAACCGGCTCGGCGTCCGGCGAAGGACCTCGCCGCGGAGCTCAGCGAACCGCCGTCTCAAGCCACTCCGCGTCGATCTCGCCCTCGGCGACGATCACGGCCGGACCGGTCATCTCGATCTCGCCGTCGGGCCGTTCGGTGATCACCAGGGTCCCGCCCGGGACGTCCACGGTGTACGTGGCGGGGGTGCCGGTGACGGCCGGGTCGGCGCCGTCCCGCCGGGCGGTGGCCACGGCGACCGCGCACGCGCCCGTGCCGCACGAGCGGGTCTCGCCGGCGCCGCGCTCGTGGACGCGCAGCGCCACGTGTCCTGGGCCCCGGTCCACGACGAACTCGACATTGACGCCGTCCGGGTAGGCGGAGGCGGGGCTGAACCGGGGCGGGGCGAGCAGATCGCCGGCGTGGGTCAGGTCCTCCACGAAGGCGACGGCGTGCGGGTTGCCCATGTTCACGTTGCGCGCGGGCCAGCTGCGCTCGCCGACGCCGACCGTGACCTCGCCCTCGGGGAGCCGCGCCCTGCCCATGCCGACGGTGATGTCTCCGTTCTTGGCGATGTGCACGGTCTTCACGCCTCCGCGCGTGGCCACCGCGAGGTCCCCTTCGGCCACATGACCGGCGCGCTGGAGGTAGCGCGCGAACACACGCACTCCGTTGCCGCACATCTCCGCGACCGAGCCGTCGCCGTTGCGGTAGTCCATGAACCACTCGGCCTCGGCCGCCATGGCCCGGGCCTCGGGGTGCGCCGCGGAACGGACCACGTGCAGCAGCCCGTCGCCGCCGATGCCCGCGCGGCGGTCGCACAGGGCGGCCACGGCGGCTGGGGGCAGGTCGATGGCGTTCTCGGGGTCCGGGACGATCACGAAGTCGTTCTCGGTGCCGTGTCCCTTGAGGAAGGCGATCCGCGTGCTCATTCCTCGATCGTACGGGGTCGGTACGACAACCCGTCCCCGTCGCCCGCCGCGGCCGATCACCGCGCCGCCGGAGCACCTCGCCGCCGCATCACCGCGCGGGTGGATCACCGCGCGGGTGGATCAGCGCAGCCGGGCGACCCGCCAGACGGCCAGGGCCACCACGGCGGCGACCATCACGGCGTAGGCGATCACGACCCGCCAGTCGGGTCTGCGTCCGGAACCGCGGGCCGGCAGGCCCGGCCAGGTGTAGCCCACCCTGCGGGCGGCCATCATGCCCCAGCCGGCCGCGCAGGAGCAGATCAGCAGGCCCAGCATGGCGATCACCGCGCCGCTGTCGCCGAAGTCGAAGGCGAGCGGGAAGGCGAACATCAGTGAGCCGACCGCGGCCAGCCCCACGATGGGGGCGAGCTGCCAGATGCGCAGCCGGCGCTGCGGGCGCAGCTCGACCTCGACCTCGTCCCCACCCGCGAACATCTCGTCGGGCTCGGGGCCGTCGTCGGTCACACCGCCCTGCGTCTCCTCGGGCCCGTCGGGGCTGAGACGGTCGGTCTCCTGCTCCGGCACACCTCGCTCGGTGGTGAGGTGCTCGGTTCCTTGTGCGGTGTCGCGAGGGCCGGCCTCCATCGCCACGCGCCCTCCCAACTAGGACTCCACTTGGTCGATCGAAGCTCGATGATGGCACGGCGCCACAGGCCCGGATGACGGCCTGGGCGTCCCGATGCCATGACGTGATCAGGCTGTAACCGGTCGTTCGACCAACGACAGCGCGAGCTGCGGAAGTTCCCCGCGGTCCGCCGCGGCCCCACTCAACCAGTGCACGCGCGGGTCGCGCCTGAACCACGAATCCTGACGGCGCGCGAAGCGCTTGGTGGCACGCACGGTCTCGGTCCGCGCCTCCTCCAGGGTGCACTCCCCGGCGAGGGCGGAGAGGACCTGCTGGTAGCCGAGCGCGCGCGAGGCCGTACGCCCCTGACGCAACCCTTGCGCCTCCAGTGCGCGCACCTCGTCCACGAGGCCCGCCTCCCACATCCGGTCGACGCGAAGGGCGATGCGCTCGTCGAGTTCCGGGCGGGAGACGTCGACACCGATCTGGACGGTGTCGTAGACCGAGTCGTGGCCGGGGAGGTTGGCCGTGAACGGGCGCCCGGTGATTTCGATCACTTCGAGTGCGCGGACGATGCGGCGGCCGTTGCTCGGCAGGATGGCCCGCGCGGCCTCGGGGTCCGCGGCGGCGAGCCGGGCGTGCAGGGCCCCGGAGCCGCGCAGAGTGAGCTCCTCCTCCAGACGTGCCCTGACCTCGGGGTCGGTGCCCGGGAACTCCAGATTGTCGACCGCTCCGCGGACGTAGAGGCCGGAGCCGCCGACCAGGACGGGCCAGCGCCCCTCGGCGAGCAGCGCGTCGATCCGCTCCCGCGCCAGGCGCTGGTACTCGGCGACGGAGGCGGTCTCGGTCACGTCCCAGATGTCCAGGAGGTGATGCGGGATGCCACCGCGCTCCTCCGGCGTCAGCTTGGCGGTGCCGATGTCCATCCCCCGATACAGCTGCATCGAGTCGGCGTTGACCACCTCGCCGCCGAGCTGTTGGGCCAGGAATACACCCAGATCGGACTTTCCGGCCGCGGTCGGTCCGACGACGGCGATGACGCGGGGGGCGGGGGATGCGCTGCTCACCGATCCAGTCTCCCAAACCTCCGGCGCCGCTCTCGAACGAGTTACGTGACGCGACCGGCCCGGGGTCGTTGCCCGTTGCGAGGTTCCTGCCGCCGGATCGCAGAGGCGGCGGCCCGCGTCGCGCAAACGGACGCACCGGGCTACGCGGGATTTCGCCCGCACGAGTAACGTATGGAGTGGATATGGGCGTTTTTGCACGGCTTTTCCGGAGGTCGAAGGCCACGGAGGAGGCGCGGACCGCCGAGACTCAGGCGGGCGAGGCGGCAGCCGAGCCGAAGAAGGAGAACGCGGCCGAGACCGAGGCCGTCGCAGCGAAGGGGTCGTCCGACGCGCCGGAGGCGGCTGAGCCGGCGGCGGAGACCGGCGAGGCCACCGGCTCGCAGGGCACGGAGAGCGTCGAGATCCCCAAGCAGCAGTCCTCCGAGGCGGCCGGCACCGAGACCGGTGAGGGCGCCCGCACGTAGCTGCCGCGAGGAAGGTGGACCATGGGTTTCCTGGACCGTATGAAGGACAAGCTGGGCCCGGCGAAAGGCAAGGTCTCGGACCTCGCACAGCAGCACGGGGACAAGATCCAGCACGGCTTGGACAAGGCCGCCCAAACGGTCGACCAGCGGACCAAGGGCAAGTACAGCGACAGGATCCAGTCGGGTACGGGCAAGGCCAAGGAGGCCATGGACCGGCTCGCGCACAAGAAGGACGACGGTCCGGACGCGGCCGGCGGCACACCGCCGGCCGGACCCCCGCCCGCCTCCTGAGTGGCGGCACCTCACGACGGCCGCACAAGGGCACACCGGCACGAAAGCACGACAGCACGACGGCGGACGGCCGCGGAGCGCGACAACGGCTCCCGGCCGTCCGCCGTTTCGCGGCCGGTGCCGGGCCGGTGCAGGTCCCGCCGTCTCGCGGCCGGCGATGGTCGTCCCGGGGTCTACGACCAGGTGGCGACGATGTAGCCCACACCGTACGGGGCGCCCTCGTACAGCAACGCGCCCTCCAGCACGGCGTGTTCGGCCGCACCCGCGAGCACCTGCCAGGGGGCCCGGCCGGACACCTTCAGCTCACGCGCCAGCTCGGTGTCCAGCGCACGGAGAGCCTCCACGTCGGCCGCGCCCAACGCCCGGGCGGCCTCCGCGTCGAACGGCGCCGCCCGCTCGTCGAGGTACCCCGGCGCCTTGAGCGTCCGGCACGCGCTGGCGTCGCCCATCACCAGCAGCGCCACCCGCTCCGCACGCGCGGCGATGTCCCTGCCCTCTTCGATACACCGCTCGGCCTCGAGCGGTTCCGCCACACCCAGTCCCTCGATCGGAGCATCCGACCATCCGGTGCGCCCCAGCAGCCAGGCACCCACGGCGAGCGCGTACGGCAGTTCCCGCGCGCCCGCCGAGTCCCCGCCGGCGCCGCCCAGGCGCACGTCGAGGTCGACGCCGAAGCCCCGGAAGGAGCCGGCGGTGCCCTCCGGATAGACCTCGACCCCACCGCTCTGCGACGGGCCGACGACCACCAGCCGGTCGGGCCGTGCGGCGGCGAGCACACCCAGCGCATCCGTGCAGGCGGCACGCGCGGCGTCCAGCTCGGACGCCGCACCCGCGGCGACCTCGGGCACGAGCAACGGCGGACAAGGACAGACAGCGGCGGCGACAAGCATGATCGGCAGGGTAACCCCCCACCGGCGGGGCCGCGCCACCGCACGCTGCCGAGGTCATCCCGGCGAGGCGGTGCCACCACGTGGCTGCCGAGCTCACCCCGGCAAGGCGCTGCCACCGCGTGACTGCCGAGCTCACCCCGGCGGAGCCGCACCACAGCGCGGCTGCGAGGTCACGCCGGTGAGCGCGCGGCTGCTGGGCTCACCGCCAGCGTGGCCGCCACCGCGCGGCTGCTGAGCTCACCCCCCGACGCGGCCACCCGCGTCAGCAGCCGTCAGTCGCAGCCGCAGCCGCTCGCCACCGCGGGAAGGGGCTCCGGGGCGCCGATCTTCGGCAGGCCCAGCATCACGCCCGTCGGCTGCGCCGCCTTCTCGGCGTTCCGCTTCTCCCAGGCGTCGCCCGCGCGGGTGCGGCGCACGTTCAGGACGGCGCCCTCGGCGAGGAGGTGGTGCGGGGCGGCGTAGGTGATCTCGACGGTGACCACGTCGCCGGGGCGCACCTCCTGCTCCGGCTTGGTGAAGTGCACCAGGCGGTTGTCGGGGGCGCGGCCGGAGAGGCGGTGGGTGGTGTCGTCCTTGCGGCCCTCGCCCTCGGCGACCATCAGCTCCAGGGTGCGCCCGACCTGCTTCTTGTTCTCCTCCCAGGAGATCTCCTCCTGGAGGGCGACGAGCCGCTCGTAGCGCTCCTGGACGACCTTCTTGGGGATCTGGCCGTCCATCTCGGCCGCCGGCGTCCCCGGCCTCTTGGAATACTGGAAGGTGAACGCCTGGGCGAAGCGGGCCTCACGCACCACGTGCAGCGTCTGCTCGAAGTCCTCCTCGGTCTCGCCGGGGAAGCCCACGATGATGTCGGTGCTGATCGCCGCGTGCGGGATGGCGGCGCGGACCTTCTCGATGATCCCCAGGTAGCGCTCCTGCCGGTAGGAGCGGCGCATCGCCTTCAGGACCGTGTCCGAACCGGACTGGAGGGGCATGTGCAGCTGGGGCATCACGTTCGGCGTCTCGGCCATGGCGGCGATGACGTCGTCGGTGAAGTCACGCGGGTGCGGGGAGGTGAAGCGGACCCGCTCCAGGCCCTCGATCTTCCCGCAGGCGCGCAGCAGCTTGCTGAACGCCTCACGGTCGCCGATGTCGGAGCCGTAGGCGTTGACGTTCTGGCCGAGCAGGGTGATCTCCGAGACGCCCTCGGCGACCAGGGCCTCGATCTCGGCGAGGATGTCGCCGGGGCGGCGGTCCTTCTCCTTGCCGCGCAGCGCGGGGACGATGCAGAACGTGCAGGTGTTGTTGCAGCCGACGGAGATCGACACCCAGGCCGCGTACGCGCTCTCGCGGCGGGTCGGCAGCGTGGAGGGGAACGCCTCCAGCGACTCGGCGATCTCGACCTGCGCCTCCTCCTGGACGCGGGCGCGCTCCAGGAGGACCGGCAGCTTGCCGATGTTGTGCGTGCCGAAGACCACGTCGACCCAGGGCGCCCGCTTCACGATGGTGTCGCGGTCCTTCTGCGCCAGGCAGCCGCCGACCGCGATCTGCATCCCCGGACGGCTCGCCTTCTTCGGGGCGAGGTGACCGAGGTTGCCGTAGAGCTTGTTGTCGGCGTTCTCCCGCACCGCGCACGTGTTGAAGACCACCACGTCGGCGTCGCCGTCGGAGCCCTCGGGGGCGCGGACGTAGCCCGCGTCCTCCAGCAGCCCGGCCAGGCGCTCGGAGTCGTGGACGTTCATCTGACACCCGTAGGTGCGTACTTCATAGGTGCGCGTGCCGCCCACTGACTGGCTCCGGTCGATGCTGCTCATGCCATACAGGGTAGGCGGTCCACACAGTGCCCTCGGTCCCGCCGGCGGCGGCCTCAGTCACCGGCTCCACCGGCCTCCGGCGCCCACCCCTGCCGTCGCAGCACCCCCGACACGTCCGGCGCCTCGTAGTGGTCGCCTTTGAGCACCTTGCCGTCCGCGCGGCGGCTGACTGTGCCGTCGGGGCCCAGCTTGGTCATGTTCGAGCGGTGGATCTCGGCGATCACCTCGTCCAGGTCGATCCCGTGGACGAGGGCCGTGCCGTACGCGACGTAGACGACGTCGGCCAGTTCGTGGGCGAGCCGGTCGAGCGGGCCCTTCACCGAGACCTCGGCGACCTCCGCGGCCTCCTCGGCGAGCAGTTCGCCCCGGTGGGCGGCGAGTTCGGGCGCGACCTCGCACGGTATGTCACGGGCGTCCAGCCCGAAGGCGCGGTGGAATTCACGGACCAGGTCGGCGGGCGATGAGCTCATGCGGCCGACTGTAACCGCCGCCACCGACACTCCCCCGCCGCCCGAGTCCGCCCCTGCCGTGAGCGCTCCGGTCCGCGTCGGCTGTGAGCTCCGCCCTGGTCAGGGGGTGCGCGGGCTGGCAGGATCACGCCCATGTCCAACGCGCTGTCCCGGATCGGCCGGCGCCGCGCCCTGCGGGGCTCGGCCGCCGTCGTCGTCGCGCTCGGGCTGCTGCTGTGGTGGATCGCCCCCTGGAGCGAGGGGCCGCCCGGCGGGACGGTCACGCTGAGCACGGGCACCCGCGCGGGCGTCTACCAGAAGTACGGCGAGCTTCTGCGCTCGTCCCTCGGCCGGCACATGCCCGACCTCGAGGTGCGGCTGCTGACGAGCGACGGCTCGCAGGAGAACGTGCGGCGCGTGGCGACCGGACAGGCCGACTTCGCGATCGCGGCGGCCGACGCGGTACAGACGTACCGGCTGAGCGGCCGGCCGGGCGCCGACCGGCTGCGCGGGGTGGCCCGGCTCTACGACGACTATGTGCAACTGGTGGTCCCCACCGGCTCGGACATCCGCTCGGTGGCCGATCTGCGGGGCAAGCGGGTCGCCATAGGGCAGCCGAAGTCGGGCGTGCGGCTCATCGCGGACCGGGTGCTTCAGGCGGCCGGCATCGACCCCGAGAAGGACATCGAACCGTCCTCCGACGGCATCGACGTGGGGCCCCAGCGGCTCGGTCACGGTCTGGACGCGTTCTTCTGGTCGGGCGGGCTGCCGACGGACGGGCTGAAGAAGTTCACCGAGGACTCCTCGCTGCGCTTCGTCCCGATACCGGCCGACCTCGTGTCGAAGCTGCACGACCAGGGCGGCGCGACGCGCTACTACCGGGCGACCAACATGCCGGAGTCGGCCTATCCGGGCAGCCAGCACGGCGCGACCGTGCCGACGATGGCCGTGTCCAACCTGCTGATCACGCGCACGGACGCGGATCCCCGGCTCACCGAGTGGCTGACCCGGATCGTGCTCAAGAGCCGGGACAACATCGGCGCGCATGTCCACTCCGCCCAGCTCGTCGACGTCCGCACGGCGATCTACACCGATCCGCTGCAGCTGCACGAGGGGGCGCGCAGCTACTACCGGTCGGTGAAGCCGTAGGCCGGCGCAGCGGTGAGCCGGCGCAGCGGTAAGCCGGTGCGGCCGTGACCCATGACGCCGTACGCCCGTGACGTCGTAGACCGTGGCAGCCGTGGACCGTGAAGCCGTCGCCGGACCGACGGCGCGGCTTCTCACCCAGCGGACGCGTTGCGCGGCACCGTCACCGTGACCTTCAGGCCGTGGGGTTCGTGGTGGTCGTACGCGATGGAGCCGCCGCCTGCCGCGAGCAGTGCCCGGGAGATGGACAGGCCGAGGCCGGAGCCCTTGATGTTCTGGTGCCGTCCGCTGCGCCAGAAGCGGTCGCCGACACGGGCGAGCTCCTCGTCGGTCAGGCCGGGGCCGTTGTCCGTGACGACGACGGTGGAGGTGTCGCCGTTGGAGGAGACGGTCACCTCGACCGTCTCGTCGCCGGGCGTGAACTTGACCGCGTTGTCGATGACCGCGTCCAGGGCGCTGGAGAGCGCCACCGGGTCCGCCCACGCCGTGGTCGGCGGGCAGTCACCGACCAGCCGGACGCCCTTGGCCTCGGCCGTCGGTGACCAGGCCGCGACCCGCTCGGCGGCCAGCGCGCCGATGTCGGTGACCTGGAGCTGGGCCTCGCTGTGCTCGGCGAGCGCCAGGTCCAGCAGATCGTCCAGGACCTGCGCGAGCCGCTTGCCCTCGGCCTGGACCGAGGCGATCTCCTCGTTGCCCTCGGGCAGCTCCAGGGCGAGCAGCTCGATGCGCAGCAGCAGCGCGGAGAGGGGGTTGCGCAGTTGGTGGGAGGCGTCGGCGACGAAGGCGCGCTGCTGCTCCAGCACGCTCTCGACGTTGTCGGCCATCTCGTTGAACGACCGGGCGAGCCGTCTGAGTTCCGGCGGGCCGCCCGCCGCCGCGACCCGGGACTTCAGCCGCCCGGTGGCGATGTCGTGGGTCGTGGCGTCCAGGATCCGTACGGGCCTGAGCACCCAGCCGGTCAGCCGCAGGGCCGCGCCGACGGCCAGCAGCATCGCGGCGGCCTCGCCCGCGGCGATGACCAGCCAGCCCTGCAGGATCCGCCAGCGCATCTGCCCGGTCGGCGAGTCGGTGACGACGACGGCGACCACGTCACCGTCCCGGATGACCGGCGAGGCCACCACCAGGCTGCGTCGCTGCCAGGGCCACACCTGCTCGGGGTCGTGGCTGCGGCGGCTGAGCAGCGCCTCCGCGAAGGCGTCGCGCACCTCGCCGGCCCCGGGCAGGGACCAGTCGCCCGGCGCGTGCGCCATGGAGGAGCCGTTGCGGTAGAAGACGCCCGCGCGGATGCCGTACACGTCGTGATAGCTGCGCAGCTCGCTGCTGAGGGTCTCGCGGCGCTCGTTGATGTCGCCGCCGGCGGGGTCGGAGGGCTCGGTGACGAACTGAGCGAGGGCCGCGAACCGCGCGGTGTCGTCGATCCGGTCGACGACGACCTTCTGCTGCTGCGCGCCGGCCAGACTGACGGCGAGCGGCACCCCGAGGGCGAGCAGGACCGCCGCCATCAGGACGATGAGCAGCGGAAGCAGACGTGTGCGCACCCGGCCCCGCTATGCCGCGGGCGCGACGAGCCGGTAGCCGACTCCGCGGACGGTCTCGATGAGGGCGGGCATGCGCAGCTTGGCACGCAGGGAGGCGACGTGCACCTCCAGGGTGCGCCCGGTGCCCTCCCAGCTGGTCCGCCAGACCTCGCTGATGATCTGCTCGCGGCGGAAGACGACACCGGGCCGCTGCGCGAGCAGGGCGAGCAGGTCGAACTCCTTGCGGGTGAGCTGGACGAGCGAGCCGTTGACGCTGACCTGGCGGGTCGGCAGCTCGATGTGGACCGAGCCGAGACGCAGCTCGCTGTCCGCCGTGCCGCCGGTCGTGGCCTCGTCCTGGGCGGTGCGCCGGCTGACGGCGTGGATCCGGGCGAGCAGTTCGCCCGTGTCGTACGGCTTGACCACGTAGTCGTCGGCGCCGAGGTTGAGCCCGTGGATGCGGGAGCGCACGTCGGAGCGGGCGGTGACCATGATCACAGGTGTGCTGGTGCGCTTGCGGATCTTGCCGCACACCTCGTATCCGTCCTGGTCGGGCAGCCCCAGGTCGAGCAGGACGACCCCGAAGCCGTTGCCCTCGGGGACGAGTGCCTGGAGAGCCTCCTCGCCGCTGCGCGCGTGGGTGACGTCGAACCCGTGCCGCGCCAGCACGGCCGACAGGGCGGCGGCGACGTGGTTGTCGTCCTCGACGAGCAGCAGTCTCACCAGGGCTCCCTTCCGTTCATCGGCCGTACGATCTGTCTGTGTACAAAAACGCGTGCACGCGCGCGTGCACCTTGCAGTGACGCCGATGGATGAGGACGGCGTCAAGAGGGTTCCGGTTGCGCTTCGGTACCGTTACCCGGCCGATATGAGCCCTGCTCACAAGTGCTACGACACGTGTCCGATTGCTATCGGATCGTGATGCTCAGATTCCCCTCAGATGTAATGACGCAGGTCTGGAGGATTACTACTGTCCTCCGAAACCGAGGAGGACGGAGCCTGAGAGCGATGACCGAAGTATCGGTGGCCAAGGAAGATGTGGCCGCGACCGGCGACCTGGTCGTCCTGAAGAGCGTCAACAAGCACTTCGGCGCGTTGCACGTACTCCAGGACATCGACCTGACGATCGCGCGTGGCGAAGTCGTCGTGGTCATCGGACCCTCCGGGTCCGGGAAGTCCACCCTGTGCCGCACCATCAACCGTCTGGAGACGATCGACTCCGGGTCGATCTCGATCGACGGCAAGCCCCTGCCGCACGAGGGCAAGGAGCTCGCCCGGCTGCGCGCCGACGTCGGGATGGTCTTCCAGTCCTTCAACCTCTTCGCGCACAAGACCGTGCTCGAGAACGTGACGCTGGGCCAGGTCAAGGTCCGCAAGAAGGACAAGAAGGCAGCCGAGGAGCGGGCCCGCGCCCTGCTCGACCGGGTCGGCGTGGCGGCACAGGCCGAGAAGTACCCCGCTCAGCTCTCCGGAGGCCAGCAGCAGCGTGTCGCCATCGCGCGGGCCCTGGCGATGGAACCCAAGGTCATGCTCTTCGACGAGCCCACGTCGGCTCTCGACCCGGAGATGATCAACGAGGTTCTGGAGGTCATGCAGCAGCTCGCCCGCGACGGCATGACCATGATCGTCGTGACCCACGAAATGGGCTTCGCCCGTTCGGCCGCAAATCGCGTGGTGTTCATGGCGGACGGCCGCATCGTCGAACAGGCTGCGCCGGACCAGTTCTTCAGCAATCCCCGCAGCGACCGGGCCAAGGACTTCCTGTCGAAGATCCTTCACCACTGACCGCGCATTTCGCGCCCGCCGACTTGCGTCACCGGACACACTGACCGGGCCGCATCACTTACCAGTCAAAGGATGTGCACCATGAAGCTCCGCAAGGTCACCGCCGCCTCGGCCGCTGTCATCGCCCTCGCGTTCACCGCCACCGCGTGTGGTGGTGACGACGGCGGCGACTCCAACGGCTCGGGTTCGGGTGGCGGCGAGAAGATCAAGATCGGCATCAAGTACGACCAGCCCGGTCTGGGTCTGAAGGAGCCGGACGGTTCCTTCTCCGGCTTCGACGTGGACGTGGCCACGTACGTCGCGAAGGAGCTCGGTTACGACGAGAACGAGATCGAGTGGGTCGAGACGAAGAGCGCCGACCGCGAGAACGCCCTCGCGCGCGGTGACGTGAAGTTCATCGCGGCGACCTACTCCATCACCGACGAGCGCAAGGAGAAGGTCGACTTCGCGGGTCCGTACCTGCTGGCCCACCAGGACCTGCTGGTGAAGAAGGACTCGGACATCACCGAGGCTACGGACCTCAACAACAAGAAGCTCTGCTCCGTAGTCGGGTCCACGTCCGCGCAGAACGTCAAGAAGGACTTCGCTCCGGACGCGCAGCTCAAGCAGGTCGGCACTTACTCCGAGTGCCTCTCCGCACTGCAGAGCGGCGCCGTGGACGCGCTGACCACCGACGACTCGATCCTCGCCGGCTACGCCGCGCAGGACCAGTACAAGGGTCAGTTCAAGCTGGCCGGTCTGAAGCTCAGCAACGAGAACTACGGCATCGGCGTCAAGAAGGGCGACACCGAGACCGTCAACAAGATCAACGCTGCGCTCGAGAAGATGGTCCAGGACAAGGCCTGGGAGAAGGCAGTTCAGGAGAACTTCGGCCCGGCGAACTACAAGAACGAGCCTGCCCCGAAGATCGGTCAGATCGTCCAGTAAGGCCAGGACCGTCCGGTAACGCGGGGTCTTAGAGGCGTGCCGCCGTCCGTTGCGATCAGGGCGGCGGCGCGCCGCGTCCGCCACATACGCCACACACCCGGAAGCGCGGGAGATCGTGTTCGACTTTATTTCTGACTATGACGATCCAACCTTGTTGGGTGCCTTCTGGATGACGGTGAAGCTCACCGTGTTCTCGGGCATCGGCTCCCTGGTCTGGGGCACCTTGCTGGCGGCGATGCGGGTCAGCCCCGTCCCGCTGATGCGTGGGTTCGGCACCGCCTACGTGAACATCGTCCGGAACATCCCGCTCACTGTCATCATCGTCTTCACCTCGCTCGGCCTCGCCGACATCTTCGGCGTGACGATGGGTGCGCGCGACGACTTCGCGCTCCAGGGCTTCCGCCTCGCGGTGCTCGGTCTGGTCGCCTACACCGCTGCCTTCGTCTGCGAGGCGATCCGCTCCGGTATCAACACGGTGCCGGTCGGGCAGGCGGAGGCGGCCCGGGCCATCGGCCTGAGCTTCAGCCAGGTGCTGAGGCTGATCGTGCTCCCGCAGGCATTCCGCTCGGTGATCGGCCCGCTGGCGAACGTACTGATCGCACTCACCAAGAACACGACCGTGGCGGCCACGATCGGTGTGGCGGAGGCCGCTCTCCTGATGAAGGAAATGATCGAGAACGAGGCACAGACGCTGCTCATCGGCGCGATCTTCGCCTTCGGGTTCGTGGTACTGACCCTGCCCACCGGCCTGTTCCTCGGTTGGCTGAGCAAGCGCCTGGCGGTGAAGCGATGACGTCCGTTCTCTACGACGCCCCCGGCCCGAAGGCCAAGCGGCGCAACCTGATCTTCTCGGTGGTCTTCTTCGTCCTGCTCGCCCTGCTGCTGTGGTGGATCTGGCAGGTGATGGACGAGAAGGGCCAGCTGAAGTGGTCCCTGTGGGAGCCCTTCACGACATCCGAGGCCTGGACGACGTACCTGCTGCCGGGCCTGGCCGACACGCTGAAGGCCGCGGCCCTCTCGATGGTCATTGCCCTGCCGCTGGGCGCCGTCCTCGGCATCGCGCGCATGTCCGACCACCGCTGGGTGCGCATCCCGGCGGGCGCGGTGGTGGAGTTCTTCCGCGCCATCCCGGTCCTGCTCCTGATGCTGTTCGCGAACGAGTTCTACGTCCGCTCCACGGACATCTCCAGCGACGACCGTCCCCTGTACGCGGTCGTCACCGGCCTGGTGCTCTACAACGCCTCGGTCCTCGCCGAGGTCGTACGCGCCGGCATCCTGTCCCTCCCCAGGGGGCAGTCCGAGGCGGCCCAGGCGATCGGCCTGCGCAAGAGCCAGACGATGACCAGCATCCTGCTGCCGCAGGCGGTCACGGCGATGCTCCCGGCCATCGTCAGCCAGCTGGTCGTCATCGTGAAGGACACCGCGCTGGGCGGCGTGATGCTCGGCTTCACCGAGCTGCTGAACTCGCGTGGCACGCTCGCGGCCAACTATGCGAACGTCATCCCCAGCTTCATCGTGGTGGCGGTCATCTTCATCATCCTGAACTTCATCCTCACCTCCTTCGCCTCCTGGCTGGAGGGACGGCTGCGCCGCAGCAAGCGCAGCACGGGTGCGGTCGTGGGTGCGGGCGAGGTCGACGAACTCAATGCGGCCGAGATCGGCGGTCCGGTCGCCGGTACCGACAAGCAATGACGAACGATCAGCCTCCATGACTGTGGCCCGCCGACACCCGGCGGGCCACAGTCATGTGCTGTGACGAACCCCCACGGCGCCGCATGATCGCCACGTCCATCGGTCACTTGACGCAAGCACCGGCAATAGGTTGCATACGTTCTGTGATCGTGCACCCTGCTCCATCTTCCTGTTCCTTCACGTCCCCCTGGACGTCGCTTCGAGCAGGGGGCGCCGCGCAATGGATCCGGTGATCGTCGTCGGTGCGGGGCCTGTGGGGTTGACGCTCGCCCTGGCTCTGGCACGTCAGGAAGTGCCCTGCGTGGTCCTGGACGAAGGGCCGGGCAAGGACGAGCCCCGTCCGGCGCGGACGGTCGTGCTGCGCGAGGACACCGCCGCGCTGATGGAACGATTGACCGGCGCCCCGCTCGCGCAGCTCGGTGCACGTTGGGCCGGATGGCGGTCGATGCGGCGCAGGCAGGTGATGCGCGAGGTCGCTTTCGACGACCACTCCGCCCCCCTGCACATCGCCCAGCACGTACTGACCGGCGCCCTGCGTGCGGCACTCGCCGGCGAACCGCTCGTCGAGATCGCCGCGGACAGTCGTCTCGACTCCCTCGAACAGGAACCCTCGGGCGTCACCGCCCACACCCGCGGCCCCAAAGGCACCTGGTGGCGCGGCAGTTACCTGGTCGGCTGCGACGGCCCCCGCTCGACCGTGCGCAAGCTCCAGGACATCCGCTTCCCGGGGCGTACAGCGGTGGAACGTCACGCCGTCGCCGCGCTGCGCACGGAACTCCCCTGGGAGGACGAGGCGTTGCTGCACCGGCTGCCGCCGTGGCGTACGTCGGGACCCTCGGCGGGTGAGGTCACCGCGCGTCCACTGCCGGACGGCGTATGGCGGTTGGACTGGCTGCTGCCCCCGGGCAAGGAACTGGTCACGCCCGAACTGCTGCTGGCCCGTGTCCGGGAGACGCTGGGCGGCTGGTCGGGCGGCACCACACCGCCGTACGAGCTCCTGGACACCGGTGTCCACACCGTGCACCACCGGCTGGCCCGGCGCTGGCGGGCGGACCGGGTGTTCCTCGCCGGGGACGCGGCGCATCTGCTCGGCTCGCTGGGCACGCACGGGCTGGACGAGGGGCTGCGCGACGCCGACAACCTCGCCTGGAAGCTGGCGCTGGCCTGGCATCACGGCCCGCACGAGGCGCTGCTCGACAGCTATCAGACGGAGCGGCGGGCGATCGTCGCCGCCCGGCTGCGCGCCGCCGACCAGGCGCTGCCCATACTGCGGGGCGGCGGCGGGCTGCGGTCGTACGTCCCCGGCTCCGCCCGCGGTCACGACGCGCTGCTGGCCGACGGTCATCTGGGGCAGGGCGCACTGGGCGCGCCGGGGGCGTACGCCGACTCGCCGCTCGCGCCCGGGCGCCTCGAGGGCGAGGTGCCGGTCGAGACCCCGCCCGGGGCGCCGGTCACCGATGTACGCGTCACCGCGGAGGACGGCACCTTCGTGCGGCTGCGGGACCGGCTCGGCCGGGGGTCACTGCTGGTGGTGCTGATCGCGCCGGGTACGGGCGTGTGGGAGCGCCGGCACTGGGTGTCCGCCGGGATCATGCCCCGGCTCGCGGCGGCCGTGGCGGCGCTGCCGCATCCGGCGGAGCTGCTGGTCGCGGAGAGCTACCCGGGCGCGGCCGCCCACAGCGTGCTGCTCGTGCGCCCCGACGGGCATCTGGTCACCGCGCTGAGCGGCGTCCGCCCGGCGGACCTGTACGCGGCGGCGGAGGCGGTGCTCGGCGGGCCCGCGACAGCAGGGACGGAAGCGGGCGCGGAGGCGGGAGCCGGCGCGGGGGCCGTGTCCGGCTGACAATCCCGGGTTCCCTCGAAGTGGCCGTGACCGTGTCGCGGGGCTGCGTCCGGCTGATCCGGGGTTTCCTCGGACGTGGCCGTGACCGTGTGGTCCACATGGTGACGGTGAGTTGAAGCGGTGTGCGGCCTCGTGGTGTACTCCGGTCCGTGACCGACACCTGTGTGCGCCTGTGGCGGAGGGTCCATATGGACCTCGTCCGCTATGCGGGCTGCGTGTGTCGCCCGTCCTTCTGAATTCGCGCTTCTCTCACGCCCTCCCGCGCGCTGCCCCGCCGTCTCGCACGCCGATGCGATGCCGTCGCCGGGCGCGCGCCCTCGCGAACGTTTCTCAGGACGGTTCACGTGTCTGTCTCCTCCTCCCCTGCCCCCACCCCCTCCGCCCCTCCCTCCTCCTCCACCCCGGGCTCCGCGCCCGCCTCTCCGACGCTTCCGCCTTCCGCGCCGACGCAGGCCGACCTTCTCGACTTCGCACGGCGGGCCGCAGCCGACGCCGAACTCATCGCCTCGCTCCCACTCGACCCCGAGGGCCGCACCTGGGTGCGGCTCGACGGGCCCGGTGGCAGCGAGGCGTGGCTGATCGGCTGGCCGCCCGGCACTGGCACCGGCTGGCACGACCACGCCGAGTCCGTCGGCGCCTTCGTGATCGCCTCGGGCGAGCTGAAGGAGAACTCGCTCGCCGCGCGGCTGCCCACCGACGGCTGGAAGACTCTGGAGCTCACCGACGGTGTGGACCGCGTACGCCGACTGCCCGCCGGGCAGGGCCGCTCCTTCGGCCGGCATCACGTGCACGAGGTGCTCAACGAGTCCGCTGATCTGCACGCGGTCTCCGTGCATGCCTACTATCCGCCCCTGCCGCAGATCCGCCGCTACAGCCGCAGCGGCCCGGTTCTCCGTCTGGAGCAGGTCGAGCGCCCGGAGGACTGGCAGTGAGCGAGATTCACGAACAGGCCGCCCCTGCTGTGGGCATCGACGCGCTCCTGGAGGAGGTGCGGTCCGGCTACGAGCGCATCGAGCCCCGGGACGCCTACGAGGCCGCCCGCACCGGCGAGGCACTGCTGGTCGACATCCGTTACGCCGCCCTGCGCGAGCGGGACGGACTCATCCCCGGCGCTCTGGTCGTCGAGCGCAACGAGCTCGAGTGGCGTCTCGACCCGTTCGGCAGCCATCGTCTCCCGGAGGCCACGAGCCACGACCTGCGTGTCGTCGTGATCTGCAACGAGGGATACGCCTCCAGCCTGGCGGCGGAGTCCCTGCACCGGCTGGGGCTGCATCGGGCCACCGACCTGATCGGCGGCTTCCAGGCCTGGCGGGCGGCCCGGCTGCCGGTGTCGCCGTAGCCGATCCACGGCCCGCGCCGGACGTCTCAGAACCCGTCGCCCTCCAGGAACTCCGTGTCCTCGCCCTCCTCCTCCAGCGCCTGGCGGACCACGCGCAGGGCGAGGCCCTCGGAGTAGCCCTTGCGGGCGAGCATGCCGGCGAGGCGGCGTATGCGCTTGTCGCGGTCGAGGCCGCGAGTGGCCCGCAGTTTGCGGGCGACGAGCTCACGGGCGGTCGTCTCCTCCTGCTCGGAGTCGAGCTGGGAGACGGCCGCGTCGATCAGCGAGGCGTCCACCCCCTTGGTCCGCAGCTCCTGGGCGAGCGCGCGCCGGGCCAGTCCGCGGCCGTGGTGCCGGGACTCCACCCAGGCGTCCGCGAAGGCACTGTCGTTGATCAGCCCGACCTCTTCGAACCTGGACAGCACCTCTTCGGCGGCCTCGTCCGGGATCTCCCGCTTGCGCAGGGCGTCGGCGAGCTGTTTCCGCGTGCGCGGGGTCCCGGTGAGCAGGCGCAGACAGATCGCCCGCGCCCGCTCGACCGGGTCCCCCGGGGGCTCCTCCCGCTCGGCCCTCGACGAGGTCGAGGTGCCCCCGTCCTCGGCGGTCGCGTCGCCGAAGGTCCGGCGTCCGCGCCCGCGTCCACTGCGCGGCCCGCCGTCACGCGAGCCGCCTCCCCGTGTTCCGCCCGCGCGGCGCGAGCCCCGGGTGCCCCGGCGCGGGACGCCGCCCGGCTCCTCGCTCGAGAAGCCGTCCACTCCTGCGGCTGCCTGGCCGGTGTCCCCGTACGTCTCGTCCGTGCCCGTGGCTGAGCCCTCGCCGGCTCCGGTGCCCCTCCCCCGTGGGGCACCGGGGCCGGCGAACTCGTACTCGGCCCAGTCGGTTCGTCGGGTCACGGGTCAGCTCTTGGCCGCCGCGGCCTTGGACTTGGCGGCCTTGGCCGCCGGGGCCGGCACCGCGGGGGCCTCGGCCGGGGTGGTGGAGGCCGCGGCGTCCGTGCCGGGCTCCGTCGCGGGCTCCTCGGGCCGCACGCCGACGCCCAGCTTCTCCTTGATCTTCTTCTCGATCTCGTTGGCGAGGTCGGGGTTGTCCTTCAGGAAGTTGCGGGCGTTCTCCTTGCCCTGGCCGAGCTGGTCGCCCTCGTACGTGTACCAGGCGCCGGCCTTGCGGACGAAGCCGTGCTCCACGCCCATGTCGATCAGGCCGCCCTCGCGGCTGATGCCCTGGCCGTAGAGGATGTCGAACTCGGCCTGCTTGAAGGGCGGAGCGACCTTGTTCTTGACGACCTTGCAGCGGGTGCGGTTGCCGACCGCCTCCGTGCCGTCCTTGAGGGTCTCGATGCGGCGGATGTCGATGCGCACGGAGGCGTAGAACTTCAGCGCGCGGCCACCGGTCGTGGTCTCCGGGGAGCCGAACATGACGCCGATCTTCTCGCGGAGCTGGTTGATGAAGATGGCGGTGGTCTTGGACTGGTTGAGCGCGCTGGTGATCTTCCGCAGGGCCTGGCTCATCAGGCGGGCCTGCAGACCCACGTGGCTGTCGCCCATCTCGCCCTCGATCTCCGCACGCGGGACGAGCGCTGCGACGGAGTCGATGACGATGAGGTCGAGGGCGCCGGAGCGGACCAGCATGTCCACGATCTCCAGGGCCTGCTCGCCGTTGTCCGGCTGGGACAGGATCAGGTTGTCGATGTCGACGCCGAGCTTCTTGGCGTACTCGGGGTCGAGGGCGTGCTCCGCGTCCACGAAGGCGACCTGGCCGCCGGCCTTCTGGGCGTTCGCGACGGCGTGCAGCGTCAGGGTCGTCTTACCGGAGGACTCCGGGCCGTAGATCTCCACCACACGGCCGCGCGGCAGGCCGCCGACGCCGAGGGCGACGTCGAGCGCGGTCGACCCGGTCGGGATGACCTCGATGGGCTCCTTCGACCGCTCACCCATGCGCATGACCGCGCCCTTGCCGAATTGCCGTTCAATCTGTGCGAGCGCGGCGTCGAGCGCCTTCTCGCGGTCGGTTCCTGCCATGGGTTCCACCCGATTTGCTTGAGTCGATCGCTTCACGTCAAAGACGCTAACGCCTGCCACTGACAATGCGCCCCGACGCCCGTCCGGCCTGTGGATAACTCAGGGACTTCCTTACCCGAACTGGGTCAGAACACCCGTCGTTGAGCCTCACCGGCGCCTCCATAAGAATGGATGTTCGATTTTCGTGTCAAGCGCACCACGCGGCACACAGGAGACCCGTGGGGCGGTGCGAGACTGAGCCCATGCTTGTCCAGTTCCTCGCGGCCACGGGTGTGCTCGCAGTCCTGACCATGGTTCCCGGCCCGGACATGGCGGTCGTGACGAAGCGGGCCATCACGTCCGGCTGGAAGGACGGCTTGCGCACGGTCGGGGGCATCACGGCGGGCCTGCTCGTCTGGGGCACGCTCACCGTCGTGGGGCTGGCGGCCGTCCTGGCGGCGTCCGCCACGGCCTACACGGTCGTCAAGCTCGCCGGTGCCGTCTACCTCGCCGTTCTGGGCATCCAGGCGCTGATGCAGAGCCGGCGCCGTGGTTCCGCGACCCCGGCGGCCGGCGCGACCGGCGCGTCCGCCCCGTCCGGCAACCCGTGGCGCACCGGGCTGCTCAGCAATGTCCTCAATCCGAAGATCGCCGTCTTCTACACGGGCCTGCTGCCCACGCTCGCTCCCTCCGGCCTGTCACCGCACCTGGGGATGACGCTGCTGGTTCTCGTCCACGCGGCGCTCACCCTCGTCTGGCTCGGCAGCTACGTACTGGTCCTCGCCAGGGCCCGTGCCTTCTTCGAGCAGCCTGCCGTGCGACGCGCCATGGACCGCGTCACGGGCGTCGTCCTGATCGGTTTCGGGATCAAGGTCGCCACTTCCCAGCCTTGAGACAAGGTCGCCAAGTCCCGACCTCGACGGATGTCAGGAGGTCCCGCTGTCCCCGCCCCGTGGACGCGTCGCGCCCGGTCCGCGGCCCCACAGCCGGCGGGCGCGGGTGAGGAGGCCAGGGCCGTTGTCGTTGCCGCGGTGGCCGTGCACGCGGGGGTCGTCGGTGACGTCGTAACGCTTCACATAGGCGCCCAGGAACGCCTGGAGCGTGGCGACGGCCGGAATGGCGATCAGCGCACCGACCGCGCCGAGCAGGGCGGTGCCCGCGACGACCGAGCCGAAGGCGACCGCCGGGTGGATGTCGACGGTCTTCGAGGTCAGCTTGGGCTGCAGCACGTAGTTCTCGAACTGCTGGTAGATGACCACGAAGATCAGCACCCACAGCGCGTACCAGGGGTTGACCGTGAAGGCGATCAGCATGGGCAGGGCACCCGCGAGATACGTGCCGATGGTGGGGATGAACTGCGACACCAGACCCACCCACACGGCCAGCACGGGCGCGTAGGGCACGTCGAGGAACTCCAGGAGCACGTAGTGCGCCAGGCCGGAGATCAGGGCCATCAGTCCACGCGAGTACAGGTAGCCGCCGGTCTTGTTCACGGCGATCTCCCACGCGCGCAGCACCTCGGCCTGCCGCGCCGGGGGCAGGACGGAGCAGATGGTGCGCCGCAGCCGGGGGCCGTCGGCGGCGAAGTAGAACGAGAACAGGGCGACGGTCAGCAGCTGGAACAGCCCTCCGAGGACCTGCGCGGAGACGTCCAGCACGCCGGTGGCGCTGTTCTGGACGTAGTTGCGCAGCCAGTCGGAGCGCAGCAGGCCCTCCTGGATGTCGACGCGGCGCAGGTCGGTGTCGAAGTGGGTGTTGATCCAGTTGATGACCGAGTCGAGGTAGTCCGGGAAATCCTCGACGATCTTGATGATCTGTCCCGCCAGCATGGACCCGAGCAACGTGACGAAACCCGCCGCCACGACGAGCACGCCCAGGAAGACCACGAAGGTACCCAGCCCCCTGCGCACCCCGCGCGCGGCCATCCAGCTCACCGCGGGCTCCACCGCGAGCGCCAGGAAGAACGCGATCACGATGTTGATCAGCAGGCCGGTGAGCTGGTGGAAGGCCCAGCTGCCCAGCTGGAACAGGCCGTACAGGGTGAGCGCGAGCACCATGGCGCGCGGCAGCCAGCGGGGCATGCGGGCCCCCTGTCCGGCCGCGGGGTCCACCGGAGGCCCGGCAGGCGGGGGCGGGCCGGGGGTGGAGGGGGGCGGCGCTGCCTGCCCGGTCTCGTCAGTGGATGCCACGGACCCAAGTCTCGCCCACGGCTCTGACAGCCGTCTGCGCTCGGGCGATCTTTGTGACGATCAGCGCTTCTTCCGGGGGATCAGCGCTTCTCCCGAGGAACGTCCATCACCGCGCAGACCACCTGCCAGACGTCCTTGGCGTCCCATCCGGCCTCCAGCGCCTGGTGGACGGTGCGCCCGCCGAGCTCCGACATGACATGGTCACGCGCGAAGGTGTCGGCATATCCAGGACCGAAGTGCTCCGCCATCCGCTGCCAGAAGACCGTCAACCGCATGCCTCCAGTATCCCGCCTGCGGGGGTGGGCCCCGCCGGGACCGCCTGCCGACACCGCTTTCCGCCCTACGGTCTGCCCCATGGCCGAAACCGGAGCTTCCCCCCTCGACCCGACCCCCCAGGCCCACTCACCCCTCGCGCGCGCGGAGCGGTTCGTCTGGCTCACCGCGCGGGTGCTCGAGCAGCGCCTGTTCGCCCACCACTTCCGGGGAGGTGACGCCGACCCGGTGGAGACGGCACTGGACGCCTACCGCAACGAGGACGGCGGCTACGGTCACGGACTGGAGCCCGATCTGCGGGGCCCGGTCAGCCAGCCTCTGCACACCGCCCACGCCCTGCACGTGCTGGACTCCCTGGGCCGCTGCACCGGTCGGCGGGCGGAGCAGGTGTGCCGCTATCTGACGTCCGTCTCGACCGCGGACGGTGCCCTTCCGGCGATCCATCCGAGTCAGCGCGGCTACCCCACGGCACCCTTCGTGCCGGTCGTGGACGACCCGCCGAGCGAGCTCCTGGCCACCGGTCCGGTCGTGGGCCTGCTGCACCGCAACGAGGTGTGGCACGCCTGGCTGTTCCGGGCCACGGAGTTCTGCTGGCAGGCCGTGGAGTCGCTGGAGAAGTCCCACCCGTACGAGATCGAGGCCGCCGTCGCCTTCCTGGACTCCGCCCCGGACCGCCCCCGTGCGCAGGCCGCCGCGGAGCGGCTGGGCCGCGTGGTGCGCGGGCAGCGCCTCGCGGCCCTCGACCCCGCCGACCTCGACGCGTACCCGGTCGCACCCGGCTACGCGCCGGGTGAGCACCACTTCCCGCACGACTACGCCAGAACCCCGCACTCCCTCGCGCGCGCGTGGTTCACGGACGAGGAGATGGAGCGCTCCCTGGACCACCTCGCCGCCGAGCAGCGGGAGGACGGCGGCTGGCCGATCCGGTGGCGCCAGTGGGCGCCTGCTCCCGCGCTGGAGGCCCGCCCCATGGTGACGATCGCGGCCCTGCGCACACTCCAGGCGTACGGCCGTTCCGTCGGCTGACCCGCGCTCCCGCCCCCCGGGTGGCCGGCGGGGGCCCCCGGGGTGGCCGGCCGGGCGGACGGGCCGCCTCAACCGCCCAGCGCCCGCACGCCCGCCGTCACCACCACGGCCGCCCCGACGACGACCAGGAACGGCGCACGCAGGACCAGGGCCACCGCGGCGGCCGCGAGGCCCGCCGCACGCGCGTCCAGCACGAGCGCCTGTCCGTCGGCGAAGGTCTGCTGGGCGGTGAGGGCGGCGAGCAGGGCGACCGGCAGCAGCGCGGCGAGCCGCCGGACGACGGGCCGCTCGAGGACACCCGCGGGCACCAGGAGGCCGGCCAGCTTGACGGCGTAGCAGCCGACGGCCGTCACACCGATCGCGATCCAGATGTTCAACGGTCCTCCTCCGGTGACTTGGATGCCTCGGACGCCTCGGCTGCCTTGGATGCCCCGAGTGCCTGGGACGCCTCGGAAACATCGGAAGCGCCGGATGCGTCTCCGCGCTCGAAGCCGTCCCGGCGGCCCTGTGCCCACAGCACCGCCGGGGCCGCGAGTGCGGCCACCAGAACGGGCACGCCCGCGGGCAGGACGGGCAGCAGGCCGAGACCGAGCAGTACGGCCAGCCCCGCGACGGCCCGCTCGGTGATGGTCCTCAGCATCGGCGCGAGCAGCGCCAGGAAGACCGCAGGTCCGGCCGCGTCGAGCCCCCACGCGTCGGTGTCCCCGATGGCCTCGGCGCCGGCTGCCCCGAGCAGCGTGGTGAGATTCCACAGGACGTACAGGCTGAGCCCGGTCACCACGAAGCCGACCCGAGCGCTGCGGCGCGTGGGCTGGGCGAGGGAGACGGCGGCCGTCTCGTCGATGACCCACTGGGCGGCGAACGGCCGCACCGCGCGCGGGAGGGCCAGCAACTGCGACAGGCGCAGCCCGTAGAACGCGTTGCGCACCCCGAGGAAGAACGCCCCCGCGGCCGCCGTGAACGGACCGCCACCGGCCGCCAGCGCCCCCACCAGTGCGAACTGGGACGCGCCGGTGAACACCAACAGGCTCAGCGCGCAGGTCTGGAGCAGTGTGAGCCCGCTGCCGGCCGAGGTCACACCGAAGGCGAACCCGGAGAGTCCGACCGCGACTCCGACTCCGAGGGCGTCCCGTACGACGGCACGGTCGGGCTTTTCTCCTCCGGCTCCGGCGTCCCGTATGCCGGCGCGTGCTGCTGTCTGTTCTGTTGCCACGCACCGGACGGTACGAGCAGGGCGCGCCGTGTGTCTTGTACGTTCTTGCGCTCGCGCTGGTAGGCGCCCGGAGGGACGCCGACGATCCGGCTGAAGTGCCGGTTCAGATGCGGCTGGTCGGTGAAGCCGACCGCGACGGCGGCCTCGGACGGAGCCGTTCCCGCGTCCAGCAGCTTCCTGGCCTGCCGTACGCGCGCGTCGGTGAGCCAGGTGTGCGGCGGCATCCCATAGGCGTCGCGGAACGCGCGCAGCAGGGCGAACGGGCTGGTGCCCAGCTCGGCGGCCAGCTGCTCCAGCGTCGGCGGCCCGGCCATCCGCTCCTCCAGTACGGCACGCGCGCGTGCCGCGATCCGCGTGCCCGCCGTCCTGACCTCCCGCCGCGGCAGTGTGCCGCCGTTGAGCCGCAGCAGCCGGGTCACGGCGACCCGCAGCAGGGTGTCGGCGGCGAGCGCGTTGCCCTCGTCGGTGGCCCGCAGCACCTGGTGCACCAGATGGACGGTGTAGGGGTCGTCGAGCACCGGTGTCACGAACCCGGGCGTGCCGCGCAGGGTCGTGGTCTCGGCGGCGATGGCGGCCACCACCTCGGGCGACGGATAGACCGCGCCGTAGCGCCACCCTTCGGGGACCCCGGCCCGCCCGGTGTGCGGTGTGTCCGGATTGACCAGCGCGAGCGCACCGGCGCCCGCGTACTGATCGCCACCGCCGTGGTGGAAGACCTCGACGCCGTCCGCGATCGCGGCGATCACGAAGTGCTCGTGCGTGTGCCGCACGAACGTCTTGCGGATGTACCGGGCGCGCAGCAGGTCGACACCGGGCAGCTCGGCGTACTGCCAGTGCCGCGCACGCTCCCTGCCCGACTCCGCCCCGCGGCCCGATCCCGCCATACGGCCATTGTCCGCGATCTCGGCCGCGGGCAGCGCCCCTGCCGGAACCGGACCGTCCGCATCTCACCGGTCACCCAGCAACCAGCACCCAGCACCCAGCAGCCTGCCCCTCCCGGCGCCCCGCCCCTCCAGCAACGGAGCGGCCACCCGCACTCCGTCCCGCGCCACCATCCGCCCAGCTCAGGCCCATTGTCAGTGGCCGGGTGCAGGATGGACGCATGGTCAGCAATCCGCGCCGAGCCCTGGACGGCTTCTCCCCCGCGACCCGCGGCTGGTTCACGGGGGCGTTCTCCGCGCCCACCGCCGCTCAGGCCGGCGCGTGGCAGGCCATCGGCGAGGGCTCGGACGTGCTGGTGGTCGCGCCCACCGGCTCCGGCAAGACCCTGGCCGCCTTCCTCGCGGCGCTGGACCAGCTGGCCTCCACTCCCCCGCCCGCCGACCCGAAGAAGCGCTGCCGCGTCCTGTACGTCTCACCGCTCAAGGCGCTCGCCGTCGACGTCGAGCGCAATCTCCGCAGCCCGCTGACCGGCATCCGCCAGGAGTCCGTGCGCCTCGGCCTGCCCGAGCCCGAGGTCAAGGTCGGGATCCGCTCCGGGGACACTCCGGCGGCCGAGCGCCGAGCCCTGTCCACCCGTCCTCCGGACATCCTGATCACCACCCCGGAGTCCCTGTTCCTGATGCTGACGTCGGCCACGCGCGATGCGCTCACCGGCGTGGAGACGGTGATCCTGGACGAGGTGCACGCGGTCGCGGGCACCAAGCGCGGCGCCCACCTCGCGCTCTCCCTGGAGCGGCTGGACGAACTCCTGCCGAAGCCCGCCCGCCGTATCGGCCTGTCGGCGACGGTCCGCCCGGTCGACGAGGTCGCACGCTTCCTGTCCCCGCGCCGCAAGGTGGAGATCGTCCAGCCGGAGTCCGGCAAGGAGTTCGACCTGTCCGTGGTGGTCCCGGTGGAGGACCTGGGCGAGCTGGGCGGCTCCCCGGTGGCCGACGGCTCGGAGGGCAACGAGCGCCCGTCGATCTGGCCGCACGTCGAGGAGCGGATCACCGATCTCGTCCAGTCCCATCGCTCGACGATCGTGTTCGCCAATTCCCGCCGGCTCGCGGAGCGCCTGTGCAACCGGCTCAACGAGATCGCCTACGAGCGGGCCACCGGGGAGTCCCTGGACGAGCACCACTCCCCGGCGGAGCTCATGGGAGGCTCCGGAGCCGCCCACGGCGCGCCGGCCGTGATCGCCCGGGCCCATCACGGCTCGGTGTCCAAGGAGCAGCGGGCGCTGGTCGAGGAGGACCTCAAGGCGGGCCGGCTGCCCGCGGTGGTCGCGACCTCCAGCCTCGAGCTGGGCATCGACATGGGCGCCGTCGACCTGGTGGTCCAGGTGGAGTCGCCGCCGTCCGTCGCCTCCGGGCTCCAGCGCGTGGGCCGTGCGGGGCACCAGGTGGGCGCGGTCTCCACCGGCGTGGTGTTCCCCAAGTACCGCGGCGATCTGGTGCAGGCGGCGGTCGTCACCGAGCGGATGCGCACGGGCGCCATCGAGTCCCTGAGGGTGCCCGCCAATCCGCTGGACGTGCTCGCCCAGCAGCTCGTCGCCATGACGGCCATGGACACCTGGCAGTACGACGATCTGCTCGCCATGGTGCGCCGGGCGGCGCCGTTCGCCTCGCTCCCCGAGTCCGCGTTCACGGGCGTCCTCGACATGCTGGCGGGCCGCTATCCGTCCGACGCCTTCGCGGAGCTGCGCCCGCGTGTGGTGTGGGACCGGATCACGGGCGAGATCACCGGCCGCCCGGGCGCGCAGCGCCTCGCCGTCACCTCCGGCGGCACGATCCCCGACCGGGGGCTGTTCGGGGTGTTCCTGGCGGGCGCCGACCCCAAGAAGGGCGGCGGGCGGGTCGGCGAGCTCGACGAGGAGATGGTCTACGAGTCCCGCGTGGGCGATGTCTTCACCCTCGGCACGAGTTCCTGGCGCATCGAGGACATCACGCGCGACCGGGTCCTGGTCTCCCCGGCGCCCGGGGTGCCCGGGAGGCTGCCGTTCTGGAAGGGCGACCAGCTGGGCCGCCCGCTGGAGCTGGGCCGCGCGGTGGGCGCGTTCCTGCGTGAGGTCGGCTCGCTGTCCAAGGAGGACGCCCGGCTGCGGCTGCTCGCGGCCGGGCTGGACGCCTGGGCCGCGGACAACGTCCTGTCGTACCTCGACGAGCAGCGGGAGGCGTGCGGCCACGTCCCGGACGATCGCACGATCGTCGTGGAGCGCTTCCGCGACGAGCTCGGCGACTGGCGGGTCGTCGTGCACTCCCCGTTCGGCGCTCAGGTTCACGCCCCGTGGGCGCTGGCGCTCGGCGCCCGCCTCTCCGAGCGGTACGGCATGGACGCCCAGGTGATGCACGCCGACGACGGCATCGTGCTGCGCCTGCCGGACGCCGATCTGATGGGCCTGGACCTGCTCGACCAGGAGCCGGTGAAGACCGGCACGGAGTACGACGCCGATCAGGCGCCGGTGGGCGCGGCGGACGTCGTCTTCGACAAGGGCGAGGTCGATCAGGTCGTCACCGACCAGGTGGGCGGCTCTGCCCTGTTCGCCTCCCGGTTCCGCGAGTGCGCCGCCCGTGCGCTGCTGCTGCCGCGCCGCAATCCGGGCAAGCGCACCCCGCTGTGGCAGCAGCGTCAGCGCGCGTCCCAGCTCCTTCAGGTCGCGGGCGAGTTCGGGTCGTTCCCGATCGTGCTGGAAGCGGTGCGCGAATGCCTCCAGGACGTGTTCGACGTGCCCGGCCTCGTCGAGCTGATGGGCGACCTGGAGTCCCGCAAGGTGCGGCTGGTCGAGGTCACCACTCCGGAGCCGTCACCCTTCGCCCGCTCCCTCCTCTTCGGCTACGTCGCCCAGTTCCTGTACGAGGGCGACTCCCCGCTCGCCGAGCGCCGGGCCGCCGCGCTGTCCCTGGACTCGCGGCTGCTCGCCGAGCTGCTCGGGCAGGCCGAGCTGCGCGAACTGCTCGACGCGGAGGTGCTGACCGAGCTGGAGCGCGAGCTGCAGTGGCTGACCGAGGACCGGCGGGTCAAGGACGCCGAGGGTGTCGCCGACCTGCTGCGGATGCTCGGCCCGCTCACCGAGGCCGAGCTCAACGAGCGGGGCGCGGAGCCGCAGTGGGCCGGGGAGCTCGCCTCGGCGCGGCGCGCCATCCGGGTCCGCATCGCGGGCGCCGACCACTGGGCGGCCGTCGAGGACGCGGGACGGCTGCGGGACGCGCTGGGCACGGCCCTGCCGGTCGGTGTGCCGGAGGCGTTCACCGAGCCGGTGAAGGACCCTCTCGGCGACCTCCTCGCGCGGTACGCGCGCACTCACGGCCCCTTCACGTCGGCCACGGCCGCGGCCCGTTTCGGGCTGGGCGTGGCCGTGACCGAGGGTGCTCTCCAGCGGCTCTCGGCGGCGGGCCGGATCGTCCAGGGCGAGTTCCACCCGGCCGGGATCGGCCAGGAGTGGTGCGACGCCGCCGTGCTGCGCAGGCTGCGCCGCCGCTCGCTTGCCGCCCTTCGGCACGAGCTGGAACCGGTGCCGCCGGCCGCGCTCGCACAGTTCCTCCCGCAGTGGCAGCACATCGGCAAGGGCCACGCGCTGCGCGGTACGGACGGCCTGGTGCGCGCCATCGAGCAGTTGCAGGGCGCGTCCGTGCCCGCCTCCGCCCTGGAGAAGCTGGTCCTGCCGTCCCGGGTGGTGAACTACACCCCCGCGATGCTGGACGAGCTCACCGCGTCCGGTGAGGTGGTGTGGGCGGGCGCCGGTTCCCTGCCCGGGAAGGACGGCTGGGTCTCGCTGTATCTGGCGGACGCGGCCCCGCTGCTCCTGCCCCCGCCGCACCCCCTGGAGCTGACCGCCCTCCACCAGTCCGTCCTGGACGCCCTCTCCGGCGGTTACGGCCTGTTCTTCCGCCAGATCGCCGACCGGGTCCGCGCCACGACCCACCCGGAGGTCACCGATCCGCAGCTGGCCGACGCCGTGTGGGACCTGGCCTGGTCGGGGCGGCTGACCAACGACACGCTCAGCCCGATGCGCTCGCTGCTCGGCTCCGGCCGAACCGCGGGCTCCACGGCCCACCGAGCGAAGCGACCGGTGCCGCGCGGGCGCTACGGCTCGCTCACCGCGGCCGCCCGCAGCGCCTCCCGCACCGGTCCGCCGACCGTCGCCGGCCGCTGGTCGCTGCTCCCGGACCGGGAGTCCGACACCACGGTCCGCGCCCACGCGCTGGCCCGCACGCTCCTCGACCGGCACGGCGTGGTGACTCGGGGCGCCGTCTCGGCGGAAGGCGTCGAGGGCGGCTTCTCGGCGACATACCGCGTCCTGTCCGCCTTCGAGGAGACGGGACAGGCCCGCCGTGGCTATGTGGTGGAGGGTCTGGGCGCCGCCCAGTTCGCGATGGACGGTGCGGTCGACCGGCTCCGGGCCGTGGCCAACGCCCGCGAGCGCGGCGACAGCCTCCCGGGCCCGGGGCCGGCCACGGCAGGCTCCTCCGCCGAGAATCCCTACGCCGACTTCGACCCCTTCTCCGCGCACGGCTTCGCCGCACCGGCCGACGATGCCCCTGAGCCCGCCCCGGGCCACGACGGCTTCCCGGGCGGCCCCGGCTTCCCCGACCCGGGCTTCCCCGACCTCGGCGGCGACGCTCCCACGAGCCCCTCGCATCCCCGCCTGACGCCGAGCGAGTGGGTGTCGCCCCGCGACCACGCCTCCCAGGGCCCGCCTCCCTGGCAGAACGGCGGGCGGACGTCGTACGACCCGTTCTCGGGCCGTCGCACAGGCCCGGACCGCTCCTTGCGCGCCGTCGTCCTGGCCGCCGCCGATCCGGCGAACGCGTACGGCGCCGCACTGGGCTGGCCGGAGCCCCCGACCGGCGCGGGGCACAAGCCGGGCCGCAAGGCGGGCTCCCTGGTGGTGCTCGTGGACGGCGAGTTGACGCTCTACATGGAGCGCGGCGGCAAGACCTTGCTGGCCTGGCCCGCCGACCAGGACACCGAGCCCGCCGACGACACCCGGCTGCCCGCCGCCGCGGAGGCCCTCGCCGCAGCCGCCCGCGCCGGCTCCCTCGGTACGGTCACGGTGGAGCGCGTCAACGGCGCCTCCGCCCTGACCTCCCCTCTCGGGGCGCTCCTGGAGGCCGCGGGGTTCGTCGCCACACCCCGCGGGCTGCGCCTGCGCGCCTGACCGACCGCACCCGCAACCGGTCGCTCCGCGGCCGGCGTGCCACCCTTGACCCATGCCCGAAGGAGACACCGTCTGGCAGGCCGCGCGTCGGCTGCACAGCGCCCTCGCGGGCAAGGTGCTGCTCCGCAGCGACCTCCGGGTCCCCAGGCTCGCGACGACCGACCTCACCGGCCGTGCCGTCCTGGAGGTGATCCCGCGCGGGAAGCACCTCCTGACCCGCGTCGAGGGCGGTCTGACCCTGCACTCGCACCTGCGGATGGACGGGTCGTGGAAGGTGTTCGCGAACGGGCAGCGCTGGACCGGCGGGCCCGCCCACCAGATCCGCGCGATCCTCGGCAACGCCGAGCGCACGGCGGTCGGCTACCGCCTGCCCGTGCTGGAACTGCTGCGCACCACCGACGAGGACCGCGCCGTCGGCCACCTCGGACCCGATCTCCTGGGCCCGGACTGGGATCCCGACCTGGCGCTGGCCAACCTCCTCAAGGACCCGGACCGCCCGCTCGGTGAGGCCCTGCTGGACCAGCGGAACCTCGCCGGCATCGGCAATGTGTTCAAGAGCGAGCTCTGCTACCTGCTCGGCGTCACTCCTTGGCTCCCGGTGGGCCATCTGCCCGCCGACCGCGCGGCGAAGCTGCCCGAGCTCGCCAAACGGCTCCTCGAGTACAACCGCGACCGCCCGATCCGCAGAACGACAGGCACCACCAGCACCTCCAGCACCACCGGCGCCTCACGCACGCCGAGCACCCCACGCACGACCAACCGCCGCGTCCCCGACCTTTTCGTCTACGGCCGCGCACCCCGCCCCTGCCTGCGCTGCGGCACTCCCATCCGCATCGCCGACCAGGGTGACGGTTCCCGAGAACGCCCCACCTACTGGTGCCCCACCTGCCAGCGCGGACCGGCCCCCGCACCCACCGCGCCACACCGCGACCGCCCCCGCACCGCCGGCTGACCGCGCACCCCAGGTCACATCTCACGTCAGCTCAGCCCCGAAGCCACACCCGCCACGCCTGCCGCCAACGCCCCGCCGCCAGGGTCCCCTCCGCCCGCGCCTTGGGCACACAGTGCACCGGCAGCAGGCTCAGCCCCCACCCTCCTGCCGCGACCGTCCCTTCCAGAACCCCGGCGCCGGACGCCAGCACCAGTCGCGCCACCGCCCACCACCACAGTGCCCCGAGCCCCAGAACGGCACCCCAGCGCGCTATGCGCCCCGCCACGTCACCCGTTCTCGGCCTGGAACATCCAGTGCTGCTTCTCGAGATCGGCCGTGATCCCGATGAGGATGTCCTGGCTGACCGGATCCGGGTCCGCGGTCGCCGCGACCCGTTCCCGCATCCGGGCGATCACCGCGCCCAGAGCTTCCACGAGCGTCCCCACGGCCGTGGTGTCGTCGACCCAGCCCTCCGGTGTCACCCCGATACCGCTGCCCACGGCCACCGTCGCCGCACGCCCGTCGGGGGAGACACCCAGCGCCGCGGCGCGCTCGGCCACGGTGTCCGAGTGCTTCCGCGCGAGGGTCACCACCTCGTCGAGCTGGAGATGGACCGAGCGGAAGCGCTGGCCGACCACGTTCCAGTGGATCTGTTTCGCCACCAGAGCGAGATCGACCAGGTCGACCAGGGCACCCTGCAACGCCTCGGACACGGTCTTGAGATTCGCATCGGACAACGGGCTCTTCACGACGTACATCCGCACCTCCGTGGCTCACCCCCGTGGTCCCTCAACGATGACCGCCCGGCGCCGCACCGGCAAACGCACGGACCGCCCCACCGGTCAACGCCCGAACGCGCCCCGCGCCTCACCGGCAAACGCACCCATGCCCCCACCGGCACACGACACACCCGCCGCCCCACCCGCCCAGCCGGCCCCGGACATGCGAAAACCCCGGCGGTACCCTCCCGGTCCTCCCGGAAGGGCCCCTCCGGGGCCTGTCACACCTTCACGCCGCCGCTCAGGCGGCGACCACGTCCACCGCTTCGGCAGGCGCCTTGATGGTGACCCGTTCCGGTGGCACTCCGGTCACCGATACGGAACCCAGCATCGGGCGAACCGGCGTGGGCACGGGCTCGCTGGGGGTCGCTGCAGCAGACTGGGCCAGCTCGGCGAGAGCGAGTTCGTCACTCACTTCCCGCATGAGCTCGGACATCCGTACGTCCAGCGCGTCGCAGATGGCGGAGAGCAGCTCGGAGGAAGCCTCCTTCTGCCCCCGCTCCACCTCGGAGAGATAGCCGAGTGAGACTCGGGCGGACGAGGAGACTTCGCGCAGAGTACGGCCCTGGCGCTGGCGCTGCCGACGCAGCACGTCACCCAGCAGGCGACGGAGCAGAATCATCGGTGGCTCCCTCCTCGGACCGCATAGCCGCATCCTTCTCGCCCCACCGTACCGCCTCGCGCCGCGGCCGTGCGGGGAGCGATGTCGTGTTCACTCAGGGCTGCAAACATCAAAACCCCCCGTTCCGTTCCGTATCCTGTGCCCGCTCATTCCCGGTCTGTTCGCCCGCAAGCTCCTCGAGGAGCAGTGCGAGTACGCTCCGTACACTCTCCATACGAATTTCCGCGCGGTCGCCGTTCAACCGCAGGTGCCTCACTTTTCCGCCGCGGGCGGAACCGGAACCTTCCGCGAAGGGCCCGTCCACGGCCACGAAAACCGTCCCCACGGCCTGCCCGTCCTGGGGGTCAGGACCGGCGACTCCGGTGGTCGCGATGCCCCAGTCGGCGCCCAGAACCTTGCGTACACCCGTGGCCATCTGCGCCGCGACCTGGGGATCCACCGCTCCGCTCCGCGCCAGCAGTCCGGCGTCCACGCCGAGCAGCTCCCGCTTCAGGTCGGTGGCGTAGGCGGTCACCGAACCCCGGAAGACCTTCGACGCCCCGGGGACCGAGGTGATCTCCGCGGCGACCAGGCCACCGGTCAGCGACTCGGCCACGGCCAGCGTCCCGCCGTGCACGGTGAGTAGTCGCACCACCTCGGTGGCCGTGGAACTCACTCTTCCGTCTCCTCCAACGCCGCCTTGCGCTCGGCGATTCCCTGCCGGCGCAGCACAATGGCCTGTCTCACATAGTCGAGTCCGGTCACGACGGTCAGCACGACCGCCGCGGCCATCACCCAGAAGCGGAGGGTGGCCAGCCACCCCGTCAGCGCCAGCACGTACATGCCGACGGCGACGCCCTGGGTGAGCGTCTTGAGTTTCCCGCCGCGGCTGGCCGGGATCACGCCGTAGCGAATGACCAGAAAACGCAGGAGCGTGATGCCGAGTTCCCGGCCGAGGATCACTCCGGTGACCCACCAGGGAAGGTCTCCCAGCGCGGAGAGACAGATCAGCGCCGCTCCCATGATCGCCTTGTCGGCGATCGGGTCGGCGATCTTCCCGAAGTCGGTGACGAGGTTGTAGGTGCGCGCCAGATGACCGTCGAACAGGTCGGTGATCATGGCGATGGCGAACGCGGCCCAGGCGAGCGAGCGCCAGGCCGGGTCGTAGCCGCCGTCGGCGAGCATCAGCATGACGAAGGCCGGCACGAGGAGCAGCCGGAGCATGGTCAGCAGGTTGGCGATGTTCCAGACGCTGGCCTGGTTCACGGCCGCAGCGGCGATCTTCCCGCCCCGCGCCGGCTTCCCGTTGCCCTCGGCACCGGCCACCCCGTCGGACACGCTCCCCTGAACACCCCCGGAACCGGCCGAGGCACGGGCCCCGGCGCCGAAGAGCCCACCGCCACCCGAGCCACCCCGGGCCGTCCCGGGTGCCTCACCAGTGGCCTCACCCGCTGCATCGCCCTCACGGGCCGCACCACCACCCGCGGAACCGGACACCTGACCGGCGCCCGACGCGGACGCATGACCACCGGCGCCCGACGCGGACGCATGACCACCGGTGCCCGCCCCGGGAACGCGACCGCCGCCCGACGCGGAGGCGCGCCCTGCGCTCGCCCCCGGAACCCGGCCACCGGCCCCTGGACCGCCTCCGGGTGCCGTGCTCGCCGCCGCCCTGCGCGCGCCGGAGGGGCCTCCTGCCGCGGATGCCGGGATCCCCGTCATCTGCCCGCCTCCTCACTACACGCGAGCGAACCCTCGAACAGCGGCTCCGCCACCAGGTCGACACCTTCGGTGCCCACCACCTTCGCCTCGACCATACGGCCGACGCTCAGCCCCTCGCCGCTCGTCAGCAGCACCTGGCCGTCCGTCTCCGGGGCCTGGTGGGCGGCACGGCCGTACACGCCCTCCTCCTCGTCGACGGATTCCACCAGCACGTGCACCGTCTCACCGACCCGCTCCTCGGCGCGCTGCGAGACCAGTTCCTCGGCGAGCCGGGAGACACGGGCCAGCCGCTCGGCGACCAGGTCCTCCGGCAGCTTGTGCTCGTAGGTCGCCGCCTCCGTGCCCTCCTCGTCGGAGTAGCCGAAGACGCCGATGGCGTCCAGCCGGGCGTGGTTCAGGAACCGCTCCAGCTCGGCGAGGTCGGCCTCGGACTCGCCGGGGAAGCCGACGATGAAGTTGGAGCGGACACCGGCCTGGGGCGCCTTGCTCCGGATGGTGTCGAGGAGCTCCAGGAAGCGGTCGGTGTCGCCGAAGCGGCGCATGGCGCGCAGCACGTCGGGAGCGGAGTGCTGGAAGGACAGGTCGAAGTAGGGGGCGACCTTCGGCGTCGAGGTCAGCACGTCGATCAGGCCGGGCCGCATCTCGGCGGGCTGGAGGTAACTGACCCGCACCCGCTCGATGCCGTCGACCTCGGCGAGCTCGGGCAGCAGGGACTCCAGCAGGCGGATGTCGCCGAGGTCCTTGCCGTAGGAGGTGTTGTTCTCGGAGACCAGCATGATCTCCTTCACGCCCTGTTCGGCGAGCCAGCGCGTCTCGTTCAGCACGTCGCTGGGGCGGCGTGAGATGAAGGAGCCGCGGAAGGAGGGGATGGCGCAGAACGTGCAGCGCCGGTCGCAGCCGGAGGCGAGCTTCACGGAGGCGACCGGGGAGCCGTCCAGCCGGCGGCGCAGGGGCGCGCGGGGGCCGGAGGCGGGCGCGACGCCCTCCGGCAGGTCGCCGGGGCCCTGCTCGGGCACCTCCACCGGCGCGTGTCCGGGGAGCGCGACGGAAGCGGCCGAATCCTGTCGCTCGGCGGGGCTGATCGGCAGCAGCTTGCGCCGGTCGCGCGGGGTGTGCGCCGCGTGGATGCCACCGCTCAGGATGGTCTGGAGGCGGTCGGAGATGTCGGTGTAGTCGTCGAAGCCGAGCACGCCGTCGGCCTCGGGGAGCGCCTCGGCGAGCTCCTTGCCGTAGCGCTCGGCCATGCAGCCCACCGCCACCACGGCCTGCGTTCTTCCGTGCTCCTTGAGGTCGTTGGCCTCCAGGAGGGCGTCGACGGAGTCCTTCTTGGCCGCCTCGACGAATCCACAGGTGTTGACGACGGCGACGTCCGCGTCGGCGGCGTCCTCCACGAGCTGCCAGCCGTCCGCCTCCAAACGGCCTGCGAGCTCCTCCGAGTCCACCTCGTTACGGGCGCAGCCAAGGGTGACGAGTGCGACGGTACGGCGTTCAGGCATGGGCTCAAGACTACTTCGTCCCGCTGACACCCCACGTCGACGGGGTTGACCGAACTCGGCCAACCCCGTCGTGAAAGCGCCCCTCGCGCCGGCTGTCCGGTACCGCTCATCCGGCCTGCGGGTCGCCCTTCGTGTAGGTCAGGCGCTCGACGGCGCCGGGCTGCCAGTCGTCCTCGATCTTCTTGCCGTTCACGAACAGGTCGATCGCGCCGGCGTCACCGAGGATCAGGTTGATCTTGGAGCTGTCCTGAAAGGTCTTGGACTCGCCCTGCTTGAGCAGTCCGTCGAAGAGCTGCCGGCCGTTGTGGTCCTTGGCGGAGATCCAGCTGCGTCCGTCGGCGGCGCTGACCTTGACGGTCACCTTGTCCTGCGGCGCGGCGGCGATGGCGCTGTCCGACGGCTCGGGCTTGGGGTCGGCGGGCTTCTTGGACTTCGGGGTGGGAGTGGCGGACGTGTCGGTCGCGGCGCCGTCGGCGACGTTGTTGCCGCTGCCGTCGTCGCCCTTGAACATGGTGAAGCCGACGAAGCCGATCACGACGACGATCGCGGCGACCATGGCCGCGGTCCAGTTCGGTCCGCGGCGCTCGGGGCGGATGCGTTCCGCTTCGAACAGGGGCGCGGCCGGGGTGGGCGCGGGACGGCCGCCGTGGTCGGCGTCGTACTGGGCGATCAGCGGGGCCGGATCGAGGTGGACGGCTTTGGCCAGGGTCCGGATGTGCCCGCGGGCGTAGACGTCGCCGCCGCAGGGGGCGAAGTCGTCCGCCTCGATGGCGTGCACGATGGCGATACGGACCCGGGTGGCGGTACTGACGTCGTCGACGGTGAGCCCGGCGGCAATGCGCGCCTGCTGCAGCGCACGGCCGACGGAGGGGCGGGCTTCCTCGGACGCGTCTTCGAACGGACGCTCGTCTTCAGGGGAGTTGCCGATGGACACGGGGGCGCCTTTCGAGCGTGTAGCCACCTGTGCTGGAGGTTCAGTCTAGGGGGGGTACAAAAGGGTGGGGCAACCGGGCGGTCGGACTTTGTACGCCATCGGAATGGCCCGACATCCCGATGATGGACCTGCTGTTTGTCGCTTCCCTCAACTTGACGTACGTCACAGGGAAACGGTTGCTCAATGATCCCTTACGGGTGAGTCACGATCGTCCACCTGGGTGCCCCGAGGCGACGACCGTGTCCCGACTGCCTACCCTTCAGACTCCCCGCGGATCACGGCGAGCACGCCATCCAGCTCGTCAGGCTTCACAAGAACGTCACGAGCCTTCGAACCCTCGCTCGGTCCGACGATGTTGCGGGACTCCATGAGGTCCATCAGCCGGCCCGCCTTGGCGAAGCCGACGCGCAGCTTGCGCTGGAGCATCGAGGTCGACCCGAACTGGGTGGAGACGACCAGCTCGGCCGCCTGGCACAGCAGGTCGAGGTCGTCGCCGATGTCCTCGTCGATCTCCTTCTTCTGCTTGGTCCCGACGACCACATCGTCCCGGAAGACGGGCGCCATCTGGTCCTTGCAGTGCTGGACGACGAGCGCGACCTCCTCCTCGGTCACGAACGCGCCCTGCATTCGGGTCGGCTTGTTCGCGCCCATCGGCAGGAACAGCCCGTCGCCCTTGCCGATCAGCTTCTCGGCGCCGGGCTGGTCGAGGATGACCCGGGAGTCGGCGAGCGAGGACGTGGCGAAGGCGAGCCGGGAGGGCACGTTCGCCTTGATCAGACCGGTGACGACGTCCACCGACGGCCGCTGGGTGGCGAGCACCAGGTGGATGCCGGCCGCCCGCGCGAGCTGCGTGATGCGCACGATCGCGTCCTCGACGTCGCGCGGGGCGACCATCATCAGATCGGCCAACTCGTCGACGATGACCAGCAGATAGGGGTACGGCTGGAGTTCACGCTCGCTGCCCTCGGGCGGCTTGACCTTGCCCTCGCGCACGGCGCGGTTGAAGTCGTCGATGTGCCGGTAGCCGTAGGCGGCGAGGTCGTCGTAGCGCAGGTCCATCTCGCGGACGACCCACTGGAGCGCCTCGGCGGCCCGCTTGGGGTTGGTGATGATCGGCGTGATCAGGTGCGGGATGCCCTCGTAGGCGGTGAGCTCGACGCGCTTGGGGTCGACCAGGATCATCCGGACGTCCTCCGGGGTCGCCCGCATCATGATCGAGGTGATCAGGCAGTTGATGCAGGACGACTTGCCGGAGCCGGTGGCGCCGGCGACCAGCATGTGCGGCATCTTCGCCAGCGAGTGCATGACGTAGCCGCCCTCGACGTCCTTGCCGAAGGCGACCAGCATCGGGTCGTCGTCCTCGGCGGACTCGGCGAGCCGCAGCACGTCGCCGAGGTTGACCATCTCCCGGTCGGTGTTGGGGATCTCGATGCCGACCGCGGACTTGCCGGGGATCGGGCTGATGATCCGCACGTCCGGGCTGGCGACGGCGTACGCGATGTTCTTGGTGAGCGCGGTGATCCGCTCGACCTTCACGGCCGGGCCGAGTTCCACCTCGTAGCGCGTGACCGTCGGCCCGCGGGTGAAGCCGGTGACGCGGGCGTCGACCTTGAACTCGGTGAAGACGGTGGTGAGCGACTCGACGATGGCGTCGTTGGCCGCGCTGCGCGCCTTGCCGGGGCCGCCGCGGGTGAGCAGGTCCAGGGAGGGCAGGGCGTAGGTGATGTCGCCGGACAGCTGGAGCTGCTCGGCGCGCGGGGGCAGGTCGCGGGGTTCGGCGGGCGGGGTCTTGGTGAGGTCGGGGACGCCGGTGTCGAGCTTGTGCTGCTTCGGCTTGCTCGCGGCGGGCTGGTCCTGCTGGGGGCGGGCGGCCGGGACCGGGGTCGGGGTCGTGGGCTCGCGGTCGCCCGTGCGGACGCCCTGGGTGAGGTCGGCGACGACCGGGGAGGGCGGCATGCCGTGCAGGACGGCGCCGTCGAGGGCGGCGGCAGCCGCGGCGGCCACGTCCACGGCGTCCATGGGCCGGTTCATGTCGGGCTGCGGCACGGCGGACCTGCGGGGGCGGCCGGTGCGCCGGGACAGTGCCTCCTCCTCCGCGGCGTCCGGGTCGTACTCCTGGGGCGCCGGGCGGCCGCGCTTGCGGCGGCTCGCGGGCAGGGCCTCGCGCCACTGCTCGTCGTAGCGCTCGTCGTCCTCGCCGAACTCCTCGGCGTCGGTGCCGTCGTGGACGAGTCCGAGCTTCACCGCGAGCAGCCGCAGGCGCTGCGGGACGGCGTTGACGGGGGTCGCCGTGACCACCAGCAGTCCGAAGACCGTGAGCAGCACCAGCAGCGGCACGGCGAGCACGTCGGTCATGGTGTACGACAGCGGGGTGGCCGCGGCCCAGCCGATGAGGCCGCCGGCGTCCCTTATGGCCTGCATGCCCTCGCTGCGGGCGGGCGAGCCGCACGCGAGGTGGACCTGGCCGAGCACGCCGATGACGAGCGCGGACAGACCGATGACGATCCGGCCGTTGGCCTCGGGTTTCTCCGGGTGCCGGATGAAGCGCACCGCGATGACGGCCACCAGGATCGGCACCAGCAGGTCGAGCCGGCCGAAGGCGCCGGTGACCAGGATCTCGACGAGGTCGCCGACCGGGCCCTTGAGGTCGGCCCATGTGCCCGCGGCGACGATCAGGGCGATGGCGAGCAGCAGCAGCGCGAGTCCGTCCTTGCGGTGCGCGGGGTCGAGGTTCTTGGCTCCCTGCCCTATGCCGCGGAAGACCGCGCCGACGGCGTGCGCGAGACCGAGCCACACGGCGCGTACGAGCCGGTAGACGCCCCCGGTGGGGTTCGGTGCGGGTTTGGGCGCGGGCTTCTTGGCCGCGGCCTTCCTGGCGGGAGCCTTCTTCGCGGGTGCCTTCTTGGCGGCGGCCTTCTTCGCCGGAGCCTTCGCGGAAGCGGCCGCCTTCTTCGCGGGCGGCTTCTTGGCTGCGGAGGGACGTGAGGCCATAGGTGTGAGGTTACCGGGGGAGACGGCAGGGGACACGCGTGCCCGATGCTTCACCCGTTCGTGTCGCTCTTGCATGGGCGCGAAGTTGACGCCGCATGAAGGCGGCCTCCCGCGCGGTACGCCTCGGGAGACCGGGCAACGCCCTTGTGCCGGGCGTCAGTTCTGCGAGGGCACCGACGACGCGTTGCCCGCTCCGGGCTCGAGCGCGTCCAGCGCCCGCCGCAACCCCGTGAGCTTGCGCTCGAGATGAGCCGCCGTGGCCACCGCGGCCGCGTCGGTCGACTCGTCGTTGAGCTGCTTGGTCAGCGCCTCGGCCTGCTCCTCCACGGCCGCGAGCCGCGCCGACAGCTCGGCGAGCAGCCCCGCGGACTCCTTCGGCTCGCCCTCGTTCTTCTCGCCGCCCTCCAACTGGAGGCGCAGCAGCGCCGCCTGCTCGCGGAGCTGGCAGTTCTTCATGTACAGCTCGACGAACACCGAGACCTTGGCGCGCAGCACCCACGGGTCGAACGGCTTCGAGATGTAGTCGACCGCACCCGCCGCGTAGCCCCGGAAGGTGTGGTGCGGGCCGTGGTTGATCGCGGTCAGGAAGATGATCGGGATGTCCCGGGTCCGCTCGCGCCGCTTGATGTGCGCGGCGGTCTCGAATCCGTCCATGCCCGGCATCTGGACGTCCAGCAGGATGACCGCGAAATCGTCCGTGAGCAGTGCCTTGAGCGCTTCTTCCCCGGACGATGCCCGCACCAGCGTCTGATCGAGCGCCGAGAGGATCGCCTCCAGCGCCAGCAGATTCTCCGGCCGGTCATCGACCAGGAGGATCTTGGCCTTCTGCACCATGGCCCGCCCTCCTCGCCCCGGCTTGGGGCCTCCCCTGTCCGCAGTACCCGGGGAGGCACCGGCGGGTGCCCACCCGGGGGACGACTCCCTTGCGCCGCCCGTCCTTGTGCCGGTCATCGTAGCTGCACCCCGCCCGTCGCCACACCCTGTCACCGCGATGTCACTGTGCACATAGCAGAAACGCGGCGGGAGACCAGAAGGTTCCCCGAATCCCGTACTTCTACACGACTTCACCAGCACCGCGTCGGCAACTCGGCGCGCTCACCGAAGCTTCCCCGCATGTTCACGCGCCCCTGCGGTATCGCCCTCACTCCCCCCGCATCCACTGCTGCATGACCGCCAGCAGATGATCGGGGTCGACGGGCTTGGTCACGTAGTCGGAGGCGCCCGACTCGATCGCCTTCTCCCGGTCGCCCTTCATCGCCTTCGCGGTGAGCGCGATGATCGGCAGCCCCGCGAACTGCGGCATCCGGCGGATCGCCGTCGTCGTGGCGTAACCGTCCATCTCCGGCATCATGATGTCCATCAGCACCACCGCCACGTCGTCGTGCTGCTCCAGGACCTCGATGCCCTCCCGGCCGTTCTCCGCGTACAGCACGGACAGCCCGTGCTGCTCCAGGACGCTGGTGAGCGCGAAGACGTTGCGGATGTCGTCGTCGACGATGAGCACCTTCTGCCCGCCGAAGCGGATGCCGCGCTGCGACCGGGGCGCCGGTTCCTGCTCCACGCCCTGCCACTGCTCCGGCTGCGGCGCGGACCGCTGCTCCAGCTCCGGCCGCGGCTGCGACCCGGCCGTGGGCCTGCGCCGGCGCCTGAACAGCGCGGCCGGGCCGTTCTGCGTCTCGCGGTACGACTTCACCTCGGCCGGCGTCTCGATCTGCGTCTCGGACAGCTCGGCACCCTGCTCGGCCGACGCCACCAGGTCACCGGCCTCCAGCGCCGGCATGGGCTGCTGGTAGCCGTGCGGCGGCAGCTCGCTCGGGTGCAGCGGCAGGTACAGCGTGAACGTGGAGCCGCGGCCCGGCTCGCTCTGCGCGTGGATCTCACCGCCGAGCAGCTGGGCGATCTCCCGCGAGATGGACAGCCCGAGCCCCGTACCGCCGTACTTGCGGCTGGTGGTGCCGTCGGCCTGCTTGAACGCCTCGAAGATCACCCGCATCTTGCTGGCCGCGATGCCGATGCCCGTGTCGGTCACCGAGAACGCGATCAGGTCGGCGTCCGGATCCGTCAGCGAACCGGCCTCCAGCAGCTGCTCGCGGATCTGCTGCGGCACGTCGTCCCGGGCGGGCCGGATGACCAGCTCGACCGATCCGGAGTCGGTGAACTTCACCGCGTTGGACAGCAGATTGCGCAGCACCTGCAGCAGCCGCTGCTCGTCGGTGTGCAGCGTGGCGGGCAGCTCCGGCGAGACCCGCACCGAAAGATCCAAGCCCTTCTCCGCGGTCAGCGGCCGGAAGGTGGCCTCCACGTAGTCGACGAGCTGCACCAGCGCGATGCGCGTCGGGGAGACGTCCATCTTGCCCGCCTCGACCTTCGACAGGTCGAGGATGTCGTTGATGAGCTGGAGCAGGTCGGAGCCGGCGCCGTGGATGGTCTCGGCGAACTCCACCTGCTTCGGGGAGAGGTTTCCCTCGGCGTTGTCGGCGAGCAACTTGGCCAGAATCAGCAGCGAGTTGAGCGGCGTCCGCAGCTCGTGCGACATGTTGGCCAGGAACTCGCTCTTGTAGCGCATCGACACCGCGAGCTGCTCGGCGCGCTCCTCCAGGACCTGGCGCGCCTCCTCGATCTCGGTGTTCTTCACCTCGATGTCGCGGTTCTGCCGGGCCAGCAGCTCGGCCTTCTCCTCCAGTTCGGCGTTGGACGCCTGGAGCGCCTTCTGCCGCTGCTCCAACTCGGCGGAGCGCTCACGCAGTTGCTCGGTCAGCTCCTGGGACTGCGCCAGCAGCCGCTCCGTCTTGGTGTTGACCGAGATGGTGTTGACGCTGGTCGCGATCATCTCGGCGATCTGGTTGAGGAAGTCCTTCTGGATGTGCGTGAACGGCGTGAACGAGGCCAGTTCGATGACGCCGAGCACCTTGCCCTCGAACAGCACTGGCAGCACGATCACCTGCGCGGGCGGCGCCTCCCCCAGCCCCGAGGAGATCTTCAGATAACCGCTCGGCGCCTTCTCCACCAGGATCGTCCGCTTCTCCGCGGCGGCCGTCCCGATCAGCCCCTCGCCGGGCCGGAACGACGTCGGCATGGAGCCCATGGAGTAGCCGTACGAACCGAGCATCCGCAGCTCGAACTGGTCGTCGTCGGCGGCGCTCAGGTCCTCGCCGTCGACCAGCGGCATCGCCAGGAAGAACGCGCCGTGCTGCGCGGACACCACCGGCGTCAGCTCGCTCATGATCAGGGAGGCCACGTCCTCCAGATCGCGGCGGCCCTGCATCAGCGCGGAGATACGGGCCAGGTTGCCCTTGAGCCAGTCCTGTTCCTTGTTGGCGATCGTGGTGTCGCGCAGGTTCGCGATCATCTTGTTGATGTAGTCCTGGAGTTCCTGGATCTCCCCGGACGCGTCCACGTCGATCTTCAGGTTCAGGTCACCACGGGTCACCGCGGTCGCCACGCGCGCGATGGCCCGCACCTGCCGGGTCAGGTTCCCGGCCATCTCGTTCACGGACTCGGTCAGGTCCCGCCAGGTGCCGTCCACGTCACGCACGCGTGCCTGGCCGCCCAGCTGGCCCTCCGTGCCCACCTCGCGGGCCACGCGCGTGACCTCCTCGGCGAAGGACGACAGCTGGTCCACCATCGTGTTGATGGTGGTCTTCAGCTCGAGGATCTCCCCGCGCGCGTCGATGTCGATCTTCTTCGTCAGATCACCCTTGGCGATGGCCGTCGTCACCATGGCGATGTTGCGCACCTGACCGGTCAGGTTGGACGCCATCTGGTTCACGGACTCGGTGAGGTCCTTCCACGTGCCCGCGACACCGGGCACGTGCGCCTGACCGCCGAGGATGCCGTCCGTGCCCACCTCGCGGGCCACCTTGGTGACCTGCTCGGCGAACGCGCTCAGCGTCTTCACCATGGTGTTGATGGTGTCGGCGAGCTGCGCGACCTCACCGCGCGCCTCGATGCTGACCTGCCGCGTCAGGTCGCCGTTGGCGACGGCGGCGGAGACCTGGGAGATGTTGCGCACCTGAGTGGTCAGGTTCTTCGCCATCAGGTTGACGTTGTCGCTCAGGTCCTTCCAGATGCCCGTCACACCCGGCACATGCGCCTGACCGCCCAGGATGCCCTCGGTGCCCACCTCACGGGCCACCCGCGTGACCTGCTCGGCGAACGACGACAGCTGGTCCACCATCGTGTTGACGGTGGTGACCAGCTCGAGGATCTCGCCCTTGGCGTCGACGGTGATCTTCTTCGACAGGTCGCCCTTGGCGACCGCCGTGGTGACCTCGGCGATGTTGCGCACCTGGAGGGTCAGGTTGTTCGCCATGCCGTTCACGGACTGCGTGAGGTCCTTCCAGGTGCCGGAGACCCCCTGCACCTCGGCCTGACCGCCGAGGATGCCCTCCGTACCCACCTCACGGGCCACCCGCGTGACCTCCTGGGCGAACGACGACAGCTGGTCCACCATCGTGTTCAGCGTGTTCTTCAGCTCCAGGATCTCCCCGCGCGCGTCCACGGTGATCTTCTGCGACAGATCACCCCGGGCCACCGCGGTCGCCACCTGGGCGATGTTGCGCACCTGCGCGGTCAGGTTCCCGGCCATGCCGTTCACCGAGTCGGTCAGATCCCGCCACACACCGGCCACACCGGGCACCTGCGCCTGACCGCCCAGCCGCCCCTCGGTGCCCACCTCACGGGCCACCCGCGTCACCTGGTCGGCGAAGGACGACAGCTGATCGACCATCGTGTTGATGGTGTTCTTCAGCTCCAGGATCTCCCCGCGCGCGTCGACGTCGATCTTCTGCGACAGGTCACCCCGGGCGACCGCGGTGGTGACCTGCGCGATGTTGCGCACCTGAGAGGTCAGGTTGCCCGCCATCGAGTTGACGGAGTCGGTGAGCTCCTTCCAGGTGCCGGACACGCCGTCCACGCGCGCCTGACCACCCAGCCGCCCCTCGGTGCCCACGTCCCGGGCCATACGGGTCACCTGGTCGGCGAAGCTCGACAGCTGATCCACCATCGTGTTCACGGTGTTCTTCAGCTGGAGCATCTCACCGGAGACGTCCACGGTGACCTTCTGCGACAGGTCACCGTTGGCCACCGCCGTCGTCACCTGGGCGATGTTCCGCACCTGACCGGTGAGGTTCCGGAACGCCGTGTTGACGGAGTCGGTGAGGTCCTTCCACGTACCGGCCGCGCCCGGCACCTGCGCCTGGCCGCCCAGCTCACCCTCGACGCCGATCTCGCGCGCCACGCGCGTGACCTCGGCACCGAAGGCGGACAGCTGGTCCACCATCGTGTTGACGGTGTTCTTCAGCTCCAGCATCTCGCCGGCCACGTCCACGGTGACCTTCTGCGACAGGTCACCGTTGGCCACCGCCGTCGTCACCGCGGCGATGTCCCGCACCTGCGTGGTGAGGTTCCGGAACACCGTGTTGACGGAGTCCGTCAGGTCCTTCCAGGTGCCCGCGGCGCCCGGCACGTTCGCCTGCCCGCCGAGCCGCCCCTCGGCACCGACCTCGTTCGCCACACGCGTGACCTCGTCCGCGAAGATCCGCAGCGTCTCGGTCATCTGGTTGATCGTCTCGGCGAGCTGCGCGACCTCACCGCGCGCCGGCACCGTCACCTTCCGCGACAGATCACCGTTGGCCACCGCCGTGGTCACCTCGGCGATCCCGCGCACCTGGGCCGTGAGGTTCCCGGCCATGGTGTTCACCGAGTCGGTGAGTTCCTTCCACACCCCGGCCACACCGGGCACCTGCGCCTGCCCGCCCAGCGCCCCCTCGGTGCCCACCTCGCGAGCGACGCGGGTCACCTCGGACGAGAACGCGGAGAGCTGGTCCACCATCGTGTTGACGGTGTTCTTCAGCTCCAGCATCTCGCCTTCGACATGCACGGTCACCTTGCGCGACAGATCACCGCTGGCGACCGCGGTCGTCACCAGCGCGATGTCCCGCACCTGGGCCGTGAGCCGCTCCGCCATCGTGTTGACGGAGTCCGTGAGGTCCTTCCACGAACCGGACATCCCGCGCACCCGCGCCTGACCGCCCAGCTTGCCCTCGGTGCCGACCTCACTGGCCACGCGCGTGACCTCGTCGGTGAAGGTCGACAGCTGGTCCACCAGGTTGTTGACGGTCCGCCCGACCTTCAGGAACTCGCCCCGCAGCGGATGCCCGGTACCGTCGGGCGCCTGCGTCCGCAGCTCCATGCGCGGCGACAGATCACCCTCGGCCACCGCCGACAGCACCCGGCTGACCTCGGAGACCGGCCACACCAGGTCGTCCACCAGCGCGTTCGAATTGTCGATCGCGGTCGCCCAGGAGCCCTCGCAGGCACCCGTCTCCAGCCGCTCGGTGAGCTTGCCCTCCCGCCCGACCATCCGCCGCACCCGGGACAGCTCACCCGTCAGATGGAGATTGCGGTCGGCCACCTCGTTGAAGACCGCCGCGATCTCCGACATCACGCCGTCGCCGGACACCGTCAGCCGCTTGCGGAAGTTGCCGTCCCGCATCGCCACGAGCGCCGTCAGCAGCCGGTTCAGGGCGGCGGTGTCCACCGTGGTGGTTCCGCCCCGTCCCTTGCCCGCGTTACTCAGGGACTGTCCGCCTTTCGCGCGCGTTTTCGTGCCCCGCGTCGCTGCGCCAGACTCCACTGTGTCCCTCCCGCAGGGGTCGACCGTTACTGCTGTGCTCGGGTACCACCGGAGGCGTACCTGTTACTACTGCGTATACCTGTACTACTGCGAGTCCCGGCGGACATACCAGGGCGCCCGCCCGTGGGCTGCTGCCCACCCGGCGTGGATGACACTCGGCCTGCCCGAACCTTCACAACAAGCCTGCCCAGTGTTTCACCCCCGCCGAACCAGGCCATAACAGTTCGGCAGCTTCGCACATCGTCCGCACACCCTCCGGACGGAAACACAGCAGACCGGCATCCGCTCGGACCGCGAAGGTAAGTAACCTTGCATCCGGCTGTCCAGCCACGCCGGTCCGTCCGGCCTGGGCGGTGGCACGGGAGACGAGCGGGCACGGAGGGGCGGCCGCAGACATGACCACCGGACTGATCCCTGGGGAGCAGCCCCCGGACCCCCGGCCGACGGGTGACCTGCCGCAACAGCGGCACGAGCCGGTCGGCCACGGAGCCATGCCCGTCGAGAACCGGTCGAGGAGTTCTGTGATCACCGCGCGTGCGGCCGCCAGCTTCGAGCCCGTCGGGCGATCGGTCGCGAGCGCCCGCTCCTTCGTCCGCGACACCCTCCAGGGCTGGGGCTTCGGGGACATCGTGGACGACGCCGTCGTTCTCACCAGCGAACTCGTGACCAACGCCGTGGTGCACGCCGGCACCTCCGCCGACCTGCTCTGCCTGCGCAGCGAGGACGGCGTACGGATCGAGGTGGCCGACCGGTACCCGGAGCGCGAGATCCCCGTCCAGGGCTCGGCGATCAGCATGGGCAGCCCCGACCGCGAGGGCGGCCGCGGCCTCCAGCTGTGCGCCGCGCTGGCGAGCCGCTGGGGCGTGGAGTACACCCCGACGCACAAGACCGTCTGGTTCCAGCTGGACCTGCCCGAACGCCCGGTGGGCACCCGCGCCGCCGGCCCCTCGCTGCCCGCCGACCTCCTCCCGCTCGCCGACGGCCGGGTCCGGGTCGCCGTCGTGCAGATCGACCGGGCCGGCACCATCACCTCCTGGAACGAGGACGCGGAGGAACTCTTCGGCTACAAGGCCGATCAGGTCTCCGGCAAGCCCCTCACCGACCTCGCGGCCTGGCCGCACACCCCGGGCACCGGAACCGGCATCGCCGAGGCCCTCCGGCTCTCCCGCTGGGAGGGCAGCTACGGCATAAGGGGCGCCAACGGCCGCGTGACCCCCGTCTACGCCTCGCACCTGCGGGTCCGCGACACCGACGGTGAACCGTCAACGGTCTGCCTCCTCGTACGCGACCACGAACGGGCGGTGCTGCAGACCCCTCTGCGCGTCCCCGCCTCCGACACCTCAGGGTCCTCCGACGGTCAGAGCACCGACCCCTTCGAGGTGTTCATCGGCTCCCCCGCCCCCGACGACCTCGACGGCCTCCTCCAGCGCACCGTGGAGCGCGCCCGTGACATGCTCGACGGAGACTCCGCCTTCCTGCTCCTCGCCACGGACGACGAGACGGAGCTGGAGGTCCGCGCCTCCACCGGCCTGCCCTCCGCCCGCCAGCGCTTCGCCCGCGTCCCCGTCGAGGCCGGCCCCGGACGCTACGGCTCCGCCCGCATGCCGGCCGTCCACGACGACCTCACCGCCGTCCCCGGTGCGGTGCCGCTGCTGAACGGCACCGGCATGCGCTCCGTCGTCACCGTGCCGCTCAAGGTCGAGGGCCGCCTGACCGGCTCCCTCGGCGTCGCCGCGGAGGCACCCGGCCGCTACTCCAACGAGGAGGCGCTGCGCCTGCAGTTCGCGGCCGACCGCATCGCGCTCGCCGTGGAGTCCGCCCGCCTCGGCGAACTGGAACGACTGCGCCGCGGCTCGCTGAGCTTCCTCGTCGAGGCCTCCGACCTGCTGGCCGGCACCCTGGACCGCGACCAGACCCTGGCCCTCATGGCCCAGATGACGGTCCCGACCCTCGCCACCTGGTGCGCCGTCTACACGATCGCCGACCAGGCCTCCGAGCCGTATCTCTCCTACGTCCTGCACGAGGACGAGGAGCTCATCGACGGCATCAAGTCCCTGCTGTCGAAGATCCCGCCGCCCGACCCGGTCCCCACCCCCGGCGCCCGCGTCTGGTCGGCGCCCGGCGAGGTGGCCCACCAGGCGGCTCTGCGCACGTCCATGCGCAGCCTGGGCCTGAGCGGCGGCCCCAGCAACCAGGTCACCCCGGGCATCGGCCCCACCCTCGCCACCGCGGGCGCCGTCGGCGGCGAGACCGTCGTCCTGCCCCTGGTCGCCCGCAACCGCGTCATCGGCATGCTCACCCTCGGCAAGCCGACCGACGAACACTTCCGCCAGGAGATCCTGGAACTCGCCGAGGACCTCTCCCGCCGGGCGGCACTGGCCCTGGACAACGCCCGTCTGTACTCCGAGCGCACCGCCATCAGCCAGTCCCTCCAGCGCAGCCTCCTGCCCCCCGAGCTCCCGCAGATCGACGGCGTCGAGGTCGAGGTCATCTACCGCGCGGCCGGCGAGGGCAACGAGGTCGGCGGTGACTTCTACGACCTCTTCCCCATCAGTGACGGCGCCTACGGCTTCGCCATCGGCGACGTCTGCGGTACGGGCCCGAACGCCGCGGCCGTCACCGGCCTCGCCCGCCACGCCCTGCGCCTGCTCGCCCGCGAGGGCCTCAGCGGTCCCGCGGTCCTCGAGCGCCTCAACTCCGCGATCCTCGACGAGGGCGCCCGCAGCCGCTTCCTCACCCTGCTCTACGGCGAGATGCGCCCGCAGGAGGACGGCAGCGCCGAACTCAAGGTGGTCTGCGCCGGTCACCCGCTCCCCCTGCGTCTGCGTCAGGACGGGACGGTCGAACCGGCAGCCGAACCCCAGCCGCTGCTCGGTGTGCTGGAGGACCTGGAGCTCTACGAGCAGACGGTCACCCTCGACCCGGGCGACGTCCTCCTGTGTGTCACGGACGGCGTCACCGAGCGCCGCGAGGGCAGCCGCATGCTGGGCGACGACGGTCTCGCCGATGTCCTGACGACGTGCACGGGCCTGACGGCCGGCGCGGTCGCGGCCCGCATCATGCGCGCCGTGGAGCGCTTCGCGTCGGACGCCCCCTCCGACGACATGGCCATCCTGGCGATGCGCGTCCCGGAGCCGCACCAGGACTAGGTCATACGCGAGAGAAACGCACAGGGCATGAAAAAGGCCCCGCCCGGAAGGGGCGGGGCCTTTCTGTCAGAGCCCCCAAACGGAATCGAACCGTTGACCTTCTCCTTACCATGGAGACGCTCTGCCGACTGAGCTATAGGGGCCTGTTGCTGTACTTGAGGTTTCCCTCCGGGATTTCCCCCGCGGCAACGGAATAGATCATACCCCGAACAGACCCGTGCTCCCAACCGCCTCAGAAGGCCGGCTGGAGCAGCCCGCCCAGCGCATTGCACGCGGACGCTATCCGGTGCATGTCCCGCTTGGTCAGCGACGCCTCGACCGGCAGCGCAAGGGTCTCGTCGGCGGCACGCTCGGTCTCGGGCAGCGACACACACCGCCGGAATTCCGGCAGCCGATGCACCGGCGTCTTCACCGGCACCCGGCACTCAACTCCCTTGGCGCGTATGGCCCGTGCGAAGGCGTCCCGGTCGGGCCGCCCGTTCCCGGGCACGCGGACGACGTACTGCTGGTAGGTGTGCCCCACCGCTCCGTCGGGCGTCCGCACTCCCCTCAACTTGGCGTCGAGGTAGGCAGCCCGCTCCCTGCGCTGCGCGACTTCGTCGTACGGAGCCTCGGACTCCTGGTGTTCCAGCACCAGCAGCCCACGCCGCTCTCCGAGCGCGAGCAACGGCCTGACGTCAGCGGGCCGTCCGAAGCGGTGGACGACAACTATCGCCGCGGTCCGCGGAGTTACGGCCGCCTCCACGGCGGCCGGCTGGAGGCAGTAGGTCACCGGATCTATGTCCGCGAACACGGGCAACGCGCCCGCGAGCGTCACGGCCTCGGCGACTTCCACGTTCCCGAAGGCCGGCACGACGACCTCGTCACCGACACCGACTCCGGCGGCCCTGAGCAGCGCAGCAGTACCCATGTAAGGGATGGTGGTTGCGCAACGTGAACTTCAAGTGACACAGAACAGAAAAGGGTTGGACCCGGAACGGAAGTTCCGGGTCCAACCCTTTTCGAAGAATTGTTCGGCGGCGTCCTACTCTCCCACAGGGTCCCCCCTGCAGTACCATCGGCGCTGTAAGGCTTAGCTTCCGGGTTCGGAATGTAACCGGGC
>NZ_JBFAXA010000025.1:0-116455 GCF_040689265.1 Streptomyces sp. NPDC052012
TCTGGCGCGAAATCGGTCCCTCAAAAGGTGCGAGGCGCGGACGCGCCAGCCGCTGCGGGCGGACACCACCGCCCCGTCCCCTCCCCGCCGCGGGCGCCTGCGGCACGCCCACGGTGCGCGGAGCTCGCCCGCCGCACGCGTCTGCGGCCCGCCGTCCCTGCGTAGCTGCGCAGCTGCAGCGGCACCCCCTAGCGGGGGCGAGCGACACCCGCCCCCGGCCAGCCCCCACCCACGGTGACCCCCAAACCCCCTGTAGCCCCACCCCTACCTCGGCAGATACCGTCATCACATGCCCGACTACCTCGACGACCTGCGTCTCGCCCACGTCCTCGCGGACGCCGCCGACGCCGCGACGATGGACCGGTTCAAGGCCCTCGACCTCAAGGTGGAGACCAAACCGGACATGACGCCGGTGAGCGAAGCGGACAAGGCCGCGGAGGAGCTCATCCGCGGCCACCTCGCCCGCGCCCGCCCCAGAGACGCCGTGCTCGGCGAGGAGTACGGGGTGGAGGGGACGGGGCCCCGGCGCTGGGTCGTCGACCCGATCGACGGGACGAAGAACTACGTGCGAGGCGTCCCCGTGTGGGCCACGCTCATCGCCCTGATGGAAGCCGGTGAGGGCGGCTACCAGCCCGTCGTCGGCGTCGTCTCCGCCCCCGCCCTCGGCCGCCGCTGGTGGGCCGCGAAGGGCAACGGCGCCTTCAGCGGCCGCAGTCTGACCTCCGCCTCCCGGCTGCACGTCTCCCGTGTCTCCAAGCTGACGGACGCGTCGTTCGCGTACTCCTCGCTGAGCGGATGGGAGGAGCAGGGCCGGCTGGACGGCTTCCTCGACCTGACGCGTGAGGTGTGGCGCACGCGGGCGTACGGGGACTTCTGGCCGTACATGATGGTCGCCGAGGGGTCGGTGGACATGTGTGCGGAGCCGGAGCTGTCGCTGTGGGACATGGCCGCCAACGCGATCGTGGTCACCGAGGCCGGCGGTACGTTCACCGGGCTCGACGGACGGCCGGGGCCGCACAGCGGCAACGCGGCGGCGTCGAACGGGCTGCTGCACGACGAGTTGCTGGGGTATCTCAACCAGCGCTACTGAGCACCGAGAGGTGAGCGCGTGCGCCCAGCACGGGCCGCACGCGCCCTCTTGTTGACCCCCGCTTTGCCTGCCACCCTGAGAGTCCCCCCACTTGTGAATTTGTGAAACCGTGAACAAGCGGATCCGGCGTCCGCGACACCGCACGGTTTCCGGTAGGAGGTGGCTCCATCCCATGCTCGTCCGTGACGCCATGAGCACGGTGGTCCTCACCATCGGCCCCGACCACACCCTCCGCCAGGCCGCCGCCCTGATGTCCGCCCGCCGCGTGGGCGCGGCCGTGGTCCTCGACCCCGACGGCATCGGCATCGGCATCCTCACCGAACGAGACGTCCTCAACTCCGTCGGTCTGGGACAGGACCCGGACTCCGAGCGCGCCCACGCCCACACCACCACCGACGTCGTCTTCGCCGCCCCGGCCTGGACCCTGGAGGAGGCCGCGCAGGCCATGGCCCACGGCGGTTTCCGTCATCTGATCGTCTGCGAGAACGGTGAGCCCGTCGGCATCGTCTCGGTGCGCGACATCATCAAGTGCTGGGCACCGGTACGGCAGCAGGTGCCCGCATGACCGCGCCATGAGAACGGGCCGGGGCTCCTCGGTGAGGAGTCCCGGCCCGTCTCCGGCAAACGGTCCAGCGCTGGAGATCAGCCGCGCAGGGCCTGGACCGCGGCCTCCAGCCGCTTGCCGAAGTCCTCGTCCGCCTGACGGAAGTTGTTGATCGCCCGCTCGGCGATCTCGTCGCGCGTGACGCCCGAGATGGCGTTCGCCAGGTTCTTCACCAGGCGCTCCTTCTCGTCCTCCGACATCAGCCGGTAGAGGTTGCCAGCCTGCACGAAGTCGTCGTCCTCGGCGTGGACCGGCGTGACCGTCTCGCCGGTGACACCGGTCACCGGGATCGGCTGCCACAGCGGACGGTCCGTCTGGAACGGGCCGCCGAAGCTGTTCGGCTCGTAGTTCTTCGCGCCCTTGTGCCGGCCGTCGTAGAGGTAGCCGTCACGCGCGTGGGTGCGCGCCTCGGTGGCGTGCGGGCGGTTCACCGGCAGGTGGTCGGCATTGATGCCGACGCGGTAGCGGTGGGCGTCGCCGTAGGCGAAGAGGCGGCCCTGGAGCATCTTGTCCGGGGACGGGCCGATGCCCGGCACGAAGTGGGCGGGGCTGAAGATCGACTGCTCGACCTCGGCGAAGATGTTCTCCGGGTTGCGGTTCAGCTCCAGCTTGCCGAACTCGATCAGCGGGTAGTCCGCGTGCGGCCAGACCTTCGTCAGGTCGAACGGGTTGAAGCGGTACGTCGCCGCGTCCGCCACCGGCATGATCTGGACGTAGGCCGTCCAGGACGGGTACTCGCCGCGCTCGATGGCCTCGCGCAGGTCCCGCTGGTGGGAGTCCGGGTCCTTGCCCGCGAGGATCTCCGCCTCCTCGGCGGTGAGGTTCTTGATGCCCTGGTCGGTCTTGAAGTGGTATTTGACCCAGAAGGCCTCGCCGGCCTCGTTGTTCCACTGGAAGGTGTGCGAGCCGAAGCCGTCCATGTGGCGGTAGGAGGCGGGGATGCCGCGGTCACCGAACAGCCAGGTCACCTGGTGGGTGGACTCCGGGGAGAGGCCCCAGAAGTCGAAGACGTTGTCCGCCTCCTGGGAGCCGGTGTACGGGTCGCGCTTCTGGGTGTGGATGAAGTCCGGGAACTTGATCGCGTCCCGGATGAAGAACACCGGGGTGTTGTTGCCGACGAGGTCGTAGTTGCCCTCCTCGGTGTAGAACTTCACCGCGAAACCGCGCGGGTCGCGCACGGCGTCCGCCGCGCCCAGGTTGCCGGCCACGGTCGAGAAGCGCAGGAAGACCTCGGTCTGCTTGCCGACCTCGGAGAGGAACTTGGCCCGCGTGTACTTCGTGACATCGGCGGTGACCGTGAACGTGCCGTAGGCACCGGCGCCGCGGGCGTGCACCACACGCTCCGGGATGCGCTCACGGTTGAAGTGGGCCAGCTTCTCCAGGAGCAGCTGGTCCTGGACGAGCACCGGGCCGCCGACGCCCGCGGTCTCGCTGTTCTGGTTGTCGGCTACCGGGGCACCGGCCTCCGTGGTGAGCGGTCCCTGCGTCACGTGCGCCTCCTGCGTCATTACTGACCAATCCTGTCCCTTGGCTAAAGCCGGTCTCGATCCTACGATAGACAATGTCTAAGTCAAGTAAGGCTCCAACTTCACACCTGTTCGGGACCTGGTCCCCCTGCTGTTAAGGTGGTCTCATGAGTGACCTTCTGGAACGGCTCCGCGGACGTGGCTGGCGGATGACCGCGCAGCGCCGTGTCGTGGCCGAGGTCCTCGACGGCGAACACGTCCACCTGACGGCCGACGAGGTGCACGCAAGAGCTGTCGCCAAGCTGCCCGAGATCTCCCGGGCGACCGTCTACAACACCCTGGGCGAGCTGGTCTCGCTCGGTGAGGTGCTGGAGGTCGCCACGGACAAGCGGGCCAAGCGCTACGACCCCAACGCGCACCGGCCGCACCACCACCTGGTGTGCGCCCGCTGCGGCGCGATCCGCGACGTCCACCCGACGGGCAATCCGCTGGCCGACCTCCCCGACACGGAGCGTTTCGGCTTCACCGTCTCGGACGTCGAGGTGACGTACCGCGGCCTCTGCCCCAACTGCGCGACCGCATAGGGCACATACGCATACGCGAAAGCCCCGGCACGAGTGGTGCCGGGGCTTCGGGCTGCGCACACGCCACTGGGCTGCGCGCACGCGCGTGCGGTGGGACGCGAACACGCCGAGGGCCGGAACCCTTTCGGATTCCGGCCCTCGGACTTCAGTAGCGGGGACAGGATTTGAACCTGCGACCTCTGGGTTATGAGCCCAGCGAGCTACCGAGCTGCTCCACCCCGCGTCGGTGAATGCAACGTTACGTCAAGGACGCGGACAGAAGCAAATCGCTTTTCCGTGAGGCAGGCGGGCAGGTCTCGGCCGACCGCCGCTCAGGCACTGCGCGGCGTCACGCCGAGAGCTCCTGGCGCAGGGCGTCGCGCAGCCGGGTGGCGCGTTCCGTGACGGCCGGGGGGCCGAGCGCCGCAGCGCGGTCGGCCCAGCGCTGCCCCTCGGCGAGTTCGCCTCGTCGCGCGTAGACCAGGGCCAGGCGCAGTGCGGCACGGCCGTGCCCGGCGTCCGCCGCACGGGTCCACCACACGGCCGCCTCGGGCTCGCTGCCCTCACGGGCCAGCAGCAGGCCGAGGTTGAAGGCGCCGTTGCGGGAGCCGGCCTCGGCCGCCTCGCGGTACCAGCGGGCCGCCTCCACGACGTCGCCGCGGGCCGCGGCCAGCATGCCGACGCGCACCTGGGCCCGGCGGTGCCCCTGGGAGGCGGCGCGCTCGTACCACTCCTCGCACTCGCTGCGCCGGTGCACCGGCTCGCCGAGTTCGTGTGCGGGCCGGGGCGGCCTGCGGGCGTCAAGCACCGCCGCCAGACGGTACGCCGCCTCGGCGCTGCCGCCGCCCGCCGCGCAGCGCAGGAACCGCTCGGCCTCCGCCTCGTCGCCGGCGCGCAGCCGGGCCATGCCGACCTGCAGCGCGGCCTCGGTGTGCCCGGCGGCAGCGGCCCGCTCGTACCAGCGCAGCGCGGCCCGGTCCTCGCCCCGGCCCGCGTGCAGGATGCCGAGGTTGAACGCGGCGTCCACACTGCCCGCCTCCGCGGCCTTGGAGAACCAGGGCTCCGCGCCCGTCTCGTCCCCGGCCCGCAGCAGCAGGATCGCCAGCGCGTTGGCCGCCTCGCGGTGACCGGCGTAGGCGGCCCGGCGGTACCACTGCTCCGCCTGCGTGGTGCGGCCCTGTTCGGCGCAGAGCAGCCCGAGGTTGTACGCGCCGTTGACGTCGCCCGCGTCCATCGCGGCCCGGTACCAGCGTTCGGCGGTCTGGGTCTCGCCCCGCTCGGCGTGCAGCGCGCCCAGCGCGTTGGCCGCGTTGCCGTCACCGTCCTGGGCGGCGCGCAGCCACCACACGGCGGCGTTGTCGGTGTCGCCGGCGTCCCGCAGCAGGAACCCGAGCGCGCAGGCGGCCCGCGCCTCGCCGTCCTTGGCGGACGTCAGATACCAGCGCCCGGCCTCCTTGAGCTCGCCGCGCTTCTCGAGGATCGTCCCGAGGTGCAGGGCGGCCCGGCGGTGACCGCGTGCGGCGGCCTGCCGGTACCACTGCTCGGCCTCCTCCAGCAGCCGGACACCGTTGTCGTCGCCGGGCTTGCGTGCGGCCTTGCGGTCCAGTGCCCGCGCCAGGCGGTACGCCGCCTCGCGGTGACCGCGTTCGGCCGCGGCCCGCATCCAGCGCTCGGTGCCGGCCTCGTCGCCGCGGTGCTCGAGCAGGTCGGCGAGCGCGTAGGCGCCCAGGGTGTGGCCCTGTTCGGCGGACTGGCGCAGCCAGTACTCGGCGGCGGGTTCGTCACCGCGCTCGCGGTGGTGACGGCCCAGCGCGTGCGCCGCCGCGGCACTGCCGGCGACGGCGGCGATGCGCCACCATCCGGCGGCCTCGTCGGCGTAGCCCCGCTGATGCAGCAGGACGCCCAGGTTGTTGGCGGCGGCGCGGTCACCGGCGGCGGTGGCGGTACGCAGATGGGGTTCGGCTCCGTCGAGGTCGCCGCGGCGCAGCAGCATGGCGCCGAGGATGCTCATCGCCTCGACGTCGCCGGCCTCGGCGGCGAGCCGCTGGCGCAGCTCCTCGGCCGCCTCGTCGTCGGCTTCCCCCACCACCACGGGGGGCTCCTGCCCGTCCTCCTGGTGGGGAGGCTGCTCAAATCGCCCTGTCTCGAACAGAGTTGCCTTGTCCCCCATAACGTCCATCGTCGCACCACCTGCAACCTGGGTACACCTGGTATACCGCAGCCAGTGAGGTCACTTCAGCGTTTTGTCGACATGCCCACAGAGAGATAAGTCAAACACAGATCGCTCAACTCCCGTCGTCGGCGCGGCCGTAACCGACCCGGGCACATGCGTTCGCCCATGCCAAAGGCCCGGATTCCTTGTGGAATCCGGGCCTTGGTGTCGCCGACTTCGCGACTTCAGTAGCGGGGACAGGATTTGAACCTGCGACCTCTGGGTTATGAGCCCAGCGAGCTACCGAGCTGCTCCACCCCGCGCCGTTGTGTTTGTAACCGTATCACGGCGCGGGACGGGCGTTGACCAGCCGCTTTGCTAGCTGCTCGGACTGGGTTTCGGACTGGGGCTGTTCTCCCCGCCGCCCGAACCGCCCCGGCCCTCCGCGGCCTGGGCCTCCTCGGCCCTGCGCAACGCGTCCTCGAGGTCCTTCTGCGCCTGGCCGTAGGCCTCCCAGTCGTTCTTCTTCAGGGCTTCCTGGCCGGCCTCGAAGGCCTCCTGGGCGTCGTCGAGCGCCTCGCGGACGGTGGGGTTGTCGGACGTCGGCGGTGGCGTGGTGCCCTCGTCCTCGCCGGTGCCCTCGTCCTCACCCGGTGGTGGCTCGGTGGGCGTGCCCTCGGCGCCGAAGACCTTGTCCAGGGCCTGCTCGAGGGTGTCCTCGAAGGCCGTCTGGCCTCCGTAGGTCACCAGCACCTTCCGCAGCAGCGGGTACTTCAGTCCACCACCGCGTACGTAGACCGGCTCCACGTACAGCAGTCCCCCGTCGAGCGGGACGGCCAGCAGGTTGCCGTACTCGACCTCGGAGTCGCCGCCTCTGAGCAGCCTGATCGACTCGGCGATGTCCTGTTCGGAGTTGAACTGGCTCTGGACCTGTTTGGGTCCGGCGGCCGTCGTGCTCGTCGGCAGTTTCAGCACTCTGATCTTGCCGTAGTCGTCGGTGCCCGCCTCGGCGTTGACCGACATGAACGCGCTGAGGTTGTCACGGCCGTTCGGGGTGAACGTCGTGGTGAGCGAGAAGACCTGTTCCTGCTGGTCCGGCATCTTCATGCTCAGGTAGTAGGGAGGCACCGCGTCGCCCGTCTTGTTGGTCGGGTCGTCCGGCACCTGCCACACCTCGCTGCCCGAGAGGAACGTCGTGGCGTCCTTCACGTGGTAGCGGGTGAGCAGCTCGCGCTGCACCTTGAACAGGTCCTGCGGGTAGCGCAGATGGGCCATCAGCTCGTTCGAGATCTCGCTCTTCGGCTCCACCGTGTCCGGGAAGGCCTTCATCCAGGTCTTCAGGACGGGGTCCTGGGTGTCCCACTGGTAGAGCTTGACCTCGCCGGTGTACGCGTCGACGGTCGCCTTCACCGAGTTGCGGATGTAGTTGACCTGGTTCTGCTGGGCCACCACCGCGCGCTGGTCGTTGGTGGCGGTCAGCGAGTCGGCCGTGGTGTCGCCGAGGGTGGTCCGCGACGAGTACGGGTAGCCGTTGGTGGTCGTGTAGGCATCGACGATCCACTGGATCTTGCCGTTCACGACCGCCGGGTAGGCGTCGCCGTCGATGGTCAGCCACGGGGCGATCGCCTCGACACGCTCCTTGGGCGTGCGGTTGTACAGGATCCGCGAACCCTCGCCGATCGCGCCGGAGTACAGGATCTGCGGCTCGCTGAACGCGACCGCGTAGGCGGCACGGTTGAGCGGGTTGGCGAGGTTGACGCCACTGTCCGCCTGGTAGCTGTACGTCTTCTCACCGCTGTCGTCGGAGTAGTCGATCTCCTTCTGGGGACCGCCGACGATCGAGTACGTGGTCGTCCGCTCGCCGTAGTAGACGCGCTGCTCGTACGTGCCCAGGTCGCCCTTGGAGGGCAGGTCCGACTCGGTGAACTCCGGACGGCCGCCGGCGTCGGCGCTGGTGCCCTCGGCGGCCACCACGCCGTAGCCGTGGGTGTAGCGGAAGTGGTCGTTGATCCAGTTCCGCTTCGGGATGCCGTTGAGGTTCAGCTCGCGCAGACCGATGACGGTGTCCTGGTCCTTGCCGTCCTTGGTGTAGCGGTCGACGTCCAGGTTGGTCGGGAACGCGTAGTAGTTCCTGATCTGCTGGAGCTGCTGGAACGTCGGCGAGACGATGTTCGGGTCCATGATGCGGATGCTCGCCGTGTTGCCGACGTCGTCGCGCAGCTTCGTCTTGTCCTCGGTCTGGCTGGTGCCCGGGTAGTCGGTGACCTTGGAGTCGTCGATGCCGTAGGCCTCACGCGTGGCCTTGAGGTTCTTCTCGACGTACGGGGCTTCCTTGGCCTGCTCGTTCGGCTGGACCTGGAACTTCTGGACGATCGCCGGGTACAGGCCGCCGATCAGGATGGCGGAGAGCACCATCAGGCCGAAGCCGATCACGGGCAGCTGCCAGGTGCGCCGCCACAGGGTGGCGAAGAACAGCAGCGCGCAGATCACGGCGATGCAGAACAGGATCGTCTTGGCCGGCAGATAGGCGTTGGCGTCGACGTACCTCAGGCCGGTCCAGCTGTCGGTGGCCTTGAAGTCGCTGGACTTGACGGCCAGGCCGTACCGGTCGAGCCAGTAGGCGACGGCCTTCAGCGCGACGAAGATGCCGATGAGGACCGACAGATGGCCGGTGGCCGCGGCCGTGGCCCGTGCTCCCGGGCTGGTGATGCGCAGGCCGCCGTACAGATAGTGGGTGAGCGCGGCGGCGATCACCGACAGGATGGCGGCGGCGAATCCGAAGCCGAGCAGGAAGCGGTACCAGGGCAGGTCGAAGGCGTAGAAGGAGACGTCCAGCTTGAACTGGGGGTCCTTCTGGCCGAAGGGCACGCCGTTGACCCACATCAGCCATGTGCGCCACTGGCTCGACGCGGAGGCGCCGGCGATCAGGCCCACCAGCGCGGTGATGCCGAGCAGCAGCCACTTCTTGTACGGGGCGATGCCCATGCGGTACCGGTCGAGGTTCTGCTGCTCCATCGACATGGCGCTCAGCGGCGGGCGCAGCCGGTGGGCCAGCCAGATGTTGAAGCCGACCGCGACGGCCATCAGCAGACCGAAGACGAAGAAGAGTCCGATCTTGGTCCACAGGGTCGTCGTGAACACCGACGAGTAGTTGACCGAGCGGTACCACAGCCAGTCGGTCCAGAACCCCGCGAACATGGTGAACACCATGCCGAGGACGGCCAGGACGCCCAGTGTCATGAGCAGGGTCCGGACCCGCCGGGACGGGCGGCCCACTCTGATCCGTGGCCCCGTCGGGCCTCCGCCGCGGTCCGGCATCTGGAAAGCCAAGGTAGGCACCTCGAAGTTCGCTGTTGATTCGTCAGGCCCGCGTGTTCGTGGACCGTGAGTGGCCCCCTGTGATCGTGGGCCCACACCTATGCAACTTACTCACCCTTTACTCGGTTCCCGATTCCGGCCAGGAACGAGAGAGGATTGTGACCATGTCCAACACACCCATGGCGGCCAGCCCGCTCACCCGGGCCGTGCTCGAGATCGACGAGTACGTCTCCGGCCTCGGCTGGGACCGCCCCGCACGTCTCTTCGCCCTCGTCGACACCGCACGGCTCCGTGCCGAGCAGCCCTCGCTCGCGGACCGGCTCGGTCTGGGCGAGGAGCAGGAGACGGCCGCTCTCACCCCGATCGAGCAGGACGAAATTCCAACGGGCAAGCCGCTCGACGAGTTCCTGGGCACGATCGCCTGGCCCGACGCGGTGACCGGCTGCGCCCTGACCGTGGAGCGGCTGATGCTTCCGCCGTCCGCGGAGGCCCAGGTTCCGAAGGATCTGGACGAGGCCGCGCTGACGAAGTGGGTGGCGCAGCACCCCGAGCGTCAGGAGGTCCGGATGACGGTCGCGGTGCTGCGTGACGGCAGCCGGGAGTCGGCGCTGCGGCTGCGGGAGAAGGACTCGCCCACCGAGGTCCTCACCGGATCCGAGCTGGTGCCGGGCCTCGCGGACGCTTTGGCGGCGACGTTCGAGGACTAGGGCCTGTCGTTTGGATCACGCCGCAGACGCGGGGTCTGGCACGCGCATCTGCCGCGTTGTCGTCGGTCGCCGAAGCACCGCTTCGACTCCTTCCTCCGCCTTGCAGCTGCACGCACCAGACCCCGCTCACCGGCGCTGATCAGGCACCGCCCCTTCCCTGCGACGTGATCCAAACGACAGGCCCTAGCGGTCCTCGGAAGGGTGGCCGCTCCGGTCAGGACGCATCAGGAGGCGTCAGAGGGCGTCAGGACGCCGTGCACGACGGCAGGTCGTCGGTGTCGCCGGAGCGGATGTCCTTCAGGGCGCCGAGGGCGTCGTCGATGGTGTTCACCTTCACGAGGGTGAGGCCCTCGGGGGTGTCCTTGGCCGCGGCCGCGCAGTTGTCGGCGGGCGTCAGGAAGTACTCGGCCCCCTTGCCGCGTGCCCCGACGGTCTTCATCTCGATGCCGCCGATCGGCCCGACCTTGCCGTTGTCGTCGATCGTGCCGGTGCCGGCCACGAACGCGCCGCCGGTGAGGTCGCCCGGGGTGAGCTTGTCGTAGATGCCGAGCGCGAACATCAGACCGGCGCTCGGGCCGCCGACGTCGGCGAGCTTGATGTCGATGGTGAACGGGAAGGTGTGGTCGGTCCCGGCGGAGATGCCGACGATGGCGCGCTTCTCACCGGCGTCGTCGGAGGTCTTCGTGGTGATCGTGATCTTCTCGGTCCTCGTCGCCGTCCGGTTCTCCTTCTCGGCGGCGGCCTGCTCCTCGGCGGGCACGATCGTGAAGACGACGTTCTCCCCGGGCTTGTGCTCGGTCACCAGGTCGGCGACGTCGGCCGGCTCCTTGACCGCCTTGCCGTCGACGGCCTTGATCACGTCACCGGCGTGCAGCTTGCCCTCGGCCGGGGATCCCTTCACGACCGTCGAGACGACCACCCACGACTTCACGGGGACGTCGAGTTCCTTCAGCGCCGCGACCTTGGCGCTCTCCTGGGACTGGCTGAACTCCTCGGCGTTCTCCTGGGTCGACTCCTCCTCCGTCTTCCCGTCGGGGTAGAGGGTGTCGTGCGGCACGATCTTGTTGTCGTGCGCCAGCCAGCCGTAGACCGCCTCGACGAGGTTCATCCGGTAGTCGGCGCTGGTGACCCGCACCGTGGTCATGTTGAGGTGGCCGTCGGCCGGATAGGTCTTGCGCCCGGAGATCTGCAGCACCGGCTCGCCGTCGTGCTCACCGAGGGTGTTCACCGTGGGACCCGGGGACATCTCCGCGTACGGCACGGGGATGAACACTCCCGCGCACAGGAGCGCGATCAGCATCAGGGTGGAGGCGAGCATCGTCGCAGTGCGGCGTGGCATGCCTCGACAGTACGGGACGGTTCTGTCGGCGCACCGTCAGGGCCGCCGGCGGTCAGGTGCCGGTGCGGGACTTCTCCATGGCCTCGCGGAAACGGGCGTATCCATCCAGTTCGGGACCGTCGCTGCGTATCTTGCGGGTCCTGAGGGCCCAGCTTCCCCACAGGCCCGCGACGACAGCAGCCACCAGCGGAATCAGCAACCAGGCGAGCGCCGCCATACCGACCTCCCAACCCCATGAGCGTCCGCGACTGACTGATCAGCAGATTAACCATTCGCAGTGACAACGCTCACGTCGGGGGGCCGGTTACGCAACCGGAAACAACACCGAGGGACGCCTGCCTCAGCAGGCTCCGACCCGCCGTCCCGTCACCCGACCACCCCTCAACGACGGCGCTAGGCGCCGACCCATTCCTCGGTGCCGTCCGAGAAGGTCTGGTGCTTCCAGATGGGCACCTCGTGCTTGAGGTCGTCGATGAGCTTGCGGCAGGCCTCGAACGCCTCGCCCCGGTGCGGGCACGAGACGGCGACGACCACCGCGAGGTCCCCGACTCCCAGGTCGCCCACGCGGTGCACGGCCGCCAGCGCCCGCACGGGGTACTCGGCGGCGACCCTCTCGGCGATGCGCCGCATCTCGGCCTCGGCACTGGGGTGGCACGAATACCCCAGCTTGTCGACGTCGGTGCCCCCGTCGTGGTTGCGCACGGTCCCCACGAACAGCGCCGTCCCGCCGGCCGCCTCGTCGCCGACGGCCTGGAAGACCTCGTCCAGGGACAGGGGCGTGTCCCGGATGCCGATCAGCTTGACCGGATCCTGTGCGGCCTGCTCGCCGGGGTGATCGTGCGTGGTTGCCATGCCCCCATCGTGCCGCACGCCACCGACAACGCGGAATTGCGGTTTCGCCCGGCACGCGCGCGTGGTGGTTCGGAGCCTTCTACAAGTGGCGTGGCTTCGCCTGGGTCAGATCCTCCGCCGGGCCTTGCGCGCCCGCCGCACCACCGCCGCCGCACCCAGCAGCGCCACCGTCGCGCCCGCGGCGCCCGCCGCCGTCGCGTCCTTGCGGCCCAGGCGCCGGCCGGCGACCGTGTGCCGTCCGGAGACCTCCTCCAGCAGCTCCGCGAGCACTTCCTCGTTGGTGTACGCGGGCCGCCACCCGGCGTCGTGCAGCCGGCTGCCGCTCACCACCCAGGGGTACATCGTGTACGCCAGGTCCCCGGCCGGCGACGGCGTGAGCCCGATCCGGTGCAGCCGGGCCGCCGCGCCCAGCGCCACCGCCGACGGCAGCTCCATCCGCCGGATGCCGCTGAGCTCCTCGACCTCCTCCTGTTCGAGCCAGCCGTCGCAGCCGACGGCCAGCTCACCGTCGGCCTTCTCCAGCACCGCGTACTCCAGCGCGCTGCACAGGTCCTCGACGTGGCAGAACTGCCAGGCGGGCCGCGAACCGGCCACCACAAGGAGCCGCGGCGACTCGAAATACCTGGTCAGCGCGGTGTCGGTGCCGCCCACGAGGACGGCGGGGCGCAGCACCGTGACATTGAGCCCGGGGTGCGCGCGGGGCGCCCGGCGCGCGAGGCGCTCGATCTCCAGGAGGTCGCCGACGCCGGTGGCCTCCGCCGTGGCCCGCAGCTCCGCGTCCTCCGACAACGGCAGCTCGTTGTCCGGCAGGGCGCCGTAGACCATCGCCGAGGTGCACAGCACCACGCGGTGCACACCGGCCGCCGCGGCGGCGGTCAGGACGGTCTGCGTCCCCCGGACGTTGTAAGCCGTCCGCGCGGCGGCGTCGGTCTCCAGGTCGAGGTCGAGGGCCAGATGGACCACCACGTCCGCCCCGCGCAGCTTGTCGGCGATCGCCGGATCACGGACGTCCAGGATGTGCCACTGCGCCTCGGCGCACTCGCCGCGCCGCTCGTCGATGGCGATGACCTGCTTGATCTCCTCGGAGGCCGCCAGCCGCTCGGTGAGCAGCGCGCCGACACCGGACGCGGCGCCGGTGACCGCGACGACGGGCCCGCGGGCCGCGGGACTGGTTGACTGGTTTCGCGCTGCGCGAACCTGCGGATCTGGGGAACTCACCGGGCGTCTCCAGCGGTTGTCTTCAGTACGGGCGCATGTGACGCGTACGTACCAGGTGGCATCCATCCTGCCGCAGGCCTTCTGTCGGCGAAGCACCGAGGCCCGAACCGCCTCAGGTGTCTACGCTGGGTGGTGTTGTCGGGCAGCCGTGCCGCCGGAAAGAACCGGCGGCCCTACCAGCCGAGGAATCCCGTGAGTGACACCCCATTCGGATTCGGCCTTCCGCCGGAGGAGCCGGACGACGGCGACGAGGGCAAGAAGAAGGACCCGCAGAGCGGCGGTGGTCAGGGCCCGGCCAACCCGTTCGGTTTCGGCATGCCCGGAGCCGGAGGCTTTGGCGGCCCGGGCGCGGACAATCCGTTCGCCGCGATGTTCGGGTCGCTGAACCCCACCGACCTGGGCGCCGCGTTCCAGCAGCTCGGCCAGATGCTCTCCTACGAGGGCGGGCCGGTGAACTGGGACATGGCCAAGCAGATCGCCCGCCAGACCGTCTCCCAGGGCACGGCCGACGGCACCAAGGACGCGAGCGTCGGGCCCGCCGACCGCAAGGCCGTCGAGGAGGCGGTCCGCCTGGCCGACCTGTGGCTGGACGACGCCACCTCCCTGCCGTCCGGCGCGCACTCCTCCGTGGCGTGGAGCCGCGCGGAGTGGGTCGAGGCGACGCTGCCGGCCTGGCGCGAGCTGGTCGACCCGGTCGCCGAGCGCGTCGGCAACGCCATGGGCGACGTCCTGCCGGAGGAGATGCAGGCCATGGCGGGCCCGCTGATCGGCATGATGCGCTCCATGGGCGGCGCCATGTTCGGCACGCAGATCGGGCAGGCCGTGGGTGTGCTCGCCGGTGAGGTCGTCGGCTCGTCCGACATCGGCCTGCCGCTCGGCCCGGCCGGCAAGGCCGCGCTGCTGCCGGTGAACATCGAGACGTTCGGCAAGGACCTGGGCGTCCCGCGGGACGAGGTGCGGCTGTACCTCGCGCTGCGCGAGGCCGCGCATCAGCGTCTCTTCGCGCACGTGCCGTGGCTGCGCTCGCATCTGTTCGGCGCGGTCGACGGGTACGCGCGCGGGATCAAGGTCGACACCGCGAAGCTCGAGGACGTGGTCGGCCAGTTCGACCCGCAGAATCCGGAGCAGCTGCAGGAGGCGCTTCAGCAGGGCATGTTCCAGCCGGAGGACACGCCCGAGCAGAAGGCCGCCCTGGCCCGCCTGGAGACGGCCCTGGCGCTCGTCGAGGGCTGGGTGGACGCCGTGGTGCACGCGGCGGCCAAGCCCCGGCTGTCGTCCGCCGACGCGCTCCGCGAGACGCTGCGCCGCCGCCGCGCCTCGGGCGGCCCCGCCGAGCAGACGTTCGCCACGCTGATCGGCCTGGAGCTGCGTCCGCGCCGTCTGCGCGACGCCTCACGCCTGTGGGCCTCGCTCACCGACGCACGCGGTGTCGACGGCCGGGACGCCCTGTGGGCCCACCCGGACATGCTGCCCAACGCCACCGACCTGGACGACCCGGACGGCTTCGTGCACCGCGAGCAGATCGACTTCTCCGAGCTGGACAAGATGCTCGGCGAGGCGGCGGGCGGCTCCGCCGGGAAGCCGAATCTGAAGAAGGACGAGGACACCGAGGGCGACGACCCGAAGAAGGACAACGGCACCGAGTGAGCCTCCACGACGACGCGGTCCTCGTGCTGAAGCAGTACGAGGACCAGCCCGAGCTGCGCGATGCCTACCTGGATCATCTGGCGGCCCACCCGGACGGCATGTGGAAGGCCTGCGAGGCCGGGCACGTCACCGCGAGCGCCCTGGTGATCGACCCTTCGCACGGGCGCGTGCTGCTGACCCTGCACAAGAAGCTGCGCATGTGGCTCCAGATGGGCGGCCACTGCGAGCCGCAGGACGCCTCCCTGTCGGCCGCGGCGCTGCGCGAGGCCACCGAGGAGTCGGGCATCGCGGGACTGCGCCTGCTGCCGGGCGGCCCGGTGAGGCTCGACCGGCACCCGATCCCGCCGCCGTGCCACTGCCACTTCGACGTCCAGTACGCGGTGCTCGCACCACCGGACGCGGCCCACGCGGTGAGCGACGAGTCCCTCGACGTCCGCTGGTTCCCGTACGACGAGGTGGCGGAGGTGGCGGACGAGTCCGTCGTACGGCTGCTGGAGGCGACGCGCGCGAGGCTGTGAAGGGGTAAGGGGCGACCACCCTGGTGGTCGCCCCTTACCGATGCGCACGGTGCGTCAACTCCAGACGTTGCCCTGGTTCTGCCCCCGCGCCCCCTGCTGTCCCACGCCGTACTGCGCGGCGAGGCCCGAGCCGATCTGGGCGTTCTGCGGGGGCAGCAGCTCGCTGGGCTGGACGAGCGCGAAGCCGCTGCCCATGAAGCTGAGCTCCCAGCCCTCACCGGTGTTGCCGCGCCGCCGCCACACACCCGAGGAGTGCGTCTGCGCCTGCATCTGCACGCGCAGGCCGGTCGACCACGCGACGATCGCATCGGCGTCGCAGTTGACGTACTTGTCCGGCGTCACCTGCATCAGCAGGGGCATGCCGGAGGTCATCAGGGCGACCTTGCCGCGGCCGGTGATGTTGAGCTGGTACTTCCCCGAGCCGGAGATGCCGTACAGGCTGTCGACGGCGATGACCTCGTGGTGCAGCGAGGAGTCCATCGCGAGCACATAGCTGCTGTCGACCGTCAGCCCGTCCTGGTCCACCTCCATGACGTGGATGTGCTGGGCGAGATTGGCGAGGTAGACCGTGCCCTGCCCGTGGCAGCGCATCAGGTCGAGTCCCTCACCGGTGTGCGCACGCGCGCGTGACTGCTGGTTGCTCTGGAACTCGGCGTCGAACTCGACGAGGCCCTGGTAGGCGACCATCGTGCCCTTGCGGGCCAGGATGTCGTCGTGGCCCTCCAGGGCGACCCGGAGCATCTGCTTGTTCTGCAGGCTCCAGCGCTCCTGGGTCTGCTGGTCGTTGTAGGCGAAAAGCGGGCTCTGCATGATGTGGTTGCTCCCCCTCAGCCCCGGACCCGGAGACGGTCGGTGCTGTCCTCACTGGGCTGGACGACGACGATGCCCTGACCGGAGAAGGCCATCTGGTAGGCCTCGCCGCTGCCGCGGCCGATCAGCGACTGGGCGCGGAAGCTGCGCTTGCCCTTCACCTTGAGGTTCGGGGACCAGGCGACCAGGGCGTCCGGGTCGACGTAGGTCTCGTCGTCACCGCCTCCGCAGTCGACGACGATCGGCTTGCCGCGCGAGGTCAGCGCGACCCAGCCCTGCCCGGAGATCTTGGTGTTCCACAGGCCCTGTCCGGCGAACTTCGCCAGGCCCTTGACCCGCTCCACGCCCCACGTCAGGTGGGCGTCGAAGGCGAGCAGGTTGGTGGCGTTGACGGAGATGCCGTCGCCGTTGAGGTTGATCACCACGACGTTGGCGCCGTAGTCGGCCAGGTAGAGCAGACCGTCACCGGAGCACTTCATCAGGGGCGCGCCCTCGCCGGTGAGCCAGTCCTTGGCGATCTGGCGGACGGCCGGCGGGTTGGGCTCGTACTGGACGAAGCCCTCGTACGCGACCATGGATCCCACGCGCGCGAGGAGGTCGTTCCCCGTCTGCATGGCCACCTTCAGCATGTGGTTGCCGTGGTTCTCCATGCGCGCGGTGACGGGGGCGGGGGCGAAGCCCGCGAGTGGCTGGTTCATGACGGGCTCCTTAGATCTCGTACGGCTGGACGACGATGAAGTTGCCGGGGGCGCCCCGGAACTGGAGGTTGACGCTCTCACCGGTGTCGCCGGGGTAGGAGTTGCGGCGCATGCGCACCTGGCTGGAGACGACCACCTGGGAGGCGGCCGACCAGGCGACGACGGCGTTGCAGTCGGCGAAGGTGGTGGGCGTGACGGGCAGCACGACGGGCACGCCGTGGGTCTTCACGACGATGGTGCCGGTGCCCTGGAACTGCATGGTGAACAGCGCACCGCCGGGGATGCCGTGCCCCTCGATGCGGCGGACCTCGTACTGCAGGCCCTCGTCGAAGGCGAGGACGTTCTCGGCGGAGACGCACACGGCGTCGCCCTGGAGCTCGATGGGGTGCAGCATCGTGGAGTTCTCGGCGAAGAACACCTGGCCCTGGCCGGTGCAGCGCATCAGCTGCATCTCCTGGCCGGTGGCGTTGCCGACGATGCGGCCGGTGAAACCGGCACCCTTGTAGCTGAAGTCGACCTTGCCCTGGTAGAGCACCATGCTGCCCTGGCGGGCCAGCACCGGCTGTCCGCCGACGCCGAGGTCGACGCGGATGAGCTTGCGGTTCTGCGGGGTCCAGCGCTGCCCGGTGGGCGTCTCCTTGAACTGCTGGAGGGCGCCGAGCACGCCCGGACCCTGCGGTGCCCCCTGGGGAGCGCCCTGCGGCGCCCCGTAGGGCGCCTGCTGACCAGGGATCTGGCCGGGCATCTGTCCGGGGATCTGGCCGGGTGGCGGCTGCTGGCCGTAGCCGGGCGGCGGGGTCGGCTGGCCGTAACCGGGCGGCGGCGCGGGCGCCTGGGGTGCCTGCGGACCGGCGCCGTATCCGGGTGGCAGGGGCGCGGTCTGGCCGGGGGCGGGCTGGCCGTACCCCGGAGGGGGCGGCGGCTGCTGGCCCGGCTGGCCGTACGGCGCGGGCGCCGGGGCCGGCGGCGGCACCGGGGAACCGCCGGGCGGGGTGTGCATGGGCGCGACGATGGTCGGCGCGGCGTGCACGTTGGGCGCGGGCGCCGGTGGCGGGGTGGCGCCGGGCGGGGGCGCGAAGCCCTGCGCGGCGGGCTGGGGGGCGGGGGGCGGCGTGGGCGCCGCAGCCGGTGCCGGTGCGCCGCCGGGCGCGCCGAACGCCGGCGGTGCGCCGGTCTGCGCGGGCGGGGCGAAGCCGGGCGCGGCGCCGCCGGCCTGCGGCTGCTGCTGCGGGGCGGCCGGCTCCTCCTCGGCCACCTCGCCGCCGAAGTTCTTCAGCAGCGCGTCGAGACCGCCGTCGAATCCCTGGCCGACGGCGGCGAACCGCCATACGTCCTTGAAGTAGAAGTCGCCCAGCATCACGGCCCGCTCGGTGGTGAACTCCGAGCCGTCGAAGGAGTAGCGGGCGACCTCCTCGCCGCCCGCGACGATGCGGAGGTAGCCGGGGCCGACCTGGGACATCTGCCCGGCGCCGTCGAGCGTCGCCGTGAAGGACAGCCTTCTGATCTGCTGGGGGATCCGATCGAGGGTGACCCGGAACGACTCCGTGTCGCCCGCCTGGGCGCCCAGGAGCTGAATGGACTCCTCCGGGGACTTCGGCTGGTTGTAGAAGATGAAGTACCGGTCGTCCGAGAGCCGTTCGTCGGCATCGAGACCGAAGCAGCTGATGTCGAAGGTCAGCCCGGGGCCGGAGATCTGCACGCCTACGTACAGATCCGTGCCCGCCGTGAGATCACTGATCCTGGCCTTGTGGCCGCGTTGGAATTCCCTGGCCATGCGTACGACCGTCCCCCATCCCGAATGTGAGTGCGTCGCGCCAGGCTAACGGCAAATCCGGACACCGGATGAAGTCGGTACAGACCCGGTACACAACGCTCGTCGGCCTGCCGGCCGCCCGGCGGCAGGGTTCACTCGTCGCGCGCGGCCGGCACGTGCGGCAGCCGCTCGGCCGCGACCACGCCTTCGAGGTACCCGCGGGCCCGCTCGGTCTTCGGATACGCCTCCAGCAGCCGCCAGAAGCGCGGCCCGTGCCCGGGCACCAGCAGATGAGCCAGTTCGTGGCACAGGACGTAGTCGACGACGTACTCGGGCATGCCCTGCAGCCGGTGCGACAGACGGATGCTGCCGTCGGACGGGGTGCACGAGCCCCAGCGGGTGTTCTGGTTGGTCACCCAGCGCACGGAGGCGGGCCGGGCCCGCCCGTCGAAGTACTGTGCGGAGAGGCGCTGCGCCCGCTCGGTCAGCTGCGCGTCACCGAGGGCCCGCCTGCTCTCCTGTGCGGCCAGCTTGTCGAGCATGACGGTGACCCAGCGCTGCTCCTCCGCCTCGGACATCCGGGCGGGGATGAGCACGACGGTGCGATCGCCCTCGCGGTACGCGGAGACCGTTCTGCGTCGGCGGGCGCTCCTGCGGACCTCGATCGCGCTCGCCCGTGAACCGCTCGTCGGCTGGCTCGTCGTGCTGCGCTGTGGCTTTCCGGCGCGGTGCAGTGGGTCGGCGGGCACGCCCCGACCGTACCCGCTGCGCCCGGGGAAGTCCCGGCTCCGGAACCGTTCGATGCCGTTCCTCCCACCTGGGCGTCGGATTTGTACGACGAATCCACTCGCCTGTGGACAACTTTCGGCAGCCGCCCGCGCATCCGGGCATGCTGGCACTCGTCGGGCCCCGAGCGGGCCCGGCCGGAACACGGGGACGACCGAGGGACGACCGAGGCACACGGGGGACTGTGATGCATCCGATGGTGAAGCCCGCGCTCAGGCGCGGGTGGCGCGACCTCAACACGGTGCAGTTCGGGATGACACCGGCGCACGCGCTCACAGTGGGGCCGATGGACACGGCGACGGGCAGCTTCCTCGAACTGCTCGACGGCACGCGTGGCCTGGAACTGCTGCGCCAGGAGGGTCCGCGCATGGATCTTCCCGAAGGCCAGGTCGACCGGCTGGTGAGAAGGCTGGCCCGGGCCGGGCTCCTGGACGACTCACGGGGCGGTGGGCCGGCCGCCGACGCCCTGCGCGAGAAACGGGCGGCCATGGAGCGGCTGGGCCCCGATCTGGCCTCGCTGTCCCTGACCACGTCCGAACCGGGCGAGGCCCTCGGGCGGCTGGCGGCCCGGCGCGACGCACGGGTGCAGGTGCGGGGCGCGGGCCGGGTGGGCTCGGTGCTGGCGGCGCTGCTGTCGGGGGCCGGCGTGGGCGAGGTCGATGTGCGGGACGTCGGACAGGTCGAGCCCTGGGACGTCGCTCCGGGCGGGCTGCCCGCCGAGGCCGTCGGCGAACGCCGGGACGAGGCGGCTCGCCGTGTCGTGCGCCGGGCCGCTCCGGACCGGCCGCCACGCAGGACCGCGCGGTCACGGCTCGCGCAGGAGGACCCCGGCTTCTCCTTGGTGGTCCTCGCCCCGCGGGACGACGTCGCCGTGCACGCGCCCGACCCGCTCTCCGCCGAGGCCCTGCTGTCCTCCGGGACCCCTCATCTCTACGCCGGGGTGGTGGAGGGAACCGGTGTGGTCGGTCCGCTCGTCCTGCCGGGCGAGACGAGCTGCGCGGGCTGTCTTCAGCAGGACCGCACCGACCGGGATCCGGCCTGGCCACGCCTGGTGGCGCAGTGGCGCTCCGGGAGGCAGCGCCGGACGGTGGCCTGCGAACTGACGCTGGCCACTACGGTGGCCGGACTGGCGGCCGCCCACGCGCTCGCCTTTCTGGACGGCCGGGTTCCGTCCAGTGCGGACGCCCGGTGGGAGGTGTCGGTCCCACACCTGACCTGGCATGCGCGGCCGGTCTGGCCGCATCCGGCCTGCCCGTGCGGAGCGGCTGAGAAAGGTAAGGGAGAACACACCTCCGGGGAGGGCCCGTCGCACGAGACAATGGCCATGCACGGGCCGTCGGAGGGTTCGCTCCATGAGGCGGACGCACAGCGGCCGGCAGGGACTTGGAGGGCGCATGTCTGATCTTCCCCGCAAGGCGGTCACCAGGACCGCCAAGCTGGCCGCGCTCCCGCTCGGCTTCGCCGGGCGGGCGACGTGGGGACTCGGCAAGCGGATCGTGGGCGAGTCCGCGGAGATCGTCGGCCGTGAGCTGCAGCAGCGCACCGCGGAGCAGTTGTTCAAGGTGCTCGGCGAGCTCAAGGGCGGGGCGATGAAGTTCGGCCAGGCCCTGTCGGTGTTCGAGTCGGCGCTGCCCGAGGAGGTCGCCGGCCCCTATCGCGCGGCGCTCACCAAGCTGCAGGAGGCGGCCCCGCCGATGCCGACGCGTACCGTGCACGCGGTGCTGGACGAGCGGCTCGGCAAGGACTGGCACGATCTCTTCCTCGAGTTCGAGGACAAACCCGCCGCAGCCGCCTCCATCGGCCAGGTGCACCGGGGCGTCTGGCACGACGGCCGCGAGGTCGCGGTGAAGGTGCAGTACCCGGGCGCGGGCGAGGCCCTGCTGTCCGACCTGAACCAGTTGAGCCGCTTCGCCCGTCTCCTGGGACCGCTGGTGCCGGGCATGGATGTGAAGCCGCTGATCGCGGAACTCAGGGACCGGGTCTCGGAGGAGCTGGACTACGGCCTGGAGGCGCAGGCTCAGCAGGCCCACGCCGACGAGTTCACGGACGATCCGGACGTCGTCGTGCCGCATGTGGTCCACCAGTGCGAGCAGGTGCTGATCACCGAGTGGATGGACGGCATCCCGCTGTCGGAGATCATCTCGGACGGCACCGAGGAACAGCGGGACCGGGCCGGCCAGCTCCTCGCGCGCTTCCTGTTCTCCGGTCCGGCCCGCACGGGCCTGCTGCACGCCGACCCGCACCCGGGCAACTTCCGTCTGCTGCCCGGCGGGCCGGGCGGCGAGGACGACTGGCGTCTGGGCGTCCTGGACTTCGGTACGGTCGACCGCCTCCCGGGCGGGCTGCCCGCCACGATCGGCGAGGCACTGCGCATGACGCTGGACGGCGAGGCCGAGGCCGTCTACGAGATGCTCTGCGCGGAGGGCTTCGTCAAGGAGACCATAGAGCTGGACCCCGACGCGGTCCTCGACTACCTGCTGCCGATCATCGAACCGGCGCAGGTCGAGGAGTTCACCTTCACCCGCGGCTGGATGCGCAGTCAGGCGGCCCGTGTCGCCGACCCCCGCTCCCCCGCCTACCAGTTGGCCAAGCAGCTCAATCTGCCGCCGGCGTATCTGCTGATCCACCGGGTGACGCTGAGCACGATCGGTGTGCTGTGCCAGTTGGGCGCCACGGTGCGGCTGCGTGAGGAGCTTCAGGAGTGGCTGCCGGGATTCCTGCCCGAGGAGCCGGTCGAGGAGGAGGCGGCGGCCGAGGCGTGAGGCGCAGGCAGCGCACCGGCCGCTACCACCACTGGGAGTCCAGGCGGCCTTCGATCGCGCGCAGGTTCTCCCGGGAGCACGTCTCGCAGTAGTGCCGGCGGGCACCGTCCTCCACGGAGAAGGTCCAGGTGGGCTGCGGGCCGTCGGCCCGCGCTCCGCAGCGGGCGCACACCACGGGCTCCGGCTGCGCCGCGGAGCCGTCGTGACGGTCACCCGGGTCACTGCTCATCCGGCGACGATAACGCCGTGACCGGGACAACGCACCGCGGGGACCGCTCCGTTCGGCACGGACCGGCCCCCGCGGGAAAGCTCTCCTCCCGGGCGGGAGGTCACCGCTTCAGGTGGTTTCGGTTACTGCATGACGGCCATGGCGAGCGCACGTCGGGCGCGCCGGGAGGCACGCTCGGCACGGCGCTGCATGCGGCGCGCGGCCACCAGGCGCACGGCCTGGCGCTCCCGCTCCGCCTCGTGCAGTCGCTCGTGCATATGCGCACGGGCCAGGGCTTCTGGGATGAGTTGCATCTCTCGGGTCCTGTTCTGGCGCGAGTCGTTCGCGCCGCTGGTGGTGAAGTCTTCGGTCGCGGAGCCTGCGGGCTCGTGAGTGGACGGCATCATCGGGGCCTGCTTCTGGGGGTCGTGCGTGAGGGGGCGGTCGATCGTTCCTGCGGTGTTCATGCCGTGACCGGGTTCTTCCGCGGGCGACCACGCGGCCGCTTCCGGGCAACGACAACCCCCTGGACGAACAGCTCGCCACCCCAGACGCCCCAGGGCTCACGCCGCTCCTTGGCGCCGGCGAGGCAGGCCTCCATCAGCGGGCAGGTGCGGCAGAGGGACTTGGCGTACTCGACGTCCGCCGGCGACTCGGCGAAGAAGACCTCCGGGTCGTAGGAGCGGCAGGGGACGGGCACGCCGAGGTTCTCGATGGCGTCGTCGAGCGCGGTGAGCGCGGTGAGCGGAGTCAAGGTCGGGTCCTCCGTGGAGCCGGGCTTGGGGATCGTGTCGGAAGGCGGTACGGACGGGGCGTGCGCTTCGAGTTGCACGGTTCGTCTTCCTCGTCTGGTCGTGTCCGGCCGGTTGGCCGGGTTGGCGGCTGGTACCGGGTTCTTTTCTTGTCCCGAGGCCCCTTCGCGCTGTCGTCCACGTCGCTGGACAAACAGAAGGGCCGCGGATCCCGGGTGGGGTTCCGCGGCCCTGAAGGCGCCGGCCTGATCGCATCAGGCTGGATCACTCCAGGGTTCTGGCCCACGGAAGGCCCACATCAGGTGGTGCTGCGTCGTCTGCTTCCGGAATCCGGCACCGGTCGCCGCAAAGGCATAGGCCTGCGCCTGTGCCACTACCGCTTCCAGTGCCTCGGTCGGTCGCTCATTGCGCTCACGGACGACAAGGCCCGCGGGAGCAATGGAGGACGCCAGGCGTGCGGCACGGAGGCCGGACACACCGGTGCCCTGGTTCGAGGCGCCGAGCATGCACAGGGAGACGGCCGAGCGATCGGTCAGTTTGACGTCGGAGCTGATGTTGATGCTGATCACTGGACTCGCCTCCTCTCGGCGCATCGGGGGACTGGGGTGAGCCAGTCCGGCGGATATGCAAGTACAACACGGAATCAGGGCCTCCGAGAAGGCCGCTGCTCTCGTGCCTAAGAACCTATGGGGATTGCTGGGGCATGCGCAAACTATTTTTTCGACGAGTTGGGATCAGTCCGGATCCTGTTCCCCGGTGACCTCTCGGCCTGCGCAGATGGCCAGAACGTCGGCGCCGTAGCGGCCCAGCTTGCGCATCCCCACCCCGGGGATGCGGGCGAGTTCGTGGTCGTCCTCGGGCGCGGACTCGGCGATCGCCATCAGCGTCTTGTCGGTGAAGACGCAGAAGGCGGGCTGCCCGCTGCGCCGCGCCTGCTCGGCACGCCACTCGCGCAGCCGCTCGTAGAGCCCCTCGTCCATGTCGGAGGGGCAGTCCTCGCAACGCATCAGTTTCATGTCGCCGGCGTCGGTCAGCGTGCGCCCGCAGACCCGGCAGCGGGCGGGACTGCGCCGGCGGTGTCTCGGGCCGGCGACGGCCGCGGAGCCGGTCCGCGACGCCGGGACGCCACGCTCCACGCCTCCCGTGCCGCCGGCGGCAGCGCCCCGGCCGCTCGTGCCGGTCGACCCGGGGCGCAGTCCGTCGAGGAAGCGGCTGGGGCGGCGGTTCGGGCGCCCGCCCGGGGAGCGGGACAGGGCCCAGGACAGGTGCAGGCGCTCACGGGCCCGGGTGACACCGACGTAGAGGAGGCGGCGCTCCTCCTCGATCTGCTCGTCCGTCTTTGCGTAGGTGATCGGCATCATGCCTTCGGCGACGCCCACCAGGAAGACGACGTCCCACTCCAGTCCCTTGGCCGAGTGCAGGGAGGCGAGGGTGACGCCCTGGACCGTCGGGGCGTGCTGCGCGCCGGCCCGCTCGTCGAGTTCGACGACGAGATCGGGGAGGGCCGCTCCGGGTCTGGCGGCGGCGAAGTCCTGGGCGAGGTTCACCAGCGCGGCCAGGGACTCCCAGCGCTCGCGCACCGCGCCCGAGCCCGCCGGGGGCTCGGACGTCCAGCCCTCGCCGGAGAGCACCGCGCGCACCTGGGAGGGCAGGTCGACGGCGTCGTCGAGGAGGCGGTCGTTGCCGCCGAAGCGGGCCGCGGCGCGCAGGGCGGCGATCGCCTTGCGCACCTCGGGGCGGTCGAAGAAGCGCTCGGCGCCGCGCAGCTGGTAGGGCACCCCGGCGTCCGCGAGGGCCTGCTCGTAGGTCTCGGACTGGGAATTGGTGCGGAACAGCACGGCGATCTCGCTCGCCGGGACGCCGGAGTCGATCAGTTCCCTGATCCGGTGCGCGGCGCCCTCCGCCTCGGCCGGTTCGTCGGTGTACTCGGTGAAGACCGGCTCGGGTCCCGGGGCGCGCTGGGAGACGAGTTCCAGGCGGTGGTCGGCGGCGCGGCCGCGGGCCTGCGCGAGCAGGCCGTTGGCGAGGTGGACCACCTGGGGGGTGGAGCGGTAGTCACGCACGAGCTTGACGACGGTGGCGCCCGGGTGGCGGGTGCGGAAGTCGAGGAGGTGGTCCGGGGTTGCGCCCGTGAACGAGTAGATCGTCTGGCTGGCGTCGCCGACCACGCACAGGTTCTCCCGGTCGCCGAGCCACAGCTCCAGCAGACGCTGCTGCAGGGGGCTGACGTCCTGGTACTCGTCGACGACGAAGTGCTGGTACTGGGCGCGGACCTGTTCGGCGACGTCGTGCCGGTCCTGCAGGACGGCGACGGTGAGCAGCAGCACGTCCTCGAAGTCGATCACTCCGCGTTCCCGCTTGAGGTCCTCGTACGCGGTGTAGAGCTGGGCGATCTCCGCGGGGTCGCGGGGCGTCTCGCGGCCGGCCTTCGCCGCCGCGGGCGCGTAGTCGGCCGGCACGGTCTGGGTGACCTTGGACCACTCGATCTCGGTGGTGACGTCCCGCAGCTCGCCGCGGTCGAGCCGGATGCGGCAGGCGGCGGCCGCGTCGGCGACGAGCTGGACCTTGCGGTCGACGAGCCGGGGCATGGGCCCACCGATCGCTTTCGGCCAGAAGTACTGCAGCTGCCGCAGGGCGGCCGAGTGGAACGTCCGGGCTTGGACACCGACGGCGCCGAGCTGGCGCAGCCGGCCGCGCATCTCGCCCGCGGCACGGTTGGTGAAGGTGACGGCGAGCACGCTGGACGGCTGGAGGATGCCGGCCCGCACCCCGTAGGCGATCCGGTGGGTGATCGCCCGGGTCTTGCCCGTACCGGCACCGGCCAGCACGCACACCGGGCCGTGCAGCGCGGTGGCGACCTCGCGCTGCTCGGGGTCGAGCCCTTCGAGCACCGCGTCGGCCGAGTCAGGTACCTGCGGGAAGAGGGGGGAGTGCGTTGCTGCTGTCACATGGCCATGCTGCCAGGTCGCGGGAGACGGGTGAGCCGGTTGTCCACAGGCAGGGGCTCGCAGTCGTATTAATGCGGCAGGCGTCACGTCGGCGGATGCGACAGGCGCACGCCGGCCGATGCGGCAGGCGTCACGCAGGGGCGTCGGGGTGCCGCACCGCCCGAGGGAATGGTGGCGCTTTCAAGTACGTTCCCTTCACAGCACCGACTTTCCCGAGCCGCCGAAGGAGCGCGAGAAGACATGCTGGGTACTGTGACGATGTACAGCACCACGTGGTGCGGCTACTGCCGCCGGCTGAAGAGCCAGCTGGACCGCGAAGGCATCGCGTACACCGAGATCAACATCGAGCAGGACCCGGAGTCCGCGGCCTTCGTGGAGAAGGCGAATGGCGGAAACCAGACGGTGCCCACCGTCCTCTTCCCGGACGGCTCGACGCTGACGAACCCGTCGCTGGCGCAGGTGAAGCAGAAGATCGGCGCCTGAGCGCCTGGCACCGAGAGGGGCCGTCCCTGGTCGGGACGGCCCCTCTCGGCGTCCTCAGACGAAGCTCCGGGTCGGCAGCGGCTTGCCGTACCAGCGTTCGATCAGGCGGGCCGCGATCGAGATGCCGTAGGGCGGGAGCACCTCTCCGGACTCGAAGGCGGCGGTCAGCTCGTCGCGGGAGAACCAGCGGGCCTCGTGGATCTCGTCCCCGTCGACGTTGATCTCGGTCGTGGTGGCGCGGGCGACGAAGCCGAGCATGAGGCTGGAGGGGAAGGGCCAGGGCTGGCTGGCGATGTACTCGACCTCGCCGACGCTGATGCCGACCTCCTCGTGCACCTCGCGGCGCACCGACTGCTCGATGGACTCGCCGGGCTCGACGAATCCGGCGAGCGTGGAGAAGCGGCCCTCGGGCCAGTGGACCTGGCGGCCGAGCAGGATGCGGTCGTCCTCGTCGGTGACCGCCATGATCACGGCGGGGTCCGTGCGCGGGTAGTGCTCGGCGCCGCAGGCCGTGCAGCGCCGGATGTGACCGGCCGCGGCGATGACGGTGCGCTCGCCGCAGCGGGAGCAGAAGCGGTGGGTGCGCTGCCAGTTCTCCAGGCCGACGGCGTGCACCATGAGCCCGGCGTCCCGCGGCGACAGCAGCAGGCCCGCCTCGCGCAGGCCGGCCGGGCGAGCGGACTGGTCCATGCGGCCGGGCAGGGAGTCCTTCTGGAGGGCGAAGTAGCTGACGCCGTCCTCGTCGATGCCCAGGAAGTAGCGGTGGGCCTCCGTGAGCGGGGCCTCGAAGGAGGGCGTCATGACGAGTTCGGTGCGCCCGTCGGCCGTCTCGTCGATGAGGACCTGGCCGCCGGAGACCACGAAGCAGCGCGTCGAGGGGTGGCTCCACGCCGCCGCGAGCCATGCCTCGTCGAGCCGGTGGTGTGCGGCGCGGTCGATGCCGCTGGGGGCGGTGAGCGAGATGGGACGGTCGGCTGTGTGGTCGGTCCAGGTGGTCACGGGTGCTTCCAACTCCCCCGGTGGAACGGATTGGGTCGGCGGGCGGTTCGGCGGGACGCGGGACATGGGCGGGAGGCGACCTGTCCGGCGGCGCTCCGGGCTGCGGGGCGGGGTGCTTCCAGTGTGCCCCGCGCGGGCGGCCGGTTCGGACGCCCGGGGGCCGGTCCGACGCCCAGGGGCCGGTCGGACACGCGCGGGGCCGGATCGGCACTCAGGGCGGGTCGGGCGGTCAGGGGTCGTGCCGCCAGTGCTCGGCGAGGTCGCCCCACAGGTGGGCGGAGGTCTCGACGCCCTTGAGGAGCAGATCGAGCTCGACCTTCTCGTTCGGGGCGTGCCAGCCGTCGGACGGGACGGAGATGCCGAGGAAGAGCACGGGTGCGCCGAGGACGTCCTGGAGGTCGGCTGCGGGGCCGGAGCCGCCCTCGCGCGTGAAGCGGACCGGTTTCTCGAAGGCCCGTCCCATCGCGCGGACCACGGACTGCAGGGCCGGGTGGTCCAGTGGCGTCAGGCACGGGCGCGTGGCGGAGCTGAAGGTGATCTCGCAGCGGACGCCGTCGGGCACCTGAGCGGCCGCCCAGTCGCGGACGCACTTCTCGATGTGGCCGGGATCCTGTCCGGCGACCAGCCGGAAGGACAGCTTCACCAGGGCGGAGGACGGGATGATCGTCTTGCTACCCGGGCCCTGGTAGCCGCCGCCGATGCCGTTGACCTCCGCGGTCGGACGGGCCCAGATGCGCTCCAGGGTGCTGTATCCCGCCTCCCCCGCCGTGCCGTGGGACCTGGCGGTGGCCAGCCACTGCCGCTCGTCGAAGGGCAGCTCGGCGAAGAGCTCCCGCTCGCGGTCGGTGAGCTCGACCACACCGTCGTAGAACCCGGGGATCGCCACGCGCGCGTGCTCGTCGTGCAGGGCGGCGACGAGGCGGCCGACGACGGTGGCCGGGTTGGGGACGGCACCGCCGAAGGAACCGGAGTGGATGTCCTGGTCGGGGCCGTACAGCCTGATCTCGCACTCGGCGAGACCGCGCATGCCGGTGCACACGGTGGGGGTGTCCTCGGACCACATACCGGTGTCGGAGACGATCACGGCGTCGGCGGCGAGCCGCTCGGCGTGCTGCTCGACGAGCGCCCGGAAGTGCGGCGAACCGGACTCCTCCTCGCCCTCGATCAGCAGCTTCAGGTGCACCGCCGGGGTGGTGCGGCCGGTGGTCGCGAGGTGGGCCCGGACGCCGAGGGTGTGGAAGAACACCTGCCCCTTGTCGTCGGCCGCCCCGCGCGCGTAGAGGCGGTTTCCCCTGACGACGGGTTCGAAGGGCTCGCTGTCCCAGCCGTCCGCGCGGGCGGCGGGCTGCACGTCGTGGTGGCCGTAGACCAGCACCGTGGGCGCCTCGGGGTCGGCGGAGGGCCACTCGGCGTAGACGGCCGGGGAACCCGGGGTCTGCCAGACCTCGGCGGTAGGGAAGCCGGTCTCCTTGAGCTTGGCGGCGAGCCATTCGGCGCTGCGGTGCACGTCGGCGGCGTGTTCGGGCTGGGCCGACACGGAGGGGATGCGCAGCCATGCGGCGAGGTCGTCGAGGAAGGCGGCGCGGTGCTGATCGATGTACGTACGGACGGCGCTGACGGCACTGTCAACGGGCTGGCTCATGGTCACGAGCCTATCGGCCCGCACCGACGTCCTCGGCGTGCGGTATCTCACCGACCGGCTCCTCGAGCAGCAGCCGCTCCAGCGCCGCGCGGTCCGGCAGCGCCTCGGGCCGTACCACCTCGCCGGTGCGCACGTACAGGAACGCGGCCGTGACGGACTCCGGGGGCACGCCCTGCTGCTCGGCCCAGGCGAGCCGGTAGACGGCGAGCTGGAGGGGGTCGGCGGTGGGTGCGCGGTTGGTCTTCCAGTCGACGATCTCGTACTCCGCCTGCTCGCCCTCACCGGTCTTGTAGACGGCGTCGATGCGGCCGCGGATGACGCGTCCGGCGATGGCCAGCTGGAAGGGCGCCTCCACACGGTACGGCGTGCGGTGGGCGTACTCGGTGCGTTCGAAGGCGTCCTTGAGGGCCTGGAGGTCGCGTTCGTCGGCGATCTCGGCCTCGCTGCCGGGCAGCTCGTCCGGCTCCAGCATGGGCAGGGTCAGTTCCTCGAAGCGGGATTCGACCCAGGCGTGGAAGCGGGTGCCGCGGCGGGCGGCCGGCTGCGGCGGGCGGGGCATGGGGCGGGCCAGCTCCCGTGCGAAGCCGTCCGGGTCGGTGGCCAGGCGCAGCAGCTGGGAGGCGGTGAGCGAGGCGGGCAGCTCGACCTCCGTGACGCTCTCGCGGGCGCGCAGCAGCTCCCCGGTGAGGGCGTCGAGGTCGCGGTCCCAGGAGGCGACCGTGCGGGCTTCCTCCGGGGTGAGGCGGGAGCCCTCGGTGCCGTGAGGAGCGGCCGTTCGGCGCACGGGCTCCGGTGCGGTGGCCTGGTGGGGCACGGTCGGGCGGCCGGGGTCGCGGGACGGGCGGTCGTCCTGGACGGGGGCCGGCAAGGCGTCGCCCTCGTCAGGCACGGGGGCCGGCAAGGCCCCGCCGTCGTCCGGGAAGGGCTCGTCCAGGAACGGGTCGTCCTCCTCCGGGAAGGGGCCGCCCTCCTCGGAGTCGTCGTCCGGTGGCGGGGGCCAGTCGGGGTCGTCGTAGACGTCAGGGTCGTGTACGGCGGTGGGGTGTCCCTCCGTGCGGGTGGCGAGGTCGTCGAGGTGGGCCAGGACGGTCTCGGCCGCGGCACGGCGTCGGGCGAGCGCTGCGGCGTCGAGGGGCAGGGGCCACACCTGGTCGTCGGCGGGCCGGTGCAGGGCGGGGTTCTCCTCGTCCTCGGCGGGTTCGTCCGCCCAGGCCTCGATCTCCCCGTGCCCGGCGGCGCAGTGCTCGTAGAGGGCCTGGAGGAACTCGGAGGGGCCGCGCGGCCTCTTCTGGGAGGGCCCCCACCAGTGGCCGGAGCCGAGCAGCAGGGAGCGGGGCCGGGTGAAGGTGACGTAGCCGAGGCGCAGCTCCTCGGTGTGCTGGTGTTCCTTCATGGCCTCGTGGAAGTCCCTCATGCCCCGGGAGTCCCAGGAGACGACGTCGGGCAGGGTGTCCGCGTCGCCGCGCAGCTCGTGCGGGAGCACCTTGCCCTGGGCGGTCCACTTCTCGCGGCCCTGGCTGCTGGGGAAGGTGCCGGTGACGAGGCCGGGGACGGCCACGACGTCCCATTCCAAGCCCTTGGACTTGTGCGCGGTGAGCACCTTGACGGTGTTCTCACCGCCCGGCAGCGCGTTGTCGAGGCCCTTCTCGTACTGGGCGGCGGTGCGCAGGAAGCCGAGGAAGGCGAGCAGGGTCGCCTCGCTGTCGCCGGCGGCGAAGGAGGCGGCGATGTCGAGGAAGTTGGACAGGGTCTCCCGGCGGCGGGCGGCCAGTGCGTGCGGGGACGCCGACAGCTCGACCTCGAGGCCGGTGACGGCGAGGACGCGGTGCAGGACGTCCATCAGGGGGTCGGCCAGGGAGCGGCGCAGGTCGCGCAGCTCGGCGGCGAGGCGGGCGAAGCGCACGCGCGCGTCCGGCGAGAAGGGCAGCCCGTCGTCGTCGCCGTGGCCGTCCAGCGGGGTCTCCAGGAAGGTGTCGAGGGCGTCGGCGAGGGAGATCACCTCGGCCGGGTCGACTCCTTCGACGGCCTCGGCGAGACGCCGGTCGGGGTCGTCGTCGCCCTCCACGCGCGCGTGCGAGACGAGCAGCCGGGCGCGGCGCCCCAGCAGGGCGAGGTCGCGCGGGCCGATGCGCCAGCGCGGGCCGGTCAGCAGCCGTACCAGGGAGGCGTTGGCGCCGGGGTCCTGGAGCACCTCGCAGACGGCGACCAGGTCGGCGATCTCCGGCAGGTGCAGCAGCCCGGACAGGCCGACGACCTCCACCGGCACGTCCCGGGCGACCAGGGCGGCCTGGATCTCGGCGAAGTCGGTCGCGGTGCGGCACAGCACGGCGATCTCGCCGGGCGCCTTCCCGGTGCGGACGAGGTGGGCGATGGAGTCGGCGATCCAGTCGAGTTCCTCGGCGTGGGTGCGCAGCAGGGCGCAGCGGACCGTGCCGTCGCGTTCGGCGCCGGTGGCCGGGCGGAGGGCCTCCACGCCCGCGTGCAGGGCACGCAGGGGTTCGGCGAGGCCGTTGGCGAGGTCCAGCAGGCGGCCGCCGCTGCGGCGGTTCTCGCTGAGCGACTGGCGGGTTGCCGGCCGGCCGTCGGGGTGCGGGAAGTGCTCGGGGAAGTCGTCGAGGTTGGCCACGGAGGCGCCGCGCCAGCCGTAGATCGCCTGGCACGGGTCGCCGACGGCGGTCACCGGGTGTCCGGTGCCGCCGCCGAACAGTCCGGCGAGCAGGACGCGCTGGGCGACCGAGGTGTCCTGGTACTCGTCGAGCAGCACCACGCGGAACTCCTCGCGCAGGGTGCGGCCGACCTCGGGGATGGCGGCGAGCCGGGCCGACAGGGCGATCTGGTCGCCGAAGTCGAGCAGGTCGCGTTCGCGTTTGGCGGCGCGGTAGCGCAGCACCAGGTCGGCGAGTTCGCGCCGGGCGGCGGCCGCTTCGGGGACCTTGCGCAGATCGGCGTTGGTGAGCTTGAGGTGCTTCAGGGTGGCCAGCAGCTCGGTGTCGTACGCGCGCAGGTCCTCGGGGCGTACGAGGTGCTCGGAGAGCTCGGCGTCGAGGGTGAGCAGGTCGCCGACGAGGTCGGGGAAGGAGCGGGTGAGGGCCGGGTAGGGGCCGGGTGCCTCGCGCAGTACCCGCGCCGCGAGCTGGTAGCGGGTGGCGTCGGCGAGCAGGCGGGAGGTGGGCTCCAGGCCGATGCGCAGGCCGTGGTCGGTCAGCAGGCGGCCCGCGAAGGCGTGGTACGTGGAGATCACCGGCTCGCCCGGCGGGTTGTCCGGGTCGATGGCGTCGGGGTCGGTGACGCCGGCCTTGATCAGCGCCTTGCGGACGCGTTCGGCGAGTTCACCTGCGGCCTTGTTGGTGAAGGTGAGGCCGAGCACCTGTTCGGGGGCGACCTGGCCGGTGCCGACCAGCCAGACCACGCGCGCCGCCATCACCGTGGTCTTGCCCGACCCGGCTCCGGCCACGATCACCTGCGGGGCGGGCGGCGCGGTGATGCAGGCCGTCTGCTCCGGGGTGAACGGGATGCCGAGGAGCTCCTTGAGCTGCTCGGGGTCGGTGATACGTGCGGGCACATCGAGGAAGGCTAGCGGCGGCCACTGACAACGGAGGCCGGGCGGCATCTGCGGGGGTGGAGAACCGCAGGTCGGCACGGGTGGTGCGATGCATCACGCCGGTCGCACGAACGGGTCACGCGAGCCGGTCGCACGAGCGATGACCGCCGGTCACTCGACCACATGCCGCCCTTCGGGCCGGGCGCTGCACGAGGCGCGGAAGGCGCAGTGGGTGCAGTGCTGGCCCGCGCTCGGCGTGAAGCGTTCGTCGAGGACCTTCCCGGCGGCGGTGGCCAGCAGGTCGCCGACCCACTCCCCCTCCAGCGGCTGCTGTGCCTGCACCTTGGGCAGCGTCTCGCCGCCGTCCCGCTTGGCCGCCCCCTGCCGCAGCTGGACCAGCTCGGCGCCGCCCGGCTCGGGGCGTGTCCCGTCGAACACCTCGTCGACCGCGCCTTCGCGGACGGCGAGCTGGTAGACGGCGAGCTGCGGGTGCCGCTCGACCTCCTTGGCGGTGGGTGCCTGTTTGCCGGTCTTGAAGTCGACGACGTAGGCGCGGCCCTCGCCGTCGGCCTCCACGCGGTCCATCTGGCCGCGGATGCGGACCTGGTAGTCGCCCGCCTCCAGGGTGACGTCGAAGTCGTGCTCGCTGGCCACGGGGGTGCGTCCGGTGCGGGCGCCGTTGGAGTCGACGTGCCATTTCAGGAAGCGTTCGAGCGCCACGCGCGCGTTGTCCTTCTCCTGCTCCGACTTCCACGGCGCGTCGAAGGCGAGCGCGTTCCACACGGAGTCGAGGCGCTCCGTGAGCACGTCGAGGTCGGCCGGGGTGCGCCCGGAGGCCACCTCGTCGGCGAGGACGTGCACCACGTTGCCGAAGCCCTGGGCGGCGGTGGCGGGTGCGTCGGCCTTCACCTCGCGGCCGAGGAACCACTGGAGTGCACAGGTGTTGGCGAGCTGGTCGAGGGCGCTGCCGGAGAGCACGACGGGCTGGTCGCGGTCGCGCAGCGGCACCTTGGACTCGGTCGCTTCGAACATGCCCCACCAGCGGTAGGGGTGGGCGGCGGGCACGAGCGGGCGGCCGTCCTCGTCGGCGAGGGCGGCGAGCCGGGCCAGCCGGCGGGCGGCGGCCTCCCTGAGAGCCTCGGAGACACGCGGGTCCACGGTCGTGGCACGCAGCTCGGCCACGAGCGCGGCCACGGACAGCGGGCGGCGCGGGCGGCCGGTGACGTCCTTGGGTTCGACGCCGAGCTCGGTGAGGAACCGGGAGGGCTGGTCGCCGTCGTCGGCCGGGGCCTTCACCGCCGTCACGACGAGCCGCTCACGCGCGCGCGTGGCGGCCACGTAGAACAGGCGGCGCTCCTCGGCGAGCAGGGCGCCCGGGGTGAGGGGTTCGGCGAGTCCGTCGCGCCCGATGCGGTCGGCTTCGAGCAGGGAGCCGCGGCGGCGCAGGTCCGGCCACAGCCCCTCCTGCACGCCGGCCACGACGACCAGGCGCCACTCCAGGCCCTTCGAGCGGTGTGCGGTCATCAGGCGCACCGCGTCGGGGCGGGCGGCGCGCCGCGTGAGGGTGTCGGCGGCGATGTCCTCCGCCTCGATCTCCTCGAGGAAGTTCAGGGCGCCCCGGCCGCCGGTGCGCTCCTCCGCGCGTGCGGCGGTCGCGAACAGGGCGCACACGGCGTCGAGGTCCCGGTCGGCGTTGCGCCCGGCCGCGCCGCCGCGCCGCGCGGAGCGTTCCAGGCGCTGCGGCCAGGGGGTGCCGCTCCAGAGGTCCCACAGGGCCTCCTCGGCGGTGCCGCCGGCCGCCAGGCGTTCGCGTGCGGTGCGCAGCAGGGCCCCGAGACGCTGGGCACCGCGCGCGTACGTGGGGTCGTGCACGGCCAGCCGCTCCGGTTCGGCGAGCGCCCGGGCGAGCAGCTCGTCGGACGGCGGCGGCAGGGGGTTGCCGGCGGTCCGCTCCTCCTCGCGCAGGGCACGGCCGAGGCGGCGCAGATCGGCGGCGTCCATACCGGCGAGGGGCGAGGTCAGCAGCGTGAGCGCTGTCTCGGTGTCGAGCCAGCAGGGCTCGGCGGCCTCGCCCCGACCCGCGTCACTGGACTCGGGCCCCCCCTCCTCGCCCGCGTCACTGGACTCGGGACCCCCCTCCTCGCCCGCGTCACTGGGCTCGGGACCACCCTCCTCGCCCCCGTCACTGGACTCGGGACCACCCTCCTCGCCCGCCTCTCGGGGCTCCGGATCCCCCTCCTCGCCCGCTTCCCGGCGCCGCGCCTCCGCCGTCGCCACCGCGCGCAGGGCCGTCAGCAGCGGAGCCACCGCGGGCTCGTGGCGCAGGGGCACGTCGTTGCCGTCGACGTCCACGGGGACGCCCGCCGAGGTGAGCGCGCGCCGGACCGTGGGGATGGTGCGCGAGCCGGCACGGACGAGGACGGCCATGTCGCTCCACGGCACGCCGTCCTCCAGGTGGGCGCGGCGCAGGATGTCGGCGATGTTGTCCAGCTCCGTGCCGGGCGTCGGGTACGTGTAAGCCTCGACACGGCCGCCGTCCCGCGCGGCGGTGAGGTCCCGGTGGGCCCGGACCTTCTCGGCGGGCAGGCGCGGCAGCGGCATGCGCTGGGTCACCAGCCGGGTGGCGGCCAGCAGCGCCGCGCCGGAGCGGCGGGAGGTGCGCAGTACCTCGACCGGGGCCGGGCGGCCGTCCGCGCGGGGGAACGCGTGGGGGAACTCCAGGATGCCGTTCACGTCGGCGCCCCGGAAGGCGTAGATCGACTGGTCGGGGTCGCCGAAGGCGACGAGGGTGCGGCCGCCGCCGGCCAGCGCGTGCAGCAGCCGTACCTGGGCGGGATCGGTGTCCTGGTACTCGTCGACGTACACCGCGTCGTACTGCTCGGCGAGCCGGGCGGCGACCTCGGGGCGGCCGGCGAGCAGCACCGCCCGGTGGACCAGTTCGGCATAGTCGAGGACGCCCTGGAGGTCGAGGACGTCCAGGTACTCGGCGAGGAAGGCGGAGGCGGCGCGCCAGTCGGGGCGTCCGATGCGACGGGCGAAGTCGTCCAGGGCCTCAGGGCCGAGCCCGAGTTCACGGCTGCGGGCGAGCACCGCGCGGACCTCGTCGGCGAAGCCGCGGGTGGTCAGGCAGGCCCGCAGCTCGTCCGGCCAGCGCACGTGGGCGAGCCCGAGCTTCTCCAGGTCGACCTGTCCGGCGAGCAGCTCGCGGACGGTGACGTCCTGCTCCGGGCCGGACAGCAGCCGCAGCGGTTCCACGAACAGGTCACTGTCCTGGTGGGCGCGGACCAGGGCGTAGCAGAAGGAGTGGAAGGTGGTCGCCTGGGGGGCGCGGGCGGCGCCCGTGCGCAGCGCCATGCGGTCGCGCAGTTCGACGGCGGCCTTGCGGCTGAAGGTGAGCACCAGGATGCGTTCGGGATCCTCGCCGCGGGCAGTACGCGCGGCGACGGACTCGACGAGGGTGGTCGTCTTTCCGGTGCCCGGTCCGGCGAGGACGAGCAGCGGGCCGGTCCTGTGGTCAACCACGGAGCGCTGTGCGGCGTCCAGTCGAGGGGGATTCACGCGAGCCGGCGGGGTACGGACCAGTCGATAAGCGCCACGGTTCCCCCGCCGCACCTGGGGGTGCGACAGGTCGCTGGTGGAGGAAGAGGAGCTCACGTGGTTCGCCGGTCCTGGTGGGTGTGCTGGTTGCCGTTGCACCGCGCGTTGAGGGCGGTGGCCGCGGGGTGAGGGGGACACGTGCAGCCGACGCTACGCCGACGGAAAGTGCGGAAGCAGGGCTTCCGCTTCTTCCCTCCGGGCACATCCGGCACGCATGTCCCTCGCCTCACGAACGTACGTCATGGCACGGAGGTGCCCTTCTTCCCCCGTACGGATCACAGGTCACACAGCGGGGCGTCCGATGGCGGAAGCTGTCAGGTGTGACCCTCCGTGTGTCCGCCGCCGTCCCACCTCGCGCGTCTCACGTCGAGACGCGGGACGTGGCCCTCGGCGGCCCGGCTCCCCTCCCTCAGCGGAGTGCCCTCCGCGCGGTAGTGCGCGAGGGCTCTGAGTTCGTGTCCCGGCAGCAGGACGCCGTCCGCCCGGACGACGCGCCACCAGGGGACGGCACCCCCGTACAGGGCCATCACCCGCCCCACCTGACGCGGGCCGCCCTCCCCCAGCCACTCGGCCACGTCCCCGTACGTCATGACCCGGCCCGGCGGGATCAGCTCGGCCACCTCGAGGACCCGTTCCGCGTACTCGGGCAGGGCGTCCTCGGCGCGGGCGCCCTCGGCGGAAGCGGCTCCGGCGCGGGCGTCCCCGGCGCGCGGACCGGCATCGGACGGAAGGCTCTCCTGGCTCATCGGCCCATCCTGCACCACCCCACCGACAACGCGACGCGCACGCGCGCGTGCGTATGCCTCGCCCCGGGGCGGCGCTTCGGGCAGACTGTGCGGCCCCGCATATGGACCCTGATGCCCCCTTGTCCCGGTACGGCATGCCACCATCATGCGGGCGGTGACTGGTGATACGAGATCAAGAAGAGACGATGAAGCAGCAGGGTGCACACCCCGACGACACGGAGGGCACCACTGAGGCTTCGTCGCGCCCGGACGCCGCGAACACCGACCCGAAGAACACCGACCCGAAGAACACCGGCAAGTCCGGCAATCCCGGCAACTCGAAGAAGCCGGGCAACTCCGAGGACACGGACACGGTGCACATCGACGAGGTCGAGGGCGACGAACCGCTGCTCCCCGCGCGCGTGCACCGCCCGTCCGACCTCATGCGTCTCCTGGTGGGCGTACTCGCCGTCGTCGTGCTGCTGGCGATCGCCGCGTTCGCCCACGGCACCACCTCGGGCCTGGAACAGGACATCAACAAGGGCACCGGGCAGGCGCCCGACCTGCTCATCAAGATCGCGGGCCTGGCGTCCAGCATCGCGATCCTCCTCGTGCCGGTCGCGTTCGCCATCGAACGGCTGATCAAACGCGACGGGCTGCGGATCGCCGACGGCGTGCTCGCCGCCGTCCTCGCGCACGGGGTGACCCTGGCCACCGACCTGTGGGTCGCCCGGGCAGCCCCCGGCTCGATCCAGGAGGCGCTCACCCAGCCCTCCCCCGGCGACATCCACGCCCTAACCGATCCCGTGCACGGCTATCTGGCCCCGGTGATCGCGTACATGACGGCCGTCGGGATGTCCCGCAGACCCAGATGGCGGGCCGTGCTGTGGGTGGTGCTGCTCCTCGACGCCTTCTCGATGCTCGTCACCGGGTACACCACCCCGTTCTCGATCATCCTGACGGTGCTGATCGGCTGGACCGTGGCCTACGGCACGCTCTACGCGGTCGGTTCCCCCAATGTGCGCCCCACCGGACGGACCCTGATGGCAGGTCTGCGGACCGTCGGCTTCCGGCCGGTGACCGCGTCCCGCGTGGAGTCCGCGGAGGCCTCCGAGGCCGGCGACCGGGGCCGCCGCTACGTCGTCACCCTGGAGGACGGCCCGCCGCTGGACGTGACGGTGGTCGACCGTGAGCAGCAGGCGCAGGGATTCTTCTACCGCGCGTGGCGCAATCTCACTCTGCGGGGCTTCGCCACCCGCAGCAGCCTCCCGTCCCTGCGCCAGGCGCTGGAGCAGGAGGCGCTGCTGGCGTACGCGGCGATCGCCGCCGGGGCCAACGCCCCCAAGCTGATCGCGACCTCAGAACTCGGCCCCGACGCGGTGATGCTCGTCTACGAGCACATCGGCGGACGCACCCTCGACTCGCTGCCGGACGAGGAGATCACCGACGAGCTGCTGCGCGACACCTGGCACCAGGTGCGGGCGCTGCAGTCCCGCCGTATCGCGCACCGCAGGCTGGTGGGCGACGCGATTCTGGTGGATCGTTCCGGCACGGTGGTCCTCACCGATCTGCGCGTCGGCGAGATCGCGGCCGGCGATCTGCTGCTGCGCATGGACATCTCCCAGCTGCTGGTGACGCTCGGCCTCCGGGTGGGTGCCGAGCGGGCGGTGGCCTCCGCGGTGAGCGTGCTCGGACCGGACGCCGTGGCGGACTGCCTGCCGATGCTCCAGCCGATCGCGCTGAGCCGCTCCACGCGCGGGACCCTGCGCAGGCTGGCCCGGGAACGCGCGGAACGCGAACGCGAGGCGGTCCTGGAGGCGTCCCGGCAGGCCAAGCTGCTGCGCGCGGAGCAGGCCGCGGACACCACGGAACGGCCCGTGCTCGACAAGCCCGACAAGAAGGCCGCACGCGCGGAGCAGCGGGCCGAGAAGCGGGCCCTGGACGAGGCTCTGGAAGAGGCGCGCGAGGAGGATCTGCTCACCCAGATCCGGCACCAGGTGCTGCGGATCAGGCCACAGGCACCGGTGGAGCCGGCCCGCCTGGAGCGGGTGCGCCCGCGCACGCTGATCAGTTTCATCGCCGGCGCCATCGGCGCGTACTTCCTGCTGACCCAGCTCACCCACATCGAGTTCGGGCCGCTGATCGCCAACGCCGAATGGGGCTGGGTGGCCGCGGCCGTGCTGTTCTCGGCGGCCAGCTACTTCGCGGCGGCCATGGCGCTGCTGGGGTTCGTGCCGGAGCGGGTGCCGTTCCTGCGGACCGTGGCCGCACAGGTCGCCGGGTCGTTCGTGAAGATCGTCGCCCCGGCGGCGGTGGGCGGTGTCGCGCTGAACACCCGGTTCCTCCAGCGGGCCGGGGTGCGGCCGGGGCTCGCGGTGGCGAGCGTCGGCGCGTCGCAGCTGTTCGGGCTGGGCTGTCACATCCTGATGCTGCTGGCCTTCGGCTATCTGACCGGCACCGAGAAGACGCCCTCCCTGTCGCCGTCCCGCACGGTCATCGCGGGTCTGCTGACGGTGGCGGTGCTGATGCTGGTCGTGACGTCGGTGCCGTTCCTGCGGAAATTCGTCGTCACGCGCGTGCGCTCGCTCTTCGCGGGTGTGGTGCCGCGCATGCTCGATGTGCTGCAGCGCCCGCAGAAGCTGATCACCGGTATCGGCGGCATGCTCCTGCTGACCGCCTGCTTCGTCCTGTGCCTGGACGCCTCGGTCCGGGCGTTCGGCGACGAGACGACGTCGATCAGCATCGCCAGCGTCGCGGTCGTCTTCCTCGCGGGCAACGCGCTGGGTTCCGCGGCGCCGACACCGGGCGGCGTGGGCGCGGTCGAGGTGACCCTCACGGTCGGTCTCATCGCCGTGGGACTCCCCCAGGCGGTCGCCACACCGGCCGTGCTGCTGTTCCGGCTGCTGACCCTGTGGCTGCCGGTGCTGCCCGGCTGGCTCGCCTTCAATCACCTCACACGCAAGGAAGCGTTGTAGGAGTTCGGGCAGCCAGGGCGGTGGCGGTGAGACCCGGGACTCCGTCGCTCGTACGGCCGGTGCCCCGCGCGTACCGCTGCGCACGACCGCAGGATGGAGGCATGCCCAAGCCCTTCCGTGTGCGCGCCGCCGCCCTGACCGTCTCCGCCGTGCTGCTGCCCGCGCTGCTGGCCGGCTGCGGCGAGGACGACGACTCGGACGGGGACCTGACACGGCAGGAGCTCAGCTGGAAGGACTGCCCGGCCCCGTCCGAGGCCCAGGGCGGCGGCTCCGCCCCCTCGCCCCTGCCCGGCGGCGCGGCATGGCAGTGCGCCACCATGAAGGCCCCACTGGACTGGGACGACCCCGAGGGCGACACGATCGATCTCGCGCTGATCCGGGCGAGGACGAGCGGCCCGGCGAAGGACCGCATCGGCTCCCTGATCTTCAACTTCGGCGGACCGGGCGGTTCCGGCGTCACCGCGCTGCCCGCGTTCGGCGACGACTACGCGATCCTGCGCACGCGCTACGACCTGGTGAGCTTCGACCCGCGCGGGGTCGGCCGCAGCGCACCCGTGATCTGCCAGGACGACCGGCAGCTCGATGCGTACTTCGAGCAGGACGCCACCCCGGACGACGGCGTCGAACGCACCGAACTCCTGGACAGCACCAAGGAGTTCAACGCGGCCTGCGAGGACAACTCCGGGCGGATCCTGCCGCATGTGCGCACCACGGACACCGCCCGTGACCTGGACCTGATGCGCCAGGTCCTCGGCGACGACAGGCTGCACTACTTCGGCATCTCCTACGGCACCGAACTCGGCGGCGTCTACGCCCACCTGTTCCCGAAACGGGTGGGCCGCGCCGTGTTCGACGCGGTCGTCGACCCGACGCAGAACCCGGAACAGGGCTCGCTCGGGCAGGCGCGGGGTTTCCAGCTCGCCCTCGACAACTACGCCGAGCACTGCGTCTCCCAGATCGAGGAGTGCCCCGTCGGCGACACCGCCCAGAACGTGAAGGACCGTATCGCCAGGCTCCTGAAGGATCTCGACAGCAAGCCGATCCCGGGCATCCTCCCGCGGGAGCTGACCCAGACGGAGGCGACGAACGGGATCGTGCAGGCGCTGTACTCGCAGGAGTTCTGGGAGTTCCTCACCAACGGTCTGGAGCAGGCGTACGACGGCGACGGGACGATTCTGATGGTGCTGTCCGACTCCATGAACGGACGCAGCGAGAACGGCCGGTACAGCAACCTCGTCCCGGCCAACGCCGCCATCAACTGCGCCGACGACAGACCCCGCTACACCACCGAGGACGTGGAGCGCAGCCTGCCCGCCTTCCGCGCCGCCTCCGAGCTCTTCGGCGACTACCTGGCCTGGGGGATGATCAGCTGCACCGACTGGGCGGTGCCCGGGGCCGCCGACCATCCCGACGTGAGCGCGCCAGGCGCCGCCCCCATCCTGGTGATCGGCAACACCGGCGACCCGGCCACACCGTACGAGGGGGCGCGCAAGATGGTGCGGGCGCTCGGTGAGGGCGTCGGTGTCGAGCTGACATACAGGGGGCAGGGGCACGGCGCGTACGACAGCAAGAACAGGTGTGTGCGGAACGCCGTGCACGGCTATCTGCTGGACGGCAAGGTGCCGGCCGCCGGCACCGTCTGCTCCTGACCACCGAGGCTCCGAGGAAACCAGCAGGTCAGAGCGTTATCCACAGGCTGACACGGCGGGAGCGAGATCTGCCTACCATGGCCTGACCGCCCTCCGCGGCACCGTGCGGAGGGCATACGAGGGGGGGATGTGGCACATGACGCGTTTCGTACGGTGGACGGCTCTCGGGGTCGCCGCCGCGCTGCTGACGGCGGGCTGCAGCGGCTCGTCCGACGACGACTCCGGGGACGACGGCAAGAGCGGAGCGACGGCGCTCGACTGGAAACGCTGCGAACCCTCAGGGGACGCGCCCGCGCCGGGCGACGACTGGCAGTGCGCCACGCTCCAGGTGCCGCTCGACTGGTCGAAGCCGGACGGCAGGACGATCGGGCTGGCGCTGATCCGCGCCGAGGCCACCGGCGACGACCGCCTCGGCTCGCTGCTGTTCAACTTCGGCGGCCCCGGCGGCTCGGGCGTGTCCATGATGCCGTCCTACGCCGACACGGTCTCGAAGCTGCGCGAGCGCTACGACCTGGTGAGCTGGGATCCCCGCGGGGTGGCCGCCAGCGAGGGCGTCCGGTGCCGCGCCGACAAGGACATCCAGGCGGCCGAGTCGTCGGTGGACAGCACCCCGGACACCCCGGCCGAGGAGCGGACGTTCCTGGAGGACGCGGCCGACTTCGGCAAGGGCTGCGAGCAGTCCGCCGGGGAGATGATGGGCCATGTGTCGACCACCGACACCGCCCGCGACCTGGACCGCATCCGGCAGGCCCTCGGCGACGACAAGCTGAACTACTTCGGCATCTCCTACGGCACCGAACTCGGCGGCGTCTACGCCCACCTGTTCCCGAAGCGGGTGGGCCGGATGACCCTCGACGCGGTCGTCGACCCGAGTGCCGACATGGTGGGCCACGCCAGGAATCAGACCCTCGGCTTCCAGCGCGCCCTGGACGACTACCTGAAGTCCACCGGCCAGGACCCCGCACAGGGATCGCGTGAGATCGCGGACCTGCTGAAGCGGATCGACGCCGAGCCGCTGCCGACGTCGACACGCGGGCGGGAGCTGACCCAGTCACTGGCGCTCACCGGCATCATCCTGCCGCTCTACAGCAAGGACGGCTGGCCGGCGCTGACCAGTGCCCTGCAGGCCGCCGAGGAGGGTGACGGCTCCGAACTGCTGGCGCTGGCCGACGGATACAACGAACGCGACGCCTCGGGGCGTTACGGCACGACGACCCATTCGCAGCGGGTCATATCGTGCCTGGACGACAAGCAGCGGCCGACTCTGGAAGAGACGAAGAAGCTGCTGCCGGAGTTCGAGAAGATCTCACCCGTGTTCGGCCCCGCCCTCGGCTGGGACATGGCCGGCTGGTGCCACGAGTGGCCGGTGCCCGGACAGCACGACACCCCGGAGGTGAGCGCACCGGGCGCGGCGCCGATCCTGGTGATAGGCAACACCGGCGACCCGGCCACGCCCTACGAGGGCGCCCGCAGGATGGCGGACGAACTGGGCAAGGGCGTCGGTGTCGTCCTCACGTGGAAGGGCGAGGGCCACGGGGCGTACGGCAGCGGCAGCGACTGCGTCGACTCGACGGTGAACACATACCTGATCGACGGAAAGCCCCCGAAGGACGGCAAGGTCTGCTCATGAGAAAGGCGGGGGCTCGGCCACCCACGACACCCCGAGCCCCCGCCTCGACACTGACGCGTTGCGCGGCTTCTCCCGAACCAGTTCAGGGAGACGTCGCAGTGATCCAGTCGGTCGCCCTCGCCAGCGTCGGTCCGCTGACTTCTTCACCACCGGAGACATAGGCCAGCCATCGAAGCTCGTCACAGGCGAAGAACGATTCACCCCACGTGTCCACCCAAATGCGCGCTTCATGATCGCCTGAGCACGTCAGGTCCCACCACGCCCAGCCTCGGAACTCGGAATCGGGATCAAACTGGTAAAGCCATTCCTGCACGTCCCAACGCCCGCCCCCGATCACCGCTTCATAACGCTCCACCCCTCTTTGCGGGAAGTCAGGGAAAGAGGCCCTGCCCGGCTGACTGGCGGCGACGAACCAGTCAGGGATTGCATCGAGCGGGAGATCCTCTCCATCGAACGGCTGTGAAACCGCCAACTGGAGGGCGGGAGCCAACACGGAGCGCACTCGGGTGTCGAACTCTGCGACCGGTCCGCTCGTCTTCACATCAAAAACACACAAGACAGGAGGAGCATCACCCGGTGCGGGCCTGCGCGACAGTCGGAGGCGCTCCTGTTCGATGTCCTCGATTTCATGAATCATTCTGGGAGTTTCTCCGTCAGCCTTCCTGGACTACCCTGCCCGGATACTTCGCCACTTCTCTCCTGAACTCATCGAGCATACCGCTGGGAATTCCGTAGAGGTCGTCTCCCATGGTCGGGTCCGAGATCTCAGGGCAGATCTTCTTGAGTTGCTTCCACTCTTCCTTGGTGAACCCCAGACCCTCCGGCTGCTTCTGGGGAATCGCCGTCCTTCTGATCATCTCCCGGAATTCTGACGATATCTGGAATTCAACGATCTGTCCGCCCTCGCCGCGAAACCGTACCGTATGCCCCATATCCCCGCTCAAGTTCACGTACAGGGCTCCCTTGCCGGTGATGGTCACCTTGCCGTCCTCACCGATGTGGATCCGCCGACTCAGGGGGTGATCGGTCTGCTTGCGATATCCCGGGATGGTCTCCTCACACCCTGGCGCGAGTCCCAGGGGGTCGGTCCACGTGTGCGGATTGTGTACATACGTGGATGGGTTGGGCGCGGGTGCAAGCCCGAGCGGGTCGGGGGTGAGGTAGCGGGCGGTCTCCGGATCGTAGTGCCGGTGGTAGTTGTAGTGGAGTTCTGTCTCCGGGTCGAAGTATTGGCCCGGAAACCGTAGAGGCGTGTACGTGGTGCTGTCCGACGCCCATGACGTGGTGCCCCACAAGGTGCTCCGTGTGCGCCAGGCGATCCCGCCGGTCTCGTCGACGAGTTCCGTCGGAGTACCGACCAGGTCGGTGACGATGGCGAAGAACCGGGCGTCGATCTCGTCCTGTGTCGCGTCGTCGACGTCGATGCGTTCCGTCTGAGCGATCGGGTGCAGGCCTTGGTGGTCCCAGGTGAGGGTTACCGGACGGGGCAGCTCGAAAGACGAGGTGGTCTGCTCGCAGAGGGTGGTGCCGTCCCAGGTGAAGTCGGTTCTTTCGACGACCGTGCTTTCATCAGAGGACAGGCGCATCTTGGCGATCCGTCGCCCGAGTGGGTCATAGAGGTACCGCCACCGGGTACCGTCCGGCGTCGTGACAGAGGTGAGACGGTCCTCGGAGTTCCAGGTGAAGCGCCAGGTGTCCGGTTTGCGGGACAGTCGGGTCTTCTGGCGCACCGTGATGCGGCCGGCCCGGTCGTGCTCGTACCGGACGTTGCCGGCGCTGGTGATGCGTGTGCCGGCGTAGTCGCGCAGGCCATTGGCCTCATGGCCCGGGTGCACTGCGGGCCAGGATGCGTCGATCTGGTTGCCGAGTGCGTCATAGGCGTAGCGCTCGGTCCAGTCCGCGGCGTGGACGCCCGTGACACGGCCGACGGCGTCGAGGTGGAAATGACGGGTGCCGTTGAGTCGATCCGCGATGCGGATGAGCTGCCCGTCCGCCCGGTAGGCGTAGCCCCTTTCTTGGAGGGTCCGGCCTGTGGGATCCAGCAAGGACTGGGTGGCGAGGCGGCCCACTGCGTCGAAGGAGTGACTCAGGACGGCTGTCGTGCCGATGTGACGGCTCACTTCGCGGCCGGCCGCATCGTGCGTGAAGTTGATCGTGTGCCCGGCGGTGTTCAGTGCGGCGGGGTGACCTGCTGCGTCGTAGCTCCAGCGGCTGACCGCCCCGGTGGGGGTGGTGCGCCTCGTGCGGCGACCCAGTGGGTCGTATGCGTAGGTGGTCGTACGGCCGTTGACGGTTTCCGACAGCAAGCGGCCCGCAGGGTCGTAGGCGCGCCAGAGCGTGACGTCTCCGGTGGTGGCCGTGGCGAGCTGGCCTGTCGGGGTGTACGTGTAGGTGGTGATCTGGTCGACGGCCTCCTTGCGCGTGAGCTGTCCCAGGGCGTCCCGCTCGAAACGGGTGGTCTCGCCCAGCGCATCAGTACAGGCGGTGAGGCGGCCCGCTCCGTCGTGAGCGTAGGTGATCGTGCGGCCGTCGAAGTCCGTCTCGGAGACCAGCTGCCCGGAGGCGTCGTAGACATAAACCCAGCGCATGCCGAGGGGGTTGGTGACCTCTCGTAGGCGAAGCTCGGTGTCGTAGGCATAGGTGTGACGCACGCCGTCGGGCCCGGTGCGGGCTGCCAACAGGTCGAAGTGGGTGTACTCGAACCGCGTGACTGCTCCGGTGGCGTCCTCGTGGGTAATGCAGTTGCCTTCAGCGTCGTACGTCCACCTCTCGGTGGTTCCGTCCGCTGCGGTTCGGCAGATGAGCTTGCCCTCTGCTGTCCACTCCTGGCGGGTCGCGTTTCCGAGAGGGTCGGTGATCAGGGTCGGGCGACCGAAGGCGTCACGCGTGTACCGGGTGAGTGCTCCCAGCGGATCGGTGAACTCGATGGGCAGACCTGCCTCGTTGCACCGGACTCGCGTCGTGTTCCCCAGCGCATCCGTGACAGAGGTCAAGCGTCCCTTGGCGTCGAAGGTGAAGCGGGTAGTGGCCCCTACCGGGTCGGTCACGGCGACCCGGTCGCCATGCTCGTTGTACTCCTGGCGCCAGACCGCCCCGTCGGGCCCGGTGATGATCGTGGGCAGGCCGAGGGCGTTGTACTCGGAACACAGTTCCTGGCCGTCCGGCCGCACCACCTGCGTGACGCGGCCGTGTTCGTCATACGCGTATCGCCTGACGGCGCCCAACGGGTCCGTCACCGCGACAAGTTGCAGTTCCTCGTCCCACTCCTGAGTCGTGACGTTGCCGAGCGGGTCGGTTTCACGGATCAGGCGCAGGTTTTCGTTGTGTTCGTAGACGCAGGTGTGGCCCAAGGAGTCGGTGACGCGAGTGATACGGGCTGTGTCGTCGTATTCGAGGGTCGAGGCGAGGGCGTTGCCAGTGCCTCCTGTGGCCACGACTCGGCCTTGGTCGTCGTACACGTACCAGTACGTCATGTCGTTGCGGTCGGTCCACGACGTGATGCGGCCTTCTGCGTCGTAGGCGTAACGCATCGGCAGGCCGGAGGAGTTGATCTCCTCGACCAGATGGCCGTCTTCGTCGTAGCCGAGGGTGAGCAGAGTGGTGCCGAGTGCCTGGGGATCGGTCGGGTCGAGCAGCCGCAGGCCGGTGATGCGGGACAGGGTGGGGTGGTGGTCCAGGGCTAGGTGATAGCCACCGGAGTGGACCACTGCGGTGGGGATGTCGCCGCCGTCGGCGTAGACGATGGTGATGCGGTTGCCGCTGCGGTCCTGGATGTGCTGCAGTGGCAGATCGACCGCTGTGTCGTCAGCCGCGGGGACGGGGCTGTGGAAGACGTGGGTCAGGCCGGTTTCGGGATCCGTGATACGGAGCGCGCCGTCCACCTCGTCGTCCCAGCCCAGGAGAAGGCGGGAGCCGGGAGTCTCCGGGCTGACCTGTTCGTTCGTGTCGGGGTCCGGGAGAGGGAAGCAGATGCGGGCGCCGTCCGCGGTGGCGTAGACGAGGCCCTCGTCGTCGGCCTGCACACGCTGGTCGAGGGTCGAGGCCCAGGTGGGACCGAACCAGCCTCCGAAGCGGTACGACGATATGTGCGTGCGTTCCAGGATCAGCGGCAGGACGCCGGGGAGCGTCACGTCGGTGCGGGTGAGGGCCATGTCGCCGGTGGCCACGTCGATCGGGTCTCGCACGAACTTCTTGACCATGTTGCGGATCGACGCCGGCAGCTTGTTGAAGCCCGGGTTCAGCCTCAGCCGCTCGAAGGTGGCGCAGTTCAGCTTCAGGCCCTTGGTCAGCTCGGCCAGTTGGGCGGGCTTGAGGGCTTTGAGGCCCTTGCCGAGGGCCTTGCCCAGGGCACCGAAGCCAACGCCCAGCAGAGCACCCTCGGTGAGGATCTTGGCCAGCTTGTCCGGGTCGGAGAAGGCGTTCGGGTCTTTCAGCAAGGTGTCGAAGGCGGCGAACTTCGCTCCTTCCTTGCCCATCCGGGCGGCAAAGGCGACGCCCCGGATCTGCTTCAGCGCCTTCAGTGCCCGCTCCACGGCGCGGATGGTCTCCATGACGGTGCGGATCGCGGCGGCGAGGGTCGTGCCCTCCTTCTCGATCCGAGCGACGAGCGCGACGACCTTCGCCGCCCGCTGACCGGCCATGAGAGAGGACACGACCGCGGAGGCACCGCCGGTCAGCACGGACAGCGCCAGGCCGGCGATCTCGAACTCGGCGATCTCCACCAGGAGTACGCCGATCTCGGTGAGCAGCTCGTGTGCCGTGTCGGCGAAGTCGTCCAGCGCCTTGGCGCCCTCGCGCAGCGCGTCCGCCATGTCGGTGGCCTGCTTACGGGCGGCCTTGGAGCGCTTGTGGAACGCCTTGGCGGCCTTGCCCTCCCACTCCACGTCCCGCAGCGCCTTGCCGGCCGCCGCCGCGGCCTCGTCCAGCCCGGTCGCCAGGTGCCGCCACTTCTTGGCGATCTCCCGTATGCCGTCCGGGTCCACGGCCGGGTCGGTGATACCCAGGAACTCCAGACCCTGGGCGACGCTGTCGCCCATCATGTGGTTGAACTTGTTGATGTAGTGCAGGGGGTTGAGGTCGACCACGCCCGGCTCAGCCCTTCTTGGCGCCGACCTGCGCCGCCAGGAGTATGTCGAGCAGATCGAAGGCGTCGGAAACCTCGCCGATCAGCTTGGCCTCTGCCTCCCACTCCTCGTCGAGCTCTTTCGTGAGCTTGGCGAGGGTGGTCATCCCCTCCTGAATCTCGTCCTTGGCACCCAGGAGCGAACCCAGCGCCCCGAGCGCGGACAGGTCATGCGAGGCGGCCTTGAACTCCTGCAACGGCTTCGCCGTATGCAGCCCCACCTTGCGCAGCCCCGAAGCCGCCTTGTGCAGCGACGCAGCTTCCTTGCTCAAGTCCGACACGACACCCAACCCCCGTACTTCGCTCTGTGCACATGCCAACCCAAGGGACCCTAGGCGGGCCGGTTCGAGAGTCGGCAATGCGCGGTTCATCGAAAGGCAAAAACCGCTGGCCCAGCATGCTGTTTCAAGGGTTGGTGGACTGGGTCTCCTGGACGTTCATGGGCTGGGTGGTTTCGAACGTGCCGTCCGGGAGAACACCCGCGCTTGCCGTCGGTGGCGCGGAGGTACCTGATGCCACACGGCGGGGTCTCGTCGGCATCGCCTTGGTGCAGGGGGCTCCCATGGAGCCATCGGCGTTGATCGTGCAGTCGCACGATGCGGGATAGGTCTCGGCGTCGTCCGGGCCTGGCTCCAGATGCAGTGCGACAGGCTTGGTGGTGGTCTCCGCCCACAGGTTGGTGTTCGGGGCACTCCCGCCCAGCCATCCGTAGCCCGGGTCGTCTCCGGGCCACCCGCCGTCGGTCGGCAACGGCAGAAGCCCACGGCGTCTGAACTGGTCAGAGCCGTGGGCTTCGTCAGTCCCGCTGGTCAGCGAGAGCCGTGATCAGTAGACCGGCTTGTGGGGTTCGATCTGGTTGACCCAGCCGATGACGCCGCCGCCGACGTGGACGGCGTCGGAGAAGCCCGCGGACTTCAGGACCGCCAGGACTTCCGCACTGCGGACGCCCGTCTTGCAATTCAAGACGATCTTCTTGTCCTGCGGCAGACCCTCCAGGGCGGTCCCCATGAGGAACTCGTTCTTGGGGATCAGCCGGGCGCCCGGGATGGACACGATCTCGAACTCGTTCGGCTCGCGGACGTCGATGAGCTCGATGTTCTCGCCGTCGTCGATCCACTCCTTGAGCTGCTTGGGAGTGATCGTCGAGTCGGCGGCCGCCGCCTGGGCCTCCTCGGAGACGACGCCGCAGAAGGCCTCGTAGTCGATGAGCTCGGTGACGGTCGGGTTCTCGCCGCAGACCGCGCAGTTCGGGTCCTTGCGGACCTTGACCTGGCGGTACTGCATCTCCAGGGCGTCGTAGATCATCAGGCGGCCGACCAGCGGCTCGCCGATGCCGGCGAGCAGCTTGATGGCCTCGTTGACCTGGATGGAGCCGATGGACGCGCACAGCACGCCGAGCACGCCGCCCTCGGCGCAGGAGGGGACCATGCCGGGGGGCGGGGGCTCCGGGTACAGGCAGCGGTAGCAGGGGCCGTGCTCGGACCAGAAGACGGAGGCCTGGCCGTCGAAGCGGTAGATCGAACCCCAGACGTACGGCTTGTTCAGCAGCACGCAGGCGTCGTTGACCAGGTAGCGGGTCGCGAAGTTGTCCGTGCCGTCGACGATCAGGTCGTACTGGCTGAAGATGTCCATCACGTTGTCGGCCTCGAGCCGCTCCTCGTGAAGGACCACGTTCACGTACGGGTTGATGCCCTTGACGGTGTCACGGGCGGACTCGGCCTTGGGGCGGCCGATGTCGGCCTGGCTGTGGATGACCTGGCGCTGCAGGTTCGACTCGTCGACCTCGTCGAACTCCACGATGCCGAGCGTGCCCACGCCCGCTGCGGCCATGTACATCAGCGCCGGCGAACCCAGGCCGCCGGCGCCCACACAGAGCACCTTGGCGTTCTTCAGCCGCTTCTGCCCGTCCATCCCCACGTCGGGGATGATCAGGTGGCGGGAGTACCTGCGAACCTCGTCTACGGTGAGCTCGGAGGCGGGCTCAACCAGGGGTGGCAGCGACACGGGGACTCCGTTGGTCGGTCAATCAGTACGGTTGTTCTCCCCGTAACAGTGCCACGGCCTTTTTCATTCCGAGACACCCGTTCCGACACGCGAGACGATTTCGTCCCAGTAGCCGGGCAGGGATTCCCAGGGCAGGGACCCCCAGGGGGCGGTGCGGTCCGTGAAGTAGATCGTCGCCGCGCCCTGCCAGCGGGCGATGCGCAGCGCCTCCTCGATGTGCGGGCGTGGCACGCCGTGGACGAAGTGGCAGAAGCGCTCCGGCGGGTGGTCCGCCGTCCACTCGGCGACCTGGGACCAGCGGTAGTCGCTCCACGGGCCGGCAAAGGTGACCAGCTGGTCGGCGAAGCCGGCGTAGCCGGGGTGCGGGTGGGTGCCGTGGCCGAGGACGATGTGGGCATCGTCACGGAGCACACGGAGCGTGGTGACCGTGCGCCGGACCTCGGTGAGCGCGGCAGCGTCGGCGGGGCAGCGGTCCAGGAGGAATCCGTCGACCTGGTACCAGTCGAGGAAGCGGTGGGCGTCCGAGATCAGCTCGCCGAAGCTGCGCGAGCCGTAGGCCGAGTCGAGATGGCCGAGGACGCGGACACCGGCGTTGCGCAGGCGGCCGGCGGCCTCCAGGCAGTGCGGGTCGGGCTGGACGCCGGGGCCGTCGGCGACGTCGAGGACGACCCAGCGGAGGGGGATGCCGGGGGTGGTGAGTTCCGTCCATTCGGCGGCGGCGAGGAGGGGGTGAGCGAGGCCGGGGACGGCGAAGGCGGTCCGGTCGGCGGTCGTCTGTGCTGTCTGCGAGGTTCGGTGGGCGTAATAGCTTGTCTGTTTGGCGCGGCTCAGATACGGCATGCCGCCTCCATCCAGATGTCGGCCAGGGACTCTTCCAGGTTGATCCGGGGGCGCCAGCCGAGCCGGTCGCGTGCCGTGCGGACGTCGGCCTGCTGCCAGCTGCCGCAGCCGTCCGGGTACGGGAACGCGGCGGGGGTCGCGTGGTGCTCGGGGTCGGCGGATCGCGGGTGGCCGATGGTCGGCCTGAGGTGCGGGCTGTGCGTGGCGTGGAGCGCGTGCGGGGCGTGGATGCCGGGGCTGTCGAGTTCGTGGAGGGCGCCGCCGTATCCGGCGACCCGGGCGAGGATCGCGGCGGCGTCGCGCAGCCGGACGGCCCGGCCCGAACCGATGTTGATGACGCCCTGCGCCGCGGAGAGCGAGGCGGCGTGGACCGCACGGGCGACGTCACGTACGTCGATGAAGTCCCGCTGGGCGCCGAGGCCGCCGAGCTTCAGCTCGCCGTCGCCGGACTGCATGGCCCGGCGCATGGCCTCGGCGAGGCGGCCGAGCGGGGAACCGGCGGGGGTGCCGGGGCCCGCGGGTGAGAAGACCCGCAGGACCACCGCGTCCAGGCCGGAGCCGAGGACCAGTTCGGTGGCGGCGAGCTTGCTGACGCCGTACGGGCCGCCGGGGCGGGGGACGGCGTCCTCCGCCGTGGAGGAACCGGGCTGGCTGGGGCCGTACTCCGAGCTGCAGCCGATCTGCACGAGGCGGGCGCCGCAGCCGCTGCGGCGCAGGGCCTCGCAGACGGTGGCGACGGCGACGGTGTTGTGCCGGGTGAGTTCCCGGGCGCCGCCCCGGGTGGCGCCGGCGCAGTTGATCACGACACCGGGGTGGACCGCGTCGAGGAAGCGGGTGAGGGCGCCGGGGCTGCCGGTGGCGAGGTCGAAACGGACGTCGGCGTCGTCGCCGCGGCCGAGGGCGGTGAGCTGGACGGCCGGGTCGGCGAGGAGGCGGTCGGCCACGAAGCGGCCGATGTAGCCGTTGGCTCCGATCAGCAGGACTCTCATCGGGCGGCTCCTTCGGCGTCGTCCGAGGCTGCTGGGCGGGTGATCATGTGGGGTTCTCCTTTGTGCGGGTGTGGGGTCGAGTGCGGTGGGGGGAGTGCGGTTCGGGGTCGAGTGCGGTGTGGGGGCCGGTGGGGGTGCGCGTTGCATGCCTGCGGTGCCAGTGCGGCTTCGGTGGGGGTGCGCGTAGCGCCTACGGGTGGTGGGTGGGACGGGGACGGGGCGGTGGTGTCCGTCCTCCGTTCGACCGGCTTCACGCCGTAGGCGGCTTTCCGTGCGTACGTCATCGGCGGGCCTCCGCGTGGGCCGAGGCGCGGGTGAGCTTGCGCGCTGCGTGGAGCAGCAGGGTGAGGGCCGCCGCGCCGCAGGTGAGGGTGGGAACGGCGGCCGGGGTCCAGGCGGTGAGCAGCGCCTCCACGGGGGTGGCCAGAGCGGCGCAGCCGGGGAGGCGGGCGGCGAAGACGGTGGCCAGGGCTGCTGCCTGCGCGAGAGCCGTGGCGGTGAGGATCACCTTGGGGGCGTGGGTGAAGCCGTGGATGGCGAGGAGGCGGGCCAGGTGGAGGAGGGCGCCCAGGGTGAGGGTCGCGGGCAGGGCGGAGGGTTCGTCGAGGAGGGTGGCGGTGAGGGTGGCCAGGGCTGCCAGGGCGACCAGGTGGAGCGTGACGGTGGCGAGGAGAAGGGGGCGTACCGAGGTGGCGAAGTCCTCCAGGGCGCGGCTCGCGGTGAGTTTGCGGTGCGTGCGGGTGGTGAAGAGGTGGGTCGTCCAGGCTGCGGGGGCGCAGGCGAGGGTGAGGGCCGCGACGGGGGCCGTGGTGAGGGGCCAGTCGGCTGTCGTGGGCGGGGTGTCGGGGCCGCCGGTGAGCGCGGCCTGGAGCAGACCTTCACCCAGGAGGGCGTACGCGATGAGCCAGTAGGTCGGGAGGGTCGTGCCCGGGGCGTGGTGTGCGCGCAGGGGGCCTCGGCGCAGGGCTGCGCGGAGGGTGAGGACGAGCGCCAGGGTGCCCGCGGCAGCGGTCAGGAGGCGGGCTTGGCCGTGGGTGAGGCGGAGCGCCGCGATCGTGGCGAGGCAGAGCAGGCCGGGCAGGAGGGTGAGGACGGCCCAGGCGGTACGGGGCGCGGGGGCGGGTGCGGTGGTGGAGGGTGTGTCGGTGTGGTGGTTGGCGCGGGCGTAGAGCTCCTCGGCTAGGGAGAAGACGTCCCGGTGACGGAAGCGGGCGGCGGTCCGGTCGGTGACGCCGTGGGCCTCCAGGCCGGCCGCGATCTCCAGCGGGTCGACGGCGGTCTCGCACAGTTCGCGGTGACGGTGCAGCAGGGCCTTCACGGGGTCGGCGCCTCGCCGGGGTGCGGGTGTGGCCGGCTCGCGGTCCAGTGCGCTGAGGTCGGTCATCGTGCTGCCTCCGTGGCGGAGACCGCGTCCCGTACCGCCCAGGTGGGGGCGGGGCGGGGCGCGGGGTCGGTCCAGTGGCCGGGGACGTGGGCCTCGGCGGGGCTGGCGAAGGGCAGAGGGTCGCCGGTGTCGTCCAGGAGGACGCGGCGGACCGGGGTCCGCGCGACGATCTCCAGGTAGATGCCGTGGAACGCGGCGATGTTCTGCTCGACGGTGAACAGTTCGAGTGCGCGGGCGCGCGCGGCGGCTCCGAGGCGCTCGCGCCGCTCCGGGGCGCGCAGCAGGGACACGCACGCCTCGGCGAGCGCCCGCGGGTTGCGCGGCGGTACGACGAGGCCGGTGCCGCCGATGACCTCGACGACCGCGCCGACGTCCGTGGAGACCGTCGCCCGGCCGCAGAACATCGCCTCGACCAGTCCGACGGGGAAGCCCTCGACCACGCTGGACAGAACGGTCACGGCGCCGGCGGCGTACGCGTCGGCGGGGGTGGGCAGCTCCGGGCCGCCGATCTCCTCGAAGGACACGGGGTTGTCCCCCACGGCGTGCGGTCCCTCGGCCTCGTCGGGGAAGAGCTGGGCGGCGAGCATCCTGCAGTGGCCCAGGTAGGCGGCGCCTTCGGGGCCGGACGGGCCGCCGATGATCCGCAGCCGGGTTCCCGGCTCCTCCTTGCGGATCTCCGCGAAGGCGTGCAGCAGCGACACCAGGTCCTTCGCGGGTTCCACACGGCCGACCCAGACGAGGGTGTGCGGGTCCGCGCTCTCCGGGGCCTCGCCCACCTCGGCGAAGGGAGCGGCGTCCATGCCGGGGTAGACCGTGCGCAGCTTCGCCCGGTCGGCGCCGCACCGTTCCTGCCAGCGGCGGGCGTGGGTGTTGCCCGGGGTGATGAACGCGGCCTGCCGGTAGGTCTCGGCGGCGAGCCGGCCGTGGAAGGCGGCGAGCATCGACCGGACGGCCGGTGAGGAGTCCGGCCGGGTGAGGTAGTGGGTGCGCAGGCGCACGCCGTACTCGGTCACCAGCAGCGGGATGCCGAAGAAGTGGTGGGCGAGGAGGCCCGTCAGGGCGGCCGTTCCGCCGGATGCGGCGTGGCACAGGTCGACTGCTCCCAGGCCGTCCTCCTCGTACCAGTCGAGGGTGAGGGGGCGCAGAGCGCGCTCAAGATGCGCTGCCACGGCGAGCAGATCGGGTACGCGGGCCTCGCGTGCGGGGCGCCGGGCGCCGGGCGCACGACAGGCGCGCTCCAGGGCGCGCACGGCGGTCTCGGAGCGGAGCGCCGACGCCAGTCCGCCCTCGTCGCGGGCGAGTTCGGCGAGGCCGTACAGGGCGTTGGTGAAACGGTCCGCCTCGGGCGGCACGCGGTGCGCGTCGGCCGTGGCGGGGCGCGTGGCGGTCGGCTCGGGACGTGCACCCGACGACTGCGAGCGCTCGCCGGCGAGGTCGGCGGGATCGGCGGTGCAGAGCGCGGCGGCCAGTTCGCCGTAGTGCTCCGTGAAGCGCCGGCGTGCGCGTCGCCCGTACACCACCCCGTCGTCCTCGGGCGTCCACAGCGGTGCGGTGCGCACGCGGCTGACCTGCGGCGGCAGCGGGACCCAGCCCTCGTCCTCCTGCGCCTGGCTGCGGCTGAACGCGTAGACGTCGAACTCGTGTTGACCGAGCCCGCGCACGAGACGGTCGCACCAGAGCCTGGCGTCACCGCTCACATACGGGTAGCCACCCTCCGTAAGCAGTCCGATGCGCACGTGCACCCCCGATCTCCCGTTTGGGGAGCCGCCGTTGCCCCGGCGGCTCGCAGCGGGACGAACGTATGCGGACAAGGCGGTGGAGCGATGGACGGTTGTCCGTCGCTCCACCAAAAGGGGTGAACGGTCGTAACTTTCCCGTGCGGGGCGCGTTTGGTCGCGCTACGCGCCGGTGCGCTCCGTCAGCTGTTCGGGTACGCCCAGGGGTTGGGGCGGCAGCTGATGCCGTCGTGGTCGAGGAACTTGGTCTGCTGCTGCATGACCGGGGCCAGATCGCCGTCCTTGTCACAGGTGACGTGGTCGTAGCCCAGGCGGTGACCGGTCTCGTGGTTGATCAGCATCTGGCGGTAGGCGTGGAGGTTGTCGCCGTAGGTCTCGGCGCCCTGCGCCCACCGGTAGGCGTTGATCATCACGCGCTCGGTGGCGGCCGAGTCGCAGGAGACGTTGTCGACGGTGGTGTCCAGGCCGGACTTGGCGCACCATTCGGCGGTGGTGCCCGGGCTGGCGAGGGTGATCACGAAGTCGGGCCGGCCGGAGTGGATGCGCTCGAAGGTGCGTGCGCCGTTGTGCGCCCAGCTGCGGTCGTCGTTGAGGGTCTTGTGCACGGCCTGAGCGAAGAGCTCGCCGTCCAGGCCGAGTCCTTTCTCCACGTCCACCCGGTAGGTGATCTTCTGTCCCGTGCCCGGCGCCTTGTCGATGCCGGGGATCGCCTCGAACGTGCCCGAGCCGTCGAGGGTGGCGCTGAGCGGATACCGCTTGCTCATCTTGTGCTCGTACGTCAGCGGCCTCGCGTCGGGCACCCCGGCGGGCGTCTCCCGGTCGTCCCCGCGTGAGGCGGGGTTCCGGACGTCGCGCGCCTGTTCGGGGGCGGACTGTGACTGGACGCCGTCACCGCCGCGGTCGTCGGTGACCTGTCCGGCCACGACGACGGCCAGCACGGTGGTGACGGCCGCCGCCGCGATCCCGGTGAACGCGCGCCCCTTGCCGCCGCGGCTCTGTGCGGGCACACCGGTGGGCGGCGCATCGTCGTCGTCCGGCTCGGCGGGTGCCTGGGCGGCGGGAGCGGCGTCCCAGTCGGTGACGGCGGCGTAGGGGTCCGCGGCCGGGTGAGCAGGGCGGGCGGGCCTGCGCGGGGTGAAGAGGTCGTCGGCCTCGTCGAAGGCGTCGAGGTACTCCTGCCGGGGCCCTCGGCCGGGCGCCTGCCGCTGCCGCGGCACGGGCACGGTCGCGCCGGCCGGCATGCCGTAACCGGCCCCCGCGGCCGTCCGTCCCGTCAACTCGCCCCAGCCGCCCCCGCCTTCCCGCTGCTCGGGGTGCCCACCACGCACCTGAGGCGTGCCGTGGACGGGCGTGCCGTCGGGGAAGCGGGGAACGCCGTGCGCAGGAGTCCCGTCCGGGAGCCGCGGCACCCCATGCGCGGGCGTGCCGTCCGGCAGACGCGGCACCCCGTGAGCAGGAGTCCCGTCCGGCAGACGCGGGACGCCATGCGCGGGCGTCCCGTCCGGCAGACGCGGCACCCCGTGAGCAGGAGTCCCGTCCGGCAGACGCGGGACGCCCCGCGCGGGAGTCCCGTCCGAGATGCGGGGAACGCCACGGGCAGGCGTCCCGTCCGGGAAACGCGGCGAACCGTGGGCAGGCGTCCCGAACCCACTGGGCGCCTCATACGCAGGCGCACCGTGGCCCGGGGTGCCGTGAGCCGGAGTTCCTGACGCCGGAGGGCCGTACGCCGGACTGCCATGGAACGGAGTTCCGTACGCCGAAGCGTCGTAGGCGCCCGGGGTGCCATGCGCAGACGGCTCATGGGCCGCCGAAGCCGCATTCCCCGGCCCCCCGTACCCGGGCGGAGCCTGCTGAGGCCGGGCCCCCTGCGGGCCGGCGGCAGCCCAGCGGCCCGCGCCGCGGCGGGTCTCGCCTCTGCCCGCACGTCCCTCGCGTACCGCGGTCGTCTCCGCGGTGTCGCCCTTGGGGGCGGGTCCACGGCGGCTGTGGCGTCCCACGTCGCGCCTCAGCCCCTCACGTTGTCGGCGGTGACCCCGCCGTCGGCGGTCCCGTCCGCACCGGTTTCGGCGGACGAATCCGGGGCACGCTTCGTGCCCGGCTCCAAAGTATCCCCCTCGACCCCGGAATCCGTTGCATCCGCGAGGAGTTCACGGAACGCGGCGGCCACCGTCTCGGGGTACTCCATCATCGCCACGTGCCCCGCCTCCGGCAGCGTCACCAGCCGGGAGTCCCGGAACGCGCGGGCCGCCCGCTGGGCCATGCGGAAGCCGACGAGCTTGTCCCGGCCGCCGTAGATCAGCAGGGTCGGCGCGAGCACCCGCTCGGCCTGACGCCACAAGGCGTGCTGGCCACCCAGGGTGTACGCGTTGACGAGCCCCCGCGCGGAGCGGGCCATCGCGTCCCAGAAGTACGGCAGCCGCAGCCGCCGCTCCATCTCCTGCACGGCGTTGCGAAAGCCTTCCGGCGTCACGCGGGTGGGATCCCCGTAGCAGAGGGCCATCACCCCGCGGACCCGCTGCTCGGCCGACCACTCACGGGTGATCCGGGTGAACAGAGGTGCCACCCCGGGCATCGCGAGCAGTGCCGTCGGTACGGCGGTGCGCTGCACCCGCAGCTCGGGCAGGGCGGGGGACACGAGCGTGAGCGTGCGGACCAGGTCGGGGCGTACCGCGGCGACGCGCGTGGCGACCGCGCCGCCCAGCGAGTTGCCGAAAAGGTGCACCGGGCCGCGGCCGGCGGCGTCGAGATAACGGATCACCGCGCGTGCGTGCGCGGTGATCGAGTAGTTGCCGTCGTCGGGCGGTGGTGAGTCGCCGAAGCCGGGCAGGTCGACGGCCTCGTTGTCGACGACGTCGTCGAGCAGGGGCATCAGTGCCGACCAGTTCTGCGAGGAGCCGCCCAGTCCGTGGACGTAGAGCGCGGGCGGCAGGCCCTCGCGTGCGGGTTTGCGCGACCGTACCGTCAGGGTGACGCCGGGCAGCTGCACCGACCTGAGGTGCTCGCCCTCCGCGACCCTGACGGCGGCCACCTTGGGCAGCACGTTTGCGGGCGGCACGGACGGCAGCTCGGTCGAAGACATGCGGCAATGTTACGAGACGATCACGTAGTGGTTCATGTGTTCGCCATCACAAGGCCGACCGCAGGGTGCGCACCGCGTCACCTCTCGGTCGCGGATCGCATAGCGTCCGGATCCGGTGTCTCCTAGGCTCGTACAGAGGGCACCCGCATGTGGCCCCTGCATTCTCCAGGGACGTTCGTAGGAAGGGAGCCCAGCATGGCCGTAGACCCCACCGACCCCGAGACGTTCGAGGACGCCGAGGACGCGCAGGAGGGTCAGGAGTACGACGTCGAGGCGCCCGAGGTCGACGCGGCCGAGCAGCACGCGGACATCAGGCCGGACCGCGACGACCCGCTGACGGGTGTCGACCCCGACCGCGCCAACGAGGCGGACCTGGTGGAACAGGCCAGGATCGTCTCGCTCGACGAGGACGACTACCGGTGAGACGACTACCGGTGACACGAGCAGGAAAGAGGACGCATCTTGCCCGCTCTGACACCTTTTGAAACCGTCCGTGCCCCTTTCGCCGTCGTCCGGTCCGTGAAATTCTGCGTTCTCAGCGCGCACACCACGGTTACCGAAAAGTACGATGGCGGCGCGGCTCACACCGCATGTGGACGACAATGGGAGGCGGCGTGACAGCCATCGAGCAGACAGAGGCGGTACGCCCGAGGGGCACCCGCCTGCCGCGCCGAGCCCGACGGAACCAGCTCCTGGGCGCCGCCCAGGAAGTCTTCGTCGCGCAGGGCTACCACGCGGCCGCGATGGACGACATCGCCGAGCGCGCCGGTGTCAGCAAGCCGGTGCTCTACCAGCACTTCCCGGGCAAGCTCGATCTCTACCTCGCACTGCTGGACCAGCACTGCGAGTCGCTGATCCAGGCGGTGCGGGGCGCGCTGGCGTCGACGACCGACAACAAGCAGCGCGTGCGGGCGACGATGGACGCGTACTTCGCGTACGTCGAGGACGACGGCGGGGCCTTCCGCCTGGTCTTCGAGTCGGACCTGACCAACGAGCCCGCCGTGCGCGAGCGGGTCGACAAGGTCACCAACGACTGCGCCGAGGCGATCTGCGACGTCATCGCGGAGGACACCGGGCTGTCCCGGGACGAGTCGATGCTGCTCGCCTCGGGTCTGGGCGGGCTCGCCCAGGTGGTGGCGCGGTCCTGGCTGCACAGTGACCGCTCCGTCCCGCGCGAGCAGGCGGTCCAGCTGCTGACCTCGCTGGCCTGGCGGGGCATCGCCGGCTTCCCGCTGCACGGCAGCGAGAGCAACCACCAGCAGGGCGGCGAGCAGCAGCACTGAACACGGACCGGGCACCGGGGGACGGTCGTTTGTTCCCGTCGGTTGTTCGCTCCTGGCGTGGCCGGGCGGAGCGTGCAGGTCCCCTCACCGGGCTAATGTGTGCTGGGTACGGCGCGGAAGGTCGCGCACTTCACTGACCGTCGGAGGGACATAGCCGTGGAGGTCAAGATCGGCGTGCAGCACGCGCCGCGCGAGATCGTTCTGGAGAGCGGTCAGAGCGCCGAGGAGGTCGAGCGCGTGGTGGCCGAGGCGCTCGCCGGGAAGTCGCAGCTGCTGAGCCTCGTGGACGAGCACGGCCGCAAGCTCCTGGTCCCGGCCGACCGCCTCGCGTACGTCGAGATCGGTGAGCCCGCCCCGCGCAAGGTGGGCTTCGGCGCGCTGTAGGCGGCACGCGGAAGACAGGGCGAGGGCCCGGCGGTACGACACCGCCGGGCCCTTGCGCGTACTGGGCGCGTTCACGGATGGAGCACGGGTTCCGCACAGGGGAGGATTGGATTCCGCAGGTCAGGGGTATGACGGGCTACGACCGATATGAGCAGGCCGGCCATGTGGGAGGGACCCCCGACATGCTCTTGGAAGCGCTCAGCTCCGCGATCCTCGGCCTCGCTCTCGCCTGGGCGGCGACGCGCCGCCTGCCCCATCGGCTGCCCGCCCGCGCACTGGTCCTGTCGACCGGTGTGGCCGGAGCCCTGTTCGGCGCCTTCGTCACGCACACCGCGCTGGACGCGGGCGGCCTGCTGACCGTCCTGCTCGGGGCGGTGATCGTCTCCGTGGCCTCGCTGTCGCTCCTGCTGCGCCCCGCGGGAAGACTCCGCCGCCACTCGGCGACCGCCTGACCGGCGGCCGCCGCCGGCGGGGCACACGCCGGGGCCGGCGCTGAGACGCCCCGCCCACAGCCAGGACGGCACCGTCGGCGGTCAGGCCGCCAGGCCCAGTGCGGCCATGCGCTTGGTGTGGGCCTCGGTGATGCGGGAGAACATCTTGCCGACCTCGGCGAGGTCGAAGCCGTCCGCGACGCCGCCGACGAGCATCGTCGACAGCGCGTCCCGGTCGGCGACCACCCGCTGGGACTGGGACAGGGCCTCCCCCATCAGCCGCCGCGCCCACAGCGCGAGCCGCCCGCCCACGCGCGGGTCCGCGTCGATCGCCGCGCGCACCTTCTCCACGGCGAAGCCTCCGTGCCCGGTGTCGTCCAGCACGGCCAGCACCAGGGCGCGGGTGTCGGAGTCCAGCCGGGCGGCGACCTCACGGTAGAAGTCGCTGGCGATGGAGTCGCCGACGTAGGCCTTGACGAGCCCCTCCAGCCAGTCGGAGGGCGCGGTCTGCCTGTGGAAACCGTCGTACGCGGCCACGAACGGCTCCATGGCGCGGGTCGGCTCCTCGCCGATCTCGGCGAGCCGGTCGCGCAGCCGCTCGAAGTGGTGGAACTCGGCCGAGGCCATCTTCGCCAGCTCCGCCTTGTCGTCCAGCGTCGGCGCCAGCTTGGCGTCCTCCGCGAGCCGCTCGAACGCCGCCAGCTCCCCGTACGCGAGCGCGCCGAGCAGGTCCACGACGGCGGCGCGGTACTGCGGGTCGGCTGAGGCGGCCGTCCAGTCCAGGGCGGCGACGCCGGTGTGTCCGGCGGTGGGATCGGGGGCGTCCGCGGCGTGGTCAGGCTTGTCAGAGCTCGTCATGAAGCGCACAATAGCCCGCTCGTCGCATCCGGGAAGGTCCTGGTCGATCAGTGTGACGACGACTACGTGACCAAATCGGCCATCGCATGTGCGCGAATCCGGGGTATGGTGGTAATGCGCCTGCTGAGCACTCTGACGTACTCGACAGGCCGCATGTATGAGGATGCCCGGTCGGTGGCCCGATCGGCTCCGACCCGACAGCCCTCCCAGACCGTACGGCACATTGCGTACGGGACCCGGAGGGGGACACCCTCAGCGGTTCGAGCGCTAGAGCGTCGGCAGTGGTCCCGTGCCTCACGGCACCGCCCGTAAGGCAGCCGACGTCCCCGGCACGGTCACGTTCACGACCCCCCGCGCTCGCCTCGCACCGCGCACACAGAAGAGGCAGCACCCTGACTACGACGTTCCGAGAGCTCGGGATCCTCCCCGAGACCGCCGAGGCCCTGGAGGCCGTCGGCATCATCACCCCCTTCCCCATCCAGGAGATGACGCTCCCCGTGGCCCTCTCGGGCACGGACGTCATCGGCCAGGCCAAGACCGGCACCGGAAAGACGCTCGGCTTCGGCCTTCCGCTCCTCGAGCGCGTCACCGTCCCCGCCGACGTCGAAGCGGGCCGCGCGAAGCCCGAGGACCTCACCGACGCCCCGCAGGCGCTGGTCGTCGTCCCCACCCGCGAGCTGTGCACGCAGGTCACCAACGACCTGCTGACCGCCGGCAAGGTGCGCAATGTGCGCGTCCTCGCGATCTACGGCGGCCGGGCGTACGAGCCCCAGGTCGACGCGCTGAAGAAGGGCGTCGACGTGGTCGTCGGCACCCCCGGCCGGCTGCTCGACCTCGCCGGGCAGAAGAAGCTCGACCTCAAGCACGTGCGCGCGCTCGTCCTCGACGAGGCCGACGAGATGCTCGACCTGGGCTTCCTGCCCGACGTCGAGAAGATCATCAACCTGCTCCCGGCGAAGCGCCAGACCATGCTGTTCTCGGCCACCATGCCGGGCGCGGTCATCGGTCTCGCCCGCCGCTACATGTCGCAGCCGACGCACATCCGCGCCACCGCGCCGGACGACGAGGGCGCCACGGTCGCGAACATCAAGCAGTTCGTCTACCGCGCGCACTCCATGGACAAGCCGGAGATGGTCGCCCGCATACTGCAGGCCGAGGGCCGCGGTCTCGCGATGATCTTCTGCCGCACGAAGCGGACGGCCGCCGACATCGCCGAGCAGCTCCAGCGCCGCGGTTTCGCCTCCGGCGCGGTCCACGGCGACCTCGGCCAGGGCGCCCGCGAGCAGGCACTGCGCGCCTTCCGCAACGGCAAGGTGGACGTGCTCGTCTGCACCGACGTCGCCGCACGCGGCATCGACGTCGAAGGTGTGACGCACGTCATCAACTACCAGACGCCTGAGGACGAGAAGACGTACCTGCACCGGGTGGGCCGCACGGGCCGCGCGGGCGCGAAGGGTACGGCGATCACGCTGGTCGACTGGGACGACATCCCACGCTGGCAGCTGATCAACAAGGCGCTGGAGCTGGACTTCAGCGACCCGCCGGAGACGTACTCGACGTCGCCGCACCTGTTCAGCGACCTCGGTATCCCCGAGGGCACCAAGGGTGTCCTGCCGCGCTCGGAGCGGACCCGTGCGGGTCTCGACGCCGAACAGCTGGAGGACCTGGGCGAGCCGGGCGGCCGTGGCCCGCGCGGACGCGGTGGCCGGGGCGAGGCCCGCTCCGCCGAGCGCGAGCGCGAGCGTCCGGACCGTACGCCGCGCCGTCGCCGCCGTATGCGCGGTGGTACGCCGCTGGACGAGGCGGCTCAGCAGCAGGCCGCGGCGCCGGTCGCCGAGCACACCGGTGAGGCGGAGGCGGACTCCGCTCCCCGCACCCCGCGCCGTCGTCGCCGTATGCGCGGCGGAGTCCCGGCCGAGGCGGCACCGGCGGCTGAAGCCGCGGTCGACACGGCCGAGGGCACGGCGCAGGACGCCCCCGAGAGCCCGGCGAAGGCGCGTCGCCGCCGCACCCGCCGCTCGGCGGAGACGGCAGCGGCCGACACGACGGCCGCGGTGACCCCGGCGGTCGACACGCCGTCGAACACCCAGGCCCCGGTGACCACGGAAGCCCCGGTGACCACGGACACCGTGGCGGCCACGGACACGGTGGTGGTCGCGGAGTCCGAGGCTCCCGCCGCCGAGCCGCGCCGCCGCCGTACCCGGAAGTCCGCCGCCGAGACCGCGGTCGACACGGCCGAGGGCGCCACGCAGGCCACCGAGCCGGCCGAGGCTCCCGAGGCCGCGGAGACCAGGCCTCGCCGCACCCGCAAGACCGCGGCGAAGGCGGAGACGGTGACCGAGCAGGCCGAGGTCACGGAGACGGAGCAGCCCAAGCCGCGTCGTACGCGCAAGACCGCCGCCAAGGCGGAGGCGAGCGTCGACACGGCCGAGGCCACGGAGGCCGCACAGACCAGGCCCCGCCGGACCCGCAAGGCGACGGCAGCCCCTGCTGCCGAGGCCGCGCTCGACACGGCGGAAGCGGCGGAGGCCAAGCCCAGGACCCGCCGCACCCGCAAGGCCGCCGAGGCAGCCGAGCCGGTTGCCGCCGTCGCCGACATCCCGGCCCAGGCCGCACAGGAGCCGGAGACGGAGCAGCCCAAGCCGCGTCGTACGCGCAAGACCGCCGCCAAGGCGGAGGCGAGCGTCGACACGGCGGAAGCGGCGGAGGCCAAGCCCAGGACCCGCCGGACCCGCAAGGCGACCACCGCCGCACAGGATCCGGAGGCCACGGCCGAGGCCAAGCCGCGCCGCACGCGGAAGACGGCGGCCACCGCTGCCGAGGCCGCGCCGGGCACGACGGAGGCGACGGAGACCGCCGAGGCCAAGCCGCGCCGCCGCACCCGCAAGGCCGCCGAGGCAGCCGAGCCCGTCGCCGCCGTCGCCGACATCCCGGCCCAGGCGGAAGCGGCGGAGGCCAAGCCCAGGACCCGCCGCACCCGCAAGGCCACCACGGCCGCCGCGGAGCCCACGGAGGGCTGACCCACCACCCCACGGCCCGGTCCCCCACACCGTGGGGCCGGGCCGTGGGCGTGTCCGCGACACCGGCGCCCGCTACTCTCACCCCGTGACCAGCCACCACGCGCCCAGCGCCGAGTCGTACCAACTGCACACCACGCGCGGCGAGTTCGCCGTCGTGGACGTCGAGGTGCCCGCCGAGGCGGAGGCGAAGGGCACCGTGCTGCTGCTGCCCGGATACACCGGCAGCAAAGAGGACTTCACGCTGATGCACGAGCCGCTCGCCGCACGCGGGTACCGGAGCATCGCGGTGGACGGGCGGGGGCAGCACGAGTCGGAGGGTCCGGACGACGAGTCCGCCTACGCACTGGGCGAGTTGGCGCGGGACGTGCTCGCGCAGGTGGAGGCGCTCGGGGAGCGGGTGCACCTGGTCGGGCATTCGCTCGGCGGGCTGATCGCCCGTCGCGCCGTCCTGCTGGACCACTCCCCCTTCCGCTCACTCACCCTCATGGCCTCCGGGCCGGGCCGCATCTCCGTCTCGCAGGAGCAGCGCGTGAAGCTGTTGCGGGACGCGCTCGCGGTGATGTCGATGGAGGAGTGCTGGCAGGCGATCCTGGCCATGGGTCCGCCGGAGGAGGTCGGCGGCCCGGCGCGCGGAATCGGCGGACCCGAGCTGCTGCGCCGCCGCTGGCTGCGCACCAGCCCCGCACAACTCCTCGCAACAGGACGTCAGTTGTGCACGGAGCCGGACCGGGTCGCCGAACTCGCCGCCGTGCCGCTGCCGTTCCACGTCCTGTCCGGGGCGCGGGACGACACCTGGCCCGTGACGGACCTCGACGACATGGCCGTACGGCTGACCGCGCACCGCTCGGTCATCGAGGGCGCCGAGCACTCCCCGAACGCCGACCGGCCCGAGGCGACCGCCCGGGCCCTCGCGGACTTCTGGGACGCACTCCCCCGGTAGCCCCGCCTCACCGCCGGCAGCGTGCTAGTACTGCGCCTGCAAGTGGTCCCAGAACCCGTCCCGCAGCGCCCGCCGCAGATCCGCCTGGCCGCGCAGGGAGTACTGGAGCAGACCCTCCGCCTCCACCAGCAGGTCCTGGTCGACCGAGCCGGGCAGGTACGGATGGCCGGGCAGCAGCTCGACGAGGGTGTCCCGGCCGCGGGCGGCGAGCCACTTGGCGGCGATCTGCGCGCCGACGAAGCGGACGTCGTCCCGGGTGGGCCTGCCCACCGTGGCCTCGTAGGTGGCGGCGGTGCGCCGGGAGACGTACGGCTTGAAGAAGTCCAGGTCGAAGGTGCGCTGGCTGTCGACCTCCCAGAGCAGCGGCTCGGCCTGGTTGCGGCCCTCCGGGGCCTCGATGCCCCACAGGTGGACGCGGGCGCCGTAACCCTGGGCCGCCTCCACGGCCGAGACCAGGTCCTCGTCGCCGCCGAGCAGGGCGGCGTCGCTGATGGCCCGGTGCCGGGCGAGTGACTCCAGGTCGGTGCGGATCAGGGAGTCGACGCCCTTCTGCTGGTTGTTCGCGTTGAGATTGCCGAGGCGGACCTTGACGTCCGGGAGCTCGGCGATGGACTGCTGCTCGGCGGTGTGGATGCGGCGCCTGGCGCCGTCGTACCAGTAGACGCGCAGCAGCCTGCTGTCCGCGAAGATGGTGCGGGCCCGGTCGATCAGCGCGTCGATGAGGCCCTCGGCGTCGAGGTCGAAGGCCCGGCGGTCCTCGGTGCCGGCCACGAGCCGCCCGGCCGCCGCGTACAGATAGCCGGCGTCGACGAAGATCGCGTGCGTCGAGGGCGTCTTCGCCACCTCGGCGAGCATGCGCTCGAGCAGCTCGTTCGTGCGGTCGATTCGGGCGTTGGTGGCCGCGAGGTCGTCGTTCATCGGCTCCATTGTCCCGGCGGTCACGCTGCGAACACAACCGGTCCCGATCGGTCTCGCACCGAACACTTACCGGTCAGTATTTAGCCGATCGAAAAATTTCTTTAGCGTAGGGAATGTTTGCACAGCACAGCTCGTTGCATACGTACAGAACGACCCATCCAGAACGAGAGGGGACCTATGCGCTTCGAGATCATGCGACTCGACGACATCGACGGCACGCCCGTGGACACCACCATCGTGGACGCCGCGTCCGTCAACAGCATCGTCCAGCAGGCCGCCGCCATCGGGCAGCGCCTGTGGATCCGCCCGGCCGACCTGCCGGCCGCCTCGTAACACCGACGACCGGCACCGCGACGGGGATCAGGCGCCCTGGATCACCTGGGTGACCCCGTTGATGATCTGCTGCACGGCGATCGCGGAGAGCATCATGCCCGCGAGGCGGGTCACCAGCACCACGCCGCCGTCCTTGATGACCCGGATGATCAGCAGCGAGTACCGCATCACCAGCCACAGCACGACATGGATGGCGAGGATCGCCGACCACACCGACACCTGAGTGGCGACGGAGTCGGCCTTCTGCACGGCCAGGATGACCGACACGATCGCGCCGGGACCGGCCAGCAGCGGCATGCCCAGCGGGACCAGGGCGACATTGACGTCCTTGGTCTGCTTGGGCTCGTCGGTCTTGCCGGTGAGCAGGTCCAGCGCGATCAGCAGGAGCAGCAGTCCCCCCGCGATCATCAGCGCCGGGACCGAGACATGCAGATAGTCGAGGATCTGGTGCCCGAGCAGGCCGAACACGGTGATGACCCCACCGGCGACGCAGACGGCCTGGAACGCCATCCGCTTCTGCACCTTGCCGGGCCGGCCGGAGGTCAGGGCGAGGAAGATCGGGGTGATCCCGGGGGGATCCATGATGACAAAAAGGGTCAGAAACAGAGAGCCGAAGACGGCGACGTCGAACATGAGTGCCTTGCTGGGGATGAGCGGGGGTGAGGTGGGCGCGGGGGTGGGGGCTCAGGCCCCGCCCGTCCCCGGAACCGGGAACGCGCCGGTCGCGCGCCGCGTGATCTCGCCGTACACCTCGGGGTCCGTCATGAACTCGCCGAGCACACAGGTCTTCCGGCTGCCGTGGTAGTCGCTGGAGCCGGTCACCAGCAGGCCCAGTTCCTTGGCGAGGCCGCGCAGCCGGGCCCGGGTGTCGGGGTCGTGGTCCATGTGGTCGACCTCGATGCCGTCGAGGCCCGCCTCGGCGAGGTCCGCGATCGCCGACTCCGGGACGGTACGGCCCCGCTTGCTGGCGGCCGGGTGGGCGAACACGGCGACCCCGCCCGCGCCCTTGACGAGCCGCAGCGCGTCGAAGGGGTTGGTCTCGTGCTTCTCGACGTACGCCCGGCCGCCGTCGGCCAGCCACTCCTCGGTGAAGGCGTCGCTCACGCTGGGCACGACGCCCAGCTCGACCAGGGCGGTGGCGATGTGCGGGCGGCCGACCGAACCCTGGCCGGCGATCCGTGCCACCTGCTCCCAGGTGACCGGGACGCCCAGTGCGTTCAGCTTGGCGATCATGCCCTTGGCCCGCGGCACCCGGTCGTCCCGGACCAGCTCACGCTCGGCGAGCAGCGCCGGTTCCTCGGGGTCGAACAGGTAGGCCAGCATGTGCATGCTGATGCCGTCGAGCCGGCAGGAGAGTTCGGCGCCGGTGACCAGCGTGAGCCCCGCGGGCAGCACGGCGAGGGCCTCTGCGTGTCCGCGGGTGGTGTCGTGGTCGGTCAGCCCGATGACGTCGAGCCCGGCGGCCGCCGCCTTGCGGACAAGGTCGGCGGGCGTGTCCGTGCCGTCGGACGCGGTGGAGTGAGTGTGCAGATCGATACGCACGACGCATTACTCCAAGCGGGTGACGGACGGACGGGGACGCTTCAGGATAACCGGATTTTCCATCACCCCTGTCACACCCGAACCCGCCCTGCGCCCCCTACGCATCCCTGTGCGGACCTCTAGGTCTCCAGCAGCCTCGGTGACAGCGCCCCGCAGGGCACCAGCTCCACCTCGGCGCCGGCGTCGCGCAGGTCGGTGAGCACCAGCTCGTCGTACATCAGCAGTCCGGACTGCTCGGGCCACACCACCGCCCACAGCCACATCCCGAGGGCCTCGCCCGCGAAGACGGCACGGTCGTCCGGCGTCTTGGAGACATGCCAGAGCGGGGTGGGGCGGCCGGCGGCGAGCACCTTGGTCTGGGCCGGTTTCTCGACGTTCAGATACGGGCCCGGGTCGGGGCCGTCGATGCCCGCGTACCGGGCGCCGAGCCCGACGCCGAGCTCCTCGGCCACCAGGATCAGCTCGCCCATCCCCCCGAGAGGTCCGGGCCCGGTGCAGGCGACGGCCGTGGCACGCCCGCCACTGCGGTCGTCGCCCGCGCTCGCCACCCCCGTGAACAGCCAGCCCACGGGCAGCGGCCACGGCATCCACACCGGCACCTTCGTGCGATGCACCACGACGTTGAGAGCCTCGACGCTCGGCGGCAGCACGGGCTGGAGCGGATGCACGGTTCCGTGCACATCGCACTGCCACGCATCGGAGAAGAGGCCGGGAGCCCTGACCCGGCCACCACACTTCGGGCAACTGGGTTCGCCCCTCATAGAGCCCCACGGTCCTAGCTCTGCCGCGCCACGTCAAGGACGATCACCCGACCGGAGGGAACCGGACCCCGGAAAAATAGATGTAACTTACATTAATTAGCTGAGCTAACTTATTGTGTGCACCTACCACCCATCCATGCCCCGGGATTGGAGCACGCCAGTGGATCCCTTCGAAGCGGGAGCCGGAAGCATCCTCAGGCAGCCGGGAGCCGTGTGGGCGACCGCCGGTGCGTCCGTCGTCGCCTTCATGGGGATCGGGCTCGTCGACCCGATCCTGCCCTCCATCGCGGAGGGCCTCGACGCCTCGGCCGGACAGGTCTCCCTGCTGTTCACCTCGTACTTCCTCATCACCGCACTCGCGATGCTGGTGACCGGCTTCGTCTCCAGCCGGATCGGCGGCCGCCGGACCCTGCTGCTCGGCCTCGCACTGGTCGTGGTCTTCGCCGGCCTGTCCGGCACCTCGTCGTCGGTCGGCGAACTGGTCGGCTTCCGCGCCGGCTGGGGCCTCGGCAACGCGCTCTTCGTCTCGACGGCCCTCGCCGTCATCGTCGGCGCGGCGGCCGGGGGCAGCGCGGCGGCGATCCTGCTGTACGAGTCCGCCCTCGGGCTCGGCATGGCGTGCGGCCCGCTGCTGGGCGCGCTGCTCGGCGACGCGAGCTGGCGCTACCCCTTCTTCGGCACGGCCGTCCTGATGGCGATCGGCTTCCTGTGCATCATGGTGTTCCTGAAGGAGCAGCCCAAGCCGGCGCGCAGGACCTCGCTGCTGGACCCGATCCGGGCGCTCGGCCACGGCGGACTGGCCTCGGCGGCGGTCTCCGCGTTCTTCTACAACTACACGTTCTTCACCGTGCTGGCCTTCACGCCGTTCGTGCTGGACATGTCGCCGTACCGCTCCGGCGCGGTCTTCTTCGCCTGGGGTGTGCTGCTCGCCGTGTTCTCGGTGATCGTGGCGCCGCGCCTGCAGAAGCGCTTCGGTTCGCTCACGGTGCTGGGCGGCTCGCTGCTGCTGCTCGCGGCCGACGTGCTCGTGCTCGGGTACGGCGACCACACCACCGCCGTCGTCTGCACCGTCCTGTCCGGCGCCCTCATCGGGGTGAACAACACCGTGTACACCGAACTGGCGCTGGGCGTGTCGGACGCGCCCCGGCCGGTCGCGAGCGCCGGGTACAACTTCGTGCGCTGGTTCGCCGCCGCGGCGGCGCCCTACTTCGCGCCGAAGATCGAGGAGTGGAGCGACGTCCACATCCCGTTCGTGGTGGCGGCGGTCACGGCGGTGCTGGGTGCCCTGGTGGTGGTCGTACGGCGCAAGGCGCTCACGAACGAGGCCGAGGAACTCCAGCCGCGCCACGCCACCGAGGACGGCGTCGCGGTGTTCGCCAACTGAGCAGTACCGGCACGGATGTTGGTGAGTTTGCTCACGCCGCTGCTCAGTCCAGCGCGACGGACCTGCGGACGGGATCCCGCAGGTCCGTCCCGCTGCTCAGCCAGCGCTCCTGAAGGGCCTGTGCTCCGTGCACCCGCTTCCACGCGGCCTCGTTCGGGGTCATCGGCAGCAGCGGCAGGAACCGCACGGGATCGAGCGGCTCGTCCAGCTCCAGGTCCTCCACCAGGCCGCCCGGCTCGGCGACCAGCACCGAGGTGAACGGGGCGCCCGGCCACAGCGGTTCACCGACGTCGAGCGAGGCGCCGGGCGCCACGACCACGCCCTCGACCTGCGGGGACGCGGCGAGCACGGCGAGCGGGCGGAGCACCTTGTCGGTGTCCGCGAGCCCCGCGCGGACGGACAGCACCAGCTCGGCGCGCGGTCCCTTGACCGGGTCGGCGAGCATCGCGGTGGGGTCGGACATGGGCTGCGCGGACATGCCCAGAGTGGCGTAGCGCACGATGTCGCCCTCGGTGAAACGCAGCACCTCGATGCGGTCCGTGCCCAGGAAGGTGACCGCCGCACGCGCGTCCGGTTCGCCCAGCGCCGTACGCAACCGGGCTTCGACCAGAGGAAGAACATCAGCCATGCCGCGAGCATAGAACTCGTCAGGTCCGGGCAAAGCAGCGCCTTGACACACCGGTCGGCTGATACTCTTGGCCGGTCGGGGCAGCACGCAGAAGCGTCGCGGGTTCGAGCCCCGACGCCTATGTGACTCTCCCCGTCTACGGGGGAATCCCCCAGGGGATTGTGGATCGTCCCTCACGAGGGACCGGCCGGAGGAGGTGAGGCTGACATGGACCGAAGTCGACCGTGCAGTATCACCCGCTCTTCCGCCCGCTGATGTAGCCGCTTCGTTCTGGCTGCCACCTCTCGCATTCGCGTTCTTCAACGGAAGAGCACTTCGTTTCGTTCTGCCTGATCTGCCCCAGTAGCTGTATCAGCGACGAAGCTCGCCACCGCGACGGTGCGGTGCTCCCCGCTTTGTGGACGTGCCAAACATCCGCCAGTTCACGGACGTCCTCATTCCGGGTTGTTCCACCCGTCGTACCGGCGCCTTTCGTTGCCCGCCTGCGAAGGAGCCCGCCATGTCGATGATTCGCGACCTGCGTGCCGTGGTCCGTCCCTCCCGTGTCTCGCTGCGCAAGGACAGCGGCCCGTACGACACCACGCGCGACCCGGCGACCACCACGGCCGTCGTCGACTGCGCCGTCTACCGCGACGGCCGGCGCATCGAGACCGAGGGAACGCTCACCCCGCACGAGGCGATGCGCCTCGTCCGCCGCGACGGCGGTTTCGTGTGGATCGGACTGCACGAGCCGACCGAGGCCGAATTCGCCGGGATCGCCCGCGAGTTCGGGCTGCACCCGCTGGCCGTGGAGGACGCCGTCCAGGCCCACCAGCGGCCCAAGCTGGAGCGCTACGACGACTCGCTGTTCACGGTCTTCAAGACCATCCACTACATCGACCACGACCGGCTCACCTCCAGCAGCGAGGTCGTCGAGACCGGCGAGGTGATGTGCTTCACCGGCCGGGACTTCTTCATCACCGTCCGCCACGGCGGCCAGGGCTCCCTGCGTGCCCTCAGGCACCGCCTCCAGGACGACCCCGAGCTGCTCGCCAAGGGCCCCTCCGCCGTGCTGCACGCCATCGCCGACCACGTCGTCGACGGCTACATCGCGGTCGCCGACGCGGTGCAGGACGACATCGACGAGGTGGAGACGGAGGTGTTCTCGCCGGGCCGCAAGGGCACCCCGCGCGGCACCGACGCCGGGCGGATCTACCAGCTCAAGCGTGAGGTGCTGGAGTTCAAGCGGGCGGTGTCGCCGCTGCTGCGGCCGATGCAGCTGCTGAGCGAGCGGCCGATGCGGCTGATCGACCCGGACATCCAGAAGTACTTCCGGGACGTCGCCGACCACCTGGCCCGGGTGCAGGAGCAGGTCATCGGCTTCGACGAACTGCTGAACTCCATCCTCCAGGCCAACCTCGCGCAGGCGTCCGTGGCGCAGAACGAGGACATGCGCAAGATCACCTCGTGGGCCGCCATCATCGCCGTGCCGACCATGGTGTGCGGGGTGTACGGCATGAACTTCGACCACATGCCGGAGCTGCACTGGCGGTACGGCTACCCGATGATCATGGCCGTCACGGTGTCGATCTGCTTCGGCATCCACCGCACGCTCAAGCGCAACGGCTGGCTCTGAGGGCCGCTGGATAGGCTGAGCGCATGACAAGCGAGCTGCTCGACCGGGCCCTCATCGAGGAGGCCACGAAGAAGTCCGGCCTCATCTGGGTGCGCGGGCCCGGTGCTCCGGCGGCCCGCGCGCTGTGGCACGTGTGGCACGAGGGTGCCGCCTGTGTCGTCGGCGACGGCACCGGGGAGCAGCCGCTGCCGGGACTGGCCGACGGCGCACAGGCCGAGGTGACGGTCCGCAGCAAGGACAAGGGCGGCCGGCTGATCTCCTGGACCGCGCAGGTGGTCGAGCTGCCCTCCGGCGGCGAGGAGTGGACGGCAGCGGTCGCCGAGCTCAAGGGCAAGCGGCTCAACGCACCCGACGGCGAGGCGATGACCGAGCGGTGGGCCCGCGAGTGCCGGGTGCTGCGCCTGGAGCCCACCGGGGCGACGGCCCCGCTCCCCGACGGCTCCCTGTCCGAGCCCCCGCTCCCCTCCCCGGCGACGACCCGCCGCCCGATCCCGGCGGCCCTGCCCAAGCTGCTGGCCCGGAAGAAGCGCAAGCGCAGCTAGGGCCCTGTGCAGCTGCGGACGGCTGCGGCTACGAGCTCGGGAGCTGCTTGCCGTAGTCCAGGGTTTCGTCCTTGGACGGCTTCGTCAGGGGGAAGTCGGCGCCCCAGGCCGAGAAGGTGAGGGTGCCCGCCTCGCCGGCCCGCACCAGGCGCAGCGGATACGGCTTGCCCTCGAGGGAGACGTCGAGGGTGCCGCCGGAGCCGTCGTCGCCGGTGATGCGGATGGTGCGCACGCCCGCCTGCTCGTGGTGGCCGTCCGTGGCCAGCTTGCCGTGCAGGGTCAGCAGACCGCCGAGGAGCACGTCCTTGTCCGTGAAACCGCTGAACTTCTTGTACGAGGGGTCGCCCTGCGGCACCTTCACATACTTCTCGGCCAGCTTCTCGGCCGCCGCCACGTCCGCCTTGCTCCCGTCGCCGTCCTCGCCCTTGCCGTCGTCCTGCCCCCAGAACTCGGCACCGGCCTTCAGGAAGAGCTCGTCGCCGACCCGCAGCAGGCGGAACGTCTCGCCCTCGGTGGTGACCGACCCGATGCCGCCCTCGGACTTCACGCGCATGTCGAGCCTGTACGTGCGGCCGCTGGTGACCACCGTGCCGTGCAGCCGGACCGTGTCGACCGACGCGGCGGCCTTCTGCGTCCGGCTCTGGATCTCCTCGGCGGGCAGCTTGCCGACGCCGTTGGTGCCCTCGTTCGGATCCTCGGAGCACCCCGCGAGCGCCGTCCCCGTCACGAGCAGCGCGCAGACGGCGAGCGCCGGCGCGGCCCAGCGCGGACGGCCCTGGGAGATCGGAATCACAGGTGCGGCTGCCTCTCTGACGGGGGACCTGAACGGCGTACCGCAGGGTACCGGGGTCGCACGACGCGGACGGAGCCAGTCCGTCCGGACCGGCCGCGAGAGCACGGCCGATCGGGACGGGCTAGCCTGAAGCCCACCCGAGCGGGCAATTCGGAAAACAAACGCAGCAGGCAGTACCCGTAACGAACACCCCGCACGAAAAGGAGCCGCGGCCATGGCAGCGGGCGCCCCCCGGTTCTTCGTCTCACACCTGTCCGGTGTCGCCGTCTTCGACCCGACCGGCGACCAGGTGGGGCGGGTGCGCGATCTGGTCGTGATGCTGCGGGTCGGCCGGCGACCGCCGAGGCTGCTCGGCCTCGTCGTCGAACTCGCCACCCGGCGGCGCATCTTCCTGCCCATGACCCGGGTGACGGCCGTGCAGTCCGGGCAGGTCATCACCACCGGCGTGCTCAATGTGCGGCGCTTCGAGCAGCGGCCCACCGAGCGGCTGGTGTTCGGGGAGCTGCTGGACCGCCGGGTGACGCTCGTGGAGAGCGGCGAGGAGGTCACCGTCCTCGATCTGTCGGTGCATCAGCTGCCGGCCCGCCGGGACTGGGAGATCGACCGGGTCTTCGTGCGCAAGGGCAGGAAGGGCGGGGCGTTCCGGCGCAGCAAGGGCGAGACGCTGACCGTCGAGTGGTCCGCCGTGACGGGTTTCTCGCTGGAGGAGCACGGGCAGGGCGCCGAGAACCTGCTCGCCACCTTCGAGCAGCTGCGCCCCGCCGACCTGGCCAACGTGCTGCACCACCTCTCCCCCAAGCGGCGCGCCGAGGTCGCCGCCGCCCTCGACGACGACCGGCTGGCCGACGTGCTGGAGGAGCTGCCCGAGGACGACCAGATCGAGATCCTCGGCAAGCTGAAGGAGGAGCGCGCCGCGGACGTGCTGGAGGCCATGGACCCTGACGACGCGGCCGACCTGCTCGCCGAGCTGCCCGAGGAGGACAAGGAGCGGCTGCTGAGCCTGATGCAGCCCGGCGACGCGGCCGACATGCGGCGCCTGATGGCGTACGAGGAGCACACCGCGGGCGGTCTGATGACGACGGAGCCGATCGTTCTACGCCCGGACGCGACCGTCGCCGAGGCCCTCGCCCGGGTCCGCAACCCCGACCTGTCCCCCGCCCTCGCCGCCCAGGTCTACGTCTGCCGCCCGCCCGACGAGACACCGACGGGCAAGTACCTCGGCACGGTGCACTTCCAGCGGCTGCTGCGCGACCCCCCGTACACCCTGGTCAGCTCGATCCTGGACGACGATCTGCAGCCCCTGGAGCCGGACGCGGCGCTGCCCGTGGTCGCCGGGTTCTTCGCGGCGTACGACATGGTGGCGGCGCCGGTGGTCGACGAGGCGGGCTCGCTGCTGGGTGTCGTGACCGTGGACGACGTACTGGACCACATGCTGCCCGAGGACTGGCGGGAGACCGAGTTCCATCTCGACGAGGGGGTGGTGACGGATGGGGCCTGAGCGCGACGGCGTGCGCGAGCGTCTGCCCTCCGGTGCCACCGCCGCCGGACGGCCCCGGGTGCCCCGCCTGGACCAGCCGCGCCCGCCCCGGCGGCGGATCCTGCCCGAGTGGGACCCCGAGGCCTTCGGGCGGCTGTCGGAGCGCATCGCGCGGTTCATCGGCACCGGGCGGTTCCTGGTCTGGATGACGGTCACGATCATCATCTGGGTCGTGTGGAACACGCTCATGCCGCAGTCGGTGCGGTTCGACGAGTACCCGTTCATCTTCCTGACCCTGGCCCTGTCCCTGCAGGCCTCCTACGCCGCGCCGCTGATCCTGCTCGCGCAGAACCGGCAGGACGACCGCGACCGGGTCAATCTGGAGCAGGACCGCAAGCAGAACGAGCGCTCGATCGCGGACACCGAGTATCTGACCCGGGAGATCGCCGCCCTGCGGATCGGGCTCGGCGAGGTGGCGACGCGCGACTGGATCCGCTCGGAGCTGCAGGATCTGGTCAAGGAGCTGGAGGAACGGCACAACGGACACCGGGAGCACAACGGGACACTCCCGGCCATGCGGGCACAACGGCCGCCGGGACGTGACGCAGGCGACCACTGAAGGGCTTACCGGCCGGTGTACCGGGCGCCGTACCATCGTTCTCATGGCTACGGAAGACGCGGTGCGCGAGGCACTGGCGACGGTGAACGACCCCGAGATCAACCGGCCCATCACCGAGCTCGGGATGGTCAAATCGGTGGAGATCGGCGCGGACGGAGCGGTCGCGGTCACCGTGTACCTGACGGTCTCCGGCTGCCCCATGCGCGAGACCATCATCCAGCGCGTGACGGACGCGGTCTCCCGGGTCGACGGCGTCACCCGCGTCGACGTCACGCTGGACGTGATGAGCGACGAGCAGCGCAAGGAGCTGGCGAACGCCCTGCGCGGCGGCCAGACCGAGCGTGAGGTCCCCTTCGCCAAGCCCGGCAGCCTCACCCGCGTGTACGCGGTCGCCTCCGGCAAGGGCGGCGTCGGCAAGTCCTCGGTGACGGTCAATCTGGCGGCGGCGATGGCGGCCGACGGCCTGAAGGTCGGTGTCGTGGACGCCGACATCTACGGCCACAGCGTGCCGCGCATGCTGGGCGCCGACGGCCGTCCGACCCAGGTCGAGAACATGATCATGCCGCCGTCCGCCAACGGCGTGAAGGTCATCTCCATCGGCATGTTCACCCCGGGCAACGCCCCCGTCGTCTGGCGCGGACCGATGCTGCACCGCGCGCTCCAGCAGTTCCTGGCGGACGTCTACTGGGGCGACCTGGACGTCCTGCTGCTGGACCTGCCGCCCGGCACCGGCGACATCGCGATCTCCGTCGCCCAACTGGTCCCGAACGCCGAGATCCTGGTCGTCACGACCCCGCAGCAGGCGGCGGCCGAGGTGGCCGAGCGGGCCGGCTCCATCGCCGTCCAGACCCACCAGAAGATCGTCGGCGTGGTCGAGAACATGTCCGGCCTGCCCTGCCCGCACTGCGGCGAGATGGTCGACGTCTTCGGCACGGGCGGCGGCCAGGTCGTCGCCGACGGCCTCACCCGTACGACGGGCGCCAGCGTCCCCGTCCTCGGCAACATCCCCATCGACGTCCGCCTCCGCGAGGGCGGCGACGAGGGCAAGCCGGTGGTCCTCACCGACCCGGACTCCCCGGCCGGCTCGGCCCTGCGCGCCATCGCGGGCAAGCTGGGCGGCCGCCAGCGCGGCCTGTCGGGCATGTCGCTGGGGATCACACCGCGGAACAAGTTCTGAGAGACGTGGGTGGAAGCGCCCCGTAAGGGGCGCGGGGAACTGCGCGACCAGCCACACACAACCCGCAGCCGCCCACGCTCACGAGGCCCTACGGCGAAGGGGCGCCGAAATCCGACCGGCGCCCCTCACTCATGCGTACGCCGCAACGTCCTTCACCGCGGCGAATCCCAACCCGTACGCACTCATCCCCCGCCCGTACGCCCCCACATGCACGCCCGCCTGCGTGGACCCGGCCAGCACCCACCCGAACTCGGACTCCCGGTAGTGGAACGGCGTGGGCACCCCGTCCACCGGAAGCGACAGCGTCGACCACTCCGGCCCTGACAGATCGTCGGCCAGCGCCCACGCCGTCTCCGTCTGCTGCTCCAGCCAGTCGTCCCGCAGGGAATGGTCCATCTGCCCCGGCCAGGTGAACGACAGCAGCCCCACACCCGCGAGCCAGGCCGCGGAGGACACCGACGTGGCCTCCAGCAGCCCCGTGCCGTCGGCGCTGCGCCGCACCGGATTCGCGGCGACGGTCACCACGACCGCGAACTTCTCCTTGACGTCCTGACCGGACCCGGCGGCGTGCTCGTTGCGCACCGAGGGCTCGTCACCGTGCCCGATCGACCCGTGCTCGACGGCTCCGTCGGCCGCCGTACCGACCTGCATCAGCCAGCGCGGCCCCGTGAACGCCTCGTCGAGGCCGTACCAAGGGAAGGGCGCGCGCAGGTAGTCGTCGACCGTACGCCGGGCGGGGTTGACCTGTGGTCCGTCCTCCGCGGCCGGCGCCTGCGCGACTGCCCGACTCGTCGTCTCCATGATCCCGGACGCCTCCTCGCTCTCGTCGGACCGGGCGGCCCGCCCCCCTACGGGCGTACTCGTCCGATCCGCACAACAACTCGGCAGCATAGCCACCCCGTCGGCACGCGGCCGGAAACCGCCCGGCGCGTGGGTCGCGCGGACGTCCGGATCAGGCCGTGCGCAGCCCGGGCGACGTATGAAACGCATCACGTACGCGGGGGCGTGCGCCGGGCGCAGGCGCTGCTCGGCGCGGCACCGGTACGGTCAGCGCGCCGGCAGGCGTCAGGTGGCGTCCGCGTCGTACGGCGGCCGCTCGTCCGCGCTCGCCGGCCGCTTGGTCATCTCGACCTTGCCGCCGGACGAACCCGAGGCGGAGGCTGACGACCCGGTGTCGGAGTCGCGGCCGTGGACGGCGTCCGTGACCTCGGCCATCTCCTTCTTCAGGTCGAAGCCGTTGCGGATCTCCTTGAGCCCCAGGTCGTCGTTGTCCAGCTGCTTGCGGATGAACGTCTTGGGGTTGAGGTCCTCGAACTCGAAGTCCTTGAACTCCGGGCCGAGCTCCTGCCTGATGTCCTGCTTGGCGCTCTCCGAGAAGTCGCGGATCTTCCGGATGGTGCGCGTGACGTCCTGGATGACCTTGGGGAGCTTGTCGGGACCGAAGACGAGCACGGCGAGGATGATGAGCGTGACCAGCTCGAGCGGTCCTATGTCATTGAACACTGCAAGCTCCTCGCGATGCCTTCGGGCCGGGTCCACGGTACCCGGCCATCCTGTACGACCGGTACTGCGCCGAACCCGTACGTTTCCCTGGCCGCCGGATCACTCGCCGTCCGAGGAGCCGAGCACGAGCGAGACCGTGCGCTCCTTGCCGTCCCGTTCCAGGGTGAGCTCCAGGCGGTCGCCGGGGCGGTGGGCGCGGGTCTTGACGATGAGCTCCTCACCGGAGTGGATGGGCCGGCCGTCGACCTTCGTGATGACGTCGCCGGCCTTGATCCCGGCCTTGTCGCCGGGGCCACCGGTGGAGACCGGCGGGCCGCCGTCGCTGCCCTTGGTGCCGACGCGGGCGCCGTCACCGGTGTACTCCATGTCGAGGGTGATGCCGATCACCGGGTGGGTCGCCTTCCCGGTGTTGATCAACTCCTCGGCGACGCGCTTGCCCTGGTTGATGGGGATGGCGAAGCCGAGCCCTATGGAACCGGCCTGGCCGCCGTCGGTGTCGGCGCCGCTGCCGGCGGAGCGGATGGCGGAGTTGATGCCGATCACGCGGGCCTTGGCGTCGAGCAGCGGGCCACCGGAGTTGCCCGGGTTGATCGGGGCGTCCGTCTGCAGGGCGTCGACGTACGACACGTCGCTGCCGTCGCCCTCCTCGCCGCCCGCGGTGATGGGCCGCTCCTTTGCGCTGATGATGCCGGAGGTGACGGTGCCGGCGAGGTCGAAGGGGGCGCCGATGGCGACGACGGGGTCGCCGACCTGCACGTTGTCGGAGTTGCCGAGGGGCAGCGGGGCGAGCCCGCGGACGCCCTTCACCTTCACGACGGCGAGGTCGTAGCCGCTGTCCCGGCCGATGACGGTCGCCTCGGCGGTGTCGCCGCTGTGGAAGGTCACGGTGATCTCGCCGCCGTCTCCGGCGGGCTCCACGACGTGGTCGTTGGTCAGGATGTGCCCTCGCGTGTCGAGCACGAAGCCGGTGCCGGTGCCGGCCTCTCCGCCGCCGCTGACATGCAGGGTGACCACGCTGGGCAACGCCTGCGCGGCGATCCCGGCGACGCTCCCGGGCTCCCGCCCGGCGTCCTCCTTCCCGGCCTGCGGCAGCTCGACTGCTCCCACACCGCCGTTGCGCTCGAGATAGGCCCCGACGAGCCCGCCGACCAGCCCGCACACCACCGCGAACACCAGCAGCGCCCCGACCAGCACCCTCGCGCGCCGTTTACGCCGCCGCTCCTCGGTCTCGAGCGGCTCCCCGCTCAGCTGCAGCGGAGCAGCCGCAGCGGCAACGGCCCAGGGGTCGTACCGCCCCCAGGGATCCGGCGCACCGGAGACCCCGCCGACTGGCCCGTCCACCGGGCCGGGGCCGGGCGTCGGCGCCGGGACGCCGGGCGCCGGGGCGTGGGTGCCGGAGCCCTGCGCGGGAATGCCGGGCGCCGGGGTGTGGGCGCTCACGGCGGGCCCGCCCGGGGCCTGCGCGGGCACGCCGGGCGTCGAGGCGGGTGCGCCCTGTGCGGGAATCGGCGCTGCGGGAGAGGACGCGCCGCTCGGAGCGGGGACCTGGCCGTGAGTGCCCTGGGGCGAGGACGGGTGGGGCGGCACGGGGGGCGGGACCACCATGCCGTGGGCCGGTGTCGTCGCGGGGTGCTGCACCGGCGGCGCGGGAGCCCAGGGCCCGGGTTCACCGTACGGCGGGGTGCCGTAGGGGTCGGGGTCGTGCAACGGCTTCGGCTGCTCGGCCCGCGGGCCGGCGGACGTGCTGAGGGGCGTGGGCGACGCGGACGACACGGACACCGCCGCCGTCTCCGCCTCCGCCGAGACCTGCGGCCCGGCCTCCCCGTCCGCTGCGGCAGCCGGCGCCGCGGCCTCCGCATCCGCGAACGCCGGCGCGGTCGATGCCGACCCTGCCTCCGCCGTGACGGACTCGCGCTCGGCCTCCACGGGCGCCGGAGCCGCAGGTTCAGGGGACCCTGCCGGGGGCACGGGCCGCTGCTCGTCGGACAACCCGTCGGCCGGGGGCTCCGGTGCACGGGGGACAGGGCCCCTCGGGCGGTCGAGTTCGTAGTCGCCCTCGTGGGAGGCGGGCGGCTGGGGTCGGGCCGGTCGGGCCAGTTCGAAGTCGCCGTCGGTGGTCCGGGGCGATGCCGGCTCAGGCGCGCCCTTCCGCTCCCCCGACGGGCCCGGCTTCCCCTCGTTCATGCTCTCCCCGCAGCTGGTCGCGGCCCGGCACGTCGGCGCAGGCCGCAGATCATCGACTCCGTGGCTCCGCCCGGCTGAGCCTGGGCGCGCCTCCTGGATTCAATCAGGTTCGCGCGCCCGTGCGCAGGGGAGAGTCAGCGGACCGTACGGGAGGACGCCGCGGGACTGGCCGTCGGCAGCAGGTCCGGGGCCTTGATCCCGGACGTGGCCCATGCGGTCAGCACCGGCGGCGGGGTCGCGCTGAGCGGACGTATCAGCGGGGACACGGGCGCCGCGTCGCCCAGCATCGGTGTGCCGTCGCCCTGCGGGATCCCCGGCAGCAGCGGTGCCGCGACCACGGTGGGGGCGGCCGGGACGTCACCGAGCGTGCTCTGGGCGCCGTGGATCTGGCCGAGCATCGGTCCGGTGCCACGGCGCCGCTGTGTCTCGGACGCGACGGCCGCGCCGGTGCCCTGGGTGCGCACCGGGGTCACATTGCTGCCCTTGCCCGAGCCGCGTGCCTCCGCGTCGGTCGGGGTGATGGTGCTGACGCCGCCGAGCGCGATCGCGGCCAGCGACACCGCTCCGGCGGCGACGAACGCGAACCTCAGCCCGCGTGAGGACGCCCGGTCGTGCTCGGGCCGGCTCACGTCGTGGATGCGGAAGGCGCGGTCCGGCGACGGGCCCAGCGCCGGTGCGGGCGCGTGCCGCCGCGTCGGGGCATACGCGAACTCGAAACGCTCGCCGCGCTTGGCTCCGAACACACCGGAGGTGCCGCCCGGAAGCCCCCCGCCCAGCGGCGAACCGCCGCCGTCGAGGTCGCCGCCCCCCGGAAGGCCCTGCAGGCGCGCCAGCAGGCTCTCGGACGGCGGTGGAGGGGCAGCCTGAGCGAAGACGTTCTTCAGGCGGCGCTGTGCGTCCACCTCCGCCTTGCACTTGGCGCAGGTGGCGACATGCGCCAGTACGCGCTCACGCGCGTCATGACCGAGCTCGCCGTCCACCAGGGCGGAGAGTCGGTCTCCCAGGTGCTGCTCTGCGAGGTGTCCCTCGGAAGACTTCGGTCGTGAACCGCTCACGCGCTCGCGCCCCCTCCTCCCAGTGCGGGAACAGGCGGCACGAAGGAGCGGCGGTCCGCCCTGGCCTGCGGCGAGCGGTGCGCAAGGGCCTTGCGCAGCTGCGAGCGGCCGCGGTGGATCCGGGACCGGACCGTGCCGAGCTTGACGCCGAGGGTCGCGGCGATCTCCTCGTACGACAGCCCCTCGATGTCGCACAGCACGACGGCGGCGCGGAACTCGGGGGCGAGGGTGTCGAGGGCCTGCTGGACGTCCGCGTCGAAGTGGGCGTCGTTGAAGACCTGCTGGGGCGTGGGCTCCTTGCTGGCCAGCCGCTCGGCCGCGTCCTCGCCGAGCGCGTCGAAGCGGATGCGCTGCTTGCGGCGGACCATGTCCAGGAACAGGTTGGTGGTGATGCGGTGCAGCCAGCCCTCGAAGGTGCCCGGCGTGTACGTCGACAGGGAGCGGAAGACGCGGACGAAGACCTCCTGGGTGAGGTCCTCGGCGTCGTGCTGGTTGCCGGTGAGACGGTAGGCGAGCCGGTAGACCCGGCCGCTGTGCATGCTGACGATCTCCTCCCAGGTGGGCGGAGTCCACGCCTGCCCGTCCGCGTCGGTGGAGAAGCTCGCGGTCTGGGCCGGGCCGTCGGCGGCCCCGGCGGCGTGGCTGTGGTCAGCAGCGGTGTCGTTCACGGATTTCGGCCTGCCCGCTGATCCGAGGAAGCGCCGCAGCACTCCTCCGCGATCCACAGGCGCAGCCGCACCTCCCCTGTCGGCTCTGGTGGTGTCCAGTGGAGCCCCTACCATAGCCACCTCGCCCGTTAGCTCCGGATAAGCGGTTTTACGAGAATTTGATGCGGGCTGCCATGGCTCGTACGACTGCGTCTGCACTTGCTCGGCGTCCTCGTCCACTACCTACCCCCCGTCACGGCGCACACCCCTTGCTCATCCCTTTAAACGACCGGTCCCATCTGCGGGTTCCCGACGGCAACGGATACAGTCACGCCCAGGCAACCACGGGGACAGGAGAGGGTCATTACCGCCAACCGGCAGACGAGCTGGGCGTTCGCCGACGCCTATGTCGCCGAGGACGACGCACTGCGCTGGGCCCGCGACCGGGCCCGCGAGGCAGGGCTGCGCTCGGTGTCACCCGGCACGGGCGCGGCCCTGCGGTTGCTCGCCGCCACGGTGGAGGCCAAGGCGGTCGCCGAGATCGGCACCGGCTGCGGTGTGTCCGGGATCCATCTGCTGCACGGCATGCGTCCCGACGGGGTGCTCACCACGGTCGACCCGGAGCCGGAGCACCAGCAGTCCGCGCGGCAGGCCTTCCGCGACGCCGGTTTCGCCGCCAACCGGGCCCGTTTCATCCCGGGCCGGGCCCTGGACGTCCTGCCCCGGCTCGCGGACTCGGGCTACGACCTGGTGTTCTGCGACGGCGACCGGCTGGAGTACCAGGACTACCTCGCTGAATCGTTGCGCCTGTTGCGTCCGGGCGGCCTGGTCGCCTTCGAGGGCGTTTTCGCCAACGGCCGGACGGTCGACTCGGGGCCGCAGCCCACGGAGGTGCTGCGGCTGCGCGAGCTGGTGCGGTCGGTGCGCGAGAGCCAGGAACTGGTGTCGTCGCTGCTGCCGGTCGGTGACGGACTGCTGTGCGCGGTGAAAAGGTAGCGGGAGCACCGGGCGACGTCGGGACCACTGCGCCCACCTGCACAAACAGCCGCCCCGGCACCAGGTGCGGCGCCGGGGCGGCTGAAAGGGTATGGTCGCTTGCGCGTCAGCCGACGACCTTCTTGAGGGCGTCGCCGAGTGCGTCGGCCTCGTCCGGGGTCAGCTCGACGACGAGCCGACCGCCGCCTTCGAGCGGAACGCGCATGACGATGCCCCGCCCCTCCTTGGTCACCTCGAGCGGGCCATCACCCGTCCGCGGCTTCATGGCCGCCATGCTCGTTCCCCTTCCTGAAACCCAGCTCAACCGTCTCAGCCGACGGCCCACGAAGGGCACCCGCGGTCCCTTTTCAGGCAGGACACACCGCACCGGCATCGAACACATTGCTTCCAGGCCATTATCCCGCATCTCGCGACCCGATGACCAACATCAGTCGGCATCGCTTGGGCAACGCGCGCGAGCAAAACCACTCAATTCGGCGATGTGGCTGCGATACTGCGCCGCCACACACAGTTCCGCGGAACGAAAACGAACAGGAATTGTTAGACGCAGGTCACATGGCGGCCGCGGTTCAGGGCCGGCGATCTCCGTCATGCTGTCTGCAGACAGGACGTACCGCCCGGTACGTGCCGAGCCGCCCACACGGAGGGGATACGCCATGGCCGACACCGTGCTCTACGAGGTGAGCGACGGACTCGCGACGATCACGCTGTACCGCCCGGAGGCGATGAACGCGCTGAACGTCGCGACGAAGGTCGCCCTCCGCGACGCGGTCCGGTCCGCCGCGGACGACGACGCCGTACGGGCCGTGCTGCTGACCGCGGCCGGTGACCGGGCGTTCTGCGTCGGGCAGGACCTCAAGGAGCACATCGGGCTGCTGGCCTCCGACCGGGAGAGCGGTTCGGGCCAGACGATGAGCACCGTGCGCGAGCACTACAACCCGATCGTGAAGGCGCTGGCCGCCGCGCCGAAGCCGGTGGTCGCCGCGGTGAACGGCGTCGCGGCGGGGGCGGGCTTCGGCTTCGCGCTCGCGGCGGACTACCGGATCGTGGCGGACACGGCGTCCTTCAACACGTCGTTCGCCGGGGTCGCGCTGACGGCGGACTCCGGGATCTCCTGGACGCTGCCGCGGGTGATCGGTCCCGGCCGGGCGATGGACCTGCTGCTGTTCCCGCGGAGCATCTCCGCGCAGGAGGCGTTCGAGCTGGGCGTCGTGAACCGCCTGGTCCCGGCGGCCGAGCTGCGCGCGGAGGCCGAGAAGGTGGCGCGGGGACTGGCCGACGGGCCGACGGTGGCGTATGCGGCGCTGAAGGAGTCGGTGGCGTACGGGCTCTCCCACTCCCTGGAGGAGACGCTGGAGAAGGAGGACGAGCTGCAGACCAGGGCCGGGTCGTCCGAGGATCACGCCATCGCTGTGCAGGCGTTCGTGAACAAGGAGAAGCCGAAGTACCTGGGCCGATGAGCTCGGGGCGGTAGCGCCGCCCCCTACGGGGCGCTTCTGGCCACGCAGGTTTCCAGGTGGTCGTCGACCAGGCCGCACGCCTGCATCAGGGCGTAGGCCGTCGTCGGGCCCACGAAGCGGAGGCCGCGCTTCTTGAGGGCCTTCGAGAGTGCGGTCGACTCCGGGGTGACCGCCGGGACGTCGGCCAGGGTCTTCGGGGCCGGGCGGGTGGACGGGTCCGGGGCATGGGACCAGATCAGGGTGTCCAGCTCGCCCGGCGCCCACTCGGCCAGCACTCGGGCGTTGGCGAGGGTGGCGTCGATCTTGGCACGGTTGCGGATGATGCCGGCGTCGGCCAGCAGGCGTTCGCGGTCGGCGTCGGTGAACTCCGCGACCGTGGCGATCTTGAAGTCCGCGAACGCGGCGCGGAAGCCGGGGCGGCGGCGCAGGATGGTGATCCAGGAGAGGCCGGACTGGAAGGCCTCCAGGCTGAGCCGTTCGAACAGGGCGTCGTCGCCGTGGACCGGGCGGCCCCACTCCTCGTCGTGGTACGTGATGTAGTCCGCGGTGGACAGGGCCCAGGGGCAGCGCGGGGCGCCGTCCGGGCCGGTGAGCGCGGCGCCGTCGCTCATCGCTGCTCGTCCTCCTGGCGCGGAGCGGGCTTGTCCATCGACACATGGGCCGCAGCGGCTCGCGCACCGGCCAGCGCGGACTCCAGGTCGGCGATTCTGGCGTCCCGCTCGGCGAGTTCGGCGCCCAGGCGGCCGAGGGCGTCGTCCACGTCGGCCATGCGGTAGCCGCGGGCGACGAGCGGGAAGCGGAGGCGGTCGACGTCCGCCCGGCCGACCGGCCGGTCCGGCGGCAGGGAGTCCTGAAGGCGCTCGGGAGCCGCCTCGGGCAGCGGGCCGTTCTCGCCGCCGCCCACCACGGCGAGGGTCACCGCGGCGACCACGACGGCGAGCGCGACGACCAGGAACAAGAACATCACCATCGCTGGATCCCCCATGGGCGGAATGGTCGGACGGGTCTGACGGGTCTAACGGGTCGGACGAGTCGGTGTCGGATGCAGGATCCGATTGTGTGGCTCCGATCGTGCCATGCGAGTCTGACAGTCGGAGGCGCAGGCCGGAACGCACGAGGAGAGGTCACAGGGGATGCTCAGGCTGGGCAGGCGGGAATTCGAGCCGCACGAGCCGGTGATCATGGCGATCGTGAACCGGACCCCGGACTCCTTCTACGACCAGGGTGCGACGTTCCGCGACGAGCCGGCCCTCGCACGCGTGGAGCAGGCCGTGGCCGAGGGCGCCGCGATCATCGACATCGGCGGGGTGAAGGCCGGGCCGGGCGAGGAGGTCACCGCCGAGGAGGAGGCGCGGCGAACCGTGGGTTTCGTCGCCGAGGTGCGGCGGCGGTTCCCCGAGGTCGTGATCAGTGTGGACACCTGGCGGCACGAGGTCGGCGAGGCCGTGTGCGAGGCCGGGGCGGATCTGCTGAACGACGCGTGGGGCGGGGTCGATCCGCGGCTGGCGGAGGTCGCCGCGCGGTACGGGGCCGGGCTGGTGTGTACGCACGCGGGTGGGGCGGAGCCGCGGACGCGGCCGCACCGGGTGACGTACGACGATGTCATGGCCGACATTCTCGAGGTGACCGTGGGGCTGGCGGAGCGGGCGGTGTCGCTGGGGGTGCCGCGGGAGTCGGTGCTGATCGATCCGGGGCACGACTTCGGGAAGAACACGCGGCACAGTCTTGAGGCGACGCGGCGGTTGGGGGAGATGGTGGCGACGGGGTGGCCGGTGCTGGTGTCGCTGTCCAACAAGGACTTCGTGGGGGAGACGCTGGACAAGCCCGTGAAGGAGCGGGTGGTGGGGACGCTGGCCACGACGGCTGTGTCGGCGTGGCTCGGGGCGCAGGTGTACCGGGTGCATGAGGTGGCGGAGACGCGGCAGGTGCTGGAGATGGTGGCGACGATCGCAGGTCACCGTCCGCCTGCCGTTGCCCGGCGCGGGTTGGCGTAGGGGCGCTGCCCCTACACCCACGCCAGGGGCTCCGCCCCTGGACCCCGCCTATGCCCACCCACCACCCGACTCGGTAAGTGAAAAAGTGGGCAAGGCGGGGAGAGCTACCGGCCCGCTTCCTTGGAGACCAGGGCGACTGCCTCCTCCACGTCGTCCGTGACGTGGAACAGGAGCAGGTCCTTCTCCGCTGCCTTGCCCTGGGCGATGACCGTGTGGCGGAGCCAGTCGACGAGGCCGCCCCAGTACTCCGTGCCGAACAGGACGATCGGGAAGCGCGTGACCTTCTGGGTCTGCACCAGGGTGAGGGCCTCGAAGAGTTCGTCGAGGGTGCCCAGGCCGCCGGGGAGCACGACGAACCCCTGCGCGTACTTCACGAACATCATCTTGCGGACGAAGAAGTAGCGGAAGTTCAGCCCGATGTCGACGTACGGGTTCAGCCCCTGCTCGAAGGGCAGCTCGATGCCGAGGCCGACCGAGATGCCCTTCGCCTCGCACGCGCCCTTGTTCGCCGCCTCCATGGCGCCGGGCCCGCCGCCCGTGATCACCGCGAAGCCCGCCTCCACCAGGCCCCGGCCCAGCCGCACCCCCGCCTCGTACTCCGGCGAGTCCACCGGCGTGCGCGCCGAGCCGAAGACGCTGATCGCGGGCGGGAGTTCGGCCAGTGTGCCGAAGCCCTCGATGAACTCCGACTGGATGCGCAGCACCCGCCAGGGATCGGTGTGCACCCAGTCCGTGGGAGCACGCTCGTCCAGCAGCCGCTGATCCGTGGTGCTCGACTGCACCTGGCTCCGCCTGCGCAGGACCGGGCCGAGCCGCTGTTCCTCCGGCGGCTGCTTCTTCCCCTGGGGGTTACCGGTAGCCATGTGCGCTCCCTCCGTCGTGCCAGGTCGTACCGCCTCAGCGTAGATCTACGCGGGTTACGTACGGGGGACGTCAGCATGTCCGCAGAACGCCGGCCTAAACGTCCGGGAGCGCCGGCCCCCTCACGTCGTCAGCCAGGACCGCAGCCGCTCCTCCCCCGCCAGGATCTTCGCGGTGTCGACGCGCTCGTCCCGCTTGTGGGCCAAGTGCGGGTTCCCGGGCCCGTAGTTGACCGCGGGGACGCCCAGCGCGGAGAAGCGGGAGACGTCCGTCCAGCCGTACTTGGGCTGGGGTGTGCCGCCCACCGCCTCGATGAAGGCCGCCGCGGCCGGATGGGACAGGCCGGGCAGCGCGCCGCCGCTGTGGTCGTCGACGACGAACTCGGTCACCCCGCAGTCGGCGAACACCTCGCGGACGTGGGCCACGGCCTCCTCCGGAGTGCGGTCCGGGGCGTAGCGGAAGTTGACGGTGACCACGCACTCGTCGGGGATGACGTTGCCGGCCACGCCCCCGGAGATGGCGACCGCGTTGAGGCCCTCCCGGTATTCGAGGCCGTCGATCACCGGGTAGCGGGGTTGGTAGGAGGCGAGGCGGGCCAGGATCGGGGCGGCGGCGTGGATCGCGTTGGAGCCCATCCAGCCGCGTGCGGAGTGGGCGCGCTCGCCGCTGGTCTTCAGCAGTACCCGGAGCGTGCCCTGGCAGCCGCCCTCCACCTGCCCGTCGGAGGGTTCGAGGAGCACCGCGAAGTCGCCCTCCAGCCACTCGGGGTGGGCCTCGGACACGTGCTTGAGGCCGTTGAGCTCCGCGGCGACCTCCTCGTTGTCGTAGAAGACGAAGGTCAGGTCCCGGTTCGGGGCCGGGACCGTGGCCGCGATCCGCAGCTGGACGGCGACGCCCGCCTTCATGTCGCAGGTGCCGCAGCCCCACAGCACCCCGTCGCCGTCGAGCCGGGAGGGCACGTTGTCCGCGATGGGGACCGTGTCGATGTGGCCGGCGAGGATCACACGCTCCGCGCGCCCCAGGTTCGTACGGGCGACGACGTTGTTGCCGTAGCGGTCGACCGTGAGGTGCGGCAGGGCGCGCAGCGCGGTCTCGATCGCGTCCGCGAGCGGCTTCTCGGTGCCGCTCACGGAGGGGAAGTCGACGAGCTGCGCGGTCAGGCGCGCGGCGTCCAGCGTGAGGTCAAGCGGGGTGTCGGCCATGCCGTCGACCCTAACCCGCCGGGGTCCCGGCCCACTGTCCACACCCGGCACACGAGCCCCCGTACTCTCCAGTACCTTGTACGCGTGCCAGAGTCGTCCCTTCCTTCCAAGCGTCGTGGCCGCCTCTTCCGCTTCGGGGCGGCCTTCGTGGTCCTGCTCGCGGTCGCCGGATACCTCGTGGTGCAGTACGTCACCGGGGGCGCGGGCGGACCGGGCTGCAAGGTCGTCTCCGCCGACGGCGACGGCGAGACGTACGAGTTCACGCCCGAGCAGGCGGTGAACGCGGCGACGATCACCGCCGTGGGGACCGCGCGTGATCTTCCTGAGCGTGCGGTGACGATCGCGCTGGCCACCGCGCTGCAGGAATCGACGCTGCGCAACATCGACTACGGCGACCGGGACTCCCTGGGCCTGTTCCAGCAGCGCCCCTCGCAGGGCTGGGGCACGCCGGAGGAGATCATGGACCCGGCGTACGCGGCGGGGAAGTTCTACGAGCACCTCGTGAAGGTCCCGGGCTACACGCGGCTGCCGCTGACCGTCGCCGCGCAGGAGGTGCAGCGCAGCGGTTTCCCGCAGGCGTACGCCAAGCACGAGCCGGACGCCTCCCTGCTGGCCGCCGCCCTCACCGGACGCTCGGCGGCCACCCTGACGTGTGCGGGCCGTCCCGCGGCGACCCGGGCGGCGGGCGCGGACGCGGTGCGGGCCGCGCTGGTGCGGGACTTCGGCCGGGACGTGCTGGAGCCGGCCGGTGCGGAGGTGGGCGCCGCCAGGACGCCGGCACCCTCCGCGAGTACGCCGGTGGACTCCGAGCCCGGGACGGTGACGCTGCCGGTCACCGGTGAGGACACCGCGGGTGCCGCCGGGCGGAAGGCGGGGCCACGGGGCTGGCAGCTGGCGCACTGGGCCGTGGCCAATGCCTCCGAGCTGCACATCGAGCGGGTGTCGTACGCGGGCCGCGAGTGGGTCGCCGGGAACACCCACAGCCAGTGGCGGGCGATCGACGGGAAGGCTTCCGCGGACGCGGGCGACGGCGCGGGGGCGGTCCGGATCACGACCGGGCAGTAGTGCGGCGGCTCACTCGCAGGAGTTAAGCGGCGTCGTGCACGGCTGACGGGGTGCGCAGGTATTCGTGTCCGCCCGTACAGGGGCCCGGGAAGCCTTGAAAACAAGCGGCTGAAGCGATTCCGCAAACCCTCCGCGAAGACACCCTTTGCCCGTCTTTATCCACAGCCGATAATGCGACGCATTGCCAACTCTTTACGTCGCTGCGCCGCAACCTTCCCGGGCTTCGAGCGGTAGTCACTGCGTCCGAGCCCGGAGATCAACAGCCAGTCGATCAACTCACGGGCCGGTCTGCACACTTCACCGTTCTCTCCCGTCGAAGGAGCACCATGTCCCTCCCCCTGACCCGTCGGATCGCCCGTGCCGCACTGCTCGTCGCTGCGGGAGCGGCTGCCGGGGTCGGTGCGGCCGGTTCCGCCAGCGCGGCTCCCGAGCTGCCGGCCAACCCGAACCTCGGCGGGCTGACCGCCCTGGACGGGGCGAACGTCGGCAACACCGTGGACGGCGCGGCGCAGAGCGTCACCGAGACCGCGGGTGACACCGGCGGCAAGGCGGTCAAGAAGGCGGTGCCGGCCGCGGGCAAGGCCGGCGGCAAGGCCGTCAAGAAGACCGCGCCGGTGGCGCAGAAGGCGGCCGGCGACACGGCCGGGTCGGCCGGGGAGGTCCTCGGTGACACGGCCGGTACGGCGGCGAAGGGCGGTGCGCTGCCGACCGGGTCGCTGACGAAGGGTGGCGTCTCGACGAAGGACCTGCCGGTCAAGGGGCTCCCCGTCGGCTGACGCCGGGTCTGGACGGAGAAGCGGGGTCTGGGGTGCTCCCCAGGCCCCGCTTTTCGTGTGTGCGTGTGCCTACGTCGGTGCAGTGGGCGTTTGTTCGCCGGGCACCCGGCGTTGGTGGCCGTGCCCACCCGTTGCGGAACGACTGCCCACGGCGGTCAGGCGGTAAGGGCGGGCGGTCACCGCAAGCGGTGCACCGCTGCCGCTACCCGTTCGTCCGTTGCCGTCAGGGCCACTCGGACGAACTTCTCGCCTGCTGAGCCGTAGAAGTCGCCCGGGGCTACCAGGATGCCCAGCTCGGACAGGTGGGCGACCGTGTCCCAGCAGGACTCGTCTCTCGTGGCCCACAGGTAGAGGCTGGCCTCGCTGTGCTCGATGCGGAAGCCGTGGTTCAGGAGGGCCTCGCGGAGGGCCGTGCGGCGGGCCGCGTAGCGCTCGCGCTGGGCGTGGACGTGGGTGTCGTCGCCGAGCGCCGCCACCACGGCCGCCTGGGTCGGCGCCGACGTCATCATGCCGCCGTGCTTGCGGATCTCCAGCAGCGGGCCGAGCACCGCCGGATCGCCGGCGAGGAACGCGGCGCGGTAGCCGGCGAGGTTGGAGCGCTTGGACAGGGAGTGGACGGAGACGAGGCCGTCGTAGGAGCCGCCGTTGACGTCGGGGTGGAGGACCGAGACCGGGTCGGCCTCCCAGCCCAGCTCGATGTAGCACTCGTCGGAGAAGACCAGGACACCGTGCTCACGCGCCCAGGCGACGATCCTCGTCAGCTCCTCCTTGGACAGCACCCGGCCCGTGGGGTTGGACGGGGAGTTGAGCCAGAGCAGCTTGAGGTTCGCCGGGTCCAGGTCGGTCGGGTCGTCGTAGGCCTCGTGGTCGGCGCGGGCCAGGCGGGCGCCGACCTCGTACGTCGGGTAGGCCAGGCGCGGGTAGGCCACCTTGTCGCCCGGGCCGAGGCCCAGCTGGGTGGGAAGCCAGGCGACCAGTTCCTTGGAGCCGACGATCGGCAGGACGTGGCGGTGGGTGACCTCGCGGGCGCCGAGCCGGCGCTCCACCCAGCGGGTGATCGCGTCACGCAGCTCCGGCGTGCCCCAGACCGTGGGGTAGCCGGGGGAGTCCGCCGCGGCGATCAGGGCCTTCTGGATCGACTCGGGGACCGGGTCGACGGGCGTGCCGACGGACAGGTCGACGATGCCGTCGGGATGCGCGGCGGCCGTCTTCTTGTAGGGCTCCAGCTTGTCCCAGGGGAAGGTGGGCAGCCGGTCGGAGACTGCGGACACGGGTGCTGACTCTCTTTCTGCTACGGCGCCCAGTTCGGCAAACGCCTCGGTCCCGCGCGGCGATCGGGCGGATCGGGCCGTACGGGACCGAGGCGGCAGGTCTACGGGCCGGGCCGCCGGCGGCCGGCTCGGACTCAGGCCTGCGGTGGCAGCGCGGCGATCAGCGGGTGGTCCCGCTCGATCAGACCCAGCTTGCTGGCGCCGCCGGGCGAGCCGAGCTCGTCGAAGAACTCGACGTTCGCCTTGTAGTAGTCCTTCCACTCCTCCGGAGTGTCGTCCTCGTAGAAGATCGCCTCGACCGGGCAGACCGGCTCACAGGCCCCGCAGTCGACGCATTCGTCCGGGTGGATGTACAAGGACCGCTGGCCCTCGTAGATGCAGTCGACCGGGCACTCCTCGATGCACGCCTTGTCCTTCACGTCGACACAAGGCTGCGCGATGACGTAGGTCACGCTGTCGTTCCTCCTCGATAGGGCGCTGGCGGGCCTCCTCAGGCTCCGCCGCCTGGCGCGCGGGAGCGCGGCGTCGTCGATGCCCGCCCCTAGTATCTCCGTTCCTGGGCATGATCCGAACAGGAGGGGTGAACCGACCTGTGGAAATCTCTGCCGCCGGGCGCCTGGAGGTCCGTATCACCGCTGCTGACGTGGGAAAACGGGTCTCCGTACGGAGCTTGATCGAACATGGTCCCTCGGGTGAGAAGTTCACCGACACGGTCGGCGTTCTCACATCATGGGACCAGGGTGTGCTGCGTATCACACGAAAGAGCGGGGAAAGCGTCCACATCGCGGAGTCCGCACTGGTCGCGGGCAAGGTCGTGCCGGCCGCACCGGCGCGTCGACGAGGTCCTGCGGCGTCCTACGAGGAGCTGGCGCGGGTCGCGGCGCGGGCCTGGCGGCCCGTGGAGAGCGAGCGGCTGGGCGAGTGGGAGCTGCGCGCCGCCGAGGGGTTCACACGGCGGGCCAACTCGGTGCTGCCGCTCGGCGACCCCGGGATGCCCCTGGACGCCGCGCTGGACGCCGTGCGGCGCTGGTACGGCGAGCGCGGGCTGCCCGCGTACCTCCAGACGGCGACCGGCGCCGAGGGCACGCAGGAGCTGCTGTGCGCGGAGCTGGAGCGGCGGGGGTGGGTGCGTGAGGTGACCGCCGAGTTGTGGATCGGGGGGCTCGCGCCCCTCGCCGATCTGGGTCCGGAGCCGTCCGGGGTCGTGCTGTCGCGGGAGGCCGGCGAGGCGTGGCTGGCGCGGTATCGGCGCAAGGGCGTGAGTCGGGTCGCATTGCAGGTGCTCGGGGGAGGGCCGTCGGTGTGGTTCGCGACCGTGCCGGGGGACGCCGGGGTCCCGGCGGCCATCGGCCGGTGTGTCGTGGACGGGCGGTGGGCCGGGTTCGCGGCGGTCGAGGTGGATCCGGAGCGCAGGCGGCAGGGGCTGGCGACCGCGGTGATGGCCGCGCTGGCACGGCAGGCGCTCGCGGAGGGGGCGTCGGCGGCCTGGCTCCAGGTCGAGGAGGACAACGGGGGCGCGCGGGCGATGTACGAGCGGATGGGCTTCATGGCGCATCACGCGTATCACCATTACCGGGAGCCCCTGGCCGGCACGGCGCCGTCCGCGGAATCGTCGGCTCCGGCCGGTAGCGGATCGCCGTGACAGGGCACGAACGGGGCATGCGTTCCCCCCATCCCCCACCGCCCGAGCGCTCCGCCGAACTGCGGCGGCGGTTCGCCGAGGAAGCCCGCTGCGAGCGGCCCGATCTGTCCACGCTGTGCCTGCTGGTGGGCGCGGAGGCGGACGGGACGCTGGACGAGGCGGGCATGGACGCCGCGGAGATCGAACTGGACCGGCTGGCCGGGCTGCTGCCGTACCGGCCCGGTACGCCTCTCGCGTGGGCGCAGGCGCTGCGGGATCTGCTGGGTGAGCGGTGCGGCTTCCACGGCACCCCGGGCGACTACCGGCGGCTGGAGTCCTCGCTGCTGCACGAGGTGCTGCGGCGCAGGCGTGGGCTGCCGATCCTGCTGTCGGTGGTGTGGATGGAGGTCGCCCGGCGGGCGGGGGCGCCGGTGTACGGGGTCGCCCTGCCGGGGCACTTCGTGGTCGGCTTCGGGGAGGCGGAGCAGCAGGTGCTGGCCGATCCCTTCGACGGGGGCCGGGTGCTGACCGGGGCGGATGCGGAGTTGCTGGTGGTGGGGGCGACAGGGGCGCCGCTGGATGCGTCGATGTTGCGGCCGGCGGATCCGCTGGATGTCGTGCTGCGGATCCTGAACAACGTGCGCGCGTGGGCGGCGGCGCGGCCGGAGCGGTCGGAGGTGGCGATGTGGGCGGTGGATCTCTCGCTGCTGCTGCCTTCGCATCCCGCGCGGTTGAGGTATGAGCGGGCGCAGTTGCTGGTGCAGCGGGGGGAGTTTCTGGAGGGGGCCGCTGAGTTGGAGGCGTATGCGGAGGTGGTGGCTGCGGTGGACGAGGCGGCGGCGGTGAGGGTTCGGGGGCAGGCTCATGCGGCGCGGGCGATGTTGAACTGAGCGCCCCAGGGGCTGCTTGTCGTGGTTGGCTGCGGGTGCGTTGTGGCTGGTCGCGCCCACGCGGCGGAGCCGCATATGGATAAAGTCCCGCGCCCCTTGGCCGGCTGCCCCTGGCGCAGTTTCCAAGCCGGCCCTTCTCCCGAGCCGTCCTCACCGCCTCCGTTCTGTTCCTGCCGCCGGTTGGACTCGGCCGGTTCGGCGTTGCCCATGGCGGTGCCGCCGACGCCGCCCAGGCTCCTCGGTGCGGTACTCCGGTCCGGGGGATGACGCACGTCATGTCACGCCCCCGGTCGGTCCGGATCAGCTGGGGTCGGTCTCGATGACCGCCACCCGGTCGGTCTTGCTCTTCAGTGCCTGGCGGAGAGCGCCGTAGACGTCCTCGGGCGTGACGGGCGTCTTCTCGCCGTTGGCGCGGGTGATGAGCACGCCGTCGAACGCCCCGCCGTAGAGCTGCTTCAGGGCGTTCAGGTCCGGCTTCTCGACCAGCTTGCCGTCGACCGCCGTCACCCTGAGGAACTTCCACAGGGACTTCTGCGGGCTCATCGGCACGGGCTGTGCCCCGTCCGCCTGCACGGTCACGTTGGCCGACATCGCCGGCTCGGCGAACTCCTTCATCATCCGGTCGACCTCGGCCTTGGACACCGTGGGCTGCCGGGTGGTGGTGGCGACCGGTACCGGGGCGGACGTGCCGGTCTCCACCTGGGTGCGGTACGCCTCCTCCACCGCCTCGGTCGACTTGTCGACGTCGATGCCCTGGCCGGCCTTGCCGTAGACGGGGACGGCCTTGCCCGACACGAACTTGATCGTGCCCTCGGTCATCGAACCCGCGTCACCGGCGACGTCCTCGAGCGCGGCGTGCAGCTTCTCCTCGTCGACGGGGATGACCGGGTCGACGACGCGCTGGTTGCCGAAGAGGGAGCCGATCACGGAGACCGGGTTGTAGTCGCTCCCCGCGGCGGCGTCGACGGTGGCGTCGGTGTCGAGCTGGAGTCCGGCGTTGTCCGGCTGCAGTTCGACGGTCTTGCCGGCGACCTGGAGCTTGAGCGGCTTGTTGAGGCGTTCGGCGAGGGCGTCGTTGAGCTTCTTGACGGCCTCGTCGCGGGTGCCGCCGCCGATGTCGGCACCGAGGACGGTGGTGCCCTTGGGAACGTCGGAGTGGTTCATCAGCAGACCGGCGCCGTAGGCGACACCGGCGAGGGCGAACACGCCGCCGCCGACCAGGGCGAGCTTGTTGCGCCCCTTCTTCTTCGGCGGCTTCGAGGAGCTCGCCGGGGGCGGGGAGACCGGCTCGGGCAGCTTGGGGGGCGTGTGCGGGAGGGGGCCGTCGGTGGGGGCGCCGCCGCCCGCGCCGAAGGCCGCGCCCGGCGGGACGACCGGGATGCCGCTGGTGACGGTGTGCCCGGAGACGTTGTCGTGCCGGGGGTAGCCGGGAGTGCCCTCCGGGGCGGGCGCCTGCGGGGTGAGGATCGCGGTGTCGTCGCTGAGGCCGGCGCCCGGGGCACCCGGGTTCCCGGTCCCGGTAGCGCCGGACTGGGGCGGGGGCTCGGGGAGACCGGCCGGCGGGATCACCGGGCCCTGGCCGGTGACCGGGCCGGAGGTGGGTCCGGCGGGTGTCCGACCGCCGTAGCCGGGCCGGTCCGGCTGCTGTCCCGGCTGCCCGGGGCGGCCGTCGGTGCCGCTCTGGCCGCCGTGGCCCTTCTGGTCGCCGCGTCCGCTGCCCGTGCCGTCCTCGGTGAAGTACGGCAGGTCGTCGCGCCGGGGCTCGCTACCGCCGCGAGTGCCGCCGGTCAGCGCCTCGGTGACGTCGAAGGAACCGGTGCCGCCGCCGTGCCCCGGGGCCACGGGTCCGCCGGTCGCGCCGGGGAGTCCGGAGCCGGGACGGGTGCCCGCGCCGGTGCCGGTGCCGGGTGCGGAACCGTTCGTGCCGCCGCCCGGCCGGGAGCCGCCGGGCACGTTCATGGCACCGACCACGCCGCCGGGACGTCCGCCGCCGGGACGTGCACTGCCTGGCGCACCGGCGGGGCCGGGGGCGCCCGGTGCCGCGGAGCCGGCCGCTCCTGCACCCGAACCGCTCGGCGCATTCCCGGCATTGGCGGAGGAACCACCCGTACCGGCCTTGGCGGCCGCGGACTTGCGGGGCGCGAACCAGTCGCTGGTCGACTTCTCCTCGGCCGTCTGCTGCCCGGCCGAGGACGAGGCACCGGCGGACGGCTGCGTGGACTGACCGGGCTGACCGGACTGACCGGACTGACCCGACGGTGCGGCGGGCTGTGCGGGCCGACCGGGCTCGGCGGGGGCCGTGCCGTTGCGGGCTGACGCACCGGAACCCGGCGTGGGGGTCGCGGTGTCGGTGCCGGCCTTGCCCTTGGCGTCCGTGACGGGCTTGCGCACGACGACCGGCGGGATGGGCCGCGATCCGGGGATGTTGATCCGGATCCGCGTCGTCAGCGTGGTCTCGGTCTTGCGGTCCTCCGGGCGCGCGGCCGCACGGCCGCCCGCGCCCGTGCCCTCGTCCGGAACCGTCGGGGTCCCGTAGGGCGGGGTGCCCGACGGGTACGCGGCTCCGCCGTGCCCGTTGGGCCCGGAGGACGGAGTGTCAGTTTCACGACTCAAGGCAGGTTCTCCCGGTTGGCTCCGCCGCCCGTCACGACCTCACGGTGGGGGTCCCCCCAACTCGGGCGAAGCCGAGGGCTTGGGGGAGGCTCGGCGGCGCGCACCACCATACTGTCCACGTCCGGCGCGTATCCCAGGACCGCTGGGGAAAACCACACCGGACCCGCACTGCCATCACCCGGCGAAGTGGTACGTCACTTGCCAAGTCGGGCGGGACCGTCGTGAGGTTGCCGCCCCGGGGCGAGCGTGGCGCAGATCACAGCAACACCGATGCCGCCGAGCAGGAAGAGATACGAGCCGCTGCCCGCGGCGAACAGGAAGTCGCCCTCCGGACGGCTGGTGGTGAGCAGGATGACGGCGAGCATCCAGCCACCGGCGGCAGCGGCGGCAGCGGCACGGCCGCGCAGGGCACGGGCGGCCCCCAGGCACAGCCCCGCCTCGGCAGCGAGGGCGAGCAGCAGCCCGCCCGGGAACCACCCCGGCTGCACGAGCGCCCCGGCGACGCCGACGACGGCGCCGAGCACGAACAGCCCCAGATACGCGGCGATCCGCGTGACGGACGGCGGACGCAGCGGCTGCGCGAGCAGGGGCGTACGGTCGCCGCTCATGATGCCTCCCCGATCCCGGCGAACAGGTCGCTCTCCCTCGTTTCGGACGCGTCAGGACGCTCGCCCCGTACCAACTCGTAGTACTCGGTGGTGAAGAGGGGCTGCGCGAGCTCGTTGGAGAGGACGAAGTACGGCTCGGCCACGGTGATCTGGGTGGCGTGGGCGCGCATCGCGGCGGCCTTGGCGGCAGCGGCGTGCCCGGTGCCCTCGACGGCGGCGGTGATCCGGTCGTCGTTGACGACGCCGGGTACGTCGTCGATGGTGGCCGCCTTGTCGAAGGGCAGGCCGGGCAGGTCGCCCTGGAGCCGGGCGAAGGCCTGCTCGGCGACGGAGCGGGGCACGCGGTTCCAGTAGACCTTGGGGATGCTGTACCCGGTGTCGGCGGCGAGTTCGACGCCCCGCATGGCGACGCGGTGCGCCTGGATGTGGTCGGGGTGGCCGTATCCGCCGTTGTCGTCGTAGGTGACGAGAACCTGCGGGCGGACGTCCCGGATGACGTCGGCAAGCAGGCCGGCGGCCTGATCGACGTCGGCCTGCCAGAAGCAGCCGGGGTCGTCGTTGTCGGGCAGCCCCATCATCCCGGAGTCGCTGTACCGCCCGGCGCCGCCGAGCAGCCGGAAGTCCTCGACCCCGAGGGCACGCATGGCCTCGCTCAGCTCGCGGAAACGGTGCTGCCCGAGGGCGGCACCGCTGAGGTGGGCCAGCTCGGGCGGGATGACCTCACCCCGCTCACCGAGCGTGCAGGTGACCAGCGTCACATGAACACCCTCGGCGGCATAGCGGGCCATGGTCACACCGTTGTTGATCGACTCGTCGTCCGGGTGCGCATGCACCAGCAGCAGACGCCGAGCGGGCAGTTCCGTCATGGGCCCAGCCTACGAGGTGACCACTCCCCCGCCGTCGCCCTGGTGGCGCGGCGGACTGCTGGCTCACCTCAGAACTTGATGCTGCCGATCATGCCCGCGATGTTCGTCGTCAGCTCGTTGATCGTCGGAGCGACGGTGGACGATGCGAGGTAGAAGCCGAGGAGCATGCAGACGATCGCGTGGCCGGCTTTCAGGCCCGACTTCTTGATCAGCAGGAAGACGATGATCGCCAGCAGCACCACCGCCGAAATCGAGAGTGCCACGGCGGCTCACCTCCAAGGGTCCAAGGCGGGGGGCAGACAAGTCGACGCAGTCATCGACACAGCCATCGATGCAGTTGTCGACACAGATAAATCCACTTGTAGGCCAGCAGGTTGATACCCACTATGCGCTAGCGATCATAACTATTCGTACGTGCGCATCGATCGGCGCACGGCCGCACAAGGGGGCGCATGGCCAATATGGTCAGGGCATGACGACCGAGACCGACTCCTTCCCCCGACGGCACGCCCGTACCCAGCGCTTCACGCTCGGCGCGCCGCGTTCGTTCACCGTGGCGCCCGACGGCTCCCGTGTCGTGTTCCTGCGCTCCGGTTCCGGTACGGACCGGGCGAACTCGCTGTGGGTCCTCGACACAGGGGAGGGCACGGAGCGCGTCGCGGCCGACCCGCGCGCCCTCCTCGGCGGCACCGAGGAACACCTCTCCCCCGAGGAGCGGGCGCGGCGTGAGCGCAGTCGCGAGGGTGGGGCCGGCATCGTCTCCTACGCCACCGACGCGGCCGTCGAGTTGGCCTCTTTCGCCTTGTCAGGGCGGCTTTTCGCGGCCGAGCTGCGAGCCGGTACCGCACGTGAACTGCCCGTCGCCGGGCCGGTGATCGACCCTCGGCCCTCCCCCGACGGACGGCATGTCGCCTACGTCGTCGGCGGCGCCCTGCGGGTCGTCGGCGCCGAGGGGGCGGACGACCGCGCACTCGCCACGCCCGACGGCGACCACGTCACCTACGGCATGGCCGAGTTCATCGCCGCCGAGGAGATGGGGCGCTCGCGGGGCTTCTGGTGGTCCCCGGAGTCGGACCGGTTGCTCGTGGCGCGCGTGGACGACACGCCGGTGAAGCGGTGGTGGATCTCCGATCCGGCGCAGCCGGAGCGTGAGCCGAGCCGCGTCGCCTACCCCGCCGCGGGGACCGCGAACGCCGACGTACGGCTGTTCGTGATCGGGCTCGACGGGGTGCGTACGGAGGTCTCCTGGGACCGCGCACGGTACCCGTATCTCGCGCGAGTGCACTGGTCGGAGGCGGGTGCCCCGCTGCTGCTCGTACAGGCGCGCGATCAGCGCAGCCAGTTGATCCTGGCCGTGGATGCCGACTCCGGGGCGACCAGGATGGTGCATGCCGACGAAGATCCGACTTGGCTTGATCTTTTCCCCGGAGTTCCGTGCTGGAGCCCCTCCGGGCAGCTGGTGCGGATCACGGACGAGGGGGGCGCGCGGCGGCTCGCGGTGGGCGAACGGCCGCTCACCGGGCCGCAGTTGCACATCCGGGCCGTGCTCGACGTGTCCGACGACGACGTGCTGGTCTCGGCCTCGGCGGGCGAGGAGGCGGCCGAGCCGGAGATCGGCGAGGTGCACGTGTACCGGGTGAACGAACTGGGTGTCGAGCGGGTGTCGCAGGAGCCCGGTGTGCACTCGGCGGTGCGGGCCGGGGACGTCACGGTACTGGTGTCCGCGACACCGGATCGGCCAGGTTCGCGAGTGCGGGTCCTGCGTGACGGGAAACCGACCGCGACCGTCCTGTCGTACGCCGAAGATCCCGGTATGTCCCCCAGGGTGACCCTGACCCACGGGGGCGCACGCCGTATCCCGTGCGCCGTGCTTATGCCCCGGGACTACGCCGGTGACGGCCCGCTGCCCGTGCTCATGGATCCGTACGGCGGGCCTCACGGTCCCCGGGTCCTGGCCGCGCACAATTCCCAGCTGACCTCCCAGTGGTTCGCCGACCAGGGTTTCGCGGTGGTCGTCGCCGACGGCCGGGGTACGCCTGGCCGCTCCCCCGCCTGGGAGAAGGCCGTCCACCACGACTTCACGCTGTCCCTGGACGATCAGGTCGAGGCCCTCGAAGACCTGGCGAAGTCCCACCCCCTCGACCTCTCGCGGGTGGCGATCCGCGGGTGGTCCTACGGCGGCTACCTCGCCGCGCTGGCCGTGCTGCGCCGGCCCGACGTCTTCCACGCCGGGATCGCCGGAGCACCGGTGACGGACTGGCGGCTGTACGACACCCACTACACCGAGCGGTACCTCGGCGACCCGGCCGCACATCCGGCGGCGTACGTCAGGAGTTCCCTGGTCACGGACGAGGGGCTGTCCTCCCCCGCCGAGCCGCACCGGCCGCTGATGATCGTGCACGGGCTCGCCGACGACAACGTGGTCGTCGCGCACGCCCTGCGGCTGTCCTCCGCACTGCTCGCCGCCGGCCGGCCGCACGAGGTGCTGCCGCTGTCGGGGGTCACGCACATGACCCCGCAGGAACAGGTCGCGGAGAATCTGCTGCTCCTCCAGGTGGACTTCCTGAAGCGCTCCCTGGGGCTCACGGGCTGAGCGGCGCCCCGCACGCACGGCAGCGGGCCGGGACCCTCACAAGGGTTCCGGCCCGCTTACGGCACCCGCACGGCCGTACGCTGTTCAGCCTCGCGTGTCCGTATATCGGAACCGAGTCCGTGAAGTTGCGTGCGTGTTAACGCAGTTGGCGCGCAAATGTACGGCTATGCGAACGGCACCTCGGGCGGCACCACCTGCTTCTCCTCCGCGAAGTGGCACGCCGAGTCATGGGCCGCCGGGCCGCCCCTCGCGCGGAACTCGGCGAGGACCGCCAGCGCCGGCACCTCCACCGCGCACCGCTCCCGCGCCTTCCAGCAGCGGGTGCGGAAGCGGCAGCCGGAGGGGATGTTCGTCGGGGACGGGACGTCGCCGGTGAGGATGATGCGTTCGCGGTGTTCCCGGGCCTCGGGGTCGGGGACCGGGACCGCGGAGAGCAGCGCCTGGGTGTAGGGGTGGGTCGGGTGGTCGTAGATCTCGGTGTCCGTGCCGATCTCGACGATCCGGCCGAGGTACATCACCCCTACCCGGTCGGAGATGTGGCGGACGATCGACAGGTCGTGGGCGATGAAGACGTAGGAGAGATCGAACTCCGACTGGAGCCGGTCCATGAGGTTGATGACCTGGGCCTGGACGGAGACGTCCAGCGCGGAGACGGGTTCGTCGGCGACGATCACCTCGGGGCGCAGCGCCAGGCCGCGCGCGATGCCGATGCGCTGACGCTGGCCGCCGGAGAACTGGTGCGGATAGCGGTTGATGTACTCGGGGTTGAGGCCGACCACGTCCAGCAGATCGCGGACCCGCTGCCGCCGGTCGCCCTTGGGCGCCACCTCGGGGTGGATGTCGAACGGCTCCCCGATGATGTCGCCCACCGTCATCCGGGGGTTGAGCGAGGTGTACGGGTCCTGGAACACCATCTGGATGTTCCGGCGGACCGCCTTCAGCGCCCTGCCCGTCAGCCGGGTGATGTCCTCGCCCTTGTAGCGGATCGCCCCGGCGGTCGGCCGCTCCAGGTTCACCAGCATCTTCGCGACCGTCGACTTGCCGCAGCCGGACTCGCCGACGATGCCCAGGGTCTCGCCCCGGCGGAGCGTGAAGTCGACGCCGTCGACGGCCTTCACGGCGCCGACCTGCTTCTTGAAGACGATGCCCCGGGTCAGCGGGTAGTGCTTGACCAGGCCGCTGACCTCGAGAATCGGCTCGGCACTCGGCTCACCCATCCAGGCACTCCCTCCAGAAGTGGCAGGCGCTCCCCCGCGCCCCGGAGACCTCGTACAGCGGAGGTTCGTCGGTGCGGCACACGTCCCGGGCCAGGGGGCAGCGGGGGTGGAAGGCGCAGCCGGGCGGGATGTGCATCAGGTTCGGCGGCAGGCCCTTGATGGCGTAGAGCTCCTGGCCCTTCTGGTCCAGGCGGGGGATGGAGTCCAGCAGGCCGCGGGTGTACGGGTGGGCCGGCGCCTTGTAGATGTCGTGCACCGGGGCCGACTCGACGATCCGGCCCGCGTACATGACCGCGATGCGGTCGGCGACGTCGGCGACCACGCCCAGGTCGTGGGTGATGAGGATGAGGCCCATGTGGTACTCGCGTTGCAGTTCGGCGAGGAGTTCCATGACCTGGGCCTGGACGGTGACGTCGAGGGCGGTGGTGGGCTCGTCGGCGATGATCAGGGCCGGCTCCAGGGCCAGCGCCATCGCGATCATGATGCGCTGGCGCATACCGCCGGAGAACTGGTGCGGGTACTGCTTGACCCGCTCCCGGGCCGCGGGGATACGGACCCGGTCCATCAGCTCGACCGCCTTCGTGCGGGCGTCCCTGCGGGACATGCCCCGGTGGACGACGAACATCTCGCCGAGCTGGTCGCCCACGGAGATCACGGGGTTCAGCGACGACAGCGCGTCCTGGAAGATCATCGCCATCTCGGCGCCCCGGACCCTGCGGCGCTCCTCCTCCTTCAGCTTCAGCAGGTCCCGGCCCTGGAAGAGGACTTCCCCGCTGGTGATCCGGCCGGGCGGCATGTCGAGGATGCCCATGATCGCCTGGGCGGTGACCGACTTGCCGGAGCCGGACTCGCCGAGCACGGCGAGGGTCTCGCCCGCGTCGACGCCGTAGCTGACGCCGTTGACGGCCTTCGCGACCCCGTCCCGGGTGCGGAACTCCACGTGCAGATCACGCACTTCGAGCAGCACCCCGGCTCACCTCAGCTTCGGGTCGAGGGCGTCGCGCACCGCGTCGCCGAGCATGATGAACGCCAGGACGGTGATCGCGAGGGCGCCGGAGGGCCACAGCAGCGCGTGCGGGGCGTTGCGGACGTAGGGCGAGGCGGCGGAGATGTCGATGCCCCAGGACACGCTGGGCGGCTTCAGCCCGACACCGAGGTAGGACAGGGTGGCCTCCAGCGCGATGTACGTGCCGAGCGCGATGGTGGCGACGACGATGACGGGGGCGATCGCGTTCGGCGCGATGTGCCGCAGCAGCAGCCGGGAGTTGGAGGCGCCGAGGGCGCGGGCGGCCTGCACGTAGTCGTTCTGCTTGGCGGTGATGACCGAGCCGCGGGCGATGCGGGACAGCTGGGGCCAGCCGAGCAGCACGATGAAGCCGATCACGGGCCAGACGGTGTTGCTGGTGATGACGGACAGCAGCACCAGGCCGCCCAGGACGACCGGGATGGCGAAGAAGACGTCGGTGATGCGGGACAGGACGGAGTCCCACACGCCGCCGAAGAAGCCGGCGAGCGCGCCGAGGACGCTGCCGAGGACGGCGACGCCGAGGGTGGCGAGGACGCCGACGGCGACGGAGGTGCGGGCGCCGTAGACGGTGCGGGTGTAGACGTCGCAGCCCTGGCCGTTGAAGCCGAAGGGGTGGCCGGCCTGGGAGCCCTCCTGGGCCTTGGACAGGTCGCACTTCAGGGGGCTGCCGGAGGCGATCAGCGAGGGCCACAGGGAGATGACGACCAGGAAGAGGATCACCAGGCCGGAGACGATGAAGACCGGGTTGCGGCTCAGGTCGCGCCAGGCGTCGGACCACAGGGAGCGGGGTCTGCCCTCGGGTCCCGCGCCGTCGGGGCCGGGCTTCTTCTCCAGGGTCTCGGCCTCGTCCACACCCAGGTCCATGGTGCCGCCCATGCCGGTCCCCGCGATGGCTTGATCGGATGGGTAGTGCTGGTCAGGCATAGCGGATCCTCGGGTCGAGTACGGCGTAGAGAAGGTCGACGACGAGATTGCAGACCAGGAAGACCAGCACGAGGACGGTCACGAAGCCGACGACGGTCTGGGTGTTCTGCCGCAGGATGCCCTGGTAGAGCTGGTAGCCGACGCCGTGGATGTTGAAGATTCGCTCGGTGACGATGGCGCCGCCCATGAGGAAGCCGATGTCGGCGCCGATGAAGGTGACCACCGGGATGAGGGAGTTGCGCAGCAGGTGCCGGGTGATGACCCGGTGGCGGGGCAGCCCTTTGGCGATGGCGGTGCGGACGTAGTCGGAGCGCCGGTTCTCGGCGATGGAGGTGCGGGTCAGCCGGGTCACGTAGGCCAGGGAGACGGAGGCCAGGACCAGGCCGGGCAGGATCAGCTCGTCGAGGGGGGCCTCCGGGGAGACGGAGGGGCGGATCCAGCCCCATTTCACGCCGAGCAGCAGTTGCAGCAGCAGGCCGGTGACGAAGGTGGGCACGGAGATGACGACGAGGGTGAGCAGGAGGACCGAGGTGTCGACCGGGCGGCCCCGGCGCAGGCCGGTGACCACGCCGAGGGTGATGCCGATGACGATCTCGAAGAGGATGGCGACGACGGTGAGCCGGATGGTGACGGGGAACGCCGTCGACATCAGCTCGGTGACCTCCTGGCCGTTGAACGCCGTGCCGAAGTCGCCGGTGAAGACGTTGCCCATGTAGGTCAGGTATTGCTGCCACACCGGCTTGTCGAGGCCGAACTCGTGCCGGAGCTGGGCGGCCGTCGCCGGGTCGCAGCGGCGCTCGCCGCACAGGCCGGCGATGGGGTCGCCCATCACGTTGACCATGAGGAAGATCAGCAGCGTGGCCCCGATGAACACCGGGATCATCTGGAGCAGACGCCGGACGACGTAGCGTCCCATGGCGGCTCAGCTGACCTTGATCTCGCCGTAGACGGGGACGCTGAAGGGGTTGAGCTTGACGTTGGACAGCCGCTCGGACCAGCCGGCGCTGCCGTTCTGGTACCACAGCGGGATGGCGGCCATGTTGTCGCGGACGACCTCCTCGGCCTGCCGGAACAGGTCGATGGCCTTGGCGGTGTCGCTCTCCTGGTTGGCCCGGTCGATGAGGTCGTCGAACTGCTCGTCGGACCACTTGCCGTCGTTGGAGGAGGCGTTGGTGTAGTACAGCGGCTGGAGGAAGTTCTGGATCAGCGGGTAGTCCATCTGCCAGCCGGCGCGGAACGGGCCGCCCATCTTCCGCTGGGTGATCTGGCTGCGGAAGTCGGCGAAGGTGCCGACCGGGTTGCCGGTGCAGGCACGTTCGTTGTCGAGGGCGTTGTTGATGGAGTTGCACACGGCGTCGACCCAGTCCTTGTGGGAGCCGGTGTCGGCGTTGTAGGTGAGGGTGATCCGGCCGCCGGGCAGGCCGCCGCCCTCCCGGATGAGCTTCTTGGCCTCCTCCGGGTCGAAGTCGCAGGCGTCGCCGCACAGGCCGGCCTGGTAGCCGCCGTCCTCGCCGAGCACGGGTGAGGTCCAGTCGGTGGCGGGGGTGCGGGTCTTCTGGAAGATGGTCTCGGTGATCTGCTCCCGGTCGATCGCCCGGGACAGGCCGGTGCGGACCTTCTCCATGCCGGGCTTGTTCCAGGCCTCGTCGTAGAAGGGGAAGGCGAGGGTCTGGATGATGCCGGCGGGGGTGTTGAGGTAGCGGTCGCCCAGGTCGCTCCGCACGTTCTTCAGCTGGGAGGCGGGGACGTCGTCGACGAGGTCGAGATTGCCGGCCATCAGGTCGGTGTAGGCGGTGTTGTTGTCGGTGTAGACCTTGAGGTCGACGCCGCCGTTCTGGGCCTTGTCGTCGCCGGGGTAGTCGTCCCACCTGCGCAGGGACATCTGGGAGCCCTTGGCGTAGGAGTCGACCAGGTAGGGGCCGTTGCCGATGGGCTTGGCGACCCAGGCGTCGTGGTCGTCGAAGAAGGCGCGGGGCAGGGGGGCGTAGGCGTTGTAGCCGAGGGTGTCGGGGAAGGTGGAGAACTTCTGAGTGAGCTTGACGGTGAAGGTGCGGTCGTCGACGACCTTCAGCCCGGAGAGGGTGTCGGCGCTCTGCTCGCCCTTCTCCGGATGGACCTTGTCGTAGCCCTCGATGTAGCCGAAGAAGTACGCGTTGCGCTGGTTGTTCCTCAGGCCGGCGCCGTAGTTCCAGGCGTCGACGAAGGACTGGGCGGTGACCTTCTCGCCGTTGCTGAAGGTCCAGCCGTCCTTGATGGTGATGGTGAAGTTCTGCGAGTCGCTGGTCTCGATCCGCTCGGCGAGCATGTCCTGGGCCTCGCCGGTCTCCGGGTCGTAGCGCTTGAGCCCGCGGAAGATCATGTCGAGGACCTTGCCGCCCTGCACCTCGTTGGTGTTGGCGGGCTCCAGCGGGTTCTGCGGGTCACCCCAGGAGGCGCTCAGCACGGCCCCGGCGTTCGCGCTCCCGCCGCCGCTGTCCCCGCCTCCGCAGGCGGTCGCCGCGAGAGCGACGGCCATCGCACCGACGACCCACCTGGCGTGCGTGGCTCCACGCATGGAGTGCCTCCTCGTACGTGCACCTATCGATCCCTGAGGGTTCAATATCAACGCAAAAGGTGCACATCGCACACGTACGACGCCTGTCCGGGGCGGATTACGGGGCGGACTCCCACCATATGTACGTATCGCCGGGGCGGCCGTGCGGACCGTGCCCCGAGACGCCGGAACCCGGCGACCCCTGACGGGGTGCCGGGTTCCGGGCGGGGCGTGTGGGGGTCACGCCGCGTGGACCACGTCCTTCTCCTCGGCGAAGTGGCACGCCGACTCGTGGGCCGCCGGGGTGTCCGAGGACTTGAAGCGCTCGGGGATCGCCAGCAGGGGGACCTCCTCGGCGCACTTGTCCTGAGCCTTCCAGCAACGGGTGCGGAAGCGGCAGCCCGAGGGCGGGTTGGCCGGGGACGGCACATCGCCGGTGAGGATGATGCGCTCGCGGTGGTCCCTGGCCTCGGGGTCGGGGACCGGGACCGCGGAGAGCAGCGCCTGGGTGTAGGGGTGCGTGGGGTGGTCGTAGATCTGCGTGTCCGTGCCGATCTCGGCGACCTTCCCCAGGTACATCACCCCGACCCGGTCGGAGATGTGACGGACGATCGACAGGTCGTGCGCGATGAAGATGTAGGACAGGTTGAACTCGTCCTGCAGTCGCTCCATCAGGTTGATGACCTGCGCCTGGACGGAGACGTCCAGCGCGGAGACCGGCTCGTCGCAGATGATGATCTCCGGGTTGAGCGCCAGGCCGCGCGCGATGCCGATGCGCTGGCGCTGACCGCCGGAGAACTGGTGCGGGTAGCGGTTGATGTACTCGGGGTTCAGGCCCACCACGTCCAGGAGCTCCTGGACGCGCTTGCGGCGGTCGCCCTTCGGAGCCACCTCGGGGTGGATGTCGAAGGGCTCCCCGATGATGTCACCCACCGTCATCCGGGGGTTGAGCGAGGTGTACGGGTCCTGGAACACCATCTGGATGTTCCGGCGGACCGCCTTCAGCGCCCTGCCCGACAGCCGGGTGATGTCCTGGCCCTTGTAGAAGATCTCGCCGGCAGTCGCCCGCTCCAGGTTCATCAGCAGCTTGGCCACCGTGGACTTGCCGCAGCCGGACTCGCCCACGATGCCCAGGGTCTCGCCCTGGTACAGGTCGAAGGACACACCGTCGACGGCCTTGACCGCGCCGACCTGCTTCTTGAACAGGATGCCCTGGGTGAGCGGGAAGTGCTTCACCAGGTTGCGCACCTGCAGGATCGGCTCACCGCGCTCCACCGGCGCCTCGATCGCCGCGACGGCCTCGGCCTCCGAGCGGGCGTCGACCTCGGCCACCTCGGAGACGTTCGGCGTGGCGTCGACCGGCTCGTCCTTCTTGCTGAGCTCAGCCATTGATCGTCTCCTTCCAGAAGTGGCACGCCGAGGCACGGCCGACCAGTTCGGTCCCGTCCGTCCCGGTCACCGGGTGCAGCGGCGGAACATCCGTACGGCAGATGTCCTGCGCCATGGGGCAGCGCGGGTTGAACGCGCAACCGCTCGGGATCCGCGTCAGGTTCGGCGGCAGTCCCTTGATCGCGTACAGCTCCTGGCCCTTCTGGTCCAGGCGCGGGATCGACTCCAGCAGACCCTTGGTGTAGGGGTGCGCCGGGTTCTTGTACAGCTCGTGCACCGGGGCGCGCTCCACGATCCGGCCCGCGTACATCACCGCGATCTTGTCGGCGACGTCCGCGACCACACCGAGGTCGTGGGTGATGAGGATCAGACCCATCCGGTACTCGCGCTGGAGCTCCGCCAGCAGGTCCATCACCTGGGCCTGGACGGTCACGTCCAGCGCGGTGGTGGGCTCGTCGGCGATGATCAGGTCCGGCTCCAGGGCCAGGGCCATCGCGATCATGATGCGCTGGCGCATGCCGCCGGAGAACTGGTGCGGGTAGTCGCCCACCCGCGCCGCGGCGGCCGGGATCTTCACCCGGTCCATCATCTCGATCGCCTTGGCCTTGGCGTCCTTCTTGGACAGGCCCTGGTGCACCCGGAACATCTCGCCGAGCTGGTAGCCCACCGAGAGCACGGGGTTGAGCGAGGACAGCGCGTCCTGGAAGATCATGGCGATCTTCCGGCCGCGGATCTTGCGGCGCTCCTCCTCGGACATCTTCAGCATGTCCTGACCGCGGAAGACGATCTCACCCTTGGGGATGCGTCCCGGCGGCATGTCGAGGATGCCCATGATGGCCTGCGCGGTCACGGACTTGCCGGAGCCGGACTCGCCGAGCACGGCGAGGGTCTCGCCCGCGTCCACGGTGTAGTTGACCCCGTTGACGGCCTTGGCGACACCGTCCCGCGTGTGGAACTCCACATGCAGGTCCCGGACTTCGAGCAGGGGGCCGTCGAAGCCCTCGGCACGCGGCTCGAGGACGGCGTCGGTCTTGTCGATGATGCTCACGTAACGCCTCCCTCAGCGCGACTTGGGGTCAAGGGCGTTGCGGACCGCATCGCCGAACATGAGGAACGCCAGCACCGTGAGGCTCAGCATCGCGGCCGGGAAGAACAGGACGTACTGCGCGGTGCGCAGGTAGTCCTTGCCCGCCGAGATGTCCTGACCCCAGGAGATCGAGTCGGTCAGACCGATGCCCAGGAAGGACAGGGTCGCCTCGGCCGTGATGTAGCCGCCGAGCGCGATGGTGGCGACGACGATCACCGGGGCGGCGGCGTTCGGAAGGATGTGCTTGAACAGGATCCGGTTGGTCCCGGCGCCCAGCGCCTTGGCCGCGGTGACGTAGTCGGACTGCTTGACCGTGATCACCGAACCGCGCATGACGCGGGCGATCTGCGTCCAGCCGAGGACGGCCAGGGCCAGCGCGACCACCGGCACCGAGCGATCGGCGAAGGTGTTCAGGACGACCATGGCGCCCAGCAGGAACGGGATGCCGAAGAAGACGTCGGTGACCCGGGAGATCACGGAGTCGACCCAGCCGCCGAAGTAGCCGGAGAGCAGGCCGACCAGACCGCCGAGCAGGGTCACCGCGACGGTGACCAGGACGCCGACGAGGATCGAGGCGCGGGTGCCGTGCAGGAGCCGGGCGTAGATGGAGCGGCCCTGGTGGTCGTAGCCGAGCCACTCGGCGGAGAAGAGATGGCCGAGTTCCGGCTTCTGCAGGTAATGGTTGGTCAGGTCGCCGTCGCGCGGGCTGACCGAGCCCGAGATGAACAGGTCCGGTACGGCCGCTATCAGCAGCAGCAACAGGATCAGGCCCGCGGAGATCAGGAACATCCAGTTGTGCCGCAGGTCGTACCAGGCGTCCGACCACAGGCTGCGCGGCTTGCCCGGAGCGGGGCCGGCGTCCGTCGCGAGGACCGCGTCCGGGGTGGTCGCGGCCTGTGCGGCCACGGCCGTGTCCGTTTTTGAGGCCAGCTCAGGCATAGCGAATCCTCGGGTCCAGGACCGCGTACAGCAGGTCGACGATCAGGTTGACGAAGAGGTAGATGAGGACCATCACCGTGACGATGCCCACCACCGTCGCTCCCTCGCGGCGGCTGAGCGCCTGGTAGACCAGGTTGCCGATGCCCTGGACGTTGAAGATGCCCTCGGTGATGATCGCGCCGGTCATCAGGTTGCCGATGTCGATACCGAGGAAGGTGACCACGGGGATCATCGAGTTCCGCATCAGGTGCATCGAGACGATGCGCCGGCGCGGCAGACCCTTGGCGACCGCCGTGCGCATGTAGTCCGCGCGCAGGTTCTCCGCGATGGACGTACGCGTCAGACGCGCGACGTACGCCAGGGACAGCGAGGCGAGGACGACGGCCGGCAGGAACAACTGGCCGAAGTTCATCGAGTCCTGGACGGTCGGTGTCACCCAGCCCAGCTGCATGGCGAACAGCCACTGGAACAGGAAGCCGAGCACGAACGACGGCACCGAGATGAGCGCCAGCGTCAGCACCAGCACACCGGTGTCGGTCTTCTTGCCCGCCCGCATGCCCGAGAGGATGCCCAGCGACACACCCACGAGAACGGTGAAGACGAACGCGATGATCGTCAGTCGGACGGTGACGGGGAACGCCTCCCCGATGACCTCGGCGACCGGTCGCCGGCTGGCGATCTGGATGCCGAAGTCGCCCTGCGGCAGCCCGGCGAGGTAGTTGACGTACTGCTGCCAGAGCGGCTTGTCGAGTCCGTACTCGGCCTTGATCGCCGCGATCTGGGCCGGGTCAACCGACTGCTCTCCGTACATCGCGCGCACGGGATCGCCGGGCAGCGCGTACATCATGAGAAAGATCAGCAGTGTCGTCCCGATGAAGACCGGGATCATCTGGAGCAGTCGCCGCGCGACGTAGCGCCCCATGGTTCCTCCATGTCGGTCACAGCGGGAAAGGCCGACGGGCTGTCCGCTCCGTGTTCCGGAGACTCACGCCCGTCGGCCCCCCGCCGGCACCGGTGACGGCCCCGGATCGAGGGACCGTCACCCGCGTGCGAACTGTTCGATTACTTCTTGAGGACCTCGACGTCCTGCAGGACCGGGTCACCGTTGTTGTCGAACTGCACGTTCTTGACCTTCGTGGAGTAGCCGTAGTTGGCCTTGTAGTACCAGAGCGGGATGGCCGGCATCTTCTCGAACATGGCCTTCTCCGCCTCCTGGTAGGCCGCGATGGCACCGTCCAGGTCCTTGGCGCTGTCGCCCTTCTTGAAGAGGTCGTCGATCTCCTTGTCGGCGAAGCCGGAGGTGTTGCCGTCCGCCTTGGAGCCGTACAGGTCCCTCATGAAGTTGACGTTCAGCGGGTAGTCCTGCACCCAGCCGCCGCGGTACATGGACTTGACCTGCTTGGCGTCACGCGCGTCCAGGTCGGTCTGGAAGTCCGGCTTGGAGTCGCCGGTGCACTCGACACCGGTGGCCTTGCGGATGCTGTTGCAGACCGCCTCGACCCACTCCTTGTGACCGCCGTCCGCGTTGAACTGGATGGAGATCTTGTTGCCGGGAACGCCGCCGCCCTCTTCGATGAGCTGCTTGGCCTTCTCCGGGTTGTAGGTGAGGATGTCGCCCGCGACGCCCGCCTGGTAACCGGCGACGCCCTTGGCCACGAAGCTGGTGGCCGGCTCACGGGTGCCGTTGAGGACGGTCTTGGTGATCGTCTCGCGGTCGATCGCCATCGACAGGCCCTGCAGGACCTTGGGGTCGATGTCCTTCCACTGCTTGGTGTAGAAGGCCGGGACGATCGACTGGACGGCGTTGTAGTCCTCGTCCACCGCGCGGTCACCGAGGTCGGCCTTGCGCTTGGGCAGGTCCTTCGGGCCGATCTGGCGGATGATGTCCAGGTTGTTGGAGAGCAGGTCCTGGTAGCCGGCCTCGACGGTGGTGTAGTTCTTGAAGATCACACCACCGTTCTTGGGCTTGTCCGCGCCCTTGTAGTCGGCGAAGGTCTTGACCTCGATCTGCTTCTTGTGCTCCCACTTGACGAACTCGTAGGGGCCGTTGCCGACCGGCTTCTCGCCGTAGGCGGCCGGGTCCTTGTAGAAGCCGCTGGGCAGCGGGGACCAGACGTCGTAGCCGAGCTTGTACTCGAAGTACGGGATCGGCGAGGTCAGCTCGATGGTGAAGGTCTTGTCGTCGACGACCTTCAGGCCGGACATCTTGTCGGACTTGGGGTCACCCTTCTCCGGGTGGACGTCCTCGAAGCCCTTGATGTCGGAGAACCAGTAGCTGTTCGTCTGGTTGTTCTTGATGTTGGCGGCCCAGTTCCAGGCGTCCACGTAGGACTTGGCCGTGACGGCCTCGCCGTTGTGGAACGTCCAGCCGTCCCTGAGGGTGACCGTCCAGACCTTGTTGTCCTCGGTCTTGATGGACTCGGCGTTCTCGTAGACGATCTTGCCCTTGTCGTCGAAGTCGACAAGCTGGGAGAAGATCGCGCGGATCACCTTGGAGCCGTTCGACTCCTTGGCGTTGGCGGGCTGCAGCGGGTTCTGGGGCTCGCCGACGTCGACCGAGAAAATCCCCTTCGGGTCGACTGCGGCGTTGCTGTTGTCGCTGCCGCTGTCACCGCTTCCCCCACCACAGGCGGTCGCGCCCAGCGCCACAACCGCGGCTATCGCGACCCACTTGGCGCTCTTGGCACCGCGCATGGGTTCCTCCTCATGAGTCCATTGGTTCACCGCAAAGAAGAGCACACGACATGTCGCCGCCCACCGCCCGTCGCCGGTGTCGGAGATCGTCAGGTGCCCCCGCGCTCGTGAGTCGGCGCCGTCAGCGCGTGACCCGTTCGTCCGAGCTCTACGCGCCTAACTATCTGCCATGCGCCAGGACCGAACCACACCCTCGAGGTCTCGGTTCGATCACAGCTCGGGCCTACATCTTCCAAAATCCGGACAAAGGGTTTGGTGAAAGATCCCTGCGAAACGGACTTGTTACACATCTATCGGGGGTGGGCGTCCGCATACCGGACGTCCGGGTGAGAAAAACCGATTGCGCGTAACCTGACCGCCGTGCAGGGTGACCGCCGGGGCTGCCGTGTGCTCAGCACGCTTGGCCGGCAAGGCCGTTGGCCATGGGGACCGCGGACCTTCTTTCTGCTGCCGGCCATATGGGCGCTTTGCTTCGGAGCAGGGTAGTGCGGAAAGGCACCCGCGACGGCAGATCCCCGGGAGATCGAGGGTTTTCCCTACCCTCCCGTTCCCTCTGGGATTTCCCCCGGCACACCTGCAAACGACGGCACCGGGCACCCCTCGCGCGAGGGGTGCCCGGTGCCGTCGTGCAGGGGCCGGTGTCAGGCGTGCTTGGCGCGGCTCGCGGCGCGGGCACGCTCACGCTGGTCCAGGACCACCTTGCGGATGCGGACGGCCTCCGGGGTCACCTCGACGCACTCGTCGTCGCGGCAGAACTCCAGGGACTGCTCCAGCGACAGCTTGCGCGGCGGGACGATGGACTCGGCCACGTCGGCGGTCGAGGACCGCATGTTGGTGAGCTTCTTCTCCTTGGTGATGTTGACGTCCATGTCGTCGGAGCGGGAGTTCTCACCGACGATCATGCCCTCGTACACCTCGGTGCCGGGCTCGACGAACAGCACGCCGCGCTCCTGGAGGTTGGTCATGGCGAAAGCGGTGACGGCACCGGAGCGGTCGGCGACCAGGGAGCCGTTGTTACGGGTCGTCAGCGTCCCGAACCACGGCTCGTGGCCCTCGTGGATGGAGTGGGCGATACCCGTGCCCCGGGTCTGGGTCAGGAACTCGGTCCGGAAGCCGATCAGACCCCGCGACGGCACGACGAACTCCATGCGCACCCACCCGGAGCCGTGGTTGGACATGTTGTCCATCCGGCCCTTGCGGACGCCCATGAGCTGCGTCACGGCGCCCATGTGCTCCTCGGGCACGTCGATCGTCATGCGCTCGACGGGCTCGTAGACCTTGCCGTCGACCTCCTTGGTGACGACCTGCGGCTTGCCGACGGTCAGCTCGTAGCCCTCCCGGCGCATGGTCTCCACCAGGATCGCCAGCGCCAGCTCGCCGCGCCCCTGCACCTCCCAGGCGTCCGGCCGGTCCGTGTCCAGCACCCGCAGCGAGACGTTGCCGATGAGCTCGCGGTCCAGGCGGTCCTTGACCTGGCGGGCGGTGACCTTGCGGTCCTTGACGGCCGCCTTCGCGTCGGCGCCCTTGCCGGTGCCGCCGCGGCCGACCAGCGGGGAGGTGTTGGTGCCGATGGTCATGGAGATCGCCGGCTCGTCCACCGTGATCAGCGGCAGCGGGACCGGGGTCTCCGGGTCGGCCAGGGTCTCGCCGATCATGATGTCCGGGATGCCGGCGACCGCGCAGATGTCACCCGGCCCCGCCTTCTCGGCGGGCTTGCGGGTGAGCGCCTCCGTCATCATGAGCTCGGAGATGCGCACATTGGTGACGGACCCGTCGCGCTTCATCCACGCGACGGTCTGCCCCTTCTTCAGCTCGCCCTGGTGGACACGCAGCAGGGCGATACGGCCGAGGAAGTTGTCGGCGTCGAGGTTCGTGACGTGGGCCTGGAGCGGGGCGCCCTCGTCGTAGGTCGGGGCCGGGATGTGCTCCAGGATCGTGGAGAAGAACGGCTCCAGCGAGTCGGAGTCGCCCGGGACCGTGCCGTCCTCCGGCTTGGTCAGGGAGGCGACGCCGTCCCGGCCGCAGGCGTAGACGATCGGGAACTCGATCTGCTCCTCGTCCGCGTCCAGGTCGAGGAAGAGGTCGTAGGTCTCGTTGACGACCTCGTCGATCCGCGAGTCCGGGCGGTCCGTCTTGTTGATGCACAGGATGATCGGCAGCCGCTGCTGGAGCGCCTTGCGCAGCACGAAGCGGGTCTGCGGCAGGGGGCCCTCGGAGGCGTCGACGAGCAGCACGACCCCGTCCACCATGGACAGACCGCGCTCGACCTCGCCGCCGAAGTCGGCGTGGCCGGGGGTGTCGATGATGTTGATGGTGATCGGGTCCCCGCCGTCCTTGGGGTGGTACTTCACCGCCGTGTTCTTGGCGAGGATCGTGATCCCCTTCTCACGCTCCAGGTCGTTGGAGTCCATCATGCGGTCGTCGACCTGGTCGAGCTGGTGCGCGGCGAAGGCGCCGGCCTGCTTGAGCATGCCGTCGACGATGGTGGTCTTGCCGTGGTCGACGTGGGCGACGATGGCGACGTTGCGGATGTCGTGGCGCGTGGCCATAAGCTGCCGTACTCCCGGAGTGGTGAGGAATGCCTCGCGCGAACGCCTGCGGTGCGCGGGCCCTGCCGGGCTGAACACGCCACGGCCTCACCCCATGGTACGGGGCGCCAGCGGCTACGCCTTGCCGGGATACGTCACCGCAGGTCAGGAGGGCAGCGGAGTCCGTCTGGACGTGCGCGCGCTGTCACCCGGCGTTGCAGCCGCCCGGGGGTCGCGCACCCGGCGTCATCGGGGCACCGCCCGCGCCCACCCGTGCCGCCCTGCGGCACGACTGCCCGCGGGATGGGCGGGCATGGCGGCCCGCGCGGGGGAGGGTGGCGGTGAGTCGTTGCCCGGAGTCGAGGCTGGCCGGGGGTGGGCGTCGCTCACCCGCGCCGGCGGGGCGCCGCTGCGCCCACCCTCCCCCGCCCCAGCGGCACGACTGCCCGCAGCTACGCAGGGCGACGGCCCGCAGCCGCGTGCGACGGTCAGCCACCGGTGACCGTGGGCGTGGCGCGCACGCCCACGGCGGGGAGGGGACGGGGCGGTGGTGTCCGCCCGCAGCGGCCGGCGCGTCAACACCCCCCGCTTCTCGAGTCGACCGATTCCGCGCCAGACCGA
>NZ_JBFAXA010000026.1:0-101956 GCF_040689265.1 Streptomyces sp. NPDC052012
GCGTACGCCCGGCCGTCCTGCTCCCAGAACACCAGACCCCAGCGCACCCCCGCGACGGACGTCATCGTCGTCACCTGCTCGCTCGTGCAGGTCCATACAGTGTCGACCCACGGCGAGTCGGACCGACGCGTCTCGAAGCGCAGCTCCACGCGCGAAGGATACGCCGGGCCGGGCGGCACCGCAGTCAGTCCCGAACAGGCTGTCCCGCACCTAACTGGACGACATGCGCCTTCGAGTCCTGTGGCTTCGTAGGTGAATTTCAAGAACGTCTGTCGCTCAGCTGTGAGAACGCCCGGTTCCGCGGGCGAGTGAAGGGCATCGACCAGGGGGCGGCTCGGCTGTGTCGGGCAAGCAAGACGGCGAGGCGGGCGAGGCCGACGTCAATGTCCTCACCGCGGCCTTCGGGCAGGCCGTCGGAGTACAGGACCAGGCTCCGCAGCCCGGCGGCGACGAACGGTACCGGGACGCAGGACGAGCAGGGATAAACGTGCTGCCCGCCTCCACCTGCGGCCGGTGCGCCCGCCCCGCGCCGTCGGACTGTGTGTGCGGCGTGTGGCCACGCGCGTCTGTCCTGCCGCTCTGCCGCGGCCTAGTCCCCGGTGATGCCGAGGACCCGTGCCGCACCGCGACCGTGGGGACGTTCCAGAGCACCAGGGACTCCCCCACCGCGAGAAGAATGACGGAGGCCACCGCCGGTGCTTCGCGGTAGACGTCCGCCCTCTCCGGTGTCCAACCCTGCGCACCGCCGCGCCGCAGCCCTGGATCCGGGGCGGCCGCAGCACGCTGCCGTGGCATGGACAGCACGCCGGCGCAGCACAGAGAGGCGGCCAGGGCGGTGACCACCGCCCTGGCAGTGCGCGTACCGTCGAGCAGGAACCGGCCGAACGTGCCGAACACAACCGCCGCCGCCTCGGTCAGCAGCAAGGGCGACCACCACGCGACCGGTCGAGGGTGCACCGGGGCACCGAACGCCAGGTCGTAGGCCTGACGCGCCGAACCGCGCGTGTGACAGGCCTCCATCCGCCGGAGCAGGCCGCTCACGGCCTCGCGCGGCCAGCATCGCCCGTGCCGGCCCAGTGATCCCGGCCGGCCCGCAGGAGAGGCCGCGTGGTCTGGCACGGCCCCAGCTGGGTCAGTAGCGCAGAGCCCGCCCGACATCAGCGCGCACGTCGCCGGACAGCGAACGGTTGCTGTTCGCGGAGCCGGTGCCGTCCTCGCCCGCCGCCACATCAGAGAGGGTCACGACGACCGTGTCGAGCAGATTGCCCCCGGTGTCACGGAAGTTCACCTGAATGGCGAAGGACTTGGTCGAGCCGGCCGTGTTGCGCGCAGTGACCTTGACCGTGGCACGTCCCGAGGCGGTGTCGGGCGTCCCCAGTGTCACATCGCCCTTGACGTCGGTTCCATTCTTGATCTCGTCCAGCTTCTGGCCCGCCTCGGCGGTCGCGGAGGCCAGCGCATCGGAGCCCCGGGAGGCGAGGGACGCAGCGGCCGAGGAGGCCGCAGAAGCCGCCTTGCTGGCGGTGGACGAGGGATTCTCGTCGTCGGAGCAGGCAGTCAGTGCGGTGGCGGCGAGCGCCGTGATCAGCACGCCCGCGACCGAGCGCGTGCGGTGTGCGGACATGTCGTCTCCAGCGGGATCGGGACGCGCCGCCCGGAAGGGCGTGCCTGGCGCGGCAGGTGGCTGCCTCTGTCCAGTGAAAGGCCGGGCAAGAACGTTGGCATCCGGGGCACGGCCCTTATCGCCTGTTCGGAGCCTGGCGATGCACTCGCACAGGTCATACGTACTGCTCGCCTTCTCGTGTGATCGGCCACCAGGTGGCGCCTGGAGCGGCGTGCAGGCGTGGTTCGCAGCGTCCACTGCGGGCGCTGGGCCGAGGCGAGCAGGCCTCGGGAGAAATGAGTTTCCTGACGCTGGTGTCCGCCACGGCCTTCAACCGGGCGCTACAGGCGGTGTGCGAGCGATGCTGGCACCTGCCCCGCGCCCCGGTGCGGACGCCGGTCTGGCGTCGGCTGCCGTGGCTGGTCGTCTGAGTGGTCTTCCTCCGGCTCCAGACACCGCTGCGCAGCGGGTTCGGCGCCGGCGCGGTGACCAGGCTGGTGCTGTCCCTGCTCTCGGCGACACTGCTGTGTGGTGGTCCCAGCATCTCCCGCTGGGCGGGCGGCAGCTGCGTCAACGAAGGGCATGATCATCCGAATGTAGGCGCGCAACGTTTCTTGGAACTCACGGCGGTTTTCCCGGCCGGGTTCTCGGCCATGGCCGCCGGAGCAGTGGTGAGCGTGCCCGACATGATCAACAAGTTTCGAAGTCCTTGGCGGCCTGACCGACCGAGCGGTCACCCCGCCGGCACAGCTCGACTGTCTCGGCCTTGAACTCCGGCGTGAACGAGCGGCGACGGCGGGGCTTCTTCTTCCCCATGCTCTGCATAAGGGACATCATCCTTCTGGGGCCGAAGCCCCTGATCTCTGATGTCCGTCAAAGCGAATCAAGCCCCGCCGCAGTTGTCGTGCGCGACGGTGTTGACGGGTCAGGACACGCAATGAGGCCAGCCGTGCGGGTCCTGCCCCTCGGCGCAGGAGTCCTGCCCCTGCCCGCCTCACCGCGTCGAGCCGGAGCTCCTGGACAGCGATCAGGGCATCGAGGAACGGCCGGTGTTCGGGTGCCACCAGCGTGGGAAGGCGTTGGCATTCTGCCAGCGCGGCTTCGGCAAGTTCGGTCTGCGCACGGACCAGGCGACCCAGCGCAGGCACACATGTCACCGCTTTGCTCTGCAGATCCTCGAGTTTCAACTCGTGCCGAACCAGTTCCTCCTGCGGAATCCCGATGCGGCCCTTCCCGGCGTCATCAGCCAGGTCGGCCAGGAAGTCGCAGCGCTGCCAGCCTTCGATCAGCGCTCTACACCCCCTGATGAACGGCTCTTCCGCTCCGCCGCCGGGAGCCGGCGCGATCAGTGACGCGGTGAGCATCAGGGCGGGCAGTGAGTAATGGTCCACGTACCTTTGGAAGTCAGCCTCGGTCGCGAAGCCGGTCCAAGTCGCCTCGACCTGCGCGCCGTCGAGGAAGGCACGGACGCGCGCTGCCATCTGCGGGTGACGTCGCACCGTGTCCTGAAGAGCCTGAAGCGTGCCTCGCTCAGCTGCTCCGCCGCGCTCAAGGGCAGCCATGGTCTCGGCGTCCCAGGAAGCAAGGGCTGCCTGGCGGGAGCTCACATCGCCGGTATCGATCAGCTCGTCGGTCACGTGCATATAAGCCACTGCGGCGGCGACGGCCGGGTGAAGGTGCGCCGGCAACAACAGCCGGGCCGCCACATACTCGTGAAGCGCGAACCTTCGCACCAGCCTGCGCTGGGCATCGTAGGTGCGCCGCAGACGCGGATCGGTGATTCCCGCCTTCGCCAGCGCGGCAGACCAACGGATCACAACTCTCCCTGTCCTCGATCTTTCGGGACGGCACTGATGGGGCCGTCATCAGTCCATACGTCTCCGGGCAGGCCCACAAGGACACAGCGGTGGGTGAGGCTGCGCGGGGGGGGTCCGCATCTGCAGCACGTCCATGAACGCCGCTCGGGCGGCGCGGCGACGGTTTTGGTGCACGGGGCCGGGGAGTCGGCCTTCGCGCAGGCTTCCCCCAGGGGCGACGTCGGGTGGCCACCGGTCGGCCGCTTGCGAGCTGCGAAACCGAAGCTCTGGTCCACCCGCGTGTCCAGCATCATGCGACCACATGGTTGCTTCCCTACCGGTGGAGGAGGGGCTAGGACCGGGGCGGTGCTCGGCCTGTGGCAGGACCTCACCTCCCAGGGAGACAGGCGACTGCCTCTTAGCAGCCGCCTGTCCCTGGTGCAATTCTGGACGTGATCAGCCCCGGGTGATGTTCTGGGCCTGCGGGCCCTTCTGGCCCTGGCCGATGTCGAAGGTGACGTGCTCGCCCTCGGTCAGCTCGCGGTATCCGCTGCCCTTGATCTCGGAGTAGTGCGCGAAGACGTCCGGTCCGCCGCCGTCCTGCTCGATGAAGCCGAAGCCCTTCTCGGCGTTGAACCACTTCACGGTGCCGCTGGCCATACTGTTCAATCCTTCGTCCATACCCGGGAACAGCCCTTGATCCGGGCATGCTCCGGCTCTGTGCAGTCACACGAGCCGACAGCCGTTCTACCCCGAAACGCGGCGCTCATCCGAACGGCGACACACACGTTTTGACTTCCACGGGGGCCATTCGGTCATGCGACCGCCGGGATGCCGGGGTCGGGCAGGGCGTCTTCCATGGTGACGAAGCCGCAGATCGAACGGTTGCTCCCGGACCGTACGCCGAGGCGGGGTGGCCGCTGGCGAGACCATCGTGAGGTGATCGACGCGATCGCCTTCAAGTTCCAGACCGGTACCCAGTGGGTGCACCTGCCGGAGAAGTACGGCAACTCGCGGGGCGTCTACAACCGGCTGCGGATGTGGGCCGTCGACGGCACGTGGGAGCGGGTGTTCACCGCCCTGGTGGCCCAGGCCGACGCGGAGGAAGACGTCAGCTGGGCCGTGTCCGTGGACTCCACCGTCGTGCGCGCTCACCAGCACGCTGCCGGGGCCCGCAAAAAAAAGGGGGCCCCGGCCGGAGAGCCGGACGATCACGCCATCGGCCGGTGTCGCAGCGGACTGACCACGAAGATCCACCTCGCGGCCGACGGCCGGTGCCAGCCGCTGGTGTTCGTCCTCACCGCCGCTCAGGCCGGAGACGCACCCGCCTTCACGGATGTCATGGCCCGTCTGCGTGTTCCCCGCCCTGTGGGATGGCCCCGCACCAGGCCGGACCTGGTCCTGGCCGACAAGGCGTACTCGTCCCGCGCGATTCGAGACCACCTGGCGAGACGCGGCATCCGCGCGGTGATCCCGGAACGGGCCGACCAGCAAGCCAACCGGCGGCGGCGCGGACAGGCGGGCGGCAGACCGCCGGCTTTCGACCGCGAGGCATACAAGCAGCGCAACACCGTCGAGCGGTGCATCAACCGCCTGAAGCAGTGGCGCGGCATCGCCACCCGCTACGAGAAGACCGCGACCATCTACCTCGCCGGACTTCACATCGCGGGCATCTTCCTCTGGTCCACCCGCTGATCCAAACCAAACCGCCTAGTTCGCGGGCCGCCACACGGCCCAGATCCAGCTGGCAGACCTCGTGCGGCCCTTAACCTGAGCACCAGCGGTCGACTGACTGGTGCTGTATTCACAGAAGGGAACCCGAGATGGCCGGCAAGACCCCCATCCGCCCGAACGACCACCTGCTCAGCCCCGGGAATGCGGCTCTCGTTCTTATCGACTACCAGCCCGAGCAGGTCGGCACCGTTCGGTCGATTGACCAGGACCTGATGATGCTCAACGTTACGGCCGTCGCTCGTGCTGCTGCTGCCTATGATCTGCCGGTGGTGCTGAGCACCGTTGGGGTCGAGCTGGGCGCGAACAGCGGAACGATCGAGGCGCTGCGTGCCGAACTGCCGGATGTCGAGGAGATCGACCGGACGACTCTCAACTCCTGGGAGGACCCGGAATTCCGGGCTGCGGTCGAGGCCACGGGCCGCAAGAAGATCATCATGACCGGCCTGTGGACCGAGGTCTGCGTCGCGTTCCCGACACTCGACATGATCCGCGAAGGCTACGACGTCTACCCGGTCACGGACGCGATCGGCGGTGTGAGCCGTGACGCCCACGAAAGTGCTGTACAGCGCATGGCGCAGGCCGGGGCCCAGCCAGTGACTGCTATCTCCCTGACCTCTGAGCTGCAGCGCGACTGGGGCCGCCCCGGCGCCGACCGCCTGCGGGGAATCCTCCGCTGGTACTTCCCCGAGTTGCAGAAGCTCGCCGCGTAGCCACCACAGCCACCACAGCCACCCCTTCGGGGTCGACGATGTCCACCGAGGCCGCGTTCGGGGTGCTGGCGCCCACCAGCTTGTCCGCCTCGCCGCCCTAGTTGTAGAGCCACACGTACGCGGGGACACCGTCTCCCGGGTGCCACGGCTTGCCGCCTCGCGGTTCCGCCACATGCGCGTACCGGATCATGATCTCGTCGACGCGGGCGTTCCGGCCCGGCTCGTCCCACTGCGGCAGCGAGAAATCGTCATCCCCACCACATCCGCCAAGAGCCATCGCCACGGCGAAAGCGGCCGCCACGAGGGTGCACCGGCCACGTAGCACGAAGACGCCAGCCATCGTCGGAGCACGGCCGGCCCGCAGGGCTGGGACGACGGGAGCGGCTGCCTACAGACGCATGACGATGAGGGCGATGTCGTCGGCGGCGCCGCCTGCGACGTCGAGGTCGGCGAGCAGCGCGTCGGCCAGCGGGCTGGGGGCGAGGGTTTTGTGCTCGGCCAGGGCTGAGGTAAGGCGTGCCAGGCCCTGGTCGATGTCCTCGTCGCGGCGTTCGATGAGGCCGTCGGTGTACAGCACGAGGGTGTCGCCCGGGGTGTAGGGCAGGCCGGCCTGGGGGCGGGGAACGTGGTGCGGGCGGGCGCCGAGCGGCGGATCGGTCGCTTTGTCCAGCAGCTCGCTGGCCCCGTCACTGTGGAGCAGGATGGGTGGCGGGTGCCCGGCGTTGCTGTAGATGATCAGCTGACTGCGGGTGTCGACGAGGACCTTCACCGCGGTGGCGGCCGTCGCGCCGTCCAGGGAACGGGCGTACAGACCGAGAATCTCCAGGGCCTGAGCGGGGCTCGGAATCGCGCGGATGACCGCGCTCAGTGCGCTGCGCAGCATGCCCATGACCGCGGCAGCTCGCAGACCGTGACCGACGACGTCTCCGACCGCAGCGGAGTAGCGGTCCGGTGGCAGGTCGACGATGTCGTACCAGTCGCCGCACACATTCAGCGACGTGGTCGCGGGCAGGTAGCGCACGGCGATGGTGTCACGGTGCCGGTCCAGGTCAGGCACGTAGAGCATGGCCCCCTGCAGGGTGACCGCGACCTGCCGTTCACGGGCGTGAGCCTCCCGCAGTTCCTGGTTCAGCCGGGACAGCTCACGGGCACGCACATACAGCTCCGCTGCCATGCCCTTCTCCCGCTCGGTGAACTCCTCGGTCAGCTCGCGCGCCCGCCGCGAGAGGACAAAGGCGGTGACATCCTCGGCCCGCTGGACGATCCACTTCACCGCGCCGTCCGGCCCGGGAAGCGGTGTATGGATCTCCGACCACCACCGCTCCTTGAACTCTCCCGGCCGGCCCGGCGCGGAGATGTCGTAACGCTGCAGCACGAGGGTGTCCGGCTGGCCGGTGTCCAGCACCCGCAGCAGCGACGCCTTCGGGCTGCGCTGTGTGCCCTCGGGAACGCCGGGGTTCTCCGGCAGGGCGTCGAAGAAGTGCCTCCCGAGCAGGTCTTCCCGTTTCCGTCCGGTGGCCGCCAGGTAGGCCGGATTGACGTAGCGGATCACCAGGTCCGCATCCAGCACCAGGTACGGGCTCGGTGTGGCCTCGAAGAACGCCGTGAAGTCGATCTCCGCCGTCATCACGATCTGCCGTCATCACGCGCCCGCCGCAAACTGCGAGCGCAACTGCCCACAGACCAATCTACGAGCAATCCAACGACCCGGCTCGCCAGAAGGCCAACAAGCCGCCTCTGTCGTCCCCGGCCCATCCCCCCGATCACCCAGGCCATCTCCCCGCGGACGACCAGCGCAATCCGCGGGCGGACGGACCTGATCACCCCCCGACAAACGCAACGGTCATCTCACCCGGCAGGCAAGGCGTTCGGCGCTGATGCCAGTGTCAGGCGGCTGTGCCAGATCTCCGGTCGGGCCGGTCCGCATGAGTCCGGCAGCACGGGCCCGCCCCAGCTCCCCGACCACCAGCTGGGGAAGTGCGGCACAGGCTGCGGCGGCTCATCGTCGCGTGGGCGGCGATGTCGGCGAGGCTCAGTGGCTCGCTCAGCTTGCCGCGCATCCACTGCGAGGTGTCACCGAGGTCGGCGGCATCGCCGTCGGGCACGCGGTACTCGACGAACTGGGCCTGGCCACCGGCCCGTTGAGGCGGCATCTCCAGCAGGCGGGCGCCTTGGCAGCCACCGCAGCACCGTGATCGCGGCGCACGATGTGCAGGCACAGATCGAGGCCGGCGGCGTTGCCGGCCGAGGTGAGCACCTGACCCTCGTCGATGTAGAGCATGGACGGATCCACCCGTGCACCGGCAAAGCGCTCGGCCGACACATCGGCGAACCGCCAGTGGGTGGTCGCGCGACGCCCCTCCAGCAGTCCGGCGTGGCCGAGGGCTGAGGCGCGGTGCAGATCGAAGCGATGCGGGCTCCGCCTGCCTCGGTTTCCTGAAACAGCCGGACGGCACGCGGATGCGGGACGCGGTCGTGCGGGACGCGCGGCACGATCACGGTGGTCGCGTCCAGGGCGTCGTCCCAGTGGTACGAGGTGGAGATCCGGAAGGGTTCCACCGGGCCGGCCGTCGCCGACAGCGCTTGGTCGGCGCAGACGCGCACCTCGTAGGCGTGCGTTCCGTCGTCGAGGACTGCGAGTGCGAACACCTGAGGATCGGGGAATCTCTCGCCTGTTCCGCGGACACAACGCCACCCTCGACCGCCTAGGCGTGGACCACTTGCCAGCTCGACCACTGAGAAGCTGCGAGACGTCAGCTGAACGGTCACATCCTGTGACGGGCGGGGCCGGGCCGGTGAGCGACCGACTCCCCCTGCTCAGCGAGTCCGATGAGAGCGGCCACCTGGCGAGCCACGTCCATGGGGGTCAGGCCATCGGTCTCCACCACATGATCGACCGGTGTGCCTTGGGCCGCCGCGTATCGACCCTGGTAGAAGTCGTTCACGCCCGGACGCATCGGGTCCGCCTCGAAGCGTCGGAGCCATGTGTCGTGGTCGGCACGCAGCTGAACAGACACCGTCGTGGTTCCGGCGGGAAGCAGTCCGGTCACCAGGCGGTGGATCTCTGCCGACTGGAACACCCACGTGATCAGCAGGATGTCGACCTGGGCCTGGGAAGCGTTGCCGGCCACGGCTCGCAGATTTGCCTGCAGCATGGTCCTCATCCGCTCATCGACGCGCCACGGCTGGTGCAGCCACAGGGCGTCGACGTCGACCCATTGAACGAGACGCGGTCCATCCTGGGCGAGTTCCAGCAGGCGCCCCGCCACCGTCGTCTTGCCGACACCGGGGGCTCCACCCAACATCACCGTAAGCATCAGCGGACTGTATCCGTCACCGAATGCTCGGCACCATCGCTTTCCGTGAGCTCGACTTCCCGTCCTGGCCCAGCCCACGGCTGGCCCCGGTTCTCAGCACCTCGCCGCACGAGTGGTGGCCCCGCTCCGGGTGGCTGTGCGCAGAAGGAGCAGGGCGATGTCGTCGCCGCGGTGCTGCGGCCGCTTGGCGTGCCGAACCACATCGTCGGCCAGCGACTCCAGCGGCCGGTCTCCGCCATGGGACAGCACACCGGCAAGGCCGAAGATGGCCTCCTCCAGATCCACATCGAGGTACTCGACCAGCCCGTCGGTGTAGAGAGCCAGTACACAGCCGACCGGCACGGGCACGCTGACCATGCGGTACTCCGCTTCGCGGTCGATGCCGAGGAGCATCCCCCCTGCCGCTTCCAGCGTCCGTACCTGTCCGTCCGGGCCGCGGAGCAGTGCCGGCGGGTGTCCAGCTGTGGAGAGCGCGGCTTGGCGGCGGCCCAGATCAAGGCTGAGGTACAAGCAGCTGGCGAAGAGTCCTGCGTCCAGGTCGGTGAGCAGGCGGTTGGTGCGGGCCAGGACCTCGGCCGGGGCCGCTCCGGCGGTGGCGTACGCCCGGATCGCGGTCCGCACCTGGCCCATCAGGGCCGCGGCGGTGACGTTGTGGCCCTGCACATCTCCGATGACGGCGCCGACGACAGCTTCGTCGAGGCGGATGAGGTCGTAGAAGTCGCCACCGACGTCCATGCCCTGGGTGGCCGGGATGTAGCGTGCCGCCGCTTCCAGGCCAGGTATCGCGGGCAGCTTCCGCGGCAGCAGTCCGGACTGCAGTCCGCGCGCCAGCCGGTGCTTGGAGTCATAGAGGCCGGCTCGGTCGAGAGCTTGTGCCAGCAGGCCCCCCAGGGAGGTCAGGACGGCCCGTTCGTCGGTCGTGAAGGGGTGCGGCTCGGCAAAGGTCAGGACGCAGGTGCCGACCGGGCGTCCCGAGGCTGTCAGGGGCAGGAAGGCACAGGCCCCCATCCTGTCGGTCCAACCTGCTGCCTCGGGGAAGGCTTGCCGGAGCTGTTCGCTGGTGGGAAAGAAGACGGGCACCCCTGTGGCCAGAACCCGCGCGGCTGGGGAAGCCGACGTCAGGGGCAGGCCGTCGAACAAGTCGATCGCCTCGGCCGGACAGCCGCGGTGACCGGCGGCCCGCAGCCTGCCGGCCTCCACCGTCAACAACGCCATGGCTCGGCCGCCGAAGGCTGGGGTGATCTGTCCTGCGAGCAGCTCAACCACGTCGTCGACGCCCACGGCCTCCGTCAGCACCCCGGCCAGGTGCATCAGGTGGTAGAGCGCGGTGACGGGAGGAGCGGCCGGCGGAACCGCCGCGGTGCCCTTCCGTCCTGGCTCCGCAGTGGCTGGAGTGATGCGCACGCTGGTACCTGTGACATCGGGGTAGAGCTCGAAGCTGAGCCACAGGTCGGGTGGGCGCAGCACGGTGAAGGATGTGGGCTGCCGGACGAGCAGAGCGGCCCAGTAGCTGTCCTCGTAGAACGGCTGCCGCAGCCACGGCAGGGCGTTCCACACGAGCGCGCCGTGGAGCTTCTCGGTCGGTGCGCCCAGCAACTCGGCCGCGGTTGAGCTCACGAAGGCGATGCGGCCCTGCGGGTCCAGGGCACAGAGTCCCTCGGGAAGCCGTCCTATCAGCCCGGTCAGGGAGGCCGCGCCGTTGGCGCTTGCGCCGGGCACGCTCACGACGCGTGGTTCCCCCTCGTACCGCACGGGTCTGCCCTCGATGGCCGCCTGTTCCAGCGTCATGGCCAGCCGTTCCGCGGCGGTGGTCAGGCTGTCGCGTTCGGCGGCGGACAGCTCTTCCGAATGGGAAGCCGCCCACCCGAGCGACATCGTGCCGTAGCAGGTGCCGTGCGCGATTACGGGGGCCACTGCCATGGCGAAGGCATACGGGTAGTCGAGTGCGATGCGGGGATAGCGGCGCACCATGTCGTCCTGACCGCTGATCCAGATGAGCTTCCGTCGGCGTACCGCCTCCGGGCTGGGTGAGGGTGTGGCCAGCCCGACGCGGTACCAAGGTGCCAGGACGTCTTTGGGTACTCCTGCCAGCACGGCCAGGTACAGCACCTGCTCCCCAGGTGGCAGAAGGTAGATCATGCCTGCGTAGGCGTCGGTCTCCACCATCGCCCGGAGGAGCGGCGCCTCCCATCCGGTGGCCTCTGTGCCCATCGTCGTCTGCCGGTCACGGTCCGAGCCCGAGAGGGGATGGCCCCGACGTGTCGAGCGGGTCGCGGAGGCCTGCTGGTACGTCGCCCCGCGGGTCGGGGATCCCGCCCCAGGCACCATCCTGGCACCGTCCGTCCGGGACGGCAGCGCGAGGGCGACACCCGCCTGCTCCGTCGGTCGCAGAAGCCCTCCGCCCTGGCCCGCGCCGCGCCTGTGGGCCCGTGCGGTGACCGCGTCGAGGTCGTCGACCGGGCGAAACACCTGCGGCGAGGCTCTGGCGTCCCCGGACTGTCGCAGCCGTGCGAGGAGACGCCGCCCGCACCGACGGACAACCCCTCACCGCCGAGAACACCGTCATCCACGCGGGCCGCCGCATCGCCACCGCCGAAGGCAGGGTGCTCGACGAGGAGGGCAGACTGATCGCCCATGCCACCACCACCTGCATGATCGTTTAGCTTGCCGGGGCAGCACGCGCCTGCGCGCCGGAGCGCGGGAGAAACGGTACGGCGATGTCCGCCACATGCTCGCCCGGCTCGGCGGTGGCCGGTCTGGTCGCTGGTGATCTTCGCGGAGGAGCTGTGGTCCCGTGGGCCGAGCATGGTGGAGGGCATCCAGTGAGCGAGCGACGGAGGGGGTTGGGCCGTGGCCTCGGCGCACTGATCCCTGCTGCCCCGACGGAGAAGACGGTGACGCCCCGCAACCGGTCGTCGCCGACGGAGTCGCAGCCGTGGAAGTACGTGACGCCGCGCGTGCGGCTGTAGGTCGCCGGGAGCCGGTCGGGCTTGCCCTGCTCGGCCCAGCAGGAGCCTGCGGTGGGCCGGATGCCCAGCGGCCCGAACTCGTCGAAGGCGAACACCCGGTCCGGGACATGCTCCAGCACGTGCTCGACGCGCTCGAGCTTGGCGTCGCTCTCGGGATCGGGCGACTCCTTCCAGGTCTTGGTGCGCTGGAAAGTGATGCCGCGGCGCTGGAGCAGGTGCTGACTCATGGTCGGCCCGCCCGGGACGACGAGCACGTAGTCCAGCCGTCGCAGCAGGGCGGCCAGCCTTGTCCGCCCAGCACTTCACGTCGCCTCGCCGGGGTGCGGGGGTTACATCCCGCCCGGTTCCGTGACCTACGGCGCTCGTCGGCTTTCAGCGCGGGCAGCCGTGGGCTGCCGCACGCTCATGGCTTCGGCGGTCGGGGGAAGGCGCGGCGGTAGTCGGTCGGGGAGATGCCGATGTGCTTGAGGAAGTGGTGGCGGAAGTTGTTCGCCGTGCCGAGGCCGCTCAGTTGCGCGACCCGTTCGACTGGCAGGTCCGTCGACTCCAACAGGCTCTGGGCCTTGACGAGCCGTTGGTTGAGCAGCCACCGAAGGGGCGTCGTCCCGGTGGCCTGTCGCAGTCGCCGGTAGAAGGTGCGCGGGCTCACGGCGGCTCGGTCGGCCAGGTCCTCGATCGTCAGCGGCTGGTCGAGACGCGTCTGCGCCCACTCCAGCACGGCTGCCAGCCCCTCGTCGTCGGTGGCGGGCACGGACAGGTCGATGAACTGCGCCTGGCCGCCGGGGCGATGGGCGGGCACCACCATGCGGCGGGCCAGCTGGTTGGCGACATGCGCGCCGAGGTCGCGGCGGACCAGGTGCAGGCACAGGTCGAGTCCGGCGGTCATACCGGCGCTGGTGAGCACGTCACCGTCGTCGACGTAGAGCACGGAGTCGTCCACCCGCACCTTCGGGTAGCGCTCGGCGAGTTGGGCGGTGTGCATCCAGTGAGCGGTGGCGCGGCGGCCGTCGAGCAGTCCCGCCTCGGCCAGCGCGAACGCGCCGGTGCACAGGGACACCATCCGGGCGCCGGCCTCGTACGCCCGGCGCAGCGCCTCGATCAGCCGCGGCGGCAGCGGGACCCCCTGCTCGACACAGGAGTCCGGCACCGACGGGACGATGACGGTGTCGGCGCCGACCAGGTGCTCCAGTCCGTACGCGGTGCGCAGGCCGAAGCCCGGCCCGGCATGCGGTGCGCCCGGCGAGTCCGTCGGCCGGTCGCCGGTGCCGCAGAGGCGAAGGTCGTACCACGGGTCGGCGAGATCGGGCTGCGGTCTGCCGAACACCGTGGCGGCGATGCTCAGCTCGTACAGGTCCCAGGACGCGACCTCGAGGTCCTCGGTCACCACCAAGGCGACGGATCCGGCGCTCATGTCCGCCCATCATAGGTCCGCGAACTGGCACGATTTTGGTGGGAGTCGTCACCGGTGTCACTGGTGGGGGCGGACCCGCCCTGCGAGTCTCGGACGCAGATGATCAACCGTTCAAGGAGAACTGACATGACGTCCGACCCGCAGCCGGTGACCATCCTCGGGCTGGGAAACATGGGCACCGCGCTGGCCGCCGCCCTGCTGGACCGCGGCCATCCGGTGACGGTGTGGAACCGATCGCCGCAGAAGGCCGCAGCGCTGACCGACCGGGGCGCCCGCCTGGCAACGACACCCGCGGAGGCGATCTCGGCGAGCCCGCTCGTCATCCCCTGCGTCCTCGACTACGACGCGTTGTACGGACTCCTCGGCGGAGCCACCGACTCCCTCACCGGCCGCGCGGTCGTCAATCTCACGTCCGGCAGCCCCGAACAGGCGCACGAGGCGCTGGCGTGGTTCCGCTCGCACGGTGCCGGCTACCTCGACGGTGCGATCATGACGACTCCGCCGGGCGTCGGGAACCCCGAGGTGATGCTGCTGTACAGCGGCCCGCGCGACGTGTTCGACGCTCACCGCCCCACCCTGGCAGCCCTGGGCGACCCCGTGTACCTCGATGCCGACCCGGCCCTGGCGTCCCTCTACGACGCCGCCCTGCTGGGCCTGATGTGGGCCACCATGACGGGTTGGCTGCACGGCGCCGCGCTACTCGGCACGGAGAAGGTCCCGGCCACCGCGTTCACTCCCGTGGCGATGCGCTGGCTGAGCACGGTGAACAACTTCCTCACCCGGTACGCCGACCAGGTGGACACCGGCCGGTACCCGGGCGACGACGCCACCGTGGACGTACAGATCGCGGCCATCGACCACCTCATCCACGCCTCTGCCGCCCGCGGCCTGAACACCGCGCTCCCCGGCTTGCTGAAGTCCCATATGGAACGGGCCAGGGCCGCCGGGCATGGCGCGGACAGCTTCGCGAGCGTCATCAGCGTGCTCACCGAGGCGGAAGGGAGCTGAACAGCGTCACCGAACGGACCAGCGCCCGGTCACCCGGCGCGGCCTCAAGGCCGCGCCGGGTGACCGGGCGGGCCGGGCTCGCCTCCGATCGGGGACCCCGCGGTGCAGCCGCCGGGAGGCCATCGATTCGCACGCGGTCGTCGATCAGGCCATCGGTGTCTTGATCGCCAGGCAGTTCGCCGCCGTGCAGCGGCACCAGAGCGAGATGGTTGCGCCCACTTGTGCACCAGTGCGCCGAGCCACTCGCCTCGAGCTGTAGCTCCGACGGAACGACCGCTGCATGCAGTCGTGCTGCCGCGAGCCGCGCCGCTTCCATGGGGATGTACCAAACGGGCCTGTGCCACCACCTTTGACGCATCTCATTCCCAGGCCGGAAGCGCAGCCGCGTGCGTCACGGGTCGCGCATCACGGCGGCACCCCCTGCCGCGCTGGGCCTTACCACTGCCCTCCCTGGACGGGTCCCGATCGAGGACAACGACGACAACCGGCGATTCCACGTCGTCGACCCGCAGCCTGAGCTGGCGGCCGAGCTGCTGACCACGGCCTACGCGGACAGCAGCCGGGCAGCAGGCACACGGGGGAACATCCGCGCCGCCGAGAACATCGAGCAGGTCGCCGGCGCGCTGGCCCGGGCCGACCAGCGGGAGACGGCCGAGACCCTCGCCGCCGGACTGGTCAGGACGCCGTCATCGAGCGGGTCGCTGCTGCGCCCTGCACCTCTGGAGGGTGACGTAGCAGGATTGCAGCCCGCGACTCGACGCTGTCGCTGCTCGTGCCGGGCCAGGTCGAGGGCCGGACTCGGCCCGAGCCGAGGGCGGATCGGACCGGCGTACCCGACCACGCCGTCCCTCGATCGCTGGAATCGTGTGCCCGGGAGCGGTCCGGGACGTGGTCACAGGAGAGGGCCGATGAGTGACTGGTCTTCGAGTCCGGGCAGGCCCGGGACCTCTTCGTTGTTCTCTCCGCAGGTGATCTCGTCGCGCGGGGTGTAGTGGGTGCGGAACGGCTCGCGCTTCACTTCGCGCCCGTTGTCGTGGAAGACCCGTTCCACGGTGACGTCGAAGCCCTCGAGTTGCGTCTGCGGCACGCACTTGTCAGCGGTGCTCACCCGGCTCTCGGGCTGCCGCACATTGGTGCGCGGTCCCTTGACGGACGTGATCTCGTCGTACTTCTTCGTGCCCAGAAACGAGACGGTCACCGAGGTGTCGGTGGACCGGGCCTGGATGTAGATGGCCTTGCCGGAGTCATTGGTGAACCTCAGATCCAGGCTGCCCCAGGCGACCGTCGCCTCGCGGCCCTCGGGATAGCGCTCGATGTAGAAGGAGTGGGCGCCGTACTCGACGGGCTTGACGCCGGCGAAGAACATCGCGTTGAACACGGTGGTCGCGACGGCGGACACACCGCCGCCGGGCGCCTTGGCGTACTGGTCGTCGCGGATCATGACGCCCTCGACGAAGCCGTTGGCCTCGGTGCGCTCGCCGACGGTCCGGTTGAAGCTCCAGGTCTCGTTCGGCCTGACAACTGAGCCGTTGATGAGCTCCACGGCCCGGCCGATGTTCTTCGTGCGGTAGGCCGCCGGTTCGAAGTGCACGGTGAAGGAGGACATCTTCTCCGTCAGCCCCAGACGCGCCGCGTTCTCGCGGGTGACCTCCGGCTGGATCTGCTGCGTGGCCACCTCACCGGTCCGGGCGGCGCCCGGCTTGGTGAGCAGGGGCAGGACGGCCTTGCCCAGGGCCTTGTCAGTGACCTTCACGCCCGGCTCGGCGTCTTCGGTCACCACTGCCTTGTCGCCCGCGACCCCGAGCCGGGCGTTGCGGGGTGCGGTGGGCAGATGGTTCAGGGCGCCGGTCACCGCCGGGGCGGTGCGCAGGCCCTTGCTGTCGAGCTTCGGCGTGAGCCTGCCGGAGTTGTCCGGCCGCATCGTCAGGTGCTCGCTCAGCACGGCCGGGGTGAGCGTGAACCGTTTGCCGCCCGCGGTGAGCGTGACCGGGGCCGACATCGCAGGCTGTGCGAACTCGCGCACCGCCCGCCGTACCTCTTCGGCAGTGACCTCAGGCGTGGTGCGATGCGCGGGCAGCACCGTGACCGACTTCTGCGCGCCGCGCAGGAAGGCGGTGCGCAGGGCGTCCACCGAGGCGTCCACGTCCAGCGCGTACCCGGTGCGTGCGGCTGTCTGCTCGACACGGCCGTCCTTGAAGGAGACGGCGCCCTCGCGGACCTTCTCGTCGAGCTTCTTCCCCAGCTTCCCGAGGGCGGCGCGGGCCTTGTCCTCATCGACGTGCACGACCGGCTCGATGGCATCGCCCGAGCGGAACAGCCCGCCGATCACCGTGACCGGATCGACGCCGGTGGACGCCGCCCGGTCAAGGGTCTCGGGGATGTCGAAGGTGAGTCCCGCCTGCCGCGAATCGACCGTGCCCGTGCGGTCGCCGACCTTGACGGCAAGCGTCCGCGGGCCGGCCTGCGCCAGATGCCGCTCCAGCTTCCGGCCGGCCTCCTCACGGGTCAGGCCTCCGATGTCCACACCGCGGACCGTCGTGCCCGCTTCGATCCCGCCACCGGTGATCAGCAACCCGGCCAGGTACAGGCCGCCGACCCCGACGGCCAGCGCGCCGCCTGCCAGCGCGGCGGGCGGGAGGGGGGCGGTTCGGCGGACGGTGGGTATCCGGGGGCGCATTGATCTCCTGAACGGTCGATGTGTCGGGCTGGGGGGACCCAGTGCTGCAGCCATTACGGGCGAGAAACGTCGGCCAGGCTAGGCACAACCGGGAGCAAAATGGTGTATCCCAGGTCACTTCAGGCGCTGATCGGACGCCGCAGTGACGAGCGCAACGACGCACCGCACCAAGGCGCCGACCCTCGCTGAACTTCTTTCATCCCGGAAAGTCGCAGGCCAGAGGGTGTGCACAGCCTGGATGACGGTGCCGATGCGGCGGGTGGAGCACTGCTGGTGATGCTTGGACTGCTCACGGTGGTTCTTGTACGGGGTGCGGACGGTGGCGCCGACGCCCTGGTAGGCGCGGTCCGCGAGGATGAGGACATGGCGGGTCGGGCAGGCCTGGATGATGCCCTGGGCGCGGGCCGCGATGAGGTCGTGGGTCCGGCCCGGTGTCGCTCGGGAGAACCACAGCGGTGTGCGGTCCGGCCGGGCGATAACCTGCACGTTCATTCCCATGTTGCTTGTACTTCGGCGAGGAGTAAGGCTCGTCCGCGGCGCATGCGGTCGGCGGCGATCAGGGTGCCGTCCACGATCAACGTCCAGGGTCTCGTCGACGTAGCGCCAGGCCGTCGCGTTCGAGACTCCGAACCCGGCCGCGAACGGGGCGAACCTCTCGCTCTTCCGAAGGTGGGCCAGCGCGAGGAGAGCCTGTTTCAAGCAGCCGAGCCGTCTCCAGGGCGAGTTCAGTTCACGACTTCGGGCGTAGATCAGCCAGGAGACATGCTCAACCGACTCACACGAGACGTCCGGCACGGAAGGATACGGAACCAACAGAGCCCCCGGCCTGTCGGCGGTGCCGAGGGCCACGGCGGAGAGCCCTTGCAGGGCCCGCCGTCGCGAGGCATGTTCCTCGGCGGAAACGTGCGCCGGCCGTGCCCACGTGGCGGCGCCCATGACGAGGTCGTAGGCGCGCGCTACATGATGGCATTCTCCGCCATCGCCCCCTGAGAGCGTCACGGGACTACAGCAGCTCGGCTCGCCTGGTGGTGGTCAGCGGCAGACGCGTCGTCTGCAGCTAGCGGAGGTTATTCCTCGAAGTCCTGACAGCCGTATGCGGCTGTCTGCCCACAATGGCCGGGGAGCGGGTGCAGTCCGACCACATCTCCCTCGCACGCCACTCCCCCGGTCAGGGACGACACGTCGATCCGGTCCCAATCTACGGTGATCTTGACCTCGTCCCGAGCTCTCCGGCGAGCATGCGGTAGGACAGAGTTGTGGTCACATCGTGTGTCCTTCCTGGCTCCCCAGGATCGACACCGAAAGCCAAGTCGTGGAAGCTGCGCATCATTCGATCACCGGTCATGGGCGGCCCCCTGACCGCCCGTACTGACAGCCCGGTTGCCCGCCGGTCCACACTCCCGCCGTCTGCCAGGAGCAGGGGAGGTGTCGGTGCTGCACCGCATTCGACACGCTTCGTATCCCCCCTTCAGGCTGCTCACCCGCGTGGCGTCGTGTTCCCTGACGTCACGCGGGTGAGCATGTGCGGACCCAGCCCCCTTCCGCATGAGGCGGTGCGATGCCCGACCGTGCCGACCGTGGCCGCCCCGAGGACGTCACCCCGACGGGAATCCTGCGGTGGCAGCCGCCGGAGCAGTGGCTGTTCAGCGGCATCTACGGTCTGGTGCTGGCCAGCGCCATGGTGTCCGCGCTGGACCCGGCGGGGGACGAGGCCGATCCGGGTGCGGACGCGCTGTGGGTACTGCTCACCGCGCTGGCGTCCGGTGCCGCCCATGGGTATGCGCATGTGATCGCCCATCGCGCGTCCGCCGGTGGGAGAGCCACCCCCAGAAGACTGCGGTCGGTGCTCGCCGAGTGGCCCTTGGTGGCGGCCGTGCTGCCCACGGTCGCCATACTGCTGGCCGCGGTGGCCGGCTGGTGGGCGGAGGCCGCGGCGGTGGACGCGGCCCTGCTGTTCAACACCGTCGCCCTGTTCGCCCTGGGCACGCTGGCCGCCCGCACCGCCGGGTACGGATGGCCGTCCTCGTGCCGGGCAGGGGGCCTGGACATGCTGATCGGCCTGGTGATCATCGTCGCGAATGCTCTGATCCACTGACCGAGCTGTTCCTGGTGGCGGTGCAGCCGTCCGTGGTTGCGCCACCAGGCCACCTTCCCGTCGGGGCAGTGTGAAGTCCTTCCGGTAGAAGGCGGCACCGTCACTGGCGGACCGACGGCCGGTCGGTCCGGCAGCGTATTCATGCCGCCGGGGGCCGTGGAACCTGGCATAGCCGGCGAAAGCGATCGGCATGGGGCTCCATGCGCCCACGACGGATGCTCCGCCATGCGTCACGATGACCTGATGCCGGTGGGAGCGTTGGAGGATCTCGTGCATGAATACGCCCCCGACCGCCGGGGGCGAGGCCGTCGCAGGCCCTGACCTGGCCGGCGAATGATGACTACCTCGCGTTGATCAGCCATGCCGCCAGCACCACATGTCACATGCCGAGACCGCGCTCGTTCTCGCGATTGGGCGGTCCGCACTGTCGTGGGCGGCGAGCTGCGTGCGTGGCTGGCCAGGGAACGGCGGCCTGGCCGTCGGATCCGGGCCGGGTGTCGCTGGGTGAACTCAGGCGCTCGGTGACGTGGTGGTCGGAGACCGTCGTCGGTGTGGCGGCCCAACGGGTCCACGGTGATCTTGAGTGCCTCGCGCCAATCACCGCGGGCGCACTGGAGTCGCTGCCGGGGATCGCGAAGACGGCTTCGCGGGTCGTTGCCGTCGGCCGGCTGTCCCGGCTGCCAGGGAACCTGCAGCCGAAGCAAACGGCCGAGATCGCCGTGCCGGGTTCTCCCAGTGTTGGGGCAGCCGCGGCACAGGAGCCGGACCTGTCGCCTGGAATCCCCGCAGCCGTCGGTCAGCGGTCGGCGTGGACCCCAATCTCTCGTGCCAGCGCCACCCAGCGTTCCGCCACACCCCTGACGGTCGGATACCTGTTCAGGAACTCTTCATCGGTGAGCGACATCTCGCACGTGCCGGTCACCGTGCGCGCGGGCGAGCTGCCGGAGGGGGGCAGGTCCCAGGTGCGGTTCTCGTTCGACATCAGGCCTCCAGTTGCTGGGCAGCGCCTGGTCCGTGGGGAGCCTTGAGGCGCCGTGACACCGCCTGCGGGAGCGATACGGGCGGAGTCGGAGCGTCGGCCCGCCGGGGGGTGGACGCCGCGTGACAGCATGCACCCGGAACCAGCCATCTGGATAGATGGTTGGCTGGAAAATGGTGGAACGGCTCGAGCCATCCCACGCCCCGCGAGCGCAGCGGGCACGGGCTGCGAGACATCCCGTTCGTGCGCGCCTGCGTAATACGAGATGAGCGCTGATCGAGGCCACGAACTGCTCGCGCACTCCCCCACTGGGGAAGTGTCCACTCGAGCGGTCAGTGAGGCCGCGGGGGCAAGCAGCCCCTCTTGTACGGACTGTTCGGAGACTCGAGCCGCGAAATCCCTCGCTCGGCCAAGCTGGCTGTCATTCCGGCTTCCGACTAGCGCATTCCCGTCGGGCAGAAAGGCCCCGGCGCCCGGGCGGTGCAAGACAGGCCGCCGCTGCGGGCGTTCATCCAGCTCCCGGTCCCCGTCGCCACGGGAGTCGCCTCCTGCCGCCGATGCGCACCCGTCGGCGAACCGAACTCGCCTCTGACCTGCGGGAGTCATGAGCCACCGGAAGGGTGTTCCCTCCCGCACGCGCTCCGTGCGACCGGGCAGGCAGTCCCCGGGGGAGGAGCCGTGGGCCGCGGATTCCGGGGCGATCGCCCCGAAGATGTCGGTCCCGGCGACGAAGCAGGGCACACCGGACTTCCGCCGCCGTGCGTCCAGCCGGCCGTCTCCCAGCGGGAGGACGGTTCTACCGGCACGGTCCTGAGGACGTTCCCCGTTCTCCGGCGCCCCACTCGGACCTGTCCCGGGTATGTGTCCCGGTCCCGTGGGCGTTCGTCCCACGCGTCAGCCGGACACTCGCCCGTCGTGCGCAGTGGCCCTTGCCCGTCGAAACGCTGCGAGCCGCTGGCCTAGATTCGGCACCGGCGGCCGACGGGAGAAAACCGATGCGACAGGAGCAGGTTCGCTGAAATCCGTCGAATTCCGCAGCGACAACTCCCCCGTTGACAATGAAGGGCATCGGATGAAACGCGTGCACCGGACACAGGTGAAGGCCGAAATCGTACGGGAGCCGGGTGCGAAAGAAACGACCCACCGCAAGCTCATCGACACACCGGACGGTGCCGACCGGTTCGTCCTCACGGAGTTCGAGGTCGCGCCGAACGGTTCCACCCCGCCCCACTTCCACGAGTGGGAGCACGAAATCTATGTGATCGAGGGCTCCATGGGCCTCGTCATGCCCGACCAGGGCCGCACCGAGCAGGTCGGCCCCGGCGACGCCATCTTCATCCCGCGCAACGAGCCGCACGGCTTCGTCACCGGACCCGACCAGACCTGCCGGTTCCTGGTCGTCGCCCCCACCGAGCGGCCCCCGGTGCGCAACGTGTTCCTCTCCGAGGACCCCTACGAGTACACCCAACTGCCCGAGTACACCAGCCTCCTGGAGGGCAAGTGACCACCACAGTGCCTGCCCGGGGGGACTCCTCCCGGGTCCACTCCATCCTGACCGCCTACCTTCAGTCGAAGGCGGTGTTCACCGCCCTCGACCTGGGCGTCTTCGAAGCCTTGGACAAGGCCCCGCGCACCGTGGAGGACCTGGCCGGCGAACTCGGCCTCAGCCCGCGCCCCACCAGGGCACTCCTCGTCGCGCTCAAGGGCCTGGACCTCGTGCGCGCCGAGAACGGCACGTACCGCAACAGCGAGGAGGCCGACCGGTTCCTGATCGCGGGGCGGCCCGACTACATGGGCGGCTTCGCCGAGCACCAGGACTCCCACTTCGGCCACTTCGCCCGGCTCGACGAGGCCGTGCGCACCAACGCCTCACTCAACCAGCGGGTGCTGAAGAAGGGGTACAGCGACCAGGGCGCCGCGGCGGGCGAGGGCCGCGAGGGCACCGGGCGGCTCATCCAGGCCATGCGGGTCAGTTCCCGCCTCCAGGCCGACAGGCTGGCTGACGTCGCGCCCCTGGACGACGTGCGCCACATCCTCGACCTGGGCTGCGGCTCCGGTGACTACTCCATCGCGCTCGCCAAGCGCCACCCAGGGCTCCGTATCACCTCCCTCGACTACCCCGCCGTCACCGACCTGGCCCGCGCCAACGTGGCGGAGGCCGGGTTCAAGGACCGGATCGAGGTCGTGCCCGCCGACATCATGGAGGACACCTGGCCCGAGAGCGACGCCGTCCTGCTCTCCCACGTCCTCGACGGTTACGGTCCCGAGCGCGCCGCGCACCTGGTGCAGCGGATTCACGACCACCTTCCCGACAGCGGACGGTTGTTGGTGCACTCCCACATGCCGTCGCTCGCCTCCGGGCTCTTCCCCTCCATGTTCGGGCTGATCCTGCTGGTCAACACCGAGGAGGGCGAAGTCCGGGACGTCGACGAGATCCGCTCCTGGGTGGACGCCGCCGGGTTCCGGGATGTGGAGACCGGCAACGTGTCGGCGCTGTCCGGGCTGCTCGTCGCGACGAAGGGCTCCGGGTGACGGACACGTCCCCGCCGCCGGCCTCCGTCGCCACGGCCCTCGCCCGTTACACCGAACTACCCGACCCCGCACCGCTGCTGGCCCTGAACTTCGGTTTCGCCCGGGCGAGGGCACTGGGCGCGGCCATGGACCTGGGCGTGTTCACCGCCCTGGCCGGGGCGCCGCGCACCACGGCGCGGCTCGCCGGCGACCTGAGCTGCGATGCGCGGATACTGGGCGAACTGCTCGAGGCCCTCGAAGACTTCGGGCTGGTTTCGGGTGCCGACGGAGCGGGCTGGGCACCGACAGAGCTGGCGCGCGCGTACCTGGTGAAGGGAGCCCCGGGCTACCTCGGGGACCACTTCGACGAGGTGCTCGCGCAGTGGGACCGCTGGAGCGCGCTCACATCCCTCGCGCGCTCCGGTGACCGTGGCGGCGACCTCGGGGACCCGGCCGGGCGCGGGCGGCACCGGGGCATGTTCGCCGGCGCCTTCCCGCTCGCCGTACGGACCGCGGCCGACGTGGTCGCGGTCCTGGAGCTGGGCAGCGCGGGCCGGGTCCTGGACTTCACCTGCGGCAGCGGGGAGTGGGGCATCGCGCTGGCCGGCACCGACCCTCGGGCACGGGTGACCGCACACGACGCTCCCGCCTTGCTCGCCGTGGCCCGCGAGCGCGCCGCGGAGTTCGGGGTCGCCGAAAGGTTCCGTTTCGTACCAGCCGACTTCGCGGGCACGCCGTTCGCAGAGGACGAGTTCGACACCGTCGTCATGGCGCACGCGGGCCGGTTCGCCGGGCGGCGGACCGCCGCCCGGCTCATCCGGGAGTGCGCCCGGGTGCTGCGGCCGGGCGGCACGCTGCTGCTGGCCGACATCATGCGGACGCCTGCCGGGCAGGCCCCGCTCGGTCGCCCGATGCTCGCGCTCAGCCTCCTGGTGAACACCGAGAACGGCGGCCTGCCCGAGGCCGACGAATACCGCGCCCTCCTGGCCGAGGCCGGAATCGCGGTGAAGGAATGCGTCACTCGAGGGCTGGTAACGGCCCTGACGGGAGAAAGGCAATAGCCATGCGAGAAGTGGTCGTCACCGGGCTCGGAGTGGTCAGCCCGGCGGGAATAGGAAAGGACGCCTTCTGGGACACGGTCTCGGCGGGCAGGAGCGTCACCAAACCGCTTTCCGACATCACCAGTTCCGCCCTGTTCAAGGAATTCACGTTCCTTTCCGACGCCGTGGCGGAAGTACCCGGCTTCGAGGAGCAGATACCCTACCTGCCACCCGAGGGGCAACGGCTGGACAGGTATGTGCAGTTCGCCCTCGCGGCCGCAGCCCAGGCCATGCGGGACGCCGGTCTCGAGGCCGGTGGTCACGCGGCGGACCGTACCGGCATCTCGCTGTCCACCGCGATCTGCGGCACGCCCAAAATGGAAGAGGAGTTCCTCGCCGTCACGGATGAGGGTCGCAAGCCCATCGACCCGACGAAGGCGGGCCGCGACCTGTACCTCGCCTCCATGTCGAACACCCCGGGCACGGTTCTGTCCGCCTTGTTCGGGGCGCAGGGTCCGTGCGTCACCCTGTCCACCGGATGCATCGGCGGCATCGACGCGGTCGGCCATGCCTTCGAGACCATCGCCCACGGAGACGCGGACGTGATGATCGCCGGCGCCACCGAGGCACCGATCACGCCCGTCACCGTGGCCTCCTTCGAAATCATCAACTGCCTCTCGCGCGCCCACAAGGACCGGCCCCAGGCCGCCTCCCGCCCCTACGACGACGAGCGCGACGGCTTCGTGCTCGGCGAGGGCTGCGGCGTCCTGGTGCTGGAGGAGCGGGACCACGCACGCGCCCGTGGAGCAACGCCGTACCTGCGGATAGACGGCTTCTCCCACACCTCCAACGCCATCCACATGACCGACTTGCTGTCCGACGGCGCCGATCTGACACGGTCCATGACCCAGGCTGTCGAGCGTGCCGGACTGAGCCCCGACGACATCGACCACGTCAGCTCGCACGGCAGTTCGACCCGGCAGAACGACACCTGCGAGACCAGCGCACTCAAACTCGCCCTGGGCCCGCGCGCCCGCCAGATCCCGGTGAACTCGGCCAAGTCCATGCTGGGCCACGCGCTGGCCGCGGCCAGCGCGATGGAGCTCGTGCTGTGCGCCCTGGCCTGCACCCACCGCTTCGTGCACCCCACCGCCAACTACGAGACCCGCGACGCGACGTGCGACCTCGACTACGTGCCGGGCACGGGCCGGCCCTGGGACGGCGAGGTCATCCTCAAGGACGCCAGCGGTTTCGCCGGCCTGCACGCGGCCCTGGTCGCCAGCGCGGTCCGGGAAGGAGGCCGGCCATGAGTGTCGTCGTCACCGGAATCGGCGCGGTCACCCCGGCCGGCACGGGCCTCGACCCCCTGTGGGAGGGGGCTCGGGACGGCGTCGCGCACGTCGCCGCCATCGACCGGTTCGACGCCTCGGCGTACGCCTGCCCGGCCGCGGGTCAGGCCGGCTTCGACGCCGACACCGAACTGCCGTCCCGGTTCGTCAAGCGTACCGACCGCTTCACCCACCTCGCCGTCCACGCCGTGCGCCAGGCCCTCGACGAGGCCGGCGTCGCCGTCGGCACGGACGTGACCCCCGAGCGCACCGGCGTCATGGTCGGCAACATCCTCGGCGGCTGGGAGTTCGCCGAACGCGAGCTGCGCAACCTGTGGACCGACGGCCCGCGGGCGGTCAGCCCCTACCAGGCGACCGCGTGGTTCCCCGCCGCCCCCCAAGGCAACATCTGCATCGACCAGGGCATCAAGGGCCCTGCCCGCACCTTCGTGGCCGACCGCGCGAGCGGCGCGTACGCCCTCATCGGCGGGGCCGAGGCACTGCTGCGCGACCGCGCCGACGTCGTCATCGCGGGCGGTGTCGAGGCGCCGCTGTCCCCGTACGGCTGGCTGTGCCTGGAAACCAGCGGGCTGAGCGCCAAGGCCCGCGGCACCCTTGCCGCGGACGAGCTGTACCGGCCCTTCGACGCCGGACACGGCGGCAGCGTCTTCGGGGAAGGCGCGGTGTTCCTGATCCTGGAGCGGCGCGAGCACGCCGAACGCCGCGGCGCGACGATCCTCGGCGAACTGGCCGGCTGGGGCGTGAGCACCGACGGCTACATGCCGTACTACACCGTAGAACCGACAGGCCGGATCCTCGGCCGGGCCATGCGCGCCGCGGCCGACCGGGCCGGCGTCTCGGGAGAGGACCTGGGAGCGGTTTTCGCTCACGGCTCCGCGATCCCCGTCGAGGACGTCACCGAGGGCTACGCGCTGCACGAGGCCTTCGGCCCGGCCGCGGCGCGGCTGCCGGTCACTGTGCCCAAGTCCGGGTTCGGGCACCTGCTCGGCGCCGCCGCACCCGCCGACGTGGCGCTGGCGCTGCGGGGCATGCAGGAGGAGACAGTCCCGGCCACTGTGAACCTCGACCGTCCGGCGCCTGGCATCGACCTGGATTTGGTGCGCGGCGAGGCCCGGCCCGCCCCCGGGTGGGAGCACACGCTGGTGGTCTCGCGCGGTCTGGGAGGTGTCAACGCGTGTCTGATGCTGAGGCGTTGACCAGGCCGACGGTTCCCGGTGCAGCGGCGGTGCGGGCGGTGGGCATCGACGTGGTCGGCATCGGCCGGCTGCGCACGATGCTGGAGCGGCGCGGGCAGCCGCTGCTCGACCGGCTGCTCACCCCGGCCGAACAGGCCCTGTGCCAGGGGGCGTCGGCGCGCCACCGCGCCGCCTGCCTGGCCGGCCGGGTGGCGGCCAAGGAAGCCGTGCGCAAGACCCTCGGCGGTCACGGCGAGGGCTGTGGGTGGCGGGACGTGGAGATCGGCCGGGAACCGTCCGGGGCGCCGGTACCCCGGCTGACCGGGCGGGCAGCACGGGCGTTCCGGAGTGCCGGGCTCAGCCGCCTGCACCTGAGCATCACCCACGAGGCCGGCGTCGCCGTGGCCATCGCCGTGGCCGTGTGAGACGCGGCGAGAGCGAGTGAAGGAGTCAGTGAGTCAGATGAACGTTCGGGAAGAAGTGATCGGCGTCCTGAGTGGCGTCGGGTTCGACGCCGAGGAACTCGAGGACGGCAGGCACCTCAACCGCGACCTCGAGATCGACTCCACCGAGCTGGTGGAGATCGTCGTCGCCCTGGAACAGCACTTCGGAATCGACATCAGCGCCGAGGCCGAGGGCGGGTTCACCACCTTCGGCGACCTCGTGGCCTGCGTGACGCGCCTGCTCCCGGCCACCGCAGGAAGGGGATGAGACCGTGCCGCGCATCGAGAACAGCATCGTCATCGAGGCCGACGCCCGGCATGTCTTCGACGTCACCAACGACATCGCCCGCTGGTCGGAGATCTTCGACGAGTACAGCCACGCCAAGCTACTCTCCCAGGAGCGCGAGGGCCGCTGGAGCGAGATCGTCTTCGAGCTCACCAACGCCGAGGGCGCGAGCTGGCGTTCCTGGCGCATCCTGGACCATCGCGAGCTCGTCGCGGTCGCCGAGCGGCGTGATCCGCTGTACCCGTTCCGGTACATGCACCTGAGGTGGACCTATCAGCCGGCACCGAAGGGCACGCTGATGACCTGGGTCCAGGACTTCGAACTCGACGAGAAGTTCGAGACACCACTGGAAACCGTTCTGGAACGGATGAACGTCCACACCCGCCAGAACCAGGCCGGCATCAAGCAGAAGATCGAGTCAGGGGCTGTACGGCCGTGACCCGGCGCCTGTTCACGTCGGAATCGGTGACCGAAGGGCACCCCGACAAGATCGCCGACCAGATCAGCGACGCGGTCCTGGATGCTCTGCTCGCCCGGGACCCCGACGCCCGCGTGGCCGTGGAGACCCTTGTGACCACCGGTCAGGTGCACATCGCCGGCGAGGTGTCCAGCCGCGCCGGGGTCGACGTCGCCGCCGTGGCCCGGGAGCGGATCCTCGCCATCGGCTACGACTCCTCCGCCAAGGGCTTCGACGGTGCGAGCTGCGGAGTGAGCGTCTCGCTCGGCCGGCAGTCACCCGACATCGACCGAGGCGTGTCGGACGCCTACGAGGCCCGGATCGAAGGACACGCGGACGCACTCGACCGCATCGGCGCAGGCGACCAGGGGCTGATGTTCGGCTTCGCCTGCGCCGAGACACCGGAACTGATGCCGCTGCCCATCACCCTCGCCCACCGACTGGCCGCCCGTCTCGCCGCGGTCCGCCGCACCGGCGTCCTGCCCTATCTGAGGCCCGACGGCAAAACCCAGGTCACCGTGGAGTACGACGGCGACCGTCCGGTCCGGCTGGACACGGTCGTCCTCTCCAGCCAGCACGCTCGCGACGTCGACCTCAGCACGCTCCTCGCCCCGGATCTGCGCACCCACGTCCTCGACCCCGAACTCGGTGCGCTGACCGGCGTGCTGGACGTCTCCGGGGTGCGGCTGCTGGTCAATCCGACCGGCCGCTTCGAGATCGGCGGCCCCATGGGCGATGCGGGTGTCACCGGCCGGAAGATCATCGTCGACACCTACGGCGGCACGGCCCGCCACGGCGGCGGCGCCTTCTCCGGCAAGGACCCCTCCAAGGTCGACCGCTCGGCGGCGTACGCGATGCGCTGGGTCGCCAAGAACGTGGTGGCGGCCGGCCTGGCCTCACGTTGCGAGGTGCAGGTCGCCTACGCCATCGGCACCGCCCGCCCCGTCGGCCTGTTCACGGAGTGCTTCGGCACCGAGACCGTGCCGGTCGCCACCGTTCAGCGTGCCGTCACCGAGGTGTTCGACCTGCGTCCGGGGGCCCTGGTGCGCGATCTGGACCTGCTGCGCCCGATCTACTCCCGGACCGCTGCCTACGGGCACTTCGGCCGCACCGGACCGGAGTTCACCTGGGAGGCCACCGACCGGGCCGACAAACTCCGGCAGGCCGCTGGGATCTGACCCGCACCGCCGCAATCCCTCAGGAGGCTCCAGGGTGCGTATCGCCGTCACCGGGTCCATCGCGGTGGACCATCTCATGTTCTTCCCAGGCCGCTTCACCGAACAACTGGTTCCCGACCGGCTGCACAGCGTGTCCCTCTCGTTCCTGTGCGACCGGCTGGAGATCCGGCGCGGCGGGGTCGCCGCCAACATCGCTCTGGGTCTGGGCCGCCTGGGCCTGACACCTCTTCTGGTGGGAGCGGTCGGACCCGACTTCACCGACTACCAGGTGTGGCTGAAGCAGCACGGCGTCGACACTGACTCCGTGCTGGTCGTGCCCGGCGGGCACACGGCACGGTTCGTCTGCACGACTGACGACGACCACAACCAGATCGGCGCCTTCCACCCCGGGGCCATGCGGGCGGCCTGCACCATCTCGCTGCGCGAGGTGGCCGAACGGGCCGGGCCGCTCGGCCTCGTGGTCGTCTCGCCGAACGACCCGGCGGCCATGCTCCGGCACACCGAGGAATGCCGTACCGCCGCACTGCCGTTCGTCGCCGACCCCTCACAGCAGCTCGCCCGCCTGAACCGCACGGACACACAGTTCCTGCTCACGGGCGCCCGCTGGCTGTTCACCAACGAGTACGAGTCGGCACTGCTCCAGGAGAGCACCGGCTGGACCGCCCGGCGCATCCTGGACCGGGTCGGGGCCTGGGTGACCACACTCGGCGCCGACGGGGTGCTCATCGAGCGTTCCGGCCACGAGCCGCTCCTGGTACCCGCGGTCCCCGACGTCGAAGCCGTCGAACCGACCGGCGCAGGCGACGCGCTGCGCGCCGGGATGCTCGCCGCGGTCGCCCGGGGCGCCCCGACCGAGGCGGCGGCCCGGCTGGGCTGCGTCCTTGCCTCCTTCGCCCTGGAGTCGGCCGGCACCCAGGAGTACACGGTGGGGGCCCGTTCTCTCACGGCCCGGCTCTGCAGCGCCTACGGGGAACGTGCCGTGACCGCACTCGCCCCTGTGCTCGGGAGCATGCCGTGAAGCGAGGCCGAACGCTGCGCGCCGAGCCCCTGCTGATCCCCCTCGTGGTGGCCGGTGCGGTCCCCACGGCGCTCGGCCTGTGGCTGCCGGGACCCCCGCCGCCGGGCACGGACGGGCTCCGCGTGGCCGCCGGGCTCGTCCTGGTCCTGCTCGGCGCCTGGATGACCGCGGACGCCGTGGACCGCGTCTATCTGCGCCAGCCCACCCCCCTCGGCGACCGCCCGCCCGAGCGGCTGGTCCGGTCAGGCTGGTACGGGGTGATCAGGAACCCCATGGCTGCCGGGATGACCCTGCTCCTGACCGGTGAGGCGCTGCTGTGGTCCGCGACGGCCGTCCTGGTCTGGGCCGCGTTCGTCCTGGCCGTGTCCTGCGTGACCACCGTCCGGTTTGAGGAGCCGGGACTCAGGGCGGCTTTCGGAGAGCAGTACGCCGCCTACCGGCGCGCCGTGCCTGGCTGGATCCCCGGCACCGCGAGCACCACCGGCCGCCGGGCCGCGCACGCACCGAGTGAGGAGTAGCCGTGTACGTCGACCTGAGCATCCCTGTGAGCCGCCGGGCCCCCGGAGTCGAGTTCGAGCAGTGGCTCCACCGGGACGGCATCCGCCATCTCTCCCGCCGCATACGGGCGTTGCCCGGCGACAGCCGCAGGGACCGTCTGGTCAACCACTGGCGGTGGCTGACCGGCCGCCGCCGGCTGCGCCCCCACGACCTGCCGGACGGCTGCTTCCTGTCCAACGAGTTCTACCGCATGTCCGTGCACCAGGGCACACACGTGGACGCGCCGTTCCACTACGGACCCGAGTGCGAGGGGCGTCCCGCCAAGAAGGTCATGGACCTGCCTCTGGAGTGGTTCCGCGGGCCCGGAGCCGTGCTGGATGTCCGCGCCTGCGGGAACAGGGTGACCGCATCCGATGTCAAGGAGGCGCTGGGACGTTCCCGCGCACGCGTCGGTCCCGGAACCGTCGTGCTCTTCCGGACCGATTCCGATCTGCGCCTGGGCACGCCCGCGTACCACACGCGATCCACGGCGATCAGCCCCGAGGCCGTCGACCACCTGCTGGATCTCGGTGTGAAGGTCCTCGGCACGGACTGCTGGAGCTTCGACGGGCCTCCCCGCGACATGGTCGAGCGCTATTACGCATCGGGAGACCGCGGCGTCCTGTGGCCCGCCCACATGCACGGCAGGCGACGGGAGTTCGTGCAGATCGAGGGGCTCGCCCGGCTGCGGGAGATCCCGTCCGGGCCGTTCACGTTCACGGCCTTCCCCGTGGCCTTGGCCGACGCGGGCGCGGCCTGGTGCCGGGCGGTCGCCGAGGTGAGCGGCACCGATCCGGACTTGGGGACGGAGCGGAGGCCATGACCGCGGGCCGCACCACCCGTCTGCTTGTGCTGTCCGCACCCAGCGCCGAGAAGCTCGCCGGCCTCGCACGCGATACCGCGGCCCGGCTCGCGCGGCCCGGTGGTTCTTCATTGCTGGAAGTGTGCGCACACGCAGCTGACGGTCCGCACGCCACCCACCGGCTGAGCGTCACCGGACGCACCTCCGAGGAGATCGCCGCCCGTCTGGACGCCCACCTGGCTGGGGAGACGGTCCGTGAGGTGCACACCGGGATCGCCGAGGAGGCCGCGCGCGTCGCGTTCCTCTTCAGCGGTCAGGGAGCGCAGTTCGCGGGCATGGGGCAGGGGCTGTACCGCACCGAGCGGGTGTACCGGGAGACGTTCGACCGGTGCGCGGAGGCGGCCCGGCCGTTCGTCTCGACGCCGTTGCAGCGGCTCCTGTATCCCGATGCAGAGCCCCACATCGTCCACCGCACGGCGCACGGCGCGCTCGGCACCTTCTGCGTGAGCATGGCGCTGGCGGAACTGTGGCGCACCCGGGGTGTCGAGCCCGCGGCGGTGCTCGGCTTCAGCTCCGGCGAGTACGCGGCCGCCGCCTGCGCGGGCGCGCTCCGCGTGGAGGACGCGGTGCGGCTGCTCGGTACGGAGATCACCCTCGCGGAACGGATCACGGACGGCGCGATGGCGGTCGTCGCCCTGGACGAGCCCACCGCGCTGGAAGCCCTCAGGGGCTTCGAGTCCACGGTGGGGATCGCGGCGGTCATCTCGCCGGGGGAGGTGTCGCTGTCCGGGCGGGCCACCATGCTGGCCCGGCTCACCGATCGGCTGCGTACCTCGGGAACCCGGGTGAGCGGCCTTCCGGTGCCGGCGGGACTGCACTCGCCGCTTCATGAACCGGCACTCGCCGAACTCGCCGCCGTCGCGGAGGGGGTGCACACGTACCCTCCGCGCGTGCCCTTGATCTCCACCGTCAGCGGGCGCCCGCTGGAGGCCGGACAGCTCACTCCGGTGTACTGGGGGCGGCACATGCGCGGTCCGGTGCGGTTCCTTGATGCGATCCGGGTGGTGGACGCGATGGGGATACGCACCTTTCTGGAAGTCGGTCCGGGGCGGGCGCTGGTGGGGCTCGGCGCCCGCTGTCTGCCGGACGGCGGACGTCTGTGGCCGGCCTCACTGGGCCGCAGTACCGACGGCACGGGCACGATGCTGGAAGCTCTCGGCCAGCTTTACACGGCCGGGGTGCCGGTGAGCCGGTCCGCTGTCGGCACGGGGGCCCGTCCGGCCCATTGACGTCGATATACTCCGCGGAATGGTTCAGGGAGAAAACACCCGGTCGGCTCCGGGGCGGCCGCGCAGTGCGGAGGTGTCCAGGGAGATCGTCCTGGCGGCACTCGCACTGTTGCGGGAAAAGGGGCCGACGGGAGTCACCGTGGAGGCCGTGGCACAGCGTTCCGGAGTCGCGAAAACCACCATCTACCGGCGTTACAAGAATCGTTACGAGCTGCTGCGTTCCTCCCTGGCCTTCGTGGAGGACATTCCCGAGCCGCCTGCCGGGATACCGGCACGCGAGCGACTGCTGAATTTGCTCGAGCAATTCAGACGCGGGGTCGAAGACGTGGTCGGCTTGCGTGCTCTCGCCGCTGTGTTGCACGGTGACGAGGACCCGGAATTCACCCGTGCGTTCCGCGAGACCATTCTGCGTCCCCGTCTGGATGTCATGCTCGGCGCGTTGCGCACGGGGGTGGCGGAGGGGGAACTGCGGGCCGGGGTGGACCACGAGACGGTGGTGAGCATGCTGGCGGGCTCCTACATGGCCCGCTCCGTCATCGAGGGCCCCCCGCCGGCCGACTGGGCCGACCAGGTCCTGGACGTCATCTGGCCGTCGATCCGTGCCTGACCGCAGGTGCGGGGACCGGCTCCGGGCAGGAGGCCGCAGAGCGTGCGGCGAACCTACGCCGGGCGACGCCGTCGCCTCGGACACCCGTTCCCCGGCCCGCGCCCGGCCCACCCGGCCGGGCGGGCGGGCGGGCCGCCTGCGCGGGCCGCCCACATGCCCCGGGCCCTGCCGCTCGCCCGCCGGCGCGGGCCGCCCGAAGGGTGAGTCCGGCGGCTGCAAGGTCCGCCTGCGCGCGCGTGCGCACGTCAGCTGTCTGCGGGTTCGGCCAGGGGGCTCGCACCATCCGCGTGGCTGCTGTCCCGCCCTTCCCGTGCCGCGTGTTCCCACGAGCCGCCTGCGGGGTCTGCACCTCTTCCGGCACCCGGTGTCCGTCCCGTTGCGCCTACCGACGCCCGCGGCACCCTCGTGCTCGTCGGCGGACACAAGGGGCCCAGGGGCCCGTCGGGTGCTCGCACCCTCCGCGTACCGCGCACCGACCGTCCCGGCGCCCGGCCGCACCGGTTCGAGGGACCGCATCACCGATACGGCCACGTCCGTCCTTTCGTCCTCCCTCCCCCGCGGCATTGTCCTTGCCCCACAGCGCGGCCGCGCCAGGTCAGTCCACGTGCTCCGGGCGCAGGCCGACGCCGATGAACTGAGCCGTCCAACGGGTCAGGAAGGGGAAGCGGCGGACAATTCGAGCGGCGAGGGGGCGTTCCACCGTGGTTCTGCGGTCCTTGGGGTACAGGTCTGCGAGCATGTGCACCTGGGCCGTCTGGACCGCCCGCACCGGCAAGGATCGGCGGCGCTGGACCGCGGCCAGCTCGCGCCGCTCGGGAGTCCCGCCGGCGAGCAGTACCGGACCGAGCATGCGTGCGGCGGCCACGGCGTCCTGCACGGCGAGGTTGATGCCCACCCCACCGGCCGGCGACATCGCGTGGGCAGCGTCGCCGATGCACAACAGCCCCGGCCGGTGCCAGGTGCGCAGCCTGTCGACGCGCACGCTCAAGAGCTTCACGTGGTCCCAGTCGGTGATCTCCCGGTCCAGTCGCCCGGCGAACGGTCCATGCACGGAGGCCACATCGGCGCGGAGCCGTCCCAGGCCCTCGGTGCGGACTGACTCGTAGGCACCCTGCGGGATGACGTAGGCGATCTGCCAGTAGTCACCACGGTCGATGGTGACCAGAACGAAGCCGGGCCCGGTATGCAGGAAGCTCATGGTCTCGCCCGGCTCCCGGCTCAGCCGGAACCACAGCACGTCCATGGGCGCCGCGGACGCCGAGACGGTCAGCCCGACGGCCCGGCGCATGGTGGAATGCCGGCCGTCGGCGGCGAGTACGAGGTCCGCCCGGACCTCGAGCGGACCGTCCGGCGTCACGGCCCGCACCCCGCGAACCTGGTTGCCCTCTCGGATCACTCCGGTGGCTTCGGCCTTCTGGAACAGCCGGAACGTGTCCAGTTCCTGGCCCTTGCGCGCGAGGAAGTCGAGGACGTCCCACTGCGGCATGAACGCGATGTACGGGTGGGTGCCGCGGATCTTCGCGAAATCGGCGAAGACGGTGGGACCCGCAGGCGTCTGCACCGTGATGGTGGTGACCTTGCTGTGCGGGATGCGCAGGAACTCGTCGATCATCCCCAGTTCCTCGATGATGCGCAGGGTCGAGGGATGCACCGTGTCCCCGCGGAAGTCGCGCAAGAAGTCGCCGTGCTTCTCGAGAACGATCACGTCAACGCCCTGCCGGGCGAGCAACAGGCCCGCCATCACACCCGCGGGGCCACCGCCGACGACGACGCACCGGCTGGTCAAAGTCTGCACAGTCTGCTCCTGTGGTGGGCGGGAGCCCGGGGCGGTCAATGCCCCGCGGCGATCGGAAGGGGCTCGCCGTCGGGCCCGGTGGTGACAAGGTCGCGGCTGCGGATCAGGGGCACGACGGTGACTGCTCCGACGAAGGCCACGACCGCGGCCACGGTCAGGATCGAGTTGAGGCCGTCGACGAAGGCGCCCTGCGCCGCACCGGCGAACAATCCACGCTGGTCCTCGGGAAGCTGTGCGAGTGCCGGACCGACCTGCCCGGAAGCCACCGCGTGGCCGAGTTCACCGGCCCGGACCTCCAGTGGGGTGCCCGCCAGCGCGTCGTGGACGCCGTCGCGCACCTGGTCGGCGAAGACCGCGCCGAGCGAGGCCACTCCCACGGCGATGCCCATCGAGCGGCAGGTGTTGCTCAACCCGGAGGCGACACCGACCCGGGCCGGCTCGACCGCGCCCATCGCGGCGGCCACCACGTTCGGATTGACCAGGCCGACGCCGAGACCGGTGACCAGCTGACCGGCGAGGAGGCCGGTCCAGTCGTCGGAGACGGAGATGCCGCCCATCAGCAGCAGCCCCGCGCCGATGCAGGCCAGGCCCACGGAGACCAGCCAGCGGGCCGGCGCCACGGTGCCCAGGCGGGCCGCCACGGCGGAGGCCACGAAGATGGACAGGGTCAGCGGCAGCAATCGCAGTCCCGCGGCCAGCGGTTCGTGACCCAGCACCGTCTGGAGATAGAGGGTCAGATACAGCAGCAGCGCGAAGGCCGTCGTGCTCATGGCCAACACACCCAGCGCGGCGCCCGTGGTGGTGATCTTCTCGAACAGCGCGCCCGGCAGCATCGGGTCACGCCGGACCCGTTCGACGACCACGAAGGCGCCAAGGGAGACACCCGAGACGATGAACGCGCTCACCACCGCGGTGCTGCTCCACCCCTCCTCGTTGGCCCGCAGGAGGGCGAAGGAGAGCGTCCCCAGGGCGGTGCCGAGGGTCAGAAAGCCGGGCCAGTCGACGGCGCCTGGTCGCTCCGCGCGAGACTCGTCGACGCGCATGACCGTGGCGACGAGCGCCAGGATCCCGACCGGAAGATTGACCAGGAATATCCACCGCCAGCCCACGCCCTCCACCAGGATCCCACCGGCGAGTGGTCCCACTGCCAGGGCGGCACCGCTGACCGCGCCCCAGACGGCGAGCGCCACATGCCGTTCCTTGTGGTCAGGGTGGGCGGCGGCCAGCAGCGCCAGGGACGTCGCCAGCAGGGCGGCGCCGCCGACTCCTTGCAGCACCCGCGCCAGATTGAGCATCAGCGGATCCTGGGCGACCCCGCACAGCAGTGACGCGAGTGTGAAGACGGCCATGCCCCAGGAGAAGACGGCTCGTCTGCCGAACCGGTCGGCGAGCGATCCCGCCGTGAGCAGGGCGGCCGACAGCGCGACGGCGTAGGCGGCCACCACCCACTGCAGATCGGTGAGGGACGCGTCGAGCGCCTCCTCGATGTCGGGTAGTGCGATGTTCACGATCGTGACGTCGAGGAGCAGCATGAAGCTGCCCACCGACACCACGCACAGAGTCCACCATCGGTTGAGCACGACGCCGCCCCTCCCATTCGGATGCCGATACGATACGCTACACGTAGCGTATCGTATTGACTCATGGGTGATGACGGAGGAAGGAGGTCAGGTCTTGGCGACCGACTGCTTGCGGAACTCCGGGGAGCGCAGCGCGTACAGGGCGGTCTGGAGGCGGTTGCGGGTGCCCAGTTTCGCGTAGATGCGGCTCAGGTAGTTGCGCACGGTCTTGGGGGCGATGCCCAGCTGGGCGGCGATGTGGTGGGTCTCCTGGTCGTCCGCGACCAGGAAGAGGATCTCCCGTTCGCGCCGGGTGAGCAGGGCGAGGGGTGAGGCGTCGCCGCTCAGTCCGCCGGAGACGAGTTCAAGGACCTGTCCGGCGGCCGCCGCGGACAGGGCGGCGCCTTCGCGGTGCACGGTGAGCAGCGTGTCCCGCAGTTCCAGAGCACCGATGTCGCGTGAGAGGTAGGCGTTGGCGCCGGCCACGAAGGCCTCGCGCATGTAGATGGGCTGTTGGCTGGACGCAACGATGATGATGCGGACGTGCCGTGAGTCCTGGCGGATCGCCCGCGCGGTGTCCACGCCTCCGCTTCCACCCGCCCCCAGGCCCATCACGACGAGATGCGGGTGATGTCGCCGCAGTTGGCGCAGGGCAGTGGCCTCGTCGTGGGCGACGGCCACCACCGAGAATTCGTTGAAGCTCTGCAGTAAATTACGGAAACCTTCGGCGACCAGCCGTTCGGTGTCCATGAGTAAGATCCGAATCGATGACATCGGCGACCCTCCGTCGTATTCACGATCGTGTAGAGAGTGCGCGGGTGCATCGAGATGCCCCCGTTGTCGGCCCGTCTTCCGTCGTCGGAAAATTGGGCCCACTGTCGGCCGATCGTACACCACGGCCCGTACCATTTCGGACAACGCCGAGAAATTGATGCGGGCGTAACGCATATTTTTCGCAACAGGAAGCTTCCATTTTTATCGATTTCGGCCCGCCGGTAATTGAAAATCTGACTTCCTTCCCCTCATGCGCCCGGCGGGATTCGGCCGATGCGGAAGGCGGACGGCGGCTCCAGCGACTGCCGCCGCCCGAGGGTGACGCCCTGGGGCGGCGGCAGTGGTGACGCAGGTGAGGCGGGTGTCCACGGCGGGCGGATCGAGTTCGAGGCGTTGGTGCACCTGCGCGGGTGAGGCACCGGCGGCGCGGGGAGCAGCGATCCGCTCGGTGGGTGTTGCGCAGTTGCCTCGGCCGGTTTCAACAGGGGGCGAAGCCACATGCGAGATCGGCGAGTGTGGTCATTTCCGGGGCGAGCCCCAGCGATCTTCTCCGTCGGCGCGGTCTTCGTCCGGGCGCGTACTTCAAGCCGGACCGAGCCGCGTCCCAGCGCGCGTGTGAGACCACGTGTACCTGCCGGTCGAGCCGCTGACGGCCTTGCCGGGCACAGGCCCCTCACCCGGTCGTCTGCGCGCACCCGTCCGGAACGAGAGGTCCGTCAGCCCTTACTGGCTCGCTGAGCAGTTCCGCGAGACCGATGTCACGTGTGGAAGACGTGCGCTCGCGGCCTGCGATGTTCGGCGGCAACCAGAGCCGCGACATGACCGTCGCGGTAGGCCACAGGTGAGCACCTGCTGGAACGATGAGAGCCGGCGGAGGGCGGTCGACGGAGGTGCTGGGCCCCATCGCCGGCTGGATCGGCGGCGTTTCGTGGGCTGTTGGAGCCCGGAATGACGAGCCTGTCAGAGAGTGCCGGTGTGCGGAAGGCTCGGCCCACTCACGCGCGAGCACTCCCCCGGTCCCCTGGCTGTACTGCGAGCCCACTGTGCGGCGCGTCAAAGACCATCTGCAAGGGGCCGGGTCGGCGACGGCTCCGTGAGCGGTGCAGTGCTCCAGCGCTGACTCGGCGACGCATCTCTCGTGCCGATCGCCGCGCCGGTCTGTGAGCCGCCCCTTGCGGCCGGCTGCCCGCACTGTCAGCGCAGCGGTACGGGCAGCTTCAGGGGCACCCGCTCATGACGCTGCGCAGCAGGTCGACGAGCGGCTGTACCGGGACGGTCGGGTCGAAGGCGCGCTGGACGCCGAGTCCGATGCCGAGGCTGAGCAGAGTCAGGGCGGCAACGTCGGCGGGCAGGGCAGGGGTGATGCCGAGTTCGTCCGCCTGCGACCGGATCAGGTCCGCGAGCGCGTCGGTGACGCTGCGCCGACGTTGGGCGAGCTGCTCGCACACGCGCTCGTCGCGGCGGTTGGCGGTGGCGAACTCCACTTCCAGCGAGGTCCACGAACCGTCCCCGATGGTCTCGTCGGCCCAGCGGGCGAATCCCTCGATCCGGTCCTCGAAGCGGGGCGCGTCGCCCATCGCGGCTGTCAGCCGTGTCACCTGTTCCGCGGCGATGCGGTCGAGCACGGCCAGGCACAGCTCGTTCTTGGTGGCGAAATTGGAGTACACCGCCCCCTTCGAGTAGCCCGCCGCCTCGGCCACCCGCTCGATCGACGTCGCCGTGAAGCCGTCGCTCAGGAAGAGCGCGTACGCGGTGTCGAGGACGTGTTCGCGGGTGCGGGCCTGGCTCTCCGCCCGGGTCAGTCTTGCCACCCCCGGAGAATACCGCTAGCTTTCAGATTCCGCTGGAATTCCAATACCAGGAGAATCTATGGCGGGGGTGTCAACGACGCGGGCTGGTCGTCGGGTGCGGCGATACCGCCGGCCTCCCCTGGGGGGTTGCGGCGCAGGCCACGGTCGAGGAGCAGCTCCACTGGCATGCCCGCTCGGCGCCCGAGGCGGCAGCCCGGGGCCAGGTCCCGCTCGGGCCGGGGCTGCTCGGCCTCGTGCAGCAAGGCCCGGGGGGAACCGGGTGGTTGCGGGGCTTCGGCGCCGGGCCGGCGGGCGGCCACACGTGGTTCGCCTCGTCACGTACGTCGGTGTGGCGGCCGAGGCACGCTCCGGCAGACGAGTGGTGCTCGGTTCGCGCGACACCCCGGCCGGCGACATCGGCAGCGCGATGGCCGCGTCGTGGGCCATCGAGGGCTGGCTCCCCGCCGTACGGATCGACGGGCGCGCCTGCTTCGACGGCGGCATGCCGCCGCCGACGTCGGCCGGCCTCGTTGCCCCGCTCGACCCGGAGGCGGTGGTGATCGTCGCCCCGACGGCGACGTCCGGTGGCGCGCCCGCCACCGGGCTGAGCCGCCTCGAACCCGTCGCCAGGCGCTGGATGACCCGGACGCGCGATGCGGAGGAACACCTGTCGGGGGCGGCGGGGACCCGGGTCGTCCAAATCGAGCCCAGTGCCGAGGACCCGGCGGTCATGCGCTTCGACTTCATGGACGTCGCACGCCGCACGCCCTGGACGTCTGCCTGTGCACCCACCCGACCGTGTCAAGCGAGCCATCGACAGGAGCACTACGGCATGAGCACCCATTTCGAGGTCATCGTCATCGGCGCCGGCATCTCCGGGGTCGGCGCGGGGGTCAGGTTACGCGAGGCCGGGGTTCGGGATTTCCTGATCATCGAGGCCGCCGACGACTTCGGCGGCACGTGGCGGGCCAACACCTACCCGGGCTGCCAGTGCGATGTGCCGTCCCGGCTCTACAGCTATTCGTTCGCGCCGAACCCGGACTGGACGAGGGTGTACGCGCATCAGCCGGAGATCCTCGCCTACGTGAGAGAGGTCACCGACCGGCACCGGCTGCGCGAGCACACCCGGTTCGGCGTGCGCATGACCGGGGCGCACTGGCAGCCCGACGCGGCACGGTGGCGGATCAGAACCGATGCCGGCGCATTCACCGCCCGGTTCCTGATCGCCGGTGCCGGGCCGTGGAACGAGCCGCTCATCCCCGACATCCCGGGCCTCTCGGCGTTTCCCGGCGAGGTGTTCCACTCCGCGCGCTGGAACCACGACTACGACCTGCGCGGCAAGCGGATCGCGGTGCTCGGCACCGGGGCGTCGGCCGTGCAGTTCGTCCCGGCCATCGCCCCCCAGGTCGACCGGCTCCACCTGTTCCAACGAACTGCCCAGTGGGTGCTGCCCAAGCCGGACCACCGCATTCCGAAAGTCGAGCGGTGGGCGATGCGGCAGGTGCCCGGCGCCCGGGCCGCGGTGGCCTCGGTGGAGTACCGGGCCATGGAGATGCTGGGCCGTGGATTCCGCAAACCCTCGCTGCTGCGCGGCGTACAGGCCCTGGCACGCGTGCACCTGCGTGCCACCGTCCGCGACCGTGAACTGCGTCGCAAGCTGACTCCCGAACACACCATCGGCTGCAAGCGCATCCTGTTCTCCAACCACTACTACCCGGCCCTGACCCGCCCGAATGTAGAAGTGCACGCCTGCGCCGTCCGCACGGTCGACGGCAGCACCGTGCTCGGCGCCGACGGCAGCAGCGCCGAGGTCGACGCGGTCATCCTCGGCACGGGTTTTCACATCCTGGACATGCCCCTGTCGAACCTCATCCACGACGGCGCCGGACGTACCCTCGCCGACCACTGGCACGGCTCCCCCGAGGCGTACCTCGGCACCGTCACGGCCGGGTTCCCCAACGTATTTCTGCTGCTCGGTCCCGGCCTGGGCACTGGGCACAGCTCCGCGTTCACCATCCTGGAAGCCCAGCTCGACCTCGCCCTCGGCGCGATCCGCTCGGCACGCGCCGAGGGGTGGGCCTCGGTCGAGGTACGCCGCGATGTGCAAGCCGCCTACAACACCGACCTGCAGGCCGCGCTCGCGGGCACTGTCTACAACACCGGCGGATGCCGGAGCTACTACCTCGACGTCAACGGCCGGAACAGTTTCAGCTGGCCCTGGTCCACCGACCGGCTCCGCACACAGGTGGCACGCTTCGACGCCCGGGACTTCTCCGTGATCCACGCGGCCGGCCAGCCGCTGAAGCGTCCTGCCGGGTCTGCCGGATCCACTCGATGAGCAGCTGACCGCGGCGGTGACGGACCAGGTCGTTACCTCACCCGGCTCCCCCGAGCGGCCGGTGCTCTCTTCCCGACTGGTCATCGATGCGTCTCCCCTGATCGTCAGATACACCGAACGCTCTACGGTTCCACATGGATAATCAGGAGGTCTGACATCGAGGGGTTGACATGCGATTTGCCGACGGTCCGAGCGTGCACTGCGATGTCCGTATCGAGGCAGACGTGCCGCAGGTCTGGGAGTTGGTGACCGACATTCGTCTGCCTGCCCGGCTCAGCCCGGAGCTACAGCGCGTGGCTTGGCTCGATGGCGCGGACAGACCCCTCGTAGGCGCGCGGTTCGAGGGCTACAACCATCACCATCAGCTCGGCGACTGGCGAACTGTCTCCCACGTGGTCGAGTTGGACGAACAACGGGTGTTCGCCTGGGCAGTCACGGATGCGGACGGCCGGTACGGAGAGCCGACGCTGGATCCGGCGCAATCCATGGCGTCCTGGAAATACGAACTCAGGGCCGAGGGTGAGGGCACCCGGCTGCGGCAGTCGGTCCTCATCGGACCAGGCCGCAGCGGGGTCACGCTGCGGCTCGATCGCTGGCCGGACCGGGAGGAGGAGATCCTTGCCTTCCGGATGAAGGAACTGCGCGCGGGAATGGAGGCCACCCTTCACGGCATCAAGACGCTGGCCGAGGAGAGCGGCTGAGGACTCCACGCGAGGGTGTCACAGCCCTCGCTCGACGCCGCCGGAGGGCCTTGCCACGCCCTGGAGTGGGCGGTGACGAGGCTCACCTGGGCACGGCGTGCAGTTCGCGTATGAGCTGCGGGGTGAGCAGCTCGCCGACCCGGTCGGCGAGGACCGCCATCTCATAGCCTACGAGGCCGACGTCGCACCCCTCGGCCGCGAGGACGCCGAGGCAGCTGCCGTCGCGGATGCGGCCGACCATGAGGAAACCCCCGAGCATTTCGATCATGACCAGCTTCATGCCGTGGAAGCCGTGTGCCGTCGCCGCGTTCTGGGCCAGGCTGGTGATGCCGGAGACCACGGCGGCGAGGTGATCGGCGCGATCTCGGCCCAGGCTGTCCGAAGCGGCCATGAGCAGGCCGTCGGTGGAGACGGCGACGGCGTCGGTGACGCCGTCGGTGGTGCGTACGAACTCTGAGACGAGCCAGCCGAAACTCTGCACGGCAGTGGTCACGATGACGCTCCTTGGGGGTTTCTGGCTTCGGCGCGGGCGACACCCGCCCGGAACCCGTTGAGCAGGGAGGAGACTGCGGGTCTGGCGTGCGGGGGTGGTGTGGCGGGGTCTTCGGCGGATGCGAGAAGGCGCCCGGGGAGAGACAGGAGTGCGGACAGGCCGCCGCCAGGAGTGTCGAAGAGGTCGATGCGGGTGCCTTCCCCGAGGCGGTCTGCGAGCCGACCGACGACGAGGTGGCCGAGGAAGCGGGTGGGCGCGGCGAGCAGGGCCTCCTCGCCGGAGTCGGAGAAGAGGCCTTGCGCACGTTCCTTGTCGGCTTCCGACATGCCGACGCCGTGGTCGACCACAGCCAAGCAGTACGTGTCGTCCTCGCGGTCGTACCAGCCGTGGACCTCGACGGGTTCCGTCGGCGGCGAGAAGTTCAGCCCATTCTCGATCAGCTCGGCGAGAAGATGGGCGACATCGGCGACGGCGTGCCCGCGCACCCGCACAGGCTCCACGGTCGCGATCAGGACTCGCCGGTACTGCTCCACCTCGGCGACGGCGGACTGGACGACCTCGAGGCCGTCGACGGGTGCTGCCGTGGGCCGCGGCGGATTCTGTCCGGCCAGGACCAGCAGGCTTTCGGCGTTGCGCCGCATACGGGTTGCGAGGTGGTCGAGCTCGAAGAGCTCGGCGAGGGCGTCGGGATCGAGTTCCTGCCGTTCCAGGCGGGTGATGAGACCGAGCTGGCGACGTACTAGGTTCTGGTTGCGACGGCCGAGGTTGGCAAGCGATTCGGTGGTGTTGCGACGTAGGCCGGCCTGCTCGGAGGCCAGCCGGAGGGCGGTGTCTTCCACCCGGCGCAGCGACGCCGCGACCTCGGCGATCTCGGCCACGCCACCCAGCAGCCGTGCATGGGGATCATCCGGTGCGTCCGCCCTTGCGAGGAGTTCGGCACGGTCATGCGGGGACTGCTGAATACGGGCGACGGCTTCGGGCAGCCGGCGCCGCGCCACGTCCTGGGCCGTCACGGCGAGCTTACGGAGTGGGCGCGTGAGGGACCGGGAGGCAAAGACGGCGAGGCCCACGACAAGGGCGGCGATGAGCGCGCCTCCGACGAGAAAGGCGGCGAGGGCCAGCTCCGCATCGCGGCTGAGCCGGTCGGCCCGGTGCCGTACATCGTCACCGACCGACTGCTGGACGGCGTACAGATCGTCGACGAGCACGGTCATCGCGTCCCACCACGTGCCCGCGTCGGCGCTCAGCGGAGAGCCGTCGGCGGCGCCTTCCGCCTGTTTCTCGTAGGCGGTTGCGCGTTCGGCGTCCTCGGTTGTGAAGGCCTTTTCCAGGGCCGCACGCTGAGGTGCGGTAGCGACCTGCCGAAAGCGGGCGAGGGCGGCGATGCGTGTGGCGCGCACCTCGGTGAGAGCGATGTACGCCCGGCCGCGGAAGGCGCCTCGGGCGAACACACCGTTGAGGAGCCCGCGTTCGAGAGCGACAGACTCCGTGGCGGCTGCCAGTTCCCGTAATGCGGCCAGGCCGTCGCGCAGTTGACGGTCGGCACCGGTCGCGGTCTCCGCCACCGGATCGACGGCGTTCAGGGCGTCGATGGCGCTGGTGTAGAAGGTGAGGGTCCCGGCCTGGTCGGCTGCGCGCTTGTCGGCGGCGGCTCGGATGTCGGGCAGGCGCCGCATGTACCGCTGGACGACGCCCTCGACCGCGCCTTCGCGACGCATGGCGAGCAGCACCGTGTCGACGCGCTTGCGGGTGGCGTCGAGCGGTGTGCGGAACTCGTCCTCACCGCCCAATAAGCCGTTGGTCATGCCGCGTTCGCGTTGCAGCTGGTGCACCAGAGCCTGAATGCGCAGGCTGAGGTCGACTTCGGCACGGGTCGCCCGTGCATCGCCGAGAACCTCGGCGCGGCCGTGCACGGCGAGACCTGTCACCGCCAGCAGCAGGCAGACCGGGACCGTGATGACCACCCCCACGCGACCCCTGATACTGCGCCAGCTCCGTACCGGCTTCCACACCCTCATGTCACGAAACTAGTCCGAGCGCCGCGGCGGCCGGTTTCCCGCCTGTTAGACCGTGTAGGACATTCCGTTGCACCGCTCTCACACCGCAAGGCAGGAGACTGTGACCCGCGGATCGGCCCAGCGCAGGAGAGCAGCGTCGGCGGAACGGTGGCCTCGCTGTCCCGCAGCTTGCACTGGTACGGAGGTCGCGAATCCGTCCGGGGAGGGAAACCTGCTCACCATTGGCGAGGAGGTCCGGCTGTGCACACATGAGGTCGGTCTGGCCTGTACGACGATCCGCAGCTACTGGTGGGGATCCTCGTTCCTCCCCCGGTTGGTGCTACGCACTTTGCCGGTCGCCCCGGGGACCGGTGTGGTCGGCCCGCTGCAACGCGGGCATGAGTCGCCGTGCGTTGTCTCGGTAGATGCCGCGACGCTGGTGCTCGGTGAACGCGTGGTCCGCCTCGACGGCCGGCACCGTGTAGTCGGTGATGATCCCGGCGGAGGCGGCCGGCCAGTCCGTGCCGAACAGGATCCGGTCGGCACCGGCCGTCTCCACCAGAGTGCATGCCGGAGCCAGCGGGCCTGCCGTGTCGTAGTAGAAGCCGCGGAGGGCCTCCCGCACCCGGGCTGCGTCGAGTGGCGGGGTGCAGAAGTCGCCGAAGGCCTCGAGGCGGGTGGCGATCTGAGGAAGGAATCCGCCGGCGTGCGGCAGGACGACGGACAGGCGAGGGTACCGTTCGAGTGTTCTTGTGCGGATCATGTTCACAGCGGCACGCGTGGTGTCCAGCAGGAAGTCACACATGAAGTTCGGGATGCCGGAAACGGTGGGCACCCCCGGCGGTTTCCCCGGAAGATCGAGTGGGTGGGTGACGAGCACCCCGGAGCGTTCGTCGACTTCGGCGAGGAAGCGGTCGTACGAGGGATCGCCCAGGTACACACCGTTGTAGCTCGCCTTCACACTGACACCGACGGCACCGAGTTCGTCGAAGGCTCGTCGCAACGCCCACGTGGTGACGTCGGGGTGGTCCAGCAGGGCCGGGCAGAGGAAGGCGAAACGGCCCGGATGTTCGTGCATCAAGTCGGTCAGTGCTTCGAAGACGACGGACAGCCCCTCCCTGGCCTGCGCCGCGGAGCGATACCGGTCCTGCATGGTGGGGTTGAGAACGGCGGTCGCGATCCCCGCCCGGTCCATGAGCGCCAGCGTGGCGTTCACATCCCAGCGCGCCCACCACAGCAGCTCTCCCCGACGCACCACTCCTTCGCGCTCCGCCCAGTCCACCCATTGCGGCGCCGTGAAGTGGTGGTGCATATCGATCTTCGCCCGCCAGGCGTCGTCACCACCCTCGGTGCCACTCGAACTGCCGCCTCCCCCGGCAAGGGCGCGGGACGTCTGAGTGGTGCCGGCTGCGGACGCCATGGCCCCACCGGCTATGAGCAGACCACGCCGGCTCAAGGGCCGACCCGAGCGTGACATTCGAACTTCCTTCCGCAGCACCGTCCTCTGGCTCACCACGGTGCACCGGTCACAGGAGCGCGGCCTCGCCGGGCGGCGCCATCGGGGGACGAATTCCGCCGCATGGAGCAGTCGGATGCCACCTGACCGGCACGATCCAATGGCAGCCGTCGCAGCACGCCGTCGTCGGACACCTGCGAGTCGACCTCGCCCCAGTCGCCAGAGCTTCGTAAGACACGGCGGCCTCCTCGTACCGGGTGGCGATACCAGACTGCCTTGAGCCGGTTGAAGCAACGCTCGCCCACGTTGCGCCGGGCGGTGGCTCTCCTCGTCGAGCCGCGCGGGCCCGCCACGGCAGTCGCGCATTGTGCCGGTGCCGCCGCTGATCGGCTTTCTCGGGGACGGGGTGACCGATCCCCCGTCGTCGCGGTAGTCGTGGAAGCCGCGGGCGCTGCAGCCCTTGTCTGCGGTGACGTGTTCGGGGCGGCCGCAGGGCCGACCAGGACCAGATGTCGCCTGAGCCGCAGTGGAGGTCACCGCCCGACGAAGGTCAACCCCTCGCAGGTCGGCGTCCGTCAGCGCCGCGCCGAAGAGGTTGACCTTCGTCAGCGCGCACCGGAAGCGACTTCACCTCGCCGGCGACGGAGTACGCCGACCAGTGCGGGATCGTCTGCGTGGACTAGGCAGCTCTGCGGGCATGGACGGACGGCACCGCCCCCCAGCCGTCTGGTGCGACGAGGCTCGGTACCCGCGCGCAGCGGGGACGCGGCAGCGCTGCTGTTGCCCCGGCGGGGCGGGCACACTCGCTCGGTGAGGGTCGTGCACGGGGAAGCTCAAGGGTGACCGCAACGTTCGGGCCACATTCGCTTCGTGGGTTTTCGGTCGGTGACGCCGGGCGGGGAGTGACTCTGCCGTGCCGTCTCCGCCGTTGCCGTGGCATCACCAGGCTCCATCACCATGCGGACAACCTGGCAAGGACAGGTTCCGGACTCGTCGGCCCTCATGCCTCGCCTGCGAACATCGCCGAGAACGGCGTGTTGCTGTCGTTCAGCCCCGCCTTTCATCGATGGTCCTGCTTCTCGGCGGGGGTCCGGGGCAGACAGGTGGGGAAGTGGGGGACGAGCCCGGAGACCGTAAGGCATCTGGGGAACCTAGGGGGTTGGTTGCGCATGGTCCGTGTTCTCGTGGTGCACGATGCGACGCTGCTGCGGGCCGCACTGGTACAACTCCTGCAGTCCGTTGACGGATTCGAGGTCTCGTCCATGTCCTCCCGCGATGACGACCTCGATGAGAAGGCCTTACGCCCGGACGTGTGCGTGGTGGACGGAGACTGTCTGGAGGGACCTGGAGACGTCGGAGGAGTGTCGTTCTGGGACCGGGTCGGAGCCCGGCTCGTCGTTCTCGGGACTGCGGAGCGGCATGGTCTGTTGCGCAGGGCGTTCGACGCGGGAGCGCTGGGTTTCGTCGACAAAGACGCCTCCGCGCAGCGGCTGATCGCCGCTGTGCACACCGTCGCCGAGGGCCGGCGGTTCCTCGACGAGAGACTGACCGTGGCGCTGCTGGAAGCGTCCCAGATGCCCTTGACGACTCGTGAGCTGAGTGTGGTCTCCCTGGCGGCGCAGGGTGCCCCCATCGCGGAGATCGCCGTCTCCCTGCACCTGTCCCGGGGGACCGTCCGCAACTACATGGCCAACGCGATACGGAAGGTCGGGGCGCGCAACCGCGTGGACGCCATCCGCATCGTGCAGAGCGCCGGCTGGATGTGAGAGCTCACTCCCGGGTTCCGCTCCAGTGCCCCACCAGGTCGCGGTAGAGCGGCGAACGGGCGAGGAGCTCCTGATGGGTACCGCACGCCGCACCGACACCGTCCAGTACCAGGATCCGGTCGGCCCGCATCGCGGACGACATGCGATGAGCCACGACGACGAGTGCTCCCGATCGTCGTGCGAGTGCCTCCTCGGCTCGCGCCTCCAGCGCCGCGTCGAGATGACAGGTCGCCTCGTCGAGGAGCAGCAGCGGAGCCGTGGACAGGTGTGCGCGTGCCAGGACCAGCAGCTGGCGCTCGCCCTGCGAGAGGTCGTCGGGCCGTACCGGCGCGTCGAGCCCGCCCAGGCGCTCGACGAGGCGGTCGGCACCGAGTTCTCGCACTGCTGCATCGATGCCGGTACGCGCCACCTCCGGCCGCAGGTAGGTGAGGTTGTCGCGGACCGAGCCGGTGAAGACGTACGCCTGCTGGGGCAGCAGGACGCGCAGGGCGGAGAGTTCGGCCGTGCTTCGGCTGGCGATCGTACGGCCGGCCACGTCGACCTCGCCGCTGCTCGGCGCGAGTGTCCCGGCGATGACGCGGGTGAGGGTCGACTTGCCGATGCCGCTGGGACCGACGACGGCCAGGTGTTCCCCCTCCTCGATCCGAAGATCGAGCGCGTCGAGGACCGGCTCGGCCCGTGCTCCGTAGGTCACCGTCACCGCCCGTAATTCCACCGCGGGGATCGGGCATGACGCCCGAGGGGCTCTCCGGCTCGGGGAGCGGGTGGGTGCCTGCTCCGGCAGGCAGGCGCGTGCGGTGGCGGAGGTCTGTGGCGTGGCGGCGGTGACGTGGGGAGGCGACACCGGCGTGGTGAACCGGTCCAGGACCACCAGCAGTCGGGTTCCCGCGGCGCCGATCGCGGTCATGAGGGTGTGCAGTGCGGGCAGCAGAGCCTGGGCGAGGTAGGTGAACGCGCCCAGCAAGGCTCCTGTGGTGACTCCTCTTCCCTTCAGCCACGGCACGGTCAGCACCAGGAGCAGCATCGGCAGTTGCCCCGCGATGCCGAGGGCCAGCGTGCGCACCGCCGCCCAGCGGGCGAGGACGCGCGATGTGGCGGCGGCTTCGGCGATGAGCCGCGCTCCGTGCCGTGCCGCCTCCGTCTCGGTACCGCAGGCGGTGATGTCGCGCAGCGCCCGGCGGGTGCGCGCCGCGTGCTCGCCCAGTGCCTCGTCGGCGGCGAGCGCCCGCCGCTGCGCGGCCGCCATGGGCCGCAGGGTGACAAGGAAGAGTGCGAGGCCGCCGACCAGCGGCGGCACGACCACCACGAGGAGGGCCGGGTCCAGTGAGAACAGTCCCACCAGCGCCCCGGCGGCGGTGAACACGAACGAGCGCAGAGTGAGGACGAGACCGGCGAAACTGTCCCTCACGATCTCGACCTGGTTCGTGAGCCGTGAGACGGCGGCGCGGTCCTCGCCGCCGGGGCGGGCCAGGGCATGGGCCATCGACTGGTCGACCGCCCGCCGCACCAGCTGGTCGCGCAGCGGTTCCGTCAGCCCGGCCAGTTGAGCGAACACGCCTCTGACCACCGGCACGGCGAGGACCACCGCGATGCCGGCGACCACGAGCCAGCCAAGTCCGGTGAGCGTGTCGCCGACGAGGAACCCACGGTCGACGGCCCGGGCGACTCCGTAGCCGACCAGGAACGTCTGTGCGGACTCCACCACCGACCATGCCCCGAGCCGCGCGAGGACGCCCCTGCGTCCGGAGAGGAAGCGGCGAGCGGGCGCTGCGAGCCGACGCATCGGCCCGGACCCGCTGTGGTCCATCGCGGCGGCACGGCTGCCGTCGACGGGGGTCACGGCCGGACCTCTCGGCACCCGGAGGCGCTCTGCTTACAGCGGAGCCCGTCAGCGTCGTCTGTGGTGGCGAAGGATCCCTCGGCGTGCTCCGCGGTGGCGAACACCGCCCGATAGGCGGCCTCCCCCCAGAGACGCCGATGAGTGCCCACGGCCCGTACCCGTCCGTCCTCCAGCCAGATCACCAGATCCGCTCGGTCCGCGACGGACGGGCGGTGTGCCACGACCAGCCGGGTGACGGCGGTGAGAGAGCGGCGCAGTGCCTGGTCCACCGCGTGTTCCGTGGCGGTGTCGAGGCTGGAGGTCGCGTCGTCCATGACGAGCAGCCGGCCCGCATGGGCGAACGCGCGTGCCAGGCCGAGGCGCTGGTGTTCGCCGCCGGACAGGGGGGCATTGCCGAGCCGGGTGTCGTACGTGCAGGGAAGGCGGCGTACGAAGGCGTCGGCGTCCGCGACCCTCAGGGCCTCTCGTATCCGGTGCGGTGACACGGTGCGTGGTCCGGCAGCGACGGCTTCCGCCACGGTGCCCTCACCCAGGACCGGGCGCGCGAAAGCGAACCCGACCTCTGCGCGCAGGCACGGGCGGGTCAGCTGATCGAGCGGTGTCCCGTCGAGCAGGACGTCCCCCTCGTCGGGATCGATCAGCCGGCCGGCCACGGCGGCCAGGACGGACTTGCCGGCGCCGCTGCGGCCCACCACCGCGGCGGTCAGGCCGCCCGGCACGACGACGTGGTCCGCACGCAACACCTCCGTTCCGTTCCGCACGACCCGGATTCCGCGGAGTTCGAGGACACCCGGGCCGCGGGCAGGGAGCGTCCGGGTGCCGTAGGCCAGGGCGGGCAGCTGTTCCAGCGCTGTGGTGCGGTCCCGCGCCGCACGCCCCCGGACGAGCGCGCCGAGCAGGGTGGCCGCGCTGCCGAAGCCCGCGGTCAGCTGTGCGTACCGGCACACCGCCACCAGCTCTCCGACACTCATGGCACCTGCGCCGAGCCGCAGTCCGCCGACGGCCGTGGCGCCCACGGTCAGCAGCGGGACGAGAGCACCTCCGGTGGCCAGCGCCCTGCCGTGCAGCACCCACATCCGCCTTCCCAGCTCGGCGAGGCCGGTCAGAGGACGCAGTACACGCTCGCGTTCGCGGGCGGCCGTCCCGGCGGCGGCGATGGTTTCCGCGCCTTCCGTGGTTTCGAGCAGGCGTGCCACGATGTCCGACTGCACGCGCTGGTAGGCCCGTACCGACGTTCCCGTGTCGCGTGCGAACGTCCGCAGCACCCGTGCCAGGGTCGGCAGCCCGGCCAGGACGCATGCGGCGACCCACACGTCGACGACAGCCAGCGCGACGAGCGCGCCGGCCGGGGTGATGAGCGAGGCCGTCAGTGCGGCCCGGGCGGCCGGAGTGCCGCCCGCGTCGGACGCGTTCACGGTCAGCCGTGTCGCGATGTCCCCGGGTGAGTGCCGACTGACCGGATCCGGGACGGCGTGCAGCATTCCGGTGAGAGCGCGATGGCGGATCGCCGCCGTCCAGTCGGCGGTACAGCGGCCGGTGAGCAGCGCGGTCAGGCCGTCCAGCAGAACCTCGCCGACGAGCAGCGCGGCGCTCGCCGCGAGCCAGGGTCCGGCGGCGCCGTCGTGCAGGAGCAGGTCCAGGGTGCGGCCGAGGACGAGGGGCTGGGCTACCGCGACCGCTGCGGCCGCCACCGAGCACACCAGGACGAGCAGTTCGGGCCCACGGCCCGGATCGGAGTCGTACGAGTCGGGTCCCGAACGCCTCGGTCGTCGCCGGGCCGGCATGATTCCCACCAGCCGTTCCTCCTCATGGCCGTCGCCGCCCGCGGCGGCGACGAGACGCGGTCCACCGGCGCCCCGGGTGGTGAGCCCGGGGGCGCCGGTGCCGGATCGCGCGGCCCGCCGCGGTCTGCCGCGACGGGCCGCCGCGGAGGTCAGTTACACGTCGTCACGCTGAGGCTGCTGTCGCCGCAGAGCAGCAGGCTGGCGCGGCTACCCGTCTCGACGTCGCCCATGGCCTCTTCCTTGGGGGTCTCCATCGACTGCAGATCGAACAGGTTCATGTGCTCTTCCCTTCGTTCGGCAACGTGTTGTGTTCACGGTCCCTGGCGGGACCGGCTCGTGGGCCGCGGCCTCTGCCGCGGCGAGGCGAGGAACGGCAGACCGGCGGGACGGTCACCGCGTACGGACGCGAGGGCCAGCAGGCACCCGGCTGTCCCGGTGGAGAGGTCCATCGACAGGCGCATCATCTGTTCGCCGGGGAAGGCGAGTCGACCGCGGTAGGACATCGCGTGCCAGGCCAGTGCGTCGATCTGGCGCCGGACGGCCTGTGGCCCGGTGCCCGGCCCGGTGGCCGTCGTCCGGCCGAGGTACAGCACCATCCCGGCCACACCGCGATAGAGCCCCGGCTGGGCGTAGAACATGGCTTGCGCGGCGCGCACGATCTCGGTCCGCGCCTGCTCGAACTGCTCGTCGGCGCGGTGCGCCAGGTAGTCGTCGAGCACCATGCCGATGCCCACGCTGCCGGCTCCCAGGTACGGCATCGTGCGCCAGCCCTCGTCCACCTGGAGGGCGCCGCCCGCGCCCCTCACGCAGCACGAGAGATCCCGGCGCAGTGCGGTGCGGGCGAGGTCGAGCAGAGCGGTGTCGCCCGTGCGTTCGTACAGACGAAGGAACAGCAGTGCGCTGCCCGTAGCGCCGTACAGCAGACCTGCTCGGCGGCGACCACCGGGCCGGAGGTCCGGCGCATCGTCCGGTATGCTCCGGGCGCTCAGTTCGGCGCACCGCAGGGCCGCCGTGCGCAAGGCGGTCTCCCCGGTGGAGGCGGCCAGCGAGTCCAGCGTCAGACCCACTCCGGCCGTGCCGCTGTGCAGATCCGCGGCGAGATCTTCCAGCGGGTGGTCGAGTAGCAACCCGGTGAGATCGAGCGCCCGGTCCCGGTGGCCGAGGTAGTCCAGGGTCCACGCGGTTCCCGCGAGCCCGTCGTGAAACCCCAGAGGCATGCCCGAGGGCGGTTCCTTCGTCCGGTCGAGCAGCCACTGCTCCTCGCCCTCGGCGCGCTCGGCGCAGCTCTCGGCGAGGGCGTACAGCACCCCGGCCGCTCCGTAGCCGAACGAGAGCCCGCCACCCGCGGTGGCGAACTGGGCGACGTCGCCGGGAAAGAGGCGGTCCTCACGGGTCGGGGTGGCCGACGCATGGATCGCTGCCGTCATCGACTCCCGGCTAGTGGGCCAGTCACCGGGCTCCACCGGGACGAAGCGCTGCCCGCTCCGTCGCGCCGCCGTTGGCCGGGCAGCCGTGGCGCCGGTGATCTCGTCGACCGCCGCGTCGAGGAAGGCACGCGGAACCGGAAAGTGCCGTGACACGACATCGGCGAGATGCTCGGCCTTGCGCCGGTCCAGCGCCAGGAGACTGGTCAGTGGAAGGAACAGGGCCAGCCGCAGGCAGGCCAGCGCGTAACGGTCCACGGCCGTGCCCTGCCTGCCGGGCGGTGCCACGAACCCGGGATGGGCGACCGTCTGCCGGCCCGGCTCGTCGACATGATGTGCGGCTTCGAAGTCCAGCAGGGCCACCCGTCCGTTATCACGCACCATGATGTTGAAAAGGTGCAGGTCGTTGAAGACGACACCACGGGCGTGCACGTCCGCGACGGCCTGTTCGACCCGGGCGTGGATGCCGAGCGCCCATTCGGTGTACTCGGCCAGCCGCCGGCGGCCGGGGTCGGCCTCGATCAGCGGATGACGCCGGGCGAAGAAGGTGTTGAGCGGTTTTCCGTCGAGGTACTCCAGAGCGAGGAAGTGGTGGTCTGCGACGGTGAAGCCGGCCCGCACCTCGGGCGTGCAGGACAGACCCGACAGGCTCTCCAGTGCCCGGCGTTCGCGGTGCAGGCGGGTCACCGCGTCGGCGCCGTCGGCCGCCAGTCCGGCGTGCGGGCGGGCCTCCTTGAGGACCACGAGCTCACCCGTGCGGGTGTCACGCGCCCGGTAGACGCCACCGCCGTTGGAGAAGTGGAGCGCCGACTCGACGGTGTAAGGGATGTCGGCCAGCGTGACCGTCGCCCGCGCGTCGACGTGGGGCCGCAGGAACTCCGGCACGGTCACCCAGTCGGGCACCTGGAACACCGGGCCGCGAAGGTCGGGGACGAGTACGCCCTCGGGGTTCGCGACGGCCGGCCGCAACTCTCCGTTGTCGTCGTAGCAGTTGCGGCGGGTGAAGCTTCCGTACCGCACGTGCACCGGGCTGTCGCCGAGTCTGAGGTCACTCAGTATGCGCGGTCCGGGCTCAGCCGCCAGCAGCTCGGCCAAGTCACCGGCGAGGCGCTCGAATTGCCGCTCGTCCGCCGGATACACGGTGATGAACTTGCCACTGCCCGCCCGATCCGCGTACTTGGCGTTGCGCTGGTGCAGCAGATAGCGGCTCGGCACGAACTTGAACGCGACGCCGCGCTCGAGGCAGTGCTCCCGAACGCGCTCCAGGACGGACTCGGCGTTGTCCAGGCAGGCGGAGACGTGGATCTTCCAGCCCTGTGGCGGCAGCGCGGCGTCGAGCGGGCGCAGGGCGAGCCAGTCACCGCTCTCGCCGCGCTGCCATCCGGTCGGCACGGGCAGAAGGGCAGCCGCGTACCGGGAGTCCGCCGCATGAGTGCCGGGAGCGGTGCGGTGCGGCGCGTCGTAGAAGAACGGGTCTGCGTCGCAGTACACGGCGTAGCCCTTGTTCACGCCTGCTCCCTCCGACCGGATCGGTGCCGGGACAGACGCTGTCACGCGACGCGGCGGCGGGGACAGTCACCGCTGTCATCACTCCGACGTGCGGAACGCACGGGTAACTTGCCCGAGCGGAACTCCGGAAGCGGTCGGGCCGTCAGTCCGCGCCGCGCCGCGCCGACCGTCGGCGCAGCCAGACCGGCAGCCCGTACCAGCACAGGGCGAACCACAGCATGACGCCGCCGACGAGGAGTTCGGGACCTCGCCCGAGCGCCCGCCGAACGCCAGGCCAACTGCCCCCGCGGGCGCCCCGCTACGTGCCCCCCACCGCCGACAGCAGCGCCAACGGTGACGCCGCCGAACGCGATTCCCGCACGCACGCGTGCGGGTACGGCACCGGTTCCGGGTGGGTGTCGCGGCCGTACCCGGCGAGGACCTCCGGCAGACGGTGCCCGGTTGTCGTTGCCGCGTCGATCAGAGCGTGGGCCACCGTGCCAGCCTCGTCATGGAGGCCGTAGCGGGCCAGGCCCAGGGCGATCATGGCGTTGTCGTGCGGCCAGACGGAGCCACGGTGGTAGGAGAGGGGGTGGTACGCCGGCTGGCCCGAGGCGAGGGTACGTACGCCCCAGCCCGAGAAAAAGTCCGGTTCGAGCAGGCGGTGGCCCACCAGCTTCCCGTATTCCTTGTCCAGCAGCCCGGACCAGAGCAGATGCCCCGCGTCCGACGCCAGCGCGTCCACCTGGTTGCCCACGGCGTCCAGCGCCAGGGCGGGGAACGAGTGCTCCTGCATCCAGAAGTCCCGCTGGAAACGGTCGCGGAGGTCGCCGGCCGCCTGTTCCAGGAGGGCCGCGTAGGTCTCGTCCCACCACACCGTGCGGGCGAGCCACGCTGTGCGGCGCAGGGCGTCATACGCGTAGCCCTGGGCACCCGCCGCCATCACCGCTCCGGCGGGGCGAGTGCCGTCGGCCGAGCAGATGGCGCCGGGGGGGAATCCTTCCAGTTCTGGTTGGCGAGGCCGTGCTGGTCGGCTCGGTAGGTCAGGTAGCCGCGGGAGTTCAGGCCGCCGTGGTCCAGCATCCAGCCGATCGCCGCGCGGGCGTGGGGTTCGAGGCGTCGGGCCAAGCTCGTGTCGCCCGTCTGTTCCGCGTACGCGCCCAGCAGGATCAGGAACAGCGGGGTTGCGTCCACCGAGCCGTAGTAGCGGCCGTACGGGACCTGCCCGAAGTGCGCCAGCTCGCCGTGCCGTACCTCGTGCACGATCTTGCCGGGCTGGGAGACGGCGTCCACGCTGGTCTCCGTCGCCTGGGTCGCTGCCAGCGCGGGGAGAGTGGCCGCGGCCAGCTGGGGTCGGTAGGGGAGAGCGAACAGCGACGTCAGCAGGGCGTCGCGCCCCAGGAGGGTCAGGAACCACGGTGCGCCCGCAGCCGGGACGCGCAGCTCCTCGCCGTCGGGGCCCGTCGCCGGTACCTGGAGCAGGGCCAGGTCCGCGAGGCCACGGGCGCACGCGGCGGCCAGCTCGGGCCAACTGGCCGGCAAGGCCACGCCCTCAGCGACCTCGTCCGCCAGGGCGCGGTCGTGGTCGTCGAGGGCGGCCGGGGATCGCGGTACGCGCAGAGCCCGTTTGTCGCCGTGCGGGCGGGCCATCACGCGGAGGATGAGTTCGGCCGTGCCGTGCGGTTCCAGGTCCAGGGTCCAGATCAGGCGGCGGGCGCCGGTGCCCGTCTCCTCGACGCCGTGGGGGGCGGGGTCCGCCGTCACGGTCGTGACCGACCGCCAGTCGCCTCGCTGGTAGGTGAACTCCACGCCGTCTTCCAGGACTTGACGGGGACGGGTGGCGCCGGTCTTGGCATACGTGCGGTGGTCGGAACGCAGCTCGAACTGGTCGGTGAAGTCGGCGTCCGCGGTGACCGCCAGGCGGACCGTCGTCGGCACCGGACGGTTGCTGATCAGGCGGAGCGATTCGATGAACGAGTTGTCGCCGACAGCCTGTTCACGGAAGAGCGTGTACGCGGGCGGCTCCTGGCGTCCGCCTCGCGGGACGAGGACGCAGCGGGCCGTGTCCCCGTCGGCGACGGGTGAGAGCGTCTCGGGCACCGCCCCGTCCACGGTGAGCTGCCAGCGGCTCAGGTGCCGGGCGTCGCGTACGAATAACCCATCCGGGGAGCCGACGCCCCGCACGCCGCTGATGTCCCCGCCGTCGCCCACGGCGGCGAACGTCCCCCCGTGAACGAGCAGATGATACCGGTCCGTCATCCCGGGTTCCCTCCCTCGAATCCCGTCAGTGCAGTGGTCTCGGTTCGGCCGTGCAGCAGGTCGAGCGTGAGCGCGGCGGTCCAGCTGAAGCCGGTCGCCCCGCAGGCCTCACCCGTGTACGGGTCGACGTATTCCGCGAAGTCGGAGGCCTGCGCGATATCCAGGACCGCCTCGCGCAGCGCGTTGGCACGTCGGTGCTCCCCTTGCGCGCGCAGCCCCCACTCCAGCAGCCAGTTCGTGTTGAACCAGGCCGGGCCGCGCCAGTAGCGGTGCGGTTCGAACGCCTCGCCCAGAAGGTCGTAACTCGGTACGAGCCGGGTCGAGTTGCCGAGACCGAAATGCTCGGACGCCGTCGTGCGCACCAACGCCGCGGAGATGTCCCGCGGCAGGCCGGGCAGCATCAGCGGGATCAGGCCGGAGACGCTGCGCTCGCGCACCAGCTCACCGGCGCGGACATCACGGCAGAGGAACAGGCCCTCCGCCGGGTCCCACATCCGCTCGATCAGCGCCGCCGTCAACCGCTGGGCGCGTGCGTGCCGGGCCGTCCCCGTCGCCCCGAGCTCCCGCGCGATCCTGGCCAGCGCGTGCTCGGAGGCGATGAGCAGGGCGTTGAACGCCGGGTCCTCGACCGCGAAGTCACCGGAGCCATCGGCGTACCCGCCGTCCCGGTAGTCTGTCGCCAGGCGCACATACCGCCCGTAGTCCAGATCCGTCGGCCGGTCCTCGGCCGCCCTGTGGTCGAGGTCGGCGCGGCGGAAGGAGCGAGCCGGGGCCGGGGTGATGCGAGACAGCGGGGCGTCCCAGCAGGGACTGTTGTCCATCCCCTGTTCCCAGGGGTGGACGACGGACGCCAGACCGCCGGAGCCGAGGTCCCTGCGATGCAGCAGGTAGCGGTGCCAGGCGGCCAGGCGGGGATACACCCGGGTGAGGAAGCCGCGGGCCCGGGACAGTCCCGGGTCGGCGATGTGCACCAGCCAGGCCGCCAGCGCGTGCACCGGTGGCTGCGTGATGCCGGAGGTCTGTACAGCGCGCGGGGCGCCCGCAGCGCGCCCCGCAGTCGAGGAGCGCCAGAAGTCGGGGCTCGGGAAGTAGGCGCGGAGCGGTATGGAGGGGTTGAAGACGATGTGCGGGACACGCCCGTCACCCCACTGGGCGTCGAGCAGCGTCTCCAGCTCCGTCTGCGCCCGTAGCGGCGAGACGTGCCTGAGGCCGATCGCGATGAACGCCGAGTCCCACGACCACTGGTGCGGATACAGGCCGCGCGAGGGCACCGTCGAGGCGCCGGTCCAGTTGTGCTCCAGCACCCGGGCGGCCCTGACGTGCAACGAGCCGGCCACCGAGGGCGGATCGTATGCAATATCACACGCCGTGGGGCGGACTGTGAGTTGGGCAGTGCGATCCACTCAGGACCCCCGAAAGACGTCTGGCCGACCGGTTTCGGTCATGGCCGTCGTAGAGTTACGTCTATTTAACACGCAAAACCCAATATGTAATGCAGGGTTGGGAAACACAAGGGGGTGCGCATGACCGGCCGAGCGGGACGGACGGGCAGGGGGACCAAGAGTGGTGGTCAGGCCGGCGCCGGTGATCTGCTCGAACTGGTGCGCAGCGGACGTGCCGTCACGCGCGGTGCCCTGCAGCAGGCCACCGGGCTCTCCCGTGCCACCGTCGGGCAGCGCCTCGAACGGCTCTTCCGTGCCGGCTGGTTGCGCGAGGGCGCCCACGGCACCGTGACCTCCCCGCTGGGCGGCCGTCCTTCCATCACCCTGGAGTTCGACGGCGAGCACGCGGTCGTTCTCGCCGCCGACCTGGACACCCGGCACGCTCGCGCCGCCGTCGTGTCCCTGACCGGCGCGACCCTCGCCGAGCACAGCGGCACGCTGGTGATCGAGGACGGGCCGGACGCGGTGCTGGACGGGCTGGGGCGCTGGTTCGCCGAGCTGCTGGAGAAGGCCGGGCGACGGGCCGACGAGGTGTGCGGCATCGGGCTCGCCGTGCCGGGACCGGTGGACAGCGAGACCGGCCGGGTCGTCCAGCCGCCCATGATGCCGGGCTGGGACGGCTACGACCTACGGGGCCGCCTCGCCAGGGCCTTCAGCGAGCACACGAACGCCGCGCCGGTGCCGGTCCTCGTCGACAACGACGCCAACCTCATGGCGTACGGCGAGCAGCGCACGGGATACCCGGACTGCTCGGCGTTCGTACTGGTCAAGGTGTCGACCGGCATCGGTGCCGGGGTTGTCGTGGACGGCTCCGTCTACCGCGGCATCGACGGGGGCGCGGGCGACATCGGGCACATCCGGGTCGGCGCCGACGCGCTGTGCCGGTGCGGGTCGAACGGCTGCCTGGCTGCCGTCGCCAGCGGTGGTGCCGTGGCCCGGCGGCTGGCCGAGGCCGGGGTGCCGGCGGCCTCCGGCTCGGATGTGCGGGACCTGCTGGCGTCGGGGCATCCGGAGGCGGCGGCGCTGGCGCGGGAGGCCGGGCGCCAGGTCGGGGATGTGCTGGCGACCGTCGTGACGCTGCTCAACCCCGGGGTGCTGATGATCGCCGGGGATCTGGCCGGAACGCCCTTCCTCACCGGCGTACGGGAATTGCTGTACCAGCGGGCCCTGCCGCGCTCCACTGCTCGTCTGGACGTCGTGACCTCGCAGCTGGGGGAGCAGGCCGGGCTCGTGGGGGCCGGGGCGCTGGTCGTCGAGTATCTGTACGCGCCGGAGCGCGTGGAGGAACGGCTGTTGGCGCTGGGTATATGACGTCCGGGTTTCCGTCCCGTGGCACTGTCCGCATGGTGAAAATCCGACTCCTTGTGGCAGCGCGACTCTCGCCACCCTGGATACGGCGACGTGGCGGTGTCGTGATCAGTGCCGACACTGACCCAGCCGGTATTGGCCGCGATGTCGCAGATCCCTTACGGGACGGCGCCGCAACTTCACAGCGCGTTGACTACGGACCTCACCGGAGGCGCTCGTATCTCAACGCTGGCCCTCGCTACGGCGGTGTACTGGCCCGTAGTACCTCGTCAGGAGCCGGCCACCGTGCCTGCCGTAGTCCCTCGCGCCTGCCACGCCAGCGTCATGCGCCGGGCAAGGTCGCGGCCTCCGCCGGGTTTCCATAGGCTGACACAGTCAGCAGGTCAGCGAGCATTCGGGAACGCCGAGCCACCGCCACGCACGCCGTCATGCCGGTCACCGGCCGCGGTCAGGACACGCGGCAGAACCTCGGTGACCGAGTACCCGGTGGTGTTCAGCGGTGGAGAAGCGGATGACGCAGCTCAGCGAAGGCCACGACGATCCGTTCGCCCTGCACCTTCCCGCACTGGCGGTGCTCGACGACGGGGGAGTCGTGGTCGGATGGAACAGGCGGGCTCAGGAACTGCTCGGCCATCCGGACACAGCCGTGATCGGGCGTCCGGCGTTCGAGGTCCTGGTCGATCCTCGTGATCTGCCGGCCGCCACTGAGGCCGCGGCGAGCTGCAGGAGAGCCGGCGGCTGGTTCGGCGTCCTCACCTTGCGGCACCGCGACGGGCGGCCCGTGGAGCTGGGGCTCAGGGCCCAGGAGCTGTCACACGGGGGCCGGGCCCGTGAGTGGTTTCTTGCGGGGGCACTCGCGGTCGACGTCCTGGAATGGCAAAGGGACCGCGCGGTTCTCGACGGACTGTACCGCCAGTGCCCGATCGGCCTGGTCATCCACGGCCCCGACCTGAGGATTCTCCGGGTCAACCGGGCCATCGAACGCTTCAGCGGTGTCCCGGCAGCAGACTTTCGGGGGCTGCCCACCGGCCGGATGCTGCTCCCCGACGACGCACGCAAGGCTGTGGACCGCGTGCGCCAGGTGATGGACACGGGAAGACCCCTGGTCTACTCCGAACAGTTCGTTCGCCTGGAGCGGGATCCGGCCCGAGAGCGGGTCGCGTTGGTCTCGTCCTTCCGGATGGAAGACCCCTCCGGCCGCATCCTCGGTGTGGCCGAGATGATCGAGGACATCACCGAACGACATCGGGCACAGCGCCGGCTCGCGCTCCTCGACCAGGTCGGCAGCCGCATCGGGACCACCCTGGACGTGGCCGAGACCGCGCGGGAACTCGCCGAGGTGATGGTGCCTCACCTCGCCGACCATGCGTCGGTGGACCTGCTTCAGCCGGTGACGCGTGGTGAGGAACCGACTCGGGCCCTGGCAGGGCCTCTGGTGCGGCTGGGGTCCTGCAGTGTCGGTGCCCAGCAAACCGGCCCGCCCCACCCCCACGGCGAGCCCGTGGAGTTCGGGCCCGACACACCGCAGGCCGGATGCCTGGCCGAGGGACAGCCCGTCCTGGAGCCGGTTCTCCCGCCCGACTGGTTCTCGGCGGAGGGCCGTCACAGGGCCCACGCTCCGGACCCGGGCACCCACTCCCTGATCGTGGTACCGATTGCCGCGCGTGGCCTGGTGCTCGGTGTCATGACCTTGTGGCGTTCGCGCCGCCCCGATCCCTTCGAGGCGGACGATCTCACCCTCGCTCAGGAACTCGCCTCGCGCGCCGCCGTCGCCATCGACAATGCCCGGCGCTTCACGCAGCATCAGCAGACCGCGTACACCTTGCAGAGCAGCCTTCTGCCCCGGGCGATACCGGATCAGTCGGCTGTCGAGGTGGCCCTTCGGTACCTGCCGGCCGGCGCGGGCCCGGGCCTGGGCGGGGACTGGTTCGATGTCATTCCCCTGTCCGGGGCCCGGGTCGCTCTCGTCGTCGGAGACGTAGTGGGGCGCGGCATCCATGCCGCCGCCACCATGGGCCGGCTGCGCACCGCCGTCCATACGCTCGCCAGCCTCGATCTGGAACCGGACGAGGTCCTCTCCCGCCTCGACGACCTGGTCAACCTGCTGGCGGCCGAACAGGAAGCAGTCGGCGAACGACCGGTGGGTGAGCAGGTCATCGGCGCCACTTGCCTGTACGCCGTGTACGACCCGGTCTCCGGCCTCTGCTCCGTGGCCCGCGCCGGTCACCCACCACCGGTCATGACCGCTCCGGACGGACAGGTGGCTCTGCTCGACCTGCCCGCCGGCCCACCGCTCGGCCTGGGCGGCTTGCCGTTCGAGGCCCAGGACATCGAATTGGCCGAGGGAAGTCTGCTGTGCCTGTACACCAACGGAATCATCGGTGAACGCCACGTCGATGGCGACGTCGGTCTGACGAAGCTGTGCGCGGCGCTCACCCGGCCTGCGGGCACGCTGGAACGGACATGCCACGCAGTGGTCGACGCGCTGGTCCCCTCGCTCCCCAGTGACGACGTCGTCTTGCTGATCGCTCGTACCCGCATGCTGCCACCGGAGAATGTCGCCTCCTGGCAACTGCCGCCGGAGCCTTCGAGCGCCGCTCGTGCCAGGGCTCTGACCTCGGCCAAGCTGACCGAATGGGGTCTGGAGCATCTGGAGTTCACCACCGAGTTGATCGCCAGCGAACTGGTCACCAACGTCTACCGATACGCCGGCGGCCCTGCGACCCTGCGGCTGATCCGTGAACGGTGTCTGGTGTGCGAGGTCAGCGACAACAGCCACACCTCACCACACCTGCGCCGCGCCCGTACGACCGACGAGGGCGGGCGCGGCCTGTTCCTGGTGGCTCAGATGACTGAACGCTGGGGCACGCGCTACTCCCACGAGGGCAAGACCGTGTGGACTGAACAACCGCTGGCCGGCCCACCCGTCTGACCGGCTCGAGACACCGTGGCGCTCCTGAGGAGGAGGACCGGCCCATCGGCGAGATCCAGCGCGTGCGGCAAAAGGTGCACCGGCGCTCGTGCTCGAGCGGCACCGCATCGACGGACAACAGCGGCGCGAACCGGTCGGCAGCGCGGATCTGCTCAGTTGAGCCGGCCGAGTCGCGTCCCACAGCCCGCGCCGACCGCACGGGGGCGCGGCCGTGCGCGCGCCGCAGCCGACGCCATCGACTGTGCAGACCCCCATGGCCCGCGGTCGGCTGGGCGCGCGCCGCCCTAGGGGGTGTCCGCAAAGTCGCGTCGTCCGCCCGAAGGGCGGGCCCTGCGGCGTCCGGTGCGTGCTCTCGGCGTGCCGGGCGGACATCCGCGTACTGGTTGTACTCGGGTGTCCGCCCGGTGCGGCGAGAGTGCGTGCCGGGCGTCACAGGGCAGACGCGACTTTGCGGACACCCCCTAGGGGCGAACATCCAGGTCACTTAGCGGATTCCGGCAGTGGCCACGCGCCCTGGGACGTTGCCGCTCGGTCGTCGGCGCATGAGTCGCCTCCGCTCCGAGACCCGGCTCAGTCAGTACACCGCGACGGCGGCTCGCATCACTGCGGCCGACGAGATCACGGACGCCGTCACAACCTCACGGTGGACGGTCCGAGCCCGGGAGGCTGGCCGAGGGTGTCGGCGAGGTCGTTGGGGAGGGGGCGGCGTGCCGGTCGACGGTGTGGGTGTGTGGTGCGTACGCGGCCGGCGGCTTCGGATGGCCGCGGCTGCTGTCTGTCTCGGGACTGCCCGATCCGGCCAGTTGTTGTGTGCGCCGCGGCCATCATCGTCAAGGGCTGGGCGGCTTCGGTCCGGTCATTCGAGCCGGTCGACGAGGATCATCGCCACGTCGTCCGTCAGGTGACCGCCGGTGTGGCGGACCAGCGCCTGGTGCAGTTCCTCCAGGAATTCCTGCGGTGTGGTGTCGGCCCGGACCGCCTCCATGGTCTTTGCCAGGGCGAAGAATTCGTTGTCCCGGTTGCGGGCTTCGGTCACACCGTCGGTGTACAGCAACAGACGGTCGCCCACCGCGAACGGATAGCTCTCGGCCTTGCGCGGAAGGTCGGTGACAAGTTCCTCCAGGCAGAGCGGCGGGCATGACAAGGCGGGCACCAGGGCGTGCACCCTGCCCCGGTGCAGCACCAGAGGAACCGGATGGCCACGGTTGACGACATGCACCACGGGTTCGTCCGGAATCTCGGCCAGAACGGCGGTGACGAATCCCTCCAGCCGAATCGTCTGGGAGTACGCTCCCGGGACGGCCACCTCTCGTTGCAGCGCGGCCGAACAGTGGTTCATGACCTCGGTCGGTTCGTCCTCGTAGTGCGCGGTCTCGCGGAACGCACCCAGTGCGACCCCGACGGCGCGCATGGCCGTGAGCCCCTTGCCGCGGACGTCTCCCACGATCATCCGGACTCCGTACCGGGTCCCCACTGCCTCGTACAGATCACCGCCGATCTGTGCCTCCGTCCCGGCCGCGAGACTGAGGCTGGCTGCCCGCACGGGACCCAGTCGTGCCGGTACGGGCCGCAGGACGACCTCCTGGGCTGCCATGGCGATGCGGCGCACCTGTTCCAGTTCGCTCCGTCTGCGCGCCTGCACGGCGCTGCTGGTGAGGAGACCGGCAATGGATACCAGTGCCAGCGCCAGGAAATTGGTATAGACCTGCAGCGTCGTCCACGCTTGGTTGTACGTGGCGGTCGTCACGCTGATCGCGAGGGCGAGAGCGGCCGCTGCAAGTGTCCCCTTCGGGCCCAGCGTCACGGCTGCCAGCGCCGGCATCGCCGTGAGAAGGGGGCCGGTGTAGATGAAGTGGGCCGGTGTGAGCTCGATGACCAATACGGCGAGCGCGATCACGAAGGGCAGGCACTGCGCCAAGGTGAAAAGAAATCGGCCAGGAACGCCGGCTCCCGGTCGGAGAAGCGAGCGAGATGTCGACCGCATGCGTCCAGCCTGCCCTGCCGGAACCCAAGGCTCCACTCAGGGCCGCGAGCAGGACAGGGACGGCCCCTCGGCGTGGATCTGTTGGATACCGGACAGCGGCGGAGCGGCGAGGCCGCGCTGACGTCCCTCGGGCAGGGCGTGGATGAGGTCGGCGACGGCCTCGCGGGGGCGGTCGGCGGTGCTTGAGGTACGCGCCGAAGACGGCGACCTCGTGGTCCGTGAAGCGGCAACCGGCACGCCGACGCGTGCGGCGGTCATTCGCATGACAGGCCCGCGCGATGCCCTCCTCGGCGATGAGGGACGAGGCCACAGCCATGGTGCGGGTGCGCCGCTGTGGGCCGGTGTGGCCGGTTGAACCGCGACAGCAGCATCACCGGGCCCCGCACTCCCGGTCTTCCGTGGCGCGCACGCCTCTCCCGGCGGGTCTCCGACGGATCAGCGCCGCCGGCCATCGGCGGACGGTGCGGCAAAGGCAATCTGGTGCTCGCGGCGATTCCGGCTGCGAAGCATCAACAGCGCCACTGCGGGCAGGCCTATTGTTTTTGTATGAGCGATATGCGGCTTCTGCGGAGTTATGTCCGGCCGGATGGTGCCTGCAGCCCGCTGACCGTCCAGGCGGTGCCCTGCACGGCCGTCGTCCGGCCGCCCGTCCTGGTGGATCACCAGGAGCGCCCGGCGATGCGAGCGGGCCGCCGGGCACGGGCGATCCGGCCGCAGATCAGGGTGTCTTCGGGTCGCGGCGGGGAAGCCGGCCGAAGCCGTCACGCCCACCGCACAGCCGGCCTGCGAGGCGTTCGGCGGTGAACCGGCCCCGCGACGAATTGGGCGGCAACGAGCAGCTGGATGACGAACTGGCCGCAACGGTGCGCCGCACGGGGGCCTCGGGCGGGGGCGTTTTTCTCATCGCCGAGCATGAGCGGGTGGGGATCCTGGTGGTGGTGTGCGGCTCCCTGGTGGGGTTCGCCGGCCCGTGGCGACGTGTGCCGCTGGATCTCCGGCTGCCGGGCACCGACGCCGTGCGCGAGCACCGCCTGGTGTGGGTGGGCAGCCAGGAGGATCTGGCCCGGTCCTACCCGCGTGCCGCGGCAGCCCTGCCCTACCAGCTCTCGCTGGCAGCCGCCCCCCTCACCGGCAGCCGCCACTGCTGGGGAGCCCTGTTGCTGGTCTGGCCCCCCAACCGCCTGCCGCACCTCACCTCCCGCGAACGCAGCACCATCACCGCTGCCGCCCGGCGACTGGCCCGAGTGCTGGACGACGCCGGGCACCCTCCCGCCATCCCGGGCAAGCCGCGCGTCACCCCGCTGCACCGCCCGGGCCCCGTACCTTCCCCCTCGAACGCCGGCGACTTCGCCGAGCGCCTCCCCGGCGGCCTCGCCCTGGACCTCGAGGGCCGCATCTCCTTCCTCACCGACGCCGCCGCCCACCTCCTCGGCCGCAGCACCGACCAACTGCTCGGAACCTTTCCGGAGCAGTCACTGCCCTGGCTGGACGACGGCAGTTACGAAGACGGCTACCGCACTGCGCTCGTCACCCGCCGGCCGGTCACCTGCACCGTCCTGCGCCCTCCGGACCACCAGCTCGAGCTGCGGCTCTACCCTGACGCCTCCGGCATCAGCGTGCTGATCAGCCCCGCCGGCCCCGGGCCGAGCTCCCACCCGCCCACCACCCTGCGGTCGCGTTCCGAGGCCTCGGCCGGCAACGCCGACGTCGGACGCCTGTACCAGCTGATGCACCTGGCGGTCGCGCTCACCGAAACCGTCGGCGTGCAGGATGTCGTCGACCTGGTCGCAGACCAGGTACTACCCGCCTTCGGCGCCCACGGCCTGATCCTTTCCACAGCCGAGGCCGACCGCCTGAAGATCATCGGGCACAGGGGCTACACCGACGAGGCCATCCGGCTCCTGGACGGCCAACCCCTGCACACCGACGTCACGCCCGCCGGCCACGTCATGACCAGCGGCACCCCCGCATTCTTCGACGCGCCCGAGCACATGGCGGGCACCTATCCGCAGGCAACCCCTCTCAGCGGCAAGCAGGCGTGGGCGTTCCTGCCACTGATCACGTCCGGCCGCCCCGTCGGCTGCTGCACCATCTCCTATCAGCACCCCCACGCCTTCACCGCCGCCGAACGAGCCACCGCCACCTCCCTGGCCGGTCTCATCGCCCAGGCCCTGGACCGCGCCCGCCTCTACGACGCCAAACACGACCTCGCCCACAGCCTCCAGCGGGCCTTCCTGCCGGGCAGCCTCCCCACCATGGCCGGTATCACCGTGGCCGCTCGGTACCTGCCCGCCGCCCACGGCATGGACATCGGCGGCGACTTCTACGACTTCATCCGCCTGAGCGACACCACCGCCGCAGCGATCATCGGCGACGTCCAGGGACACAACGTCACCGCCGCCGCACTCATGGGTCAGGTCCGTACCGCCGTCCACGCCCACGCGACCGCCGGCGCACCCCCTGACCAGGTGCTCGCACGCACCAACCGCTTCCTGGCCGACATCGAGACCGAGTTGTTCGTCTCCTGCCTCTACGTGCACCTCGACCTGGCCCGGCACCGTGCCTGTCTCACGACCGCGGGCCACCCCCCGCCACTCCTGCGCCACCGCAGCGGCCCGGCCCAGGTCATCGAACTCCCCCCTGGCCTGCTGATGGGCCTCGATCCCACTGCCCGCTACGACAGCATCGACATCCCCCTGCCGCCCGGCACACTGCTCGCCCTGTACACCGACGGCCTCATAGAAACCCCCGGCGTCGACCTCGGCCAGAGCACCGCCGACCTGGCCGCACAACTCGCCTGCGCATCACAGCAGACCGTGGACAGCCTCGCCGACACCCTCATCCACCACGCCACCCGATCCGCCACTCGCAACGACGACATCGCCCTCCTGCTCATCGGCACCGCAGATCTCGGCGCGATCAGCACCCCGGCAGACGACGAGAGCGGCTGAAGGCTTGGAGCGAGGCTGTTCTCGAGCGTGCTCGATGGTCGGGCGATCAGTGGCAGGTAAGGTCGCCGATCATGACGGACGGGTGGCGGAAGGACCGGATCGGCAGCGCGCTGCAGGGGCGGAATCCGGCGGTGCTCCGAAGACTGATGGCAGGATTCGCGGTGATCGGAGACGTTCAGTTCCTCCCGGGGTACTCGGTGCTCCTGGTGGATGATCCGGCGGTTCAGCGGCTCTCGGAGCTTCCCAGAGGCAAGCGGTTGGCGTTTCTGTCGGACATGGACACGCTGGGCGAGGCGGTCGAACGTGCCTGCAACCGACTGGATCCGGCCTTCCGGCGGATCAATCTGGAGATCTTGGGGAACACCGACCCGTTCCTGCATGCGCATGTGTGGCCGCGGTTCGACTGGGAGCCGGCCGATCTCGTGGCCCGGCCGGTGTGGCTGTATCCGTCCGACCGGTGGAGCGACGAGCGGTATGCGCTCGGTCCGCAGCATTGCGCCCTGCGCGACGCGATCGGCGAGGAGCTGGACAGACTGACGTCCTGACACGTGACGCCGGCCACCGACCGACCGGTCGAGCGCCGGCACACGTCAGTGTTCCAAACTTGATGAAGCAGAACGGGCGTTGGAACCTCGAGTGATCGCCTGGGACGAACTCGCCGAGACCCTGGCGTCGACTCTCAGCGGTGGACGTGCCGGTCGACGCTGTGCGGCGGCAACGGCCCATGCGCCCGCTGAAGCGCCACCGGCCCCGGTCGCGGGCTCGATCGATATGGCTTCTTGGGAATCAGAGGCCAGTGCCGAGCGCAGCGACCGGACCAGCCGCGACGTCAGGCCGAGCTTCGCGTAGACATGTCCCAGGTGGTACTCGATCGTCCGCACGCCCAGGGTCAGTTCGCGGGCGATCTGCCGGTTACTCGGGCCCTGGGCGGCGAGTTGCGCGACAGTGAGTTCCTGCGAGGTGAGCAGCGAGTGCAGCTGCCGCCAGGGGAAGACGCCCGGTTCGTCGGCGGCCGCCCGGTGTCCGGTGAGTGATCCGGCCAGTGGGCGCAGCGCCTCGACCACCGTCAGGTGGTCGCCCTGGGCCGCTCTGAGTCGGGCGAGGCGGTCCGGGCGTAGCCCAGGTCGCTGGTGTCGGCGAGAAGTTCGGCATGGTGCAGGGCCTTGGTGATGTGTGTCTGCGCGGTGTCGAAGTCGCCTCGGCCAGACAGCGGTGCGGCCGCGACCGCGTGAGCCACCGCTGTCACGGTCTCGTCCGGCGGCAACCGGTCGCCGTCGCCAACCCCATGTCCCCCCTCCGCGGAGCTGACTTCCGGCGGCACCGTCCGCTCGGCCATTTCTCTGCGGGCGTGTAGACATCACCGACTCTGAATGGAACGCTCCCTACAGACGCGGACCTGTTCGCCCGCTCCGCCGGTTCACCTTCTGCTCTTCGGTCGGCGTCGCCGCTCCAGCGCAACCCCGCCACGTTCTCCGCATGAGCCGCGCATGGCGCACCGGCACGCATGTCTCGCAGCAGCCGAGTCCTGGTACGCCCCCATGCCTCGCCGAGAGGGGTTCACCCATGAAGGTCAATGTCATCCCGGCGGTGCTTGCCGCCGTCCTCCTTGCCAGTGCGGCGCATCCCGCCACCAGTGCCGCCGATCCGGGGGGTGCCGGCCCCACGGAGTTCACCGTGGACACCACCGCCGACGCCGTGGACGCCGACCCGTCGGACGGCCGGTGCCGCACCGCGTCCGGCGCATGCAGCCTGCGCGCCGCTGTCATGGCGGCCAACGCCCAGCCGGGCAGTACGATCACGCTGCCCCCGGGCCGCTACCGGCTCACGATCCCGCCCGACCCGCGACTGATCATCGGCGACCATCCCGACCCGACCACGGGCGACCTGAACGTCGACGCCCCCACCACGATCCAGGGCACCGGCGCGCGCAGCACCGTCATCGACGCGGACCGCGTGGACCGGGTCTTCCGCCTGCGGGCGGACACCCGCATGTCCGATGTGACGATCACCGGGGGACGGGCCGTGCAGCGCGAACTGCCCTTCGCCGACACCGGTGGCGGCGGCATCGCCAACGCACGGCACCTGACGCTGCGTCGGGTGACCGTGACCGGGAACTCCGCCGGGTACGGCGGCGGCATCTTCAACGTCCCGGACTCCCACCTGGATCTCATGGAGAGCACGGTCAGCGGGAACGCCGCGGGAGAGGCCGGGGGCATCAGGTTCGACGACAGCGGCACCGTGACGAACTCGACGATCGCCGACAACCGGGTGACGGACCCCGGCGACCGCCCCGGCAGCCTCGGCGGCTACGGCGGCGGCATCGACATCCGCGGCCTGGGCACCGTGCGGATCCTCAACTCGACCATCACCCGCAACAGCTCGACCGACGGCGGGGGCGGAATCAACATCGCCCCCGCCTACCTCGACAGTCTGCCCTCACCGATCCCCGACATCATCGATCTGCCCCTGGGGCGGATGACGCTGCGTAACACCATCGTCGCGGGCAACACCGTCGACGGTGCGCCCGCCGACTGCAAGAAGGCCCTCGCCACCATCGAGTCACAAGGCAACAACCTCGATGGGGACGGCAGTTGCCGCCTCAGCGCGGTCGGCGATCTGCCCAGCCGCGCGCCGCTGATCGGACCGCTCGCGGACAACGGCGGCCCCACCGACACCGTGGCGCTGCTGCCCGGCAGCCCCGCCCTGGACGCGGCCGACGGCTGCCCGGCCACCGATCAACGCGGCGTCGCCCGCCCCCTAGGCGCCGCCTGCGACATCGGCGCCTACGAGCGCACGCCATGACCCCGCACCCCCACACCTGGAGTGATGGATGAGAGCCCCGAGTCTGCGCCACGCCCTGGCCCGCGCCGCAACCGCCGTTGCGGCCCTGCTCCTGTCACTGACCGTTCCCCCGCTCTCCGCCCACGCCCACTCCGGCGCCGACTCCTTGCTCGTGCGCACCGACCGGGGCTGGGTGCGGGGCGCGACCGTCCACGACGGGGGGCGGGTCTTCCACGGGATCCCGTTCGCCGCCCCGCCGACCGGTGAGCTCCGCTGGCGTCCGCCGCTCCCCGCCGCGCGGTGGTCCGGCGTACGGGACGCCACCGAACCGGCCCACCCCTGCCCCCAGTTACCGCTGACGCTGCTCCCTGACGGGCGCCCCGTCCTGCCCGGCGAGTCCAACCGCACCGGCAGCACAGTAGAGGACTGCCTGTACCTCAACGTCTGGACACCCGCCCGGACCAGCGGCCGGCCTCTCCCGGTGCTGGTGTGGCTGCACGGCGGAGGCAACGCCTATGGCGCGGGCAGCGACTACGACGGCGCAGCGCTTGCTGCGCGGGGTGTGGTCGTACTGACGGTCAACTACCGCCTCGGAGCACTGGGATTCCTCGCCCACCCCGCCCTGTCGGCCGAGGACGCTGACCGCGCCTCGGGTGACTACGGCCTGATGGACCAGCAGGCCGCACTGCGCTGGGTACAGCGCAACATCGGCTCCTTCGGCGGGGACCGGAACCGGGTGACGCTGGGCGGTCAGTCCGCCGGGTCGGCGGACACGTGTCTCCATATCGCCTCACCGACCGCAAAGGGCCTCTTCCACCGGGCGATCCAGCAGAGCGGTGCCTGTGCCGCCGCGGACGGCGGTCTGACGCCTCTCACGCTCGCCGCGGCCGAGCGGAAGGGAAGCGAATTCGCGGCCTCGGTCGGCTGTACGGACCCGACGACCGCGACGGCCTGTCTGCGCACCGTGCCCGTCACCGAACTCATCCGCCCCACCGGTACCGGCGCCTCGTCCTTGTGGAGTCCGAACACCGGGCCGCGCGTCCTGCCGCGACCACCGCACGAGGCATGGGCCGATGGACGAGTGAACGCCGTCCCGACGCTGAGCGGCAGCACGCACGACGAATACCGCTACTTCACCGCTCTGTACGTTGATCTGCTCGGCGGCGGCCCGCTGACCCCCGCCTCGTACGCCGCGCTCATCCAGCTCCAGCACGGCAACCGTGCGGCCGCGGTCCTCGACACCTACCCCGCCTCGGCGTATCCCTCCCCCAACCTGGCGTACTCCGCCGTCGGCACCGACCAGCGGTTCGCCTGCCCGGCATGGGCCGAGAGCCGGCTGTACGACAGCCGGGTGCCCGTCTACGCCTACGAGTTCCACGACCCGCAGGCACCACCGTTCATCCCGGCACCGCACACACCACAAGGCGCCTTCCACGCCTCCGAACTGGCCTATCTCTTCCCCACGAACGCGCTGGCGCCCCTGACACCGGCCCAGCGGCGGCTGTCCGCCACGATGACCGCCTACTGGGCCCGCTTCGCGGCCACCGGCGACCCCAACGCGCCCGGGACTCCGCCCTGGCCGCGTTACACGGCCGGCGAGGATCGCATCCAGGTGCTGGCACCGGACCGGGTAGGACCGACCACCGGGTTCGCGGCCGACCACCACTGCGCGTTCTGGCAGCGCTCCCCCGGCCCCCGAGGAGCAGAGCGATGACATCGGCTTTCGCCCTGGTCCGGGACGGATGCCGGACCCTCCGGCAGGGCCCGGACGCCCTGGCGCACCTACAGCGGGAGCGGCTGGCCTCGATGGTCGACTTCGCCCGCACCAACTCCCCGTACTACCGCGAGCTGTACCGGACTCTGCCCGAACGCGTCGAGGACCCCGCCCTGTTGCCGGTCACGCACAAACAGGACCTGATGGCGCGCTTCGACGACTGGGTCACGGATCCCGAGGTGACCATCGACCGGCTCCGGGCCTTCGTCGCGGATCGCCGGCGGGTCGGCGAACGCTTCCTGGACAGATACCTGGTCACCACCACGTCCGGGACCACCGGCCACCGCGGTCTGTTCCTGCTCGACGACCACGCGGCGGCGGTGGTCAGGGCCCTGTCGCTGCGGGCCGCCCGGCGGTCCCTCACTCCCTCGGTGACGGCCCGGCTGCTCGTTCGCCGCATGCGGTCGGCGCACATAGTGGCCACCAGCGGTCATCTGGCCGCGTACGCCGTCATCGCCCGCTCCCGCGCGGCCGGTCGGCTGTCCACCCGGAGCAGCCGGGTGCTGTCGGCGCACAGCCCGCTGCCCGAGCTGGTGGACCAGCTCAATCGGTACCGCCCGGTGTTCCTGGCCGGCTACGCCACTGTGATCGCGCTGCTCGCCGGCGAGCAGCTGGCCGGCCGGCTGTGCATCGCCCCGGCGGTGGTGTCGCTGCTGGCCGAGGGCGTCAGTGACCGCGACCACCAAAGGATCCGCTCCGCTTTCGGGGCACGCCTGGTCAACACCTACGGCTGCAACGAGAGCCTCGCCCTGGCCTATGGCTGCGGGTTCGGATGGCTCCACGTCCACAGCGACTGGCTGATCCTGGAGCCCGTCGACTCGGACCTCCGCCCGGTCCCGCCGGGCCGGGAGTCCTTCACGGTGCTCCTGACCAGCTTGTGCCGGTGGGCGCAACCGATCCTGCGCTACGACCTCGGCGACAGTGTGCTGCTGCGCCCGGACGCGTGTCCGTGCGGAGATCGGCTCCCCGCGATCAAGGTCCGCGGCCGCGCGGCCGACCTGCTGTCCTTCCCGCGTCGGGACGGCGGCAGCGTCCGTATCGTGCCCATGGCCTTCGAGACCCTCCTGGAGAGCATCCCGGACATCGACGCGTTCCAGATCGTCCAGACGGCGCCCAGCTGTGTCCGGGTGCGGATCCGGTCCGCCGCCGGAGCCGATCGGGACCGGCTGTGGGCGGCGGTGCGAAAGGAGATGATCGCCCTGCTCAGCGCCCACGGGGCGGGCCAGGTGAGCGTCGACCGCGCCGACGAGCCACCCGAGCAGTCTCCGGGCGGCAAGTACCGGGTCGTCATTCCCTGGTCGTGACGCCGCGAGACGGGGCGTCCTCGCCGGGGACGCCCCGCAACGGAATGCCGTGGTGAGCCGCCAGCGCCAGCAGCGCCACGCGCAGCGGTCCGGTCTCCAGGACGGTATCCGGTTCGAACCACCGGGCCACGGCGGTGCCGCTCGCCAACCTCAGCGTGAAGCGCGCCAACTCGTCCGCCACTTCAGGGCGGTCCCGCAAGGCGAAGACGGAGCTGACCGCCTCCCGGGCCCAGACGACCAGCGCGTCTCGGTAGCGACGTACCTCGGCCACGGCCGCCGCACTGGCATCCTGCTGCACCATGCCCAGCCCCAACAGCAGCTTCACACCGTGCGGGTGACGCCGGAACGCGTCCTCGACCTGCGTGAGAAAGGTGTCCAGACGCTGCGCGACGTCGGCGCCCGGTACCTCGCCCGGGGGCAGGGCCGCCAGCAGCGCGGTCCTGGCTCGCTCCAGCACCGCGACGTAGATCCCGTCCTTGCTGCCGAAATGCCAATAGATCGAGCTGACCGGCAGCCCGCATGCGGAGGAGATCATCGAGATGGAGGTGGCGGCGTAGCCGTAGCGGGACATCAGTTCGCCGGCGGTGTCCAGTATCGCGTCACGGGACCGCGCGCCGCGGGCCTGGACCGGTGCCTCCGTCATAGGGCCGACTCTAGAGGAAGCACAGACGGACGGAACCTGCACACGGGGCATGTAAGGCGAAGGGACGGAGGCGGTCCTCAGGTTGTCGGGCATCGACTCGGACCGCCCCAGGCGGCTCAGTGGGGTCTGGACCGGCCGGTGCGGCGAGTGGGGGCACCTCCCATGCCCTCAAGGCAGTGGGGGAGCGTGCCGGGGTCCGGGCCTCACCGCGTCGCGCCGGGGCGAACGTCGCCCGTCGGGGCACTAGACACCGGTACCAGCTCCTGGTCTGTACGGGAGCGCGTCACCGAGCAGTTGCCCGCCGTCGATCACCAGGGTCTCGCCGGTGATCCAACTCGCGGCGTCCGAGACGAGGAAGGCGACCGCCGAGGCGATGTCGGCAGGCTCCCCGATGCGGCCCAGCGCCATCGACGCGGACACGGCCTGCTCGTGCTCCTTCCACAGGGCCTCGGCGAGCTTCGTACGCACCACTCCCGGTGCCACCGCGTTGACGCGGACCTTCGGCGAGAGCTCCAGGGCCAGTTGCTTCGTGAGGTGGATCAGCGCGGCCTTGGATGCGTTGTACAGCCCGATGTTCGCCTCGGAGGCCATGCCGCCCACCGACGCGGTGTTGACGACCGCCCCGCCGTGCTCCCCCATCCAGGCCCGCGTGGCCAGACCCGTCCACAGGACGGGCGCCCACAGGTTCACGTCGAAGGTCTTCGCGAACCGGCCGTGGTCCTGCTCGATGACCGGCCCGTAGGCCGGGTTGGTCCCCGCGTTGTTGACGAGGATGTCCAGACTGCCGAAGCGCTCCAGCGTCAGCTCCACACAGCGCCGGGCCGCCTCTTCGTCGACCGCGTGCGCACCGACGCCGACCGCTGTGCCCTTGACCTGGGCCGCGGCTGCGTCCGCCGCCTCCTGGGAGCGGGAGGTGAGGACGACGTTTCCGCCGGCCTCCGCGATGGCCTGGGCGATGGCCAGCCCGATGCCGCGCGAGGCCCCGGTGACGACGGCCGTGCGACCGGTGAGATCGACTCCTGCCATCTCAGCTCACCACCGTCGGCGCCGCGTCGCGGTACTGCCGCAGTTCCTGCTTGGCGATGGCCCGCTTGTGGACCTCGTCAGGACCGTCCGCCAGCCGCAACGTCCGCAGACCCGCGTACATCATCGCGAGCGGGAAGTCGTCGGTGACTCCCGCTCCCCCGTGCACCTGGATCGCGCGGTCGACGATCCTCAACGCGATATTGGGGGCGGCCACCTTGATGGCCGCGATCTCGGTGCGCGCTTCCTTGTTCCCGACCGTGTCCATCAGATACGCGGCCTTGAGCGTCAGCAGTCGGATCATCTCGATGTCGATACGCGCTTCCGCGATCCAGTCCTGGATGTTGGACCGTTCGGCAACCGGACTGCCGAAGGTCACCCGTGACTGTGCGCGCCGGCACATCAGTTCCAGCGCCCGCTCGGCCGCGCCGATGGCTCGCATGCAGTGGTGGATACGACCGGGCCCGAGCCGGGCCTGGCTGATCGCGAAACCTTCGCCCTCGCCCTTGAGCACGTCTTTGGCCGGCACCCGGACGTTCTCGAAGATGATCTCCGCATGGCCCTCGCGATCCGCGTACCCGAACACCGGGAGGTTGCGGACCACAGTGACCCCGGGGGTGTCGATCGGGACGACCATCATCGACTGCTGTCGATGCGGGGCCGCCGTGGGGTCGGTCTTGCCCATCACGATGAGCACCTTGCAGTTCTTGTGCATCGCGTTCGAGGCGAACCACTTGCGGCCGTTGAGCATGTACTCGTCGCCGTCGCGCTCCATCCGCAACTCGATGTTGGTGGCGTCGGAACTGGCGACCCGCGGCTCGGTCATCGCGAAGGCCGAGGCCATCGTCCCGTCGAGCAGCGGCTTGAGGTACTTCTCCTTGTGCTCGTCGGTGCCGAAGAGGGTGAGCACCTCCATGTTGCCGGTGTCGGGCGCGTTGCAGTTGCACGCCTCGGAGGCGATGTGACTGCGGCCCATGATCTCCGCCAGCGGCGCGTACTCGAGATTCGTCAGACCAGGGCCCCACTCGGGGTGCGGGTGGAAGAGGTTCCACAGTCCACGCCTGCGCGCCTCCGCCTTGAGCTCCTCGAGGACCGGCGGGTGGAAGTGCGGATCGCCGGACGCGCGCATCTGCTCGTGGTACACCGCCTCGGCGGGGTAGATGTGCTCATCCATGAACTCGAGCAGATCCGCCCGGTACTTCTTTGCGCGGTCCGACATCTCAAACAGGGACATCCGAACTCCTTACGGGGAGGGAGGGAAAGTCGGGCGGGCGCTTGTCCAGGTGGCTGGCCACGCCCTCGACGACGTCGGACCCGCGGAAGGCCTGGAGCATGAGGTCTTCCGCCCGGGTCGTGGAATCGGCGTAGGTGCCGTCCGCGTCGTTGCTCAGTTGGCTCTTGATGGTGGCCATGGATGCCGGGGAGCAGTGCCGCGCCAGATCGGCGGCATGGGCGACGGCGGCATCGACCACGCTGCCGGTGGGGACCAGGTGGTCGAGGAGTCCGCTGCGGAAGGCCTCCTCGGCATCCACCATCCGACTCGACAGCAACAGGTCCGCTGCCCGGCTGTGCCCCACCAGCCGGGGCAACAGCCAGGAGATCCCGTACTCGGCGATCAGCCCGCGTTGCGCGAATGCCGTGGTGAACCGGGCCGAGGGCGAGCCGAAGCGGAGATCGCAGTAGAGCGCCTCGACCATGCCCAGGCCGGCGGCCACCCCGTTGATCGCTCCGATCAGCGGCTTGCGCAGGGTCCGCGGTACGTCCCGCGGACGGCGCGGTGCCCGGTCCGCCTCGAAGACCTCGCCGGCCGTCTGCAGCAGTCGGAGGTCGGCTCCCGCGCAGAAGCCGCGTCCCGCCCCGGTGACCACGACGGCGCGTACGTCCGGGTCGTCCTCGACGGCGTCGAGCAGCGCGAAACAGCGGGCCTCGAGTTCGTCGGTCCAGGCGTTCAGCTTGACGGGCCGGTTGAACGTGAGCACCAGCACGGGCCCTCGGTGTTCGGCGAGGACGAGCTCGCCCGGCGGCACGCCGGTCATGCCTGCGCCAGCAGGGAGCTCTGGTAGCGGCGCATCCCGCGCAGCCACCGGTCGTAGTCCGAGCCCTTCTGCCGGTACATGGCGAGAACGTCTTCGTGCGGCAGGATCAGGAAGCGCTCGTCCTCGATGGCGGCCAGGACGGAGTCGGCGACGTCGGCCGGCTCCAGGACGTCACCCGCGGAGGTGACGGCCCTCGTCGCCGCTCGTCCCAAGGCGTCCCCGGACTCGTTCCCGGAGAACAGCAGCCTGGTGTTCACGCCCATCGGGCAAAGACAGCTGACGCGGACCCCGCGATCGCCGTAGGTGACGCTCAGCCACTCGGCGAAGGAGACGGCCGCGTGCTTGGTGACCGCGTAGGTGGCGGAGCCGATCTGGGTGAGCAGCCCGGCCGCCGAGGCGGTGCTGACGAAGTAGCCCTCACCGCGCTCGAGCCACCGTGGTACCAGCAGCTTGGCCGCACGGATGTGGGCTCGCAGGTTCACGTCGATCGAGAGGTCCCAGTCCGGCTCGCTCGCGTCGAGGCCGGGTGCCCCCGCGATGCCCGCGTTCGCGAAGTAAAGGTCGACCGGACCGAACGTGCTCTCCGCGAGATCGACCAACTGCTGGATCTGCTCGGTGTCCGAGACGTCCGCGCCGGCGCTGACGGTGCTTCCCGGATGGCCGGCGTTGACTGTCTCCGACACCACCCGCGCGGTCTCAGCGTCGAGGTCTGCGACGACGACCCTGACACCCTCGCGGGCGAGCCGTGTGACCAGGGCGCTGCCGATACCGCCACCCCCACCGGTGACGATGGCGACTCTTCGTGCGACGTTCACGGCAACCCTCTCCGTCGACGGGGCGTGCGATGCGTCCGAACCTGTATAGTTGAATCCGACGTCAAGTTCAATAGCCGCTCGCACGGAACCGCTGTCCGTGCAAGGAACCACGTGGAGAAAGCCGCCCGACCCAGGGGGATCGAGCGGCTACGAGGCAGGTGGTTCAGCGGTGGCCGGGGAACCGCAGGGCGTTCGCCCAGAGACGGGTGACCGTGGCCACGAGTTCCTCGAAGTCCACCGGCGCACCTTCCTCTTCCTGCCCTTCAGTGCGCACGAAGGCGTTGTAGGCCATGACGCTGACCATTCCCGACAGCGCACGGGACGCCATCATCGGATCGACCTCACGGTCCGCGACGCCCCGCGCCTGCAGGTCGGCGATGCCGCGGGCGTTGCGGCGGATGAACGCGTCCCCGCGCCGCCTTCGGAACTCACGGAACTCCGGTTCCACTTGGGCGACCTGCTCCAGCAGTGCCATCAGCTTCGCGTTCCGTTTGTATGCCGCGAGATAGGCGCGGTTGCTCGCCTCGAGTACCGCATAGGGATCGTCGGTGCCCTGCACCCGGCCCATGCCGGGGTGCATCATGTCCTCCTGCGCCTCCAGGAGGACGGCGGCCAGCACCTCTTCCTTGTTGGCGAAGTAGGTGTAGAAGGATCCCGCCGCGCATTGAGCCTCTTTGGTGATGTCGGTCAGGCGGGTGTCGAGGTAGCCGTCCCGTTCGAAAACCTTCCGCGCGGCTTTCACCAAAGCCGCGCGGGTCCGCGCTCCGCGCTTCGTCGTGGGTGGCTCACGAAGGTGCGAGAGGGGCGCCATGGGTGGCGCCTGTTCGCCGTCGTTCTCTTCGGGCGCAGTAGTCTCCATCCGGGGAACTGTACTTGAATCCGACGCCACTATCACAAATGGGTAAGCGGGCAGGCTCAGTGGCGGCGGGCGGCAGGCGGCAGGCGGCGCAGCGCGTCGACGAACCGGACGATGCGCGGGATCTTGTCGTGTTGGGTGGATCGTCAGGCGGTGATCCCGAAGCGTTCGGCGAGTTGACGGCGGGTGTCGGCGGCGCTGGTGTGCAGAACGCCCCCGATTCCGATCCGTGCCGCTCCGTCGAGGTTCTGCTGCAGGTCGTCGATCATGACTGCCTCCTCGGGGTCGATGCCGAGGCGTTGACAAGCGATCGCGTAGATCCGCCGGGAGGGCTTGCGGATCCCGACCTCGGAGGAGATGACGATCGCATCGGCCACAGCGGCGAGTTCGACGCGGTCGTAGGTTCCGGTACCGAACGAGTTGGACACGAGCGCAACGGGACGGCCGACAGCTCGAAGATCACCGAGCAGCGTGAGCATGTCCCGGTCGATCGACATTCCCGCCTGCATGCGGAGCGTGAGCCCCTCGGCCGATACGTTTGCGCCGTGGGCACGGAGACGTTCGGCGAAGCCTCGCTCGAAGGCTTCGGCGTCGATTCGGCCGCACTCGTGGTCGGCAAGGAGGGTCCGTGATGGCTGGTCCCTGGCGAGGAGGTCCAGCGGCAGGCGCGGGTCGCCGAGGGAGGCGCCGAAGTCGGTGAAAGCCCGCAGCACACTGGAGGTGATGACACCGCCGAAGTCCACCAGGACCGCGATGCGCGCCTTGTCCGTCATGCCCGACATCTCAGGCGACCTCGAACAGTCCGGCTGCGCCCATTCCGCCGCCGACACACATCGAGATCACCACATACCGGACGCCCCGGCGCTTGCCCTCGATGAGCGCATGCCCCACCAGCCGGGCACCGGTCATTCCGTACGGATGGCCGACCGAAATGGCGCCGCCGTTGACATTGAACCGCTCCGGGTCGATGTGCAGTTCGTCCCGGCAGTACAGCGCCTGGGAAGCGAACGCCTCGTTGAGTTCCCACAGGCCGATGTCGTCGATGGTGAGATCGTGCTGCTTCAGCAGCTTCGGAATGGCGAACACCGGCCCGATGCCCATCTCGTCCGGCCCGCAACCGGCAACGGTCATACCCCGGTAGAAGCCCAGCGGCTGAAGTCCGCGGCGCTCGGCCTCCTTCGACTCCATCAGCACCGACGCCGAGGCCCCGTCCGACAGCTGCGAGGAGTTGCCCGCCGTGACACTGGAGTGCGCGCTCACCTGCCCGTCGGGCAGTACCGGCGCCAAGCCCGCCAGGCCCTCGAGCGTCGTCGACGCGCGGTTGCCCTCGTCCCGGGTCAGGGTCACGGCCTCGTCCCGCACCTCCCCGGACTGCTTGTCCAGGACCTTCTTGACGCTGTCCAGCGCGACGATCTCCTGGTCGAACCGGCCGGCCTCCTGCGCCGCCGCGGTGCGCTGCTGTGAGAGCAGCGCGAACTCGTCCTGGCGCTCCCGGCTCACGCCGTACCGTTCGGCGACGATCTCCGCCGTGTGGAGCATCGGCAGGTAGATGCCCGGCCTGTGCTGGACCAGCCAGGGATCCGCCATGCGGTGGGTGTTCATGTGGTCGTTCTGGACCAGGGAGATGGACTCGACGCCTCCGCCGACAGTGACCTGCATGCCGTCGGTGACTATCTGCTTGGCTGCCGTCGCGATGGCCATGAGGCCCGACGAACACTGCCGGTCGATCGACATCCCCGACACGCTGTCCGGAAGTCCGGCACGCAGAACGGCCTGCCGCGCGACATTGACGCCGGAGGACCCCTGCTGCACCGCGCAACCGAAGATCACATCCTCGACCTCACCTCCCTCGAGCCCGGCGCGCTGTACCGCGTGCGAAAGGGCGTGAGCTGCAAGTTCCTGCGCCTGCGTGTCGTTGAATGCGCCGCGGTAGGCCTTTCCGATCGGCGTCCGTGCCGTCGAAACGATGACTGCTTCCCTCATGTCGCCTCACTGCTTCCTTTGGTCGGTTCGTCCGTGAGCTTGGGGGCTGGGAATCAGCGCTCCGTGGGCCGGGATCAATGTCGTCGGGTGGCGTCTGGCACAACTGCGGTGCGAGGAAGGCTCGTTGACCGTCTCCTCGGGTGGCCGATGAAATTCGAGCCATGGCCGCAGGGATGAAAAGAGTCGACCTCCCGACCGGTTATAGTTGAATGCGATGTCAAGTTCAACCGCTGGCTGCCTTGACAGCCCACACCCCCAGCGGGAAGTCTACCGACCAGTCGGTATGGGGAGGTGGGTCGTGACTCAGCTGAGCATCCCCACGGGTGCGGGCGTGTTCGACACCATCGCGGCGGGTCCGCCCGAGGGTCGCCCGGTGCTGTTGCTGCACGGCTTCCCACAGACGGGGCTGGTGTGGCAACGGCAGATCGAGGCGCTGGCGGCACACGGCTACCGGGTGGTGGCACCCGACCAGCGCGGGTACTCCCCCAGAGCCCGCCCCCCGCGACCCGAGGACTACGGCATCGGCCGTCTCGTCGACGACGTGGTCGCCATCAGCGAGGAACTGGGCTGGGCGGCGTTCGATCTCGTCGGCCATGACTGGGGAGGCGCGGTCGCCTGGTGGACCGCGCACGCCCACCCGGGCCGCGTACGCACCCTGACGGTTGTCTCGACCCCGCACCCCGGCGCTCTGGCCACCACCCTGCGCACCGACCAGGACCAGCGCACACGCTCCCGCTACATGATCGACTGGCGGGACACACCCGCGACCGAGGAGCGCATGCTCGCCGACGACGCCCGGGAGCTTCGCGAGTTCTACGCCGGAAGGGTCCCGCAGGACAGTGCGGACGCCTACGTGCGCCACCTGTCCCGGCCGGGTGCTCTCACCGCGGCGCTGAACTGGTACCGGGCCGGCCGCCCCGACGGCCCGATCGGCGTCGTCGACGTGCCCACGCTGTACGTCTGGAGCACGGAGGACAGCGCGTTCGGCCCGGCAGCCGCACAGGAGACCGGGCGTTGGGTCAACGGGCCGTACCGCTTCGAGACCCTCCAGGGCGTCAGCCACTGGATCCCCGAGGAGGCGCCCGAAACGCTGAGCCGCTTGCTGCTCGAGCATCTGCGAGCGCAGGGCGAGCACTGAATCGGACGGCGACTACCCGTTCAGCGAGTGGCCCGTTCGTCGACTCTCCGAGAGGTGACCCCATGAATGCAGCACGCGCGGCCTGGCGCCGTCTCGAGCCCGTCCACGCGATGATCTACTTCGTCCCCGAGGGAAGGCGACGGTACGCGGACCTCGGCCTGAGCGGACGTGCGGGCTACTTCACTTCCCGGAGCGCCGCGTTCGGCCGAGCATCCGCCGAGCTGGTCATCTCGACCTTCTACAACTTCAACCCCGATGTCGTACGGCAGGCGGTGGACGGGGTCTGGGACGCAACGACGCCGCAGCAGGTGCTGGACGCGCGGTACGCCGCGGCGGGCGAAGCCCTGCGGCGGGCGGGAGTCCACGAGCTGCCCCATCTGGACGAGGTCCTGGCACTGACCCGCCGGGCCGCCGGGGCGGCCTGCGAACACGCCCAGGGCCGCCCGCTGTTCGCCGCGCATGCCGCCTTGCCCTGGCCGGAGGAGCCGGTACTGCGGCTGTGGCATGCCCAGACACTGCTCCGGGAGTTCCGTGGAGACGGCCACGTAGCGTGCCTGCTGAGCGAGGGCGTCGGAGGCTTGGAGGCCCTGATCCTGCACGCAGCGACCGGTGAGGTCCCCGTCGGCTTCCTGAAGGCGAGCCGGGCATGGCCCGAGGAGGAGTGGGCCGGCACCCGGGAGCGCCTGCGCGAGCGAGGTCTCCTCGACGGCGATTCCCTGAGCCCGGAAGGCGTACGGCTGCGCCGCCACATCGAGGACCGCACCGACCGCCTGGCCCTTCCTGCCTACGCCGCCTTGGGTGACGCCGACTGTGAGCGTCTCGCCGAACTCGCAAGCCCCTTCGGCCGCGCCGTCGTCGACGCCGGCCTTCTCAAGCTCGGCTGACCAGGCCTGGGCAATCCGAAAACGGATACCAGCCGAAACGCGGTCAGCCGAAGGGCGTCGCTGCCGTGCCGCCTATTCTGCTGGCCGTGGGGCCACCGACGTTGCTGACGAGATCACCGCCGAGCTGACCATGCTGGTCGGCTCCGACCAGGACCTGGCCGGTCGCGTGCGCGCCCCTGACGAGCGGCATTGCACATCAGAGATCCCCGCAGGTCCGGTGGGAACCAGTACGCGGTAACCGTCGCACGGTGCGCATGCGCGGCGGCGACGAGCGGCGTCCACTCCCGCGGGGAGGGATTGGTGTTGTCGACCGCCACCGACCTTCCCGCGGCCCGCGCCTCGTTCACCAGGCGCATCTGCCGTTCCTGCCGACGGCGGGCGGAACGCGGGAACAGGTCCTTGCCGACCAGCTCACAGCGCCCGAGCAGGACCTGCTCGCAGAACGTCGACTTGCCGGACGCCTGCAGCCCCACGAGCACAGCCACGTCCGTGGTGATGCATGTTCCTCCCCACCGCGCGATCACAGTCGTCTCACCGCCGCTGAGAGCGCCGAACGCTCAAGGCTGGTCGAGTGCCCCTCGCAGATCGAGTCCCATGGGGTTGTCCAGAGGGATGTCACCTTCGCGTACCACGGCACGAGTCAGGGGGCGCAGCAGCCGGGCGAGTTCGTCGATCTCGCCGTCCGTGAGCGCGTCGTAGGCGGTCGCGGCCAGTTGGTCGGTTCGATCCTCGATCTCGGACTTGACCTGCTGTCCACGCAGGGACAGCTGATCGTCCTCGACAAGCCCTCTCTCGTTCAGGGCGTCGCGTCTCGATGTCCACTCCGCTTCGTCGAACTCGCGTGCGGGTGTGTAGACCTCGCGCGGGATCCCGCTCGCGATCGCGTGGAGGACGTGGGACTCGCGGCCGCCGATCCCCGCGGCGGTCAGAGCCGCGATATGACCGTCGCCGCGGTGCTCACGAAGAAGCGTCGCCGCATGCCACAGTTGGGCAAGTGGCTCCTGAGGCACCGGCAGGGAGCGGTTGGCGGCGAAGAGGGCCCGGCCTTCGAGGGGTGCCGATTGAGCGGCACGCGTGGCGAGCTCGGCCGCCCGTGCCACGTCCGGGCCGTCGGCTGCGGGACCGAGTGCCCGGCGGAGTGCGCGTACGGATCCTCGCGTGCGCGCCGCCAGGGCCTCGTGCGGGGGAGCAAAGCTCCAGGCCGCCGGCAGGGCGCGGCTCACCCGCTCGTAGGCGAAGTTGTAGAAGAGCGCGTGCACGACGTCGGCGCCGACACCGCCCAGAGGCGCGGCACGTCCGGCGAAGTAACCCATCCAGTAACCGCGGTAGCCCGCCGCCCTGAACTCTTCCAAAGGCTCGGGGGTGAAGTAGACGACGGCGTGGATCGGCTCGAGGAGCCCCCAGAGGTCCCGGGCGGCCTGGCGCCGGGTCGGCGTCGATATCGGCATTGACATGGCAATCTTCTACGCCTCGGTGGAGGGCCGTGTCCCGCGGATCGCGTGACCGGTGGTTCGCTCTCAGCAGACCGGCATGCTGTGACGAGGTGCGCAGTGGACGCTCTTGATCCAGAAGTTGCTGGTCACGGGCCTGGTGGTGGGTGACCTGGATACGGCTTACCGGGATCACGCCAGGTCGGCGCCGAACGCCGAAACCGCCCAGCGGTCCCTGGGGGCGATCTTCCTTGCCGAGCCCGAGCCCGACACCGTGGACAGCGGCCGGACACCCGATCCTCACGAGCCGGCCGCCGGTCCGCTCCCGCCACATGCACGCCACCCCCGGCCGGCTCCGCCCGCACGCCGCACCTGGACGGCCGGTCTCGGGAAACCGCAGGTATGTGCGGCGGATCCCGGACGGGCAGGCACACTGGTCTCCTGAGCCCTGTCCGAGCGGACACGCATCCGTGTCCGATCGGGCTCCCCGCCCGCCGTCTGCCGAAGGAGCCCCGAACGGTGAAGCGCCCCACCGCCCGTGACGTCGCCGAACGCGCGGGGGTCTCGCGAGCGGCCGTCTCGTTCGTCTTCAGCGGACGTGCCGAGGGAAATCTCTCGGCGCGCACGCAGCAGCGCATCAGGGAGGCGGCCGACGCGCTCGGCTACCGTCCCGACGAGGTGGCGCGGTCACTGCGCGGGCGGCGTACCGGGGTGCTCGGCATGCTCAGCGACTCGATCGCGACGAGCCCGTTCGCCGGCCGCACGATCCTGGGCGCGATGGAGGCCGCACGGGCGCGTGGGCACCAGATCCTGCTCATGGAGTCCGGCAGCGACCAGGCCGCCGCGAGCGAGGCCATCGCCGAGCTGCGCGCCCGCCGCGTGGACGGGTTCGTCTACGCGGCCATGGAGCTCAATCCGACGGACGTCCCCGAGGGCCTGGAGCCCGACCGCACCGTCCTCGCCAACTGTCTGCCGCGTACGCCCGGCACGTACGCGGCCGTCGTCGCCGACGAACGTGGGGGCGGCCGCAGAGCCGTCGATGCCCTCCTCGCCGCCGGGCACCGCGACATCGCCCTGATCGGTGGCCCGGCGGGCAACATCGCCGCGGACGACCGTACGCGCGGGTTCTACGACGGCATGCGCGAGGCTGGTCTGCCCGTCCCCGACGAGCGGGTGCTGCGGGTCGGCTGGCAGATCGACGAGGGGTACGCGGCAGCGGTCCGGGTCCTCGAATCGGCCCCGCCCACCGCCGTGGTGTGCGCCAACGACCGGGTCGCGGCGGGCGTGTTGCTCGCGGCAGCCCGCGCGGGCCTGTCGGTACCGGACGATCTGTCGGTGGTCGGCTACGACGACCAGGACCAGATGGCCGCCCATCTGGTCCCGGCCCTCACCACGGTGGCTCTCCCCCACCACGCGATGGGCGCGGCGGCGGTGAACACCCTCCTCGACGCGGTGGAGGCGGGCACCCCGGTCGCCCGGGACGAGGTGCGTCGCCTGGACTGTCCTTTGGTGGAACGGGAGTCGGTGGCACGGGTGGAGGGGTGAGGCAGACGCGGGGGGGCCAGCTCGTTCCAGCGGCTCACGCGTGCTCCCACCCCCGTGCCGCCACTTCCGCCGCGCTCTGTGTCACCTCCACCGACCACTCCCCCTCCGGCGCGGGATACACCTTCTCGGTGAGGGCGGTGTGCTCGGCCCAGACCGCCTCGACGAGGGGGCCGTCCACCAGGACGCGCAGGGTGCCGGTGGGTGTGCACGGGCCCGGGGCCGTCACCGTCGCTGTGCGCAGGTAGGGGCGGGGCGTCGACGCGGGCGCCGCCGAGCGGTCCAGGGTCAGGGTGCCGCGTGTCGGGTTGATCACCAGCGCGACCGCAGGGCCGAGGCGCACCGTCACCTCCGCGTCCGGCGCCTGGACGCGGACGTCGACCTGTAGCTCGTACGCGGGCGGGAGTCCGTCCCCGGGAGAGAGCTCCCGTCCTCGCAGCCCGAGCAGCTCGCGTGCGAAGGCGTGCCGGACTGTGCCGTCGGGGTGGAGTCCGAGCTCGCGCGGGTATGTCAGGCATCCGGCCCACCCGGCGGCCACCGACGCCTCCTCCGTGCGCGACTCCCAGCTCCAGCCCCACACCAGGGTGCGGTCCGCCTCGACGAGCGCGGTCGGGGCGTAGAAGTCGCGGCCGTGGTCGAGGAGTCCGCCGGTGCCGTCCGGCTCGAAGCGGAGCCCTTCGCCACGCGTGCACAGCGTGCCCGTGAGGTAGGTCGCCGTGTAGGTGACGCCGTCGAGCCAGAGCGAGAGGATCAGCATCCAGCGGTCGCCGCCCAGGGGAATGAGCGCCGGGCACTCCCACGCCTCGGCCGGCATGGCGTGCCGGGTGAGGGCCGGGTGCTCGGCGTCGAGGAGCGAACCGGCGTACTGCCACGGCTGGTCGAGGCCCGAGTCGCCGATCCGGTACACGAGCACGTCCGGCCGCGGGCCCCGCCCCCGGTGCCCCGCGCCGATCAGTGCCCAGCGCCGGCCCTCGTAGGTGAAGACGTACGGGTCGCGGAAGGCCAACAGGTCGAGTCCGGGCGGCGGCCCGGGCACCACGGGCCGGGGCAGCGCCTCGAAGCGGCCGACGCCCGGGTCGACTGCCCGCGCGACCATCACCGAACCGATGCCGTCCTCACGGTCCATACCGGTGTAGACGGCGGTCGGCACCCCGTCCTCCACGACCGCGCACCCGGACCAGGCACCCAGCCGGTCGGGCAGGTCGGGGCTCGGCGCGAGGGCGATCCCGTGGTCGGTCCAGTGGACGAGGTCCGCGCTGGAGGCATGGCCCCAGTGGATGTGGCCCCACACGGCGGCGTGCGGGTTGTGCTGGAAGAACAGGTGGTAGCGGCCGTCGTGGAACAGCGGGCCGTTCGGGTCGTTGCACCAGTTGCCCGCGGCCGGACGCACATGGTGACGCGGAGCGGAGCGGTCGACGGGGCCGTGTTCCGTGGCGTGCGGGGCGAGGTGCGTGACGTGCGACATGCGGCGTGACTCCTCGGCGTCGTCAGGGAGTTGAGGGCAGGGCTGGTCGTCGCGGGGGCCAGGTGATCGGTCGCGTTCGCCCTGCACAGCGCAACCTAACACGTGATAGCTTCGCCCCCTCCTCCCCTTGCCGCCCAGAATCTGGAAGGAAGACGCCCGTGATCGTCGTCGCCGGTGAGGCCCTCATCGATCTCGTGCCCCAGCCGGGGCACGGCCCGCTCGCGCCGCTCACCCCGAGGCGCGGCGGCGGCCCGTACAACACGGCCGTCGCGCTCGGCAGGCTCGGTCAAAGGACCGCCCTCCTGTCGCGGATCTCGAACGACACGTACGGGGACGCGCTGGTGGCGGGGCTGCGGGCGGCCGGGGTCGATGTCTCTCACGTCCAGCGCGGTCCCGAACCGACGAGCCTGGCTGCGGCAGTCCTCGCCCCGGACGGTTCGGCCCGGTACACCTTCTATGTGGAGGGCACGGCGGACCGGCTCTTCACCGCCCCGGCCCGGCTGCCGGACGGCACGCGGGCGATGTCGTTCGGCACCTGCTCGCTCGTCCTGGAACCCGGGGCGAGCGCCTACGAGGAACTGCTGCACCGCGCGCATGCCCGCGGGGTGTGCACGGCCCTGGACCCCAACATCCGCCCGGGCCTGATCCCCGACCCGGACGCCTACCGGGCCCGCCTGCGCTCCCGGCTGGCGAGCACCACGCTGCTGAAGGTGTCGCAGGAGGACCTGGAGTGGCTCGGGGAGGACCCACGGCTGTGGCTAGAGTGCGGGCCCGCTGCCGTCGTGGTCACACGCGGCGGCGCCGGCCTGAGCGTCCTCACGCGCGCGGGCGAGGTGTCCGTGCCGGCGGTCCGCGTACCGGTCACCGACACGATCGGCGCGGGCGACACGGTCAACGCCGCACTCCTGCATCGCCTTTGCGCCCATGAGGCGCTCGACGGCACGACGATGGCGGCGCTGGGGAGGGACCAGTGGCGCGACGTGCTGCGCTTCGCGGCACGTGCGGCGGCCGTGACCGTGTCCCGGGCGGGAGCCGAGCCCCCGTACGCGCATGAACTGACCGGCTAGCGCCCGAAGTTGCTCGGTGAGGGGACACCCGCCCCGGGTGGGTGTCCCCTCACCGTCTCACCCGTGTCGCCGGTCTCAGCTCAGCCTGTACTCGACGATCCGAAGATCACCGAACACGGCGGAGCCCCCGGAGGCGTACAGCGTCACCCCGTCGTCACCCGGCAGTCCGAACGCCTGGTGGGTGTGGGCGTAGCGGCCGTCGCCCAGGAAGACCTCGACGGTCGTACGGTCGACCAGGATGCGCACCGCCAGCTTTCCGGCGCCGGCCGGCACCGGTGTGTGCGTCTCGCGCGTGCCGCCCGGGTAGAGGGTGCCGCCGCGGTTGACGTACGCGTAACCGCCCGCGGCATACACTCCGACATCGACATGCCGGGTTCCGCCCGGCGCCTTGCGGAGCTGGAGGCCGACGTTCTCGGTCGTGCCCGGAGTCCACCGCAGTTCGCCGCGGATCTCGTAGGAGGTGCCCCGGTGGTCGAGGGTCTTCGAGCCGTCCACCGTCACATCGCCGAGGCGTATCGTGCGCGTGGCGTACGCGTCGAGGGCCGGCGTGGGCCGAGAGGCGAGGAAGTAGACGCCGTCGTCCGCCCGTTGGAGGGTGATCTCGCGGGTGACCGAGTCGGTGCCGTTGAAGCCGTCCGCGATGAGGGTGGGCGTGTTGTGCGGGTACTCCCAGTTGTTGGTCCAGGCGAAGGCGTACCGTGCTGCCGGGTCCACCGTGCCGTCCGCCGCGTGCTTCTCGCAGGTGACGGCCGCGTACCAGTCGGGGCCGTGGTCGAGCCACTGCGGCGCGTCGGCGTCCGCGGTGAACGTCGTGCCGTCGAAGTCCCCGGTCCAGTACGCGTACGTGGCGGGCAGGCCCTTCGCCGTGCCGTTGGCGCTCGCCGCGAGCACCCAGTGCCAGGTGCCGTCGGCGGCCTTGATGCGGAACAGGTCCGGGCATTCGAGAGTGCCGTAGCCGTCGCGGACGAAGCCGCTGCGGTACGTCCAGGACTTGAGGTCGGTGGAGGTGTAGAGGCCGATCTTGTTGCGTTCGGCGAGCGCCATCACCCAGCGGTCGCGTTCGGCGTCCCGGATGACCTTGGGGTCGCGGAAGTCCTTGACGCCGGGGTTGGGCAGGACGGGGTCGGTGCCGTGCGGTCGGAACGTGCGGCCCTTGTCGGTGGAGTACCACAGGTACTGCGCCTGGGAGTTGGTGGCCGCGTCCGGTTCCATGGTGACCAGCGCGATCACGGCGCCCGCGCCGAAGCCGGCCGTGTTGCCGTCGTCCACCACGGCGCTGCCCGACCAGGCGTCGCCCGCGGCAGTGGTGTCCTTGGGCAGGGCGACGCCCTGGTCGGCGTATGCCACCAGGTCGTCGGAGGTGGCGAGGCGCCATGAGGTGCCCTCGGCGCCGGTGATGTAGTCGGCGTTGTAGAGCGTGTAGTACGCGTAGGCGCCGTCGATCCAGATCGGGCGCTGCGGGTCGTTCTTCCAGTTGTCGGGGATCGTGAAGTGGTATGCGGCCCGGTAACTGCCCAGCGCCGCGGCCGGCTCGGGCTTCGCCCGGGCAGGTGTCACGGAGAGGGCGGACGCGCCGAGGGCGGAGGCGCCCAGGAGCGCGGCTCGGCGGGTGACGGGTCTGGCTGCCATGGATGGGCCTCTCGGGTAGGGGGAAACGGGCTGCGGCGTCGTGCGCGCCGCAGCCTCGAGGCCCGTAAACCTAACTCGTGCTAGGCCAAGTGCCGCAAGGGGAGTGCGCGGATCGGAAAAACCTCGGCGCACCCCCTTGACGGACGCCTCCCACAGCTTCCATCATCCGGAAGCCACCTCAACTATCACGAGTTAGGTCTTGCTGGATGATCCTCACCGCCCCGAGCCGCCGCACTGTGCTGCGCGCCGGCGGCTACTGCCTCGCCGCGGCCGGGCTTGCCACCACGGCCGCCCACTGGGACCGGCTCACCGCCTCCGACATCCCGGGCCGCGACGGCTCGATGCTCACGGTCGCCATTCTCGGATCCGCGATCGACCCCAGCCAGCAGAGTGTTCTCGTCGAGGACTTCCAGCGACTGCACCCGGACATCAAGGTCCGCCTGCTGGCCGTGCAGTCCACCGACTGGAACGACTTCTTCTCGAAGATCCTCACGCAGATCGCCGCCGGGACCGCGCCGGACGTGGTCTATGTCGCCACCGAGGGCGTGCAGTTGTTCGCGAAGCGGCTCGGCGTCGCTCTCGACGCATGGGTGCGACGCGACGCCGACGAGCTGCGCGAGTACTTCGCCGACGTCCACCCCTCGCTCGTCGAGTCGATGATGTACGAGGGTTCGCTGTACCAGCTGCCCCTGGAGTTCAACGCCGCGAACATGTACCTCAGCACCAAGGTGCTCGACCGTACCCGCACCCGGCTCCCGCCCGCGGACTGGACGCGCGACGACTTCACGGCTCTGCTGCGCGACATGAAGCGGTCCGGCGGGCGCGGTTTCACCCCGTTCTTCTGGACGAACCGCCTGTGGGGCGGCGTCGTGCCCTGGCTCTTCGCCAACGGCACGAACGTCCTCACGGAGTCCAAGGCCCCCGGCGGCGACTGGCTGTGGGACCGCTTCTACCCGGCGCGTGAGCGGCGCGGGCGCGGCGGCGGCTTCCGCTGGACGAACTCGCAGGCGCTCGACGACCGGGTCGAGGAGGTCTACGACTATCTGGCCTCCCTCGTCCACGACGGCCTGTGCTCACGGCCCGAGGGCGGCAGCGGCACGAACCTGATCGGCGCGTTCTCCACCGGCCGCGTCGGTGCCACCCCCGCGGGCGGCTTCTGGGCGGGCGGGCTGCACGAGGCAGGCGTCGAACGGGACGCGTACGACGCCCAGTTCTTCCCGCGCTGGCGCACACAGCGCCACCAGTACGGCGCGGCCGGGTACGCGATCCTGCGTACCTCGAAGCGGCAGGAAGAAGCCTGGGAGTTCGTGAAGTACGCGGTCCGCAAGGACGTGATGACGCGGCTCTTCGAGAAGAACCAGACCACTCCGGCGCGCCGTTCGATGCTGACCGCCGAGCGCTACGCGACGACGGGCCCGGCCCACTGGGACATCTTCTACGACACCCTCGACCGCTTCCCGGCCTCCGGGCCGATCCCGGCCCCGCCACAGGTCGCCGCCGTCGAACTCGCCCTCACCAAGCACACCGCGACGGCGCTCGGCAGCGCCGGCCGTGTGAAGCCCGCGCTGCGGGCGCTGCACCGCGACCTCGAACGCGCCCTGGAGCGTGACACATGAGCACCACCCCTGCCGTTGCCCGAGCCACCGCAGCGCCGCTGCGCCACAGGGCCCTGACGTGGCTGTTCCTGGCGCCGACGGTGCTCGGCGTCGTCGTCTTCACGGTCGTGCCGATCGTGGGCTCGGTGATCCTGTCCTTCTTCCACTGGGACGTGATCGACCCGCCGACCTCCGCGGGCCTGTCCAACTACCGTGAGCTGGCGTCGGACTCGTCGATTCTGACCGCCTTCGGCAACACGCTGTTGTTCATGGTGCTCGCCGTGACGCTCCAGCTGACGATCGCGCTCGTGCTGGCGCTCGCGCTCCAGGGGCGGATGCCGCGCTGGATCCAGCAGGCACTGCGCTCGGCGTTCTTCTTCCCGCTGGTGCTGTCCGCCGCGTCGATCTCGGTCGTCATGAAGTACCTGTTCAACCAGGACTTCGGTGTCGTGAACTGGGTGCTCGGGCAGTTCGGTGCGCCGGCCGTACCGTGGCTGACGTCCGAGGGCTGGGCCATGCTGGCGGTCGTTCTCGTCTATGTGTGGCAGCAGTTCGGGTTCTCGTTCCTGCTGTTCGTCGGCGGGCTCGCGAACATCCCGCGCGAACTGCACGAGGCGGCCGCGGTGGACGGCGCGACGGGCCTGCGCAAGCACCTGCGCATCACGCTCCCGCTGCTGTCCCCCACCCTCCTCGTCGCCTCGGTCGTCGGCGTGATCAACGCACTGCAGGTCTTCGAGCAGCCGTACGTGCTCACCGACGGCGGGCCCGGCGACTCGACGCGCACCGCGGTGATGGTGCTGTACCAGACCGCCTTCGAACAGCTGCGGTTCGGTGAGGCGTCGGCGGTGGGCGTGGTCCTGTTCGCGCTCATCCTCGGCGTCACCGCGCTCCAGTTCCGCCTCAGCCGCCGCTTCGTGCACTACCAGTGAGAGGGCTCTTCCACGATGACCTCCGTGTCGTACTCCTCCTCGTCCCCGGCCGCGCCCGGCCGGCTGCGCGAGCGGGCCGGAGCGCTGACCGCGCGCCGGCTCGGCACCGCTGCGCGCGTGGCGGGCCTGTGCGTCGTCGCGCTGCTCACCGTCGGCCCGGTGCTGTGGACGGTGTCCACCTCACTGCGCTCCCCCGCCGAGTCCTTCGACCTGCCGCCGAAGATCCTGCCGACGGGCGGCACCCTCTCCTCCTACCGGCAGGTCTTCGACCAGCTGGACATCTGGCTCCTTGCCCTCAACTCCGCTCTGGTGACCGGCCTGATCGCCGTCGGCCAGATGATCACGGCGGGGCTGGCCGGCTACGCGTTCGCCCGCCTGGACTTCCGCTTCAAGCGGCCGCTGTTCGGCCTGGTCCTCGCCACGATGATGGTGCCGGTCCAGGTAACGATCGTGCCGGTGTTCCTGATCCTCAAGGGCATGGGCCTGACCGACACCCTGCTCGCGCTGATCGTGCCCGCCGTGCCGACCGCGTTCGGTACCTTCCTGATGCGCCAGTACTTCATGACGATGCCGAAGGAGCTGGGCGAGGCCGCGATGATCGACGGGGCCGGGCCGTGGCGCGTGTTCCGCTCGGTCTACGCGCCCTTGGCCACCCCGGGTCTGGCGATCGTCGGGGTCCTGGCCTTCAACTACCACTGGAACGAGTTCTTCCGGCCGCTGATCCTGGAGACCAGCAACCAGAACTTCACGATGCCGCTGGGGCTCGTGTCCCTGCAGGGCAATCTCGGCACCGGGTCGATCTCCGTGGTCCTGGCGGGAGTTGTGCTGTCGATGATCCCGGCGGTGGCGGTGTTCGTGATCGGACAGCGGCCGCTGCGGGAGGGGATCACCTCGTCGGGTCTGAAGGGGTGAGCGGCTCAAGGGCAGGCTGCCCGGTTGAAGGACCACGGGCGCATGGGCGGCCCACTGGAAGGTCTGTGTTCCAGAGGGCCGCTTCGCACGCGGGACACGGATTCTTGTCACTCGTCCCCCTGGGCGAGCGTGAGCATCGCCTCGGTGACCTCGTCGATGGCCGCAGCGGGGATCGCGGTGGCGGCCTCCTCGAGGACGAGCAGCCGTGCCCCGGGGATCTCGCGCGCGATCGCCTCACCGTTGCCGACGGGGAAGAACCGGTTGCGGTGACCGTGGACGACGAGCGTGGGGATCTTGATCTCGGGCAGTCGCTCGCGCCAGCGGGGTGTGCAGTCGAGCCTGGAAAACACCATGCCCATCTGGTTGGCCATCTGGACCGGGGGTGCGGTGCCGGGCGTGCGGTCCCAGACGCGCGCAGCGGTTGCGCGTGCGGCGACGGGGTCGTCGCCGAGGATCTCCGCACCGGCGGCGGCGAACTCCGCGACCGCCGCGCGGTCGGTCCAATCGGGCATCGGACGCGCGAACAGCCGCCTCATCGTCGCCCGGTCATGGTCGGGAAGGTCGTCGTCGGGCGGGCCGGGGGCGACAGCACGGGTGCCGACCAGGGTGAGCGCCGAGAACGCGCCCGGATGGTCGAGCACGGCCACTTGGGCGACCATCCCGCCGACGCCGATCCCCGCGAGGTGCGCCGGCCTCCCTCCGAGCGCGTCGGCAAGGGCCGCCGCGTCGGCGGCGAGGTCGCGCAGGGTGTAGGCGGGCGCCTGCGGATCCGCCGTCGTCGACTCCCCGCAGTCGCGCAGGTCGTAGCGCACCACACGGCGCCCTCCGGCGGCGAGGCGCTCGCACAGCGCGTCGGGCCAGGAGAGCATCGTCGGCCCGCCCACGAGCAGGGTGAGGGGCGCGTCGTCGTCACCGAACGACTCGATGCCCAAGGCGATGTCAACGTTGATTCGAGTCATGCCAGGGCAGACCCGATCCGCCGCCCAAAGTCATCGCTCATGCGGCCGGACCTGACGGGCCGCGGGAAGGCCGGCCCCGAGATCGACACCGGGCGGCGCATCGGCTCGGCCGACAGCGAGACAGGGGCGCAGGCCACGGGGCGTGGCCCTCAGGCGGTCGCCGAGCAGCCTGCGCAGCCTCCGTATGCTCCCCGTCATGAGATTTTTCCGGCCGCGCGGCCGAACCGACGCCCAACGAATGACGGGGACGCCTGTGGCTGAGGCCAAGTCCCTCTACGAAGCCGGGCGTTACGCCGAGGCGGAAGCCGAAGCCCGCGCCGTGGCCCGATCGCGGCCACGCGACGACGAGTACACAGCCGTGGCGCTGAACATCGCCGCGATCGCGACGGGCGCCCAAGGCCGCCACGCCGAGGCAGTCGCCACCTACGACGAAGCACTGCCTGCCTTCAGCCGGATATTCGGAGCCGATCACTGGCTGACCCTGAAGCTGCGCTCGGACCGCGCCCAGCAGATGATCTCGCTCGGTCGCCACGCCGAGTGCGAGGCAGAGTGCGCAGCCGTCGCCGAGGCCGCGGGCCGCGGTACCGGCCCGGAAATGTCCCTCCTGGCAGCGGCCGCCCGCAATGGGCTGGTCTTCGCCCTCAATGCGCAGGGCCGGTACCAGGAGGCCGAGGCACTCGCACGCGAGGCCCTGGCCGCCCATCGCGAACGTGACCGGGCGTCCCTCGTCCTGCGACTCGGCCTGGCCCGCAGCCTCAACGGCCAAGCCCGCCACGAAGACGCCCTCACCGAGGCGCAGAGTGCCGAGAGGCTCTACCGCGCTCTGCCCGAGTACCAGCGCCATCCGGATACGGGCGCCGTCGAACTGGCCCTTGCTACTGCCCTGTCGGGGCTGGGCCGTGTACGCGACGCCCGTCGCCAGGCCGCAGCCGCTCACGACGCCTGCCTGGCGTCCTTCGGCGCGGACCACCGCCGCACCGTCGAAGCCCGGACGCTGCTCGAGCACATCGACGGCTCCCGACCGTAGCGCCCCCGCTCGGGGCGAGCCCAAGACGCGCCCCGGGCAGGCTCATCCAGCTGTCGCAACACGCCGAACGGAGAGGTCAGTGCGCCATGGATGCGCTCTTGACGGCGTCCGGCACGCAAGGCTTGGTGAACATTGCCAGAAACCGGCAATGCGCGGAGGACCCGTGCCGCTGCACCATGAGCAGCGGGGAGCACGGAAGGGGGGCCGGCCATGGGAATGCTTCTCGCCGCCGCCACGGGCATGCCGACGATCCTGTTCACCGCGGGCCTGGGGGTGGTCGTGTGCTTCTGGCTGCTGGTCGCCGTCGGCCGTGCCACACCGCGCGCCTTCGACGCGGACGTCGATCTGGAGGCGTTGGGCATGGGCGGAGTACCGGTGGCGGTCGTTCTCTCGCTGCTGACGGCGATTGCCTGGGTCCTCGGCACGAGTGCGGCGCTGCTGCTGGCCGCGCACGGTCCCTCCGGGGTGGCGGGCGGCCTGCTGCGTCTGTCGGCGTCCGCTGCCGCACTGCTGCTGTCCTGGCGGCTGACCCGTCTCGTCGTACCGCGGCTGGGCCGCCTCTTCCGTGAACGTGCGGGTCGTGGCAGGACCGAGCGGGACACCGCGTTCGTCTGACGGGACGGCACCTTCTTCCGCAAGTCAGCATCGCCTATCCGGTGACCACGTCCTGGGAGCTGAGCCCTGCCAAGACGCCGACTTCCCAGGCGATGCCTGTCACACCGCCCCCGCCGAGCACAAGAGCCCGCGAGAGGGACTGAGCCGGATGCGCCATGGGACGACTCCTCACTTCATGGAACTATCCGGAACCTGTTCATGATCCTCCCTCTGGGGATGCGTCACACTGCTTCGCCCCCTGCCCCCACGCGTCTCCGCCCCCCAGCCGGCCGGTCGACCGGCGGGCGGACCTCCGCATCCGCCCGCAGCGGCACGAAAGCCCGACCCGCGTAACCGCTTCAGCACACGCAACCGCCCATGAGGCGGCCGTGAACAAGCGGACCACCGCCATCGCAGCCTCGCCGCCGGACTGCTGGGAGTCACGGCCTGCGGCCCGAGAACCGCGCCCCCGTCGCGGTGGGGCTGTTGCGCGGATGACGGCGAACTCTTCGCAACTACCTGGCAGAACGACCGGTTCGGATGGATTCGCGTCACAGATCAGGCACAGCACCTTCACGCTGCCTTCACAGCGGCGCATCATGCCCCCCAGCGCCTACGCACCTGGGGGACACATGGCCTACGAACCGACCCTGCCCGGCTTCCCGCCGCCCGGGCCCCCGCCGGCCCCGAGGAAGTCCCGCACCAACGCCATCATCATCTGCGCGGCTGCCGCCGTCATCGCCACGGTCGTCATCACCGGCGTGGTCGTCGTGCAGGCGACGGATGACGACAACAAACCCGCCATCGCAACGGCTGAGTCCAGCACGCCGGAAGACGCCGCCGAGCCCGCCGCCGAGGAGCCCGAGCCGGAGCCGACTTACGCTGAGCTCGACGCCTCGGACTTCACGATCGAGCTGCGCACCACCCGGCGGCAGTGCTTCGGGTCGGCGGGCTGCAACCTGACGGTCGAGCCGGAGCTGTCATACACGGGGATCGAGGACATCGACCCGGACGCGGTGTACGAGATCACCTACGAGATCAGGGGTGACGAGGACGGGCCGGTCATCGAGACGGCGGAACTGTCGGATCAGACGACGTTGAACTTCACCCAGTCGCTGGTCAGTACGGCTTCGGCGAGCACGGAGGTCTCCGCGGAGGTCACGGACGTGGTGGCCCGCGCCTACTGACGGGTGCGCAGCGGCCCCCCACCAGTGGTCCGGGTGGGGCCTCGTCATGGCGTAGGGGCCGGCGTGCATCTCGTCAGCGCAGCGCAGTCAGGACTCAGTCAGTGGCCGGGATGCACAGGTCGAAGCTGTACTCGGCGGTGCATTCCGTCACGCTGGGCACCACTCCGGCCCCGCGGACCAGCTGGAAGACGGACACCACCGCGAGCAGCGCCAGCAGCAGGACCACGTTCCGGGCCGGCCGGGAAGCGTTCGCCCGGGAGTCGTTCACCCCGGAGCCGTCCGTCGCGGAACCGGTCGCCCGGGCAGTGAAGCGGGCCGCGCTGTACAGCCGGATCAGGCAGCCGATTCCGATGATGCCGGCGAGCAGGGCCGGCACGCTGAAGTAGGTGTACGACGTGATCTCCCCGTCCACCTCCGTGGACGATCTGACGCCGAGGCCGACGACCAATGGAATGATCGCGACGCACAGGATCGTGTAGATCGTCTTCTTCGTGTCGGTCACTGCTCCCCCTGCTGATCCGGCTACCGCGACGACCGCGTGCGCGGGTCCTGGCCCGCGCCGTGGACTTACGTGACGGAGATCGTGCGCGCCGGCGCTTGGACCGGGCTGCAACCCCGTTCCCAGTCGTCTCCCAGCAGCCACGGGGTGCCGGCCCCCGGGCGGTCAGTCCAGCAGGCCGCCCAACCACAGGACCAGCACGCCGGCCGTGAACAGCACCGTGCTCGCGGGCCAGGCCCAGGCCCACCGCGCCCTCAGGCTCGCGGAGCCCGCGACACGCGCGCCCACCAGGCACAGGAGCGCCACGGCCAGCGCCGCCAGGGCGGAGCCGGCGAGCAGCAGCCGCATGCCGATCCCTCCGCTGTCCGGGAGCACCACACCGACCAGCAGCCCCACCCCCAGCGCCAGGCATACCGCGCCCACCACGCCGAGGAGGGCACGCACCGCGATCCGGAGACCGGTTCGGCGCTGAAGTGCCGTAGCCGTGGGCGGCGTCGACGGTCCGGGCGGGGCCGCCTGCGGCGTACCGCGCATGACGGCGACCGCCTCCTGCGCCTCCCACTCCTGCCGCACCGGGTGCCTCTTGGGCAGATCGCGGTACTCCAGCAGGCCGGCGCGGATCGCCAACAGGTCGCGCTCCAGCGGCGCCTGCCGGTCCTGGCCCTTCAGACTGCGCCTGCCCCGCGCCCGCAGCAGAGCCGGCTGCCCTCCGCCGGGGGGAGACAGCACGCCCCCGAAGCGCGGGTCCCCCGCGAACCACGCCGGGACGGGGCCGGCGGAGCCGACCGCGGCGACCAGCTCCCGCGGATGGACCAGGGCCCGGATCGACGAGCCCTCCCGGCCCGGGCCGGGCACGCCGTGCCGCCAGGTCCGCCCGGGGTCCGCCGGGTCCGTCAGCCGGAAGGAGGGCCACCCTCCGTCCCCCTCGGCGGCCCCGTCCCCGTCGGCCGCCCCGTTCCGCTCGGGCAGGACCTCCACGAGGCAGCGCTGCCACGGGTAGTGCTCCAGGACCAGCCGCGCGCGGCGGGCGTTGGCGGACGCGTGGCGGCAGTTCCACCAGTGACCGGGCACCACGATGAGCACTGTGGAGATGGCCAACCCCAGCGTCAGCGGCCAGAGGCCGGTCGTCACCTGCAACACCGTCAGGACCACCGCCAGCAGCGCGTACCAGCCGAGGTGACGCGCGTAGTGCAGGGACCGTGAGCGGGTCCAGGCTCGACGGGTGAGCGGGTGCGCGAAGGCCGCACCCGTGCCGTGCGGCAAGGACGGCGATCCGGCGCCGCCGTCCCCGTCGCCGACGCCGACACCCTCACGCTCGCCCTCGCCCCGGTGCGTGCTCGGCTCCATCGTGTTTCCCCCATGTCCGCGGCCCGTTCCGTACGGGCCACCGTCTTGCCGCCGCCGGCCGGCGACGGGCGCATCGCTACAGGTCGGCGGGCGAGGAGCTGTCCCGGTAGGGCCGGCGGTCCGCGCCCGCGCCGTCGTACTCCCCGCGGCCGGCCGCCAAGCCGGTGAGCAGCCCGGTCACCTCGGCCGGCGACATCCGTCCTCCCCGGTCCAGACAGCGGGCCAGGTCGCACGGCTCCAGCGCCTCGCGGACCTGGGCGCTCTGCCGGGCGCCGTCGACCGGGTCCATGAGCATCGGCGAGAAGCCCACGCGCGCACCGCGCTCCTGAACGACCCCCAGCAGCACGGCCCCTTCCTCGGCGTGCCCGGTCAGCGCCAGGGCGGCGGCGGTCGTGTGGGCGATCACCAGCCAGCCGGTGACGTCCTGGTCCTCCTCCAGGTCCCGCAGGGTCGCGAGGCCCGTCGTGAGCGCCTGCTCGGCCCGGCCCAGGTCGAGGTCGCTCTTCATGACCAGCCAGGACGACGAGGCCTGCACGAAGCGGTGCCCACATGCGACGGCCAGGGTGATGGAGTGGGTCAGCACCCCGCGGGCACGCTCGCCCTCCCCGTCGATGCGCAGCAGCATGCCGAGCACCATGAGGGCCTCGGCCTCCAGCCAGGGCTCCCCCGAGATCCGCGCCAGCTCCACCGCCGCCTCGGCACGCCGCGCGGTGCCCGGCGTGCCGCCCATCCCCTCGAACAGCGCCCGGTACGACAGTCCCTGGGCCTCGATCACCGTGTCGCCCGCGTCGCGGGCGTGCCGGGCGGCGTCCGTGGCGGCCCGCGCGGCCGTGGCGAAGTCGCCCTTGAGGTAGTTGAGCGCGCTCGTCGCGATCAGGGCGCGCGCCCGCGGGCCGGGCATGCCCTCCGGGGTGAGTTCGAGGGCGGCGCTCAGCCAGCCGAGTCCCTCGGCGACATGGCCGCTGCGGTACCAGAACCGCATCAGCGCGCCACCGAGTTGAAGCGCGTAGGCACCGTCGCGGGCCAGCAGCGCCGAGGTGAACGCCACCCGGATCTCCGGCTGGTCTCGCGTGGTCTGCTCGGTGGCACGGGCGGCGTGCGGGCCCTCCATCCAGCGGGCGGCGGCGGCAGCGCGGGCCAGCACCCAGGACCGGTGCGCGGCCTGGGCGGCGGCGAGTTCGGCGGGGTCGGCCTGCTTGCGGCCGTACTCCTTGAGCGTCTCCAGCATGCGGTAGCGGCGCGGGGTGGTGCCGGTCTCGGCGGTGACCAGCGACTTGCGGACCAGGGCGGCCAGTTCGGCGAGGACCGGCCTGCCGCAGATCGCGGTGGCGGCGTCCAGGTCGAAGGAGCCGGCGAAGACGCTGAGGCGGTGGAACGTCTCCCGCTCCGGGCGCTCCAGCATCCGGTAGCTCCACTCCATGGCGGCCCGCAGCGCCCGGTGCCGCGCCGGTCCGGTACCCGGCCCGCCGACCAGCACGGAGAACCGGTCGTTGAGGGCCGTGGATATCTGCTCGAGCGACAGCATGCGGCACTGCGCGGCGGCCAGTTCGATGGCCAGCGGCAGGCCGTCCAGCTCCTGGCAGATCCGCTCGGCCACCTCCGCGTCGCTCTCCTCGGGGACCCAGCCGGGCGTGACGGCGCGGGCCCTTGCGAGGAAGAGTTCGCCGCCCGCCCCGGCGGTCAGCGGCGGCACCTCGTAGACCGCCTCGCCGGTGATGCCCAGCGGCTCGCGGCTGGTGACGAGCACGCGCAGCCCGCCGCAGCGGGAGAGCAGCTGCGCGACGATCCCGGCCGCGGCCTGGAGCAGATGCTCGCAGTTGTCCAGGACCAGCAGCGTCCTGCGCTCGCCCAGCACCTCCGCCAGGCGGGCCGCGCTCGCCCCGTCGCGGATGCCGAGCGCGTCGGCGATGCTCACGGCGACCAGCTGCGGATCGGGCTCCTCCAGGTCCGCCAGCTCCACCAGCCAGGGCCCGTCCTCGTCGGTGCGGGCGTGCGCCACCTCCAGCATCAGCCGGGTCTTGCCGATGCCGCCCGGTCCCGTCAGCGTCACCAGCCGGTGCTGCTGGAGCAGCAGGGCGACGCGCTCGCGTTCCTCCTGTCGCCCGACGAGTCCGGTCAGCGCGAACGGCAGGTTCCGGCCCCGCGAGGGACCGGCCGCGGCGGCGCCGTAGGCGAGGTCGGTGTCCGGGGCGGGGACGGGCGGCGCGGCGGTCTCGTCCTGGGCCAGCACCGCCGCCTCCAGCCGGCGCAGCGAGGGGCCGGGGTCGATGCCCAGTTCCTCGGCGAGCATGCGGCGGGCGGTGCGCAGCGCTGCCAGCGCGTCGGCCTGGCGGCCCGACCGGTACAGGGCCAGGGTGAGCAGTTCCCAGCCGCGCTCGCTCAAGGGCTCCTCGGCGGTGTGCTTCTCCAGGTCGCCGATCACCGCGGCGTGCCGTCCGCGGGCGAGTTCCGCGGCGAAGAGGTCCTCCTGGGCGGACAGGCGCAGGCCGTGCAGCCGGGCGGTCTCGGGCGCGGCGAAGGCGTGCCCCTCGAACTCGGCGTACGCCGTTCCCCGCCACAGGGCGAGGGCCTCGCCCAGCACGGTGGCGGCCTGCTCGGGGTCACCGCCGCGCAGCAGTTCCTCGCCGCGTGCCGCCAGCTGGGTGAAGCGCTCCGCGTCCAGGGCGTGCCGACTGATCCGCAGGGCGTAGCCGATGTGCTCGCGGACGAGGACGCCCGCGGTCTGGCCGGCCTCGCGGCCGGGCTCCAGGGCCCTGCGCAGCGCGGCGACGTACGAGTGGAGGGTGGCCGGGGAAGGGGGGCGCCGCTCGTCCCAGGCCTGGGCGATCAGCGCCTCCTGGGTGACCAGCCGGCCCCGGGCGGCCACCAGCACGGCGAGCACCGCACGCTGCCGCGGTCCGCCGAGTGCCACTTCCCGCCCGTCCACCGTGGCCGTCATGGGACCCAGAACACCGATGCGGAGCCCTTCTGACATGCCCCACCCCCTCTCGTGGCAGGCAAGCGTGCCAGACCAGTCGTATACGCCGGAAACGGCGTCGCTATCCGGACACGCACGGAGATGGGACGGTGGTTCCCCCTGTTCGGGCTCGCGTCGGGCCGGGGGGTGATGGCGGGCGGCAACTGCGGTCCCGCGAGCGGCCGGTGGAGGTGCACGACGGACGGGGCCGGTGGAGGTGCACGACGGACGGGGCCGCTGGAAGGCGCGGCTGGGGAATCGCTGGGAGCCTGCTGGGAACAGGACCCTCCGTTTCCGGGGTCGTCTCCCAGCGTTCTCCCAGAGCCGGCCCGCATCCTCGGGGCACGGCGCGGCGCCGCACTTCGAGCCCTAGGGGGTGTCCGCAAAGTCGCGTCGTCCGCCCGAAGGGCGGGGCCTGCGGCGTCCGGTGCGTGCTCTCGGCGTGCCGGGCGGACATCCGCGTACTGGTTGTACTCGGGTGTCCGCCCGGTGCGGCGAGAGTGCGTGCC
>NZ_JBFAXA010000026.1:102056-115682 GCF_040689265.1 Streptomyces sp. NPDC052012
GGGCGTCGCAGGGCAGGCGGGACTTTGCGGACACCCCCTAGGGGGGAAGCCCGGTGCGCGGCGCCGCTGTCTCGACGGGCTTCCGGGTGCCGCGCGGGGGGCGGCACCGGGAAGCGCGGGCTCACTTCTCCAGGTCGGCCCGCATGGTGACGAACAGCTTGCCCGCCTCGGGCAGCGTGCTGTTCGGGAAGTGGGCCACGCCGGCGGTGGTGTCGTCGGCCCAGCCGCAGACGACGTCACCGTCCTCGGTGAGCGAGGCCAGCATGCACTCGACGGAGCCGCCGAGCGGGCCGGCGTCCTCGACCGGCTGGGCCTCCGGCTGGCCCAGCTCGTAGTCCCACTTGATGTGCTCGAGCATGCCCCGCCAGAGGTGTTCGCGGCGCTCGGTGGTCTCCTCCGGCACGTTGTCGACCGCGACGACGAGGACGGGGTCCCCGCCCGCGGACGCGTAGTTGTTCATCACCAGGTTCATGCCGTCGCGCATCTCGCCCGGGTCGATGGCCACGTCGCTCGGCGCACGGTCGCCGGTCATCTTGGACAGGCCGCCCGCCGTCGCCGCGTCGACCACGCGCCGCCCGGCCGCGTCGGCGGTCGGATCGGCGCCCTCGGTCTCCTCCGCTGGCTCGGCGCTCGCGGTCGACTCCGCGCCGGACGCGGAGCCGGACGGGGCGACGGGAACGCCCTCGACGTCGTCGGTCCGGCACCCGCTCAGAAGAACGAGGCCGAGTACGGCCGTCGTAAGGGCGATGGAACGCTGAACGCGCATGGAACGTGCTCCCCCCGAGGACCGGCGGTCCGCCGCCGGCCGGATCGATACGTGGGCGGCGGTGCTCACAGAGGCCACCCGCCACCCGTGGGTGACGGAGCATCAGTCTCGTACTCGTACGAACACCGGCCGCCTTCCCACCGACCGTCCCACCGGTGGCTGGAAATCACCTGGGAACCGGCTGGGACCCCCGCTCCCAGCTCACCGTCGGTGTCCTCGGCCATGCTGCGGGTGCAGGGTCGCCATGGCCGGGTCCGGGACGAGCCGGCCGTGCGGGGCCGCGGGAGACGACTGCGAGATGACGGGGGAGTTCGTGGACATGGGGGACGTCGTGGAGGCACGGGTGCGCGGGGGCCGCCTTCGGCGGGTGGCGACAGCCTCGGCCGGGCTGCTGGTCGCCCTGACGGGGTGTACGACGCAGAAGCCGCCCGCGGCGGCACTCGACTGCACCGGTGCCGCCGCGGTGGACGCGCCCGCCGCCCGCATCGGCCTTCCCGCACCGGCGGCACCCGGGCTGCGGGAGCGGGCCCGCTCGGTCGCGACGCTGCCGGGCGGGCCGTCGCTGGTGCTCCCGGCCGCCGCCGGTGGCGGGGCGCCGGTCGTGTACCGGGTGGACCCCGAGGGCGACCTCGTGTCCGGCCGGCTGGAGGGCGACGGCGTCACGCGGCACTGGCGCACCCCGCTGGGGGAGGCGTTCCGTCCCGTGGATGCGCTCGTCACGCTCTCCGCCCCGGCGGGCGGCGGCGGGCCGCTGGTGGTGGCCGCCCATCACCAGCACGGGGAGGACCGCCGCTCGGAGTTCCGGCTGCTGTCGGCGGCGGGCGAGGAGCTGCTGCGCTGCACCTGGCGCCCTTACGACTCCGCCGAGCACGTGGAGCTGTCGCCGGACGGCAAGGTGCTCGTCGCCACGCGCACCACGAAGAAGCCGCGGGTGAACGGCTCGTCGACCGTGGCGGACCGTCATGTCGAGATCCACTCCACGGCCACCGGCAAGCGGCTGGTCCGTGCCCGTACCACCGACTACGCGCAGGACGGCACCCGCGTCTACGGTCGGCTGGGCTCGGAGGTCTTCGCGTACGAGGCGGCCGGCGGCCGGGAGGTGTGGCGTACGGACACCGGCGCCCGTCTGGGAGATCCCCGCAAGGCGGTGTCCGAGCCGGTGTTCCTGGCCGGGGAGCTGCTGCTCGTCCAGGCGGCGGCGGACGGCACCGTGACGGCGCTGGACACGGCCACCGGTGAACGGCGCTGGCGGGGCAGCCTGCCCGGCCGGGTGCAGTCGGTCCACCCGCTGGGCGAGGACCGGGCGCTCGTCCACTACCGGGGCGGGCTCGCGTTCACCGGCCCGCGCGGTATCGAACGGACCCAGCCGGTCCCGGCACCCGCGGACGGGGCACGCCAGAAGCTCGAACACGTCGTCCGTACCGCGGACGGCGTCGTGGCCGCGGCGGTGGAGGAGAGGGACGGCTCCGGCCGCGTCCTCACGGTCTGGGGCGACACACCGGCACTGGCCGACGCCCCGCTGCGGATCCCGCTGCCCGCCGCGCACGTCCAGGCGGTGCTCACCGACACGGTCGTCCACGTCCTGCCGTGGGTGCCGGACGGCGAGCAGGCGACGCTGTACGCGTACGACCTCACCGCCGAGGGCCGCCCGCTGTGGCAGACCGACGTCCCCGACCGCCTCCACATCGAGGACTCCCCCGGCCCGGACCCCTCCCTCCACCCGTACGCCGGCGGCCTGCTGGGCCTGGACCGCAGCGCCACGGGCTGGGTACTCGGCCCGGGCTCCTGACCGCGTCAGTCACCGCCGCCTCCACCGTCACCCCCGCCTCCGCCCCCGTCGCTTCCGCCCCCGCCGCCGTCGCTCCAGCCCTCGTTGCCCGAGACGGGGCTGGTCCACTCGCCGGGGTTCCAGTCGCCACCGCCGCCACCGCGGCGCCGGTCGGCCTGGACGACCCTGCGGGTGGCCTCGGCGATCGGAGTGGCGCGGGTGAGGTCCCGCAGCAGGATCCGTATGCCCAGGCGCCACCACTCGGCGTCCAGACGACGGTTCAGCCGGCTCACCCCGGCCAGGGCCGCCAGGTGCGGGCCGCGCACGTCCGGCGGTCCGGGCACCGCCCCGTGCGCCTTGGGCCGTACGGCGCGGTCGATCCGCGCGACGAGATCGGCATGCCCGCCCGGGTCCACCGCCCGCCACGTGGCCGACGCGAACAGGCCGAGGAAGGAAGGGGTGTGGCGCCGCACCACTCCCCGCTCGGCGAGGGCGTCCAGATACACCTGGACGATCCGGTCGCCGGACGCCCTGTGCACCCACCGCTCCAGCCGCATGGAGCGTGCGTCCTTCCTGGTCCGCAGCATCCGGTTCAGCACCCGGCCGGCGAACGGGTCGGCGGGCCGCACTTTGCGCACCGTGAGAATGCGGGTGTCGTCGACGCTGATCGCACCGGTGAGCATCAGCTCGGTGAGCACCGCTCCGCCGAGGACCCGGCCGAAGTGCCGGGGCGGCCTCAGCACTCCGCTGCGCGGATGGGCGAGCAGCAGAAGCAGGTCCTCGGGAAGGGTGGTGGGAGGTCCGTCGTACATGTCCGTCTCCTGACCCGGCGGATGAGGACTTCACCATCGAGGCGGACGCCGGTGACACCCTGGGAACCGGCTGGAAGAGCCACTGGGAACCCCGGGCCGCGGGCGCGCCGGCCCGGCGCAGGCGGTGGGGACGGCGCGATGCCCGTGCGGCAGGCCCGGCCAGGTCCGGTCCTGGAGTCACCGCGCTACTGAGTCAACAGGGCCAGCGCTTCCTTCGCATTGTGCTCGGCGATTTCCTGCATCACCGCGCGGTGCGGGAAGTCGCCGTCGAGAAGGCGCAGGGGACCGGCGACCAGGGAGAGGCGCATCGCGAGCATGTAGAGGTCGAGGCGTGCCGGATCGAGCCCAGGGCGTGACAAGGCCGGGTACTGGTCGCCGAAGCGGAGCTGGAGGAACACGTGCTCCCACTCGACGTCGAAGTACATCAGGCCCTCGATGTCGATGAGGACGGGGTGTCCGGCGGCATCGACCAGGACGTGGTCGGGCCCGAGTTCGCCGTGGATCAGTCCGTGCTGCGCGCGCGGAGCCACTCGTGCGGCCAGCTCCTGCAGGCGATCGTGCAGAGAGGCCGCGGCTGATCCGATCCTGGCGTCACGTTCGGCCGCCTCGGCGAGATCCTCGAGGGCACGCTCGAGCACGAGTCGCTCGCATGATTCGCCACTCGCCGCGCCGCCCCGGTCGAGCACATCCACCCTGCCGTAGTGCCGACTGTGCTGCTGGTGCATCACGTCGAGCATTGCGGCCAGCTCGCTCAAGGCATCTGACGCGCGTGCCGGATCCGTCTTCAGCAGCGCTTCCAGAGTGCCGCCGGCAACGTCCTCGACAACTGCCACGTCCGCCGGGTAGCGGCGTCGGCTGTCGTCAGCCAGAAGCAGCTCCGGGACCCGGACTCCGAGGCCGTCCAGCCTCCGCTGGGCGGCCAGGAAAGGAACCAGACCGGAGGCAGGAGCGAACGGGTGCGCCGCGTCGGCGGCTTCCGCTGCCGGCCAGAAGTTCTCGGCCTCGGCCCAGCTGTAGACGATCACACTCGCTGCGCGTGATCCGTCCGTGTGAACCCGGTAGACCCCCTTCTTGCTGCCCCCGCGCAACCGGTCCGCTCCGGCGATGCGGGCTCCCGCCCCCAGGGCCTCGTGCACGATCTCTGACAGGGCTTCACCGTCCGTGAACTGGCGCATCCGCCGACCCTATCCCCCGGTCAGGTGCGCGTGCGCCTGACTCGTTGGAGGCGAGTACGGCAGGCGGTGCGGTGAGGCGGGTGGGGCGGGCACCGGTCGTGCCCGCCCCGTGCTCGCGGTCGGTCAGTTCCTGCCGAGCAGCTTGTTCATCTGCTCGATCTCCGCGCTCTGCGAGGTGATGATCTGTCCGGCCATCTTCTTGGCCGGGGCGTAGGCGCCGTCGGCCTGCTCGGCCTTGGCCATCTCGACCGCGCCTTCATGATGCTTGATCATCATTTCCATGAAGGCGGTGTCGAACGCCTCGCCCGAGGCGTTCTCGAGCTCGGTCATCTCCTCGGCCGTCATCATTCCGCCCGTGCCGTGCGCGGAGTGGTCCATGGCACCCTCGGCGGGCACCTCCTCGCCCCAGGAGGTCAGCCAGCCCGACAGCTTCTTGATCTCCGGGTCCTGGGCCTTCTTGATGCCGGCGGCGAGCTTCTTCACCTCGGCCGACTGGGCCCGCTCGGGCGCGAGGTCGGCCATCTCCACGGCCTGGCGATGATGCGGGATCATCCCCTTGGCGAAGGCGACATCGGCCGCGTTGTGCTGCCCCTGCGACGCCTGTGCAGAGGTGGAGGCAGGGGCGGAAGCGGTGCCGTTGTCGTGGCCGCCGTGTCCGGCGGAGTCGTCGCCCTCGCCGCCACAGGCGGCCAGGACGAACGCTGCCGCGCCCGCGGCGGCAACGACCGCGGTACGACGGAGCAGTGAACGCTTGCGGATCATGGTGGTGCAACTCCTTCACGCGCGCCAGTCGCAGCGCGCGGTGGATCGGATGGAGGGCGTGCGAGGGCACGGCACCCGCGCCACGGGGCGCAAGGAGTGCCGAGCGGGCCGCTCTAGATCCGTAGAAGCTGCAGCTCGGAAAGGTCCGGTGGGGCGCGTCCGTCATGGGACGAGCCGGTGGCCGCCGCGAGGGGACCCGGGGCGGCGGGCGCGTGCAGCACCGTGCCGGCGGCCAGCGCCGGCGGCGTGTAGGCCGAACTGGTACCGGCGGCCGCACACATGGCATCGGCGTGATCGAGATGCCCCGGTCCGCCGTCGGTGTGCGAGCATCCCCCGTCCGCGTGCGGTACGCCGTCAGCAGCGGCCATCACCATCTCGTGACCGGCCCCCGCCTGCGCCGCCACGGCCGCACCCGGAGCCAGTCCGTGCATACCCACCACACCGGCCAGTACCGCCAGGACCAGCAACACGAGCAGCCGCCCGGTGGGGCGGCTGCTCGATCGGGTGCTCCTGGTCACGGAAGTCATCGTACGGGGCCACCCGCACCGGGCGAGGCGCACCGGCCAGGTGGCGCATCCCCCACCCTTCCGGCCTTGCCTGCATGGGTCTGTGCGGCGCCGTATGCCACGGGGCGGCCGCCTTCCGTGGCGACGGGCCGGGGCCCGGTGGCATCCATGGGGAACGGGCTCTCAGTGATCGAGGATGGTCACGGCGATGGCGACCGCGTGCAGGACGATCCTGATCGTCTCGGCCGCGAGGGCGGGGATGCGGCTCCACCGTCGTGCGCCCTCGTTCCGCGGCGTCGGTTCGCAGGGGGCTTGTGACTGCTCGGACATGCTTCTCCTTCCGCTGAATCCGGCCGGCGGGCTCGGACAACAGCAGCATTTCGAGCAACCGGGTGTTGCATGCTGTCAACGGCATGTTGCTCAACACTTCTGCTTCGGGGCGAAGATGACAGATCTTGAAAGTGGACGGCGGCCGGTGGAGAACCCGTTGGACCCGGGAGCCGGCTGGAAGGAGCCGAAATCACTGAGGAGCCCCGTCAAACGGGGTCTGACCCCTGGGCAGTACGTCCTGGCCAAGCTGCTGCGGCACCTGCTGGCGGAAAGCGGCAACGGCGTGCGGGATTTCGCGGTGAAACGGCACTACGACCCGTCCAATCTGACCAGGTGGCTGCAGGGCGAGCGGATTCCCGACAAGGCCATCGTGGACGCCCTCCTCGATGCCGTGGAGGATGCTCACCCCGGACGTGTCAGTCCCGAGGTCCGCAGCCGGTGCTACGAGATCCACCTGCATGCCCTGGAATCGACCCACCCGGAGCGGTACCGGGTCCAGATCCTCAGCGACCGTCTGGAAGGCGTTCTCTACGAGAGGGAGAACGCGGCAGCCACTGTGCTCCAGGCCTCGGCCGGCGTTGCCGAGCTGCAACAGCGGACCCATGAGCTGGAAGTTCGCATACTCGAGCTGGAAGAAGAGGACAGGGCCCAGCAGAAGCGGTCGGCAACCGCTCTGGTCTCCCTCAGGGAGGAGCAGCGCCGGTCCGAGCAGGAATGTGACAGCCTGCGGCGCCGGATCCGGGTCCAGGAGCGTGAGCTGGAGGACGCGAGACGCGCCCTCGAGCGGGCCACGTCCGAGTGCGCCGACCTCGAGGATCAGCTCGACCGGGCAGAGGCCGCGCTTCTGGCGGCCGAGCGTGAGCAGGAGTCGGACGTGCGCCAGAGGGACGCGTTGATTCGCCGGCTCCGCCGCCGGTTGTCGGAGGCCGAGCACGACGTCGCGGTCGCCGTCACGTCCTTCGCCGGCGGGTGACGTAACGCGGGGCAGGACCTGTGGTGCGGAGGTGAGCCTCCAGGGGGGTCGCGGTGACCGGTCCGGCGTCACCGCGGCCCGTGGAGGCACGCCGCTCGAGGAGTGGTCCGCGTCGGGTCACCACTCGGGGATGAGCGGCGTGTCCGCTTCGTGCTGCCGCCAGGCGTCGGTGATGCGGACGAGGCGGGCGGGGGTGGCGATGCCGCGCACGGTGGCGATCTTGCCGTCGGTGAGGTCGAAGGTGACGGTTCCCACGACCTGGTCGCCGACCACTGCGAGGAGGGCGGGGGCGCCGTTGACGACCGCGTAGTGGAGGGCGGGCGTGCCGCCGGCGAATCGCCGTTTCGCGGAGGTGGGGCGGAAGCCGGCCCGGGCGACGGCGGCGACGCGCTCCGGGGTGTCGAACCGCAGGAGCGTCCTGCTCAGACCCGCGCCGTCGGAGATCGCGGTCGCGTCGTCGGTGAGCAGCGCCACCAGCCGTTCGGTGCGGCCCGAGGTGGCGGCGGAGAGGAACTCCTCGACGATCCTGCGGGCGGAGGCGGGGTCGACCTCGCCCCCGCGGCGGCGCGCGGCGGTGATGCGGCGCCGGGCCCGGTGGAGGTGCTGCTGACTGGTGGACTCGGTGATGTCGAGGATCTCGGCGATCTCGGCGTGGCTGTAGGAGAACGCTTCGCGCAGGACGTAGACGGCCCGCTCGACCGGGGACAGGCGCTCCATGAGCGTCAGCACGGCCAGGGAGACCGATTCACGCTGCTCGAAGGTGTCGGCCGGGCCGAGCATCGGGTCGCCGTCGAGGAGCGGTTCGGGAAGCCATGCACCGGCGCTGCGTTCGCGGCGGGCCTGCGCCGAGCGGAGCCGGTCGAGGCACAGGTTGGTGACGACCTTGGTCAGCCATGCCTCCGGTACCTTGATCCGTTGCCGGTCGGCGGCCTGCCAGTGCAGGAACGCGTCCTGCACGGCGTCCTCGGCGTCGGCGGCGGAACCCAGCAGCCGGTACGCCAGTGAGGCCAGCCGGTTCCGGCTGGCCTCGAACCGACTGGTGTCGAAGCGATCAGTCGCGGTGCTGTCCACACGATCACCCTATGGGGTGACTGAGCCGGACCGGGCTCTTACACGAACGCCTTCTCGGCCGCCACCTCCGGCGCGGCGGTCAGGCGGCGCCGCCGCTTGGGCATGCCGAAGGTCGGGTGCATGACGCCCCACAGCGACATCTTCAGGACGCCCGCCTTGATCCGCGCGGCCTTCCGGCCGCCCAGGTATTTCGGCTTCGCCCGCCCTTCGCCGTCGACCAGCTGCAGGATGCCGTCCCGCCGCCCGAGACTGATGTGGTTGCCCACGTAGACCAGCTTGATGTCCGTGACCTTACGGCCGGTCAGACGCCCCACGATGGCCTCCGTGGCCTGCCGGCCGGTGGCGCCGGCCGACGCGCAGGACATCGGCAGCGGACGGCCGTTGTCGCCGAGGGCGTACGCGGCGTCGCCGACGGCGTAGACGTTCGGGTGCGAGACCGAGCGCATGGTGCGATCGACGACGATCTGCCCGGTCTCGGTGACCTCCAGCCCACTGACCGCGGCGATCGGATGGACCGCGAACCCGGCCGTCCACACGGTCGCGTCCGACGCCAGGACCGTCCCGTCGGCGCACAGCACCCGTGTCGCCTCGACGGCTTCGACGCTGGTGTGCTCCACGACGGTGATGCCCAGCCGGTCGCAGGCCCGGCGCAGGTGACTGCGGGCCCCGGCGGACAGGCGTGCGCCCAGCTCGTGGCGGGCGACCAGCGTCACCGCCAGGCCGGGCCGGGACTCGGCGATCTCGGTGGCGGTCTCGATGCCGGTCAGTCCGTCGCCGACGACCAGCACATTTCCGCCCTCAGCCCGCTTGTCCAGGGTGTCCAGCCGCTCGCGCAGACGCAGCGCCGAGGGCCGGCCGGTGACGTCGAAGGCGTGCTCGGCCACGCCGGGGACGCCGCTGTCGGCGACGTGGCTGCCGAGGGCGTACAGCAGCGTGTCGTAGCCGATCTCGCCGCCGCCGTCGGCGTCGGCCACGGTGACGACCCGGCGGTCGGGGTCCACGGCGGTGACCCGAGCCAGGCGCAGCCGTATCCCCGAGCCCGCGAAGACGTCGGCGAGCTTGGGGGTCTCGACCTCCTGACCGACGGCGAACTGGTGCAGCCGCAGCCGCTGGACGAAGTCCGGCTCGGCGTTGATCACGGTGATCTCGGTGTCCGCCGGGGACAGCCGGCGCGCCAGGATCCCGGCCGCGAAGGACCCGCCGTAGCCGGCGCCGAGGACGACGATGCGGTGCTTCATGTGTCTGCTCCTGTCGGTTCGCTCGCTCTGCTCGCTTGCTCTGCGTGGGTTGAGCGGAGCAGCGCGCCGATTGCTGACAGGAACGGGATGTGTCATGGGTCACATAGGGGGAGGAGCGCCGCCCGGCGATGCTCACGACTGCGACGCGTGTTCCAGCACGCCGCGGGTGTGTCCCCCACGGTGGGGTGTGTCTCCCACGGTGTACCGGGCCCGGTTCCGCACGACGGCCGAACGGGTCTTCTGATTCGCCGGGGCTCCTGGTCCGTGAGTGAGACGGAGAAACTCGCGGCAAAGAATCTTGAGCCAGATATGGACGTGCCGTTCATATTTTGCTTATATGGACTCAGCGTCCACATCTCGTAGAGGAGAAGTCCCATGACCCCCTCATCCACCCCCCGCGTCGCGCTCGTCACCGGCGGCTCCGGCGGCATCGGCAAGGCAGTCGTCGAGAAGCTCGCCGCCGACGGCTTCGCGCTCGCCGTGCACTACGCCGGCAACAAGGCCAAGGCGACGGACCTCGCCGAGGAGATCAGCGCGTCCGGCGGCCAGGCGCTCGCGGTCGGCGGCGACGTGGCCGACGAGAAGGCCATGGAAGGTGTCTTCGACGCCGTCGAGGCGGCGTTCGGCGGGATCGACGTGGTGGTCAACACCGCCGGCATCATGAAGCTCGCGCCGATCGCCGCGCTGGACCTGGACGACCTGGACCGGATGTACCGCACGAACCTCCGCGGCACCTTCGTCGTCTCCCAGCAGGCCGCCCGCCGCGTCCGCGAGGGCGGCGCGATCATCAACGTGTCGACGTCCGTCACGCGCACCCAACTGCCCGGCTACGGCGCCTACGTCGCCACCAAGGCCGCCGTGCAGGGCATCACGCTGATCCTCGCGCGCGAACTGCGCGGCAGGGACATCACAGTCAACACCGTCGCGCCGGGACCGATCGCCACGCCGCTCTTCCTCGAGGGCAAGGACGAGGCCACGATCGCCGGCTTCGCCGAGGCGACCCCGCTGGAGCGCCTCGGCGAACCGCAGGACGTCGCCGAGTCGGTCGCCTTCCTCGCAGGCCCCGCCCGCTGGGTCAACGGCCAGGTGCTCTACACCAACGGCGGCCTCGCCTGAACGCGCAGGCCCGCCGCGCGGCCCCGCTCCCTCGTCCGGTAGCACTCCCCTGAACAGGACCGGCCCATGTCATCCGTCGTTCTCATCACCGGTGTCGCCACCGGCATCGGAAACCTCACCGCCCGCGCCCTCGCGGCCGCCGGCCACACCGTGTACGCCAGCATGCGCGACGTGCGCGGGCGCAACGCCGACCGCGCCGAGGAACTGCTGGACCTCGGCCGCCGTGAGGGGCAGGACCTGCGCGTCGTCGAACTCGACGTGCAGTCCGAGGCCTCGGCCGAGGCGGCCGTCGCCACCGTCCTCGACGAGGCCGGCCGGCTCGACACGGTCGTGCACAACGCCGGGCACCTCTACGTCGGTTACGTCGAGGCGTTCACCCCTGAGGACATCCAGCGCCTCTTCGACATCAACGCCCTCGGCATCCAGCGCGTCAACCGCGCGGCCCTCCCCCACATGCGGGAACGGCGCTCCGGCACGCTGGTCCACGTCGGCAGCACGACCTCGGTCGTGGTACCGCCCTTCCTCGGCCCCTACGTGGCGTCGAAGTCCGCCGCCGACGCGCTGGCCCAGGTCACGGCGTACGAAGTCGGCCAGTTGGGCATCGAGACCACCATCGTGATGCCGGGACCCTTCACCCAGGGGACCGAGCATTTCCCCAACGCCGACCGCGCCGGTGACGAGGAGCGGACCCGTGCGTACGGCGTTCTGGACTCGATGGTCGCCCGCAACGAGGAGGCCACCGAGGCGCTCTTCCCGCCGGGCGTGTACGCGCATCCGCGTGCCGTCGCCGAGGAGATCACCCGGGTGCTCGCTCTTCCGGCCGGCACTCGCCCCTTCCGGACCGTCGTCGACTTCAGCCAGGCCGGTGTCGAAGAGGTCAACGAGGTCCTGCGCCGCGCCCAGGAGGATTTCCTCACCCGCCTCGGCTTCGGCGAGCTCCTCCACGTCAAGGGCACAGGTTCGTGACGCTGCGGGCGGTCGGGTGGGCCGGGTGCCCGCACCGCGCGGCGACTTGAGGTGTTCCTAGACTGATCCGGTCCCAGAACTATCGAGGAGGACATGGTGACGAAGACGGCCGGCGGCGCCGACGAGCGCCCGGCTCGCGGGCGGGGACGGCGCCCGGCCGACGAGGTCCGCGCGGACGTCTTCCGTGCGGTCGGCGAGGTGCTCCTGAACGAGGGAATCGCCGACCTGACCTTCGAGCGGGTGGCCCGCCTGGCGGGTGTCAGCAAGACGACCCTCTACAAGTGGTGGCCCTCCAAAGGGGCCCTCGCACTGGACGGCTACTTCCACGCCGTCGAGGAGACCCTCGCCTTCGACGACACCGGCGACATCCGCGCCGACCTCCTGAGCCAGCTGCGCGCGTTCGTGCGGATCATGACGCGGACACCGGCCGGGCGCGTGGTGACCGAGCTGGTGGGCCAGTCCCAGACCGACGAGGATCTGGCCAAGGCCTTCCGCTCGCTCTACTCCTCCGAACGGCGACGCCTGGCCGGAGAGCGACTGACGCGGGCGAAGGAGCAGGGGCAGATCCGGGACGACGTCGACGTGCAGGTCCTGGTCGACCAGCTGTGGGGCGCCGTGTACCACCGTCTGCTGATCCCCGACGAACCGGTGACGGACGAGTTCGTCGTCGCCCTGGTCTCGAACCTGATCGACGGCATCACTCCCTCGTGAATCACGCGGCCGAGCGGATGCCGACAGCCCGTTTCGGCCGCCGACACCCGCTCCGGTCTGTCGCCGCCCGCAGCGACGGTCACAGATCGGCGCCTGCTGCCGCGGGAGCTGCCTCCTTCTCCTGGGGCTTGTCGGCGATCACGGCTTCGGTGGTGAGGAACAGACCGGCGATGGAGGCGGCGTTCTGCAGGGCGGAGCGGGTGACCTTCACGGGGTCGATGATCCCGGCGGCCAGCATGTCGACCCACTCGCCGGTCGCCGCGTTCAGACCGTGGCCGACCGGCAGGGTACGGACCTTCTCCACCACGACGCCGCCCTCCAGACCCGCGTTGCGGGCGATCTGCTGCAGAGGAGCGGTCACCGCGCGGCGCACCATCTCCGCGCCGGTGTGCTCGTCGTCGTCCAACTCCAGCTTCTCGAACGCCTTCTCCGACGCCTGGAGCAGGGCCACGCCACCGCCGGGCACGATGCCTTCCTCGACGGCGGCCTTCGCGTTACGGACGGCGTCCTCGATGCGGTGCTTGCGCTCCTTGAGCTCCACCTCGGTGGCGGCACCGGCCTTGATCACGGCCACGCCGCCGGCGAGCTTGGCCAGGCGCTCCTGGAGCTTCTCGCGGTCGTAGTCGGAGTCGGAGCGCTCGATCTCGGCGCGGATCTGCTTCACCCGCCCCTGGATCGCCGATCCGTCGCCGGCGCCTTCCACGATGGTGGTGTCGTCCTTGGTGACGACCACCTTGCGGGCGCGGCCCAGCACCTCCAGATCCGCGTTCTCCAGCTTGAGGCCGACCTCCTCCGAGACGACCGTGGCGCCGGTGAGGATCGCCATGTCCTGCAGCATGGCCTTGCGGCGGTCACCGAAGCCCGGGGCCTTGACGGCGACGGACTTGAAGGTGCCGCGGATCTTGTTGACGACCAGGGTCGCCAGTGCCTCGCCCTCGACGTCCTCGGCGATGATCAGCAGCGGCCGGCTCTCCTTCATCACCTGCTCCAGCAAGGGCAGCAGGTCCCTCACCGCGGTGATCTTGGAGCCGACGAGCAGGACGTACGGGTCCTCCAGGACCGCTTCCATGCGTTCGGGGTCGCTGACGAAGTAGGGCGAGATGTATCCCTTGTCGAAGCGCATGCCCTCGGTGAGCTCCAGCTCCAGGCCGAAGGTGTTGCTCTCCTCGACGGTGATGACGCCTTCCTTGCCGACCTTGTCCATGGCCTCGGCGATCAGTTCGCCGATCACCCGGTCGCCGCCGGCGGACACGGCCGCGGTGTTGGCGATCTCGTCCTTGGTCTCCAGTTCCTTGGCCTGCTCGAGCAGGGCGCCCGAGACCGCTTCGACGGCCTTGTCGATACCGCGCTTCAGAGCCATCGGGTTGGCGCCGGCGGCCACGTTGCGCAGACCCTCGCGCACCAGGGCCTGGGCGAGAACGGTCGCGGTGGT